>NZ_JAWNBW010000005.1:0-347141 GCF_034106085.1 Enterobacter sp. 302C9
GTGCCGGTGTAAACCGGCACAACTCAAGGATAAGGATGCGAGATGAATAAAACGTGGACCCGTACCGTGATGGTTGTTGTGGTGGCCGCCGCCGTGGCGTTCTGGGTGTTCTTCGACAGGCAGCGCGCTCCGGAACGGCAGATGGATTCCGCCCTTAACGCGATGCCCGCCTGGCAGGTGATTAAGGAGCAGGAGCCCGCGCTGCATCAGCGCATCCTCGACCAGATGGCCGCCCTGCAAAAAGCGGGCGAGACGGAGCAGCAGATTATCGACACCATCCAGCCGCAGATCCTGCATCTGCAGATGTCGCGACTGCAAAACGCCCCGGACGCCAACGTGGTGAACTACATGACCATCAACATGGAGCAGACCGCCGCCATCCAGAAGGTGAGCGACGACGCCTGCTTCCGCTTCCTCTACCCGACGGTGAAGGGCGGCGTGAACCCGATGCGCATGCTGGATAAAGACCTGATGGCGCGGCGCATGCAGGCCGACGCCGACATGATGCGCGCGGCCTACGGCAAAAACCGCCACACCGTGACCCAGGCCGAACGCGAGGCGGCTGTCGAGGACGTGCGGCCGATTATGAAGGCGCTTGCCGATAAGTACGGCGAGGACATCCAGCTGCTGCAGATGCCGGAGAAGGCGGCGGGCAAAGAGAAGCTTTCCTGCGATATGGTGCAGGAGATGTGGGCGAAGGTGCTGGCGCTGCCGGAGCAGAAGGCGGCGGGGGTGATTCGGCTGGCGGTGTCAGAGCTGGAGTAAGGAAGGACGCTGGTTTTTTGGGCACTTAGCGCGGGTTTAGCGCGTCGTCGCTTGCATGGCGGCGCGCGACAGGTATAATCCACAACGTTTCCGCATCCCCTTCAGTGCCGAAGTGGCGAAATCGGTAGACGCAGTTGATTCAAAATCAACCGTAGAAATACGTGCCGGTTCGAGTCCGGCCTTCGGCACCATCGGAACATCAATAGACGTCAACGGACGTCTTTTTTTGTGCCTGAAATCCAGTATCTGCAAGGCTTTCCTCGCTTTTCACTCAACCTAAGTCAACCTGATTCAATCTACATCAACTTACTGATGCGGGTATATCGTGGTTCGATAATGTTTGTACCCACACAGAACCCTTGAAAGGATACTCATTATGGCTCTGAGTGATGTGAAGGTTCGTTCGGAAAGCCTTTTAGCTGTGGGAATTGGCTCTAGAGCTGGTTAAAGGATGAGCTCTACAACAGCGAAAACCATCATTGTTGGAATCTAGTCGGGAGTCGGGCTGCTCCATATCCAGTTAATCGGGGCCATCTAATTAGGGGCGATTCGCTATGATTAGTACTTCTTTAATCGTTATAATGCAGGACTAATTATGAGCCTTTGGCTATCAAAAATGTATTAAAACCGGAGTTTTACCATGACAAGCACCCAACAACGCGCCGCACTGCAACGCCAGATCTGGCAGATTGCCAACGATGTACGCGGTGCAGTGGATGGCTGGGATTTTAAGCAATACGTTTTAGGCGCTCTGTTTTACCGCTTCATCAGCGAGAATTTTGCCAACTACATTGAAGGCGGCGATGAGAGTGTCAAGTACGCAACACTTTCTCGGAGCGTTATTACCCCGGAAATCAAAGACGACGCCATTAAAACCAAAGGCTATTTCATTTACCCAGATGATTTGTTTGTTAACATTGCCGCAGGTGCTAGTACTAATGAAAAATTAAATACCGATTTGGCTGACATCTTCTCGGCTATTGAAATGTCAGCCAGCGGATACCCTTCAGAGAACGATATCAAGGGTTTGTTTGCTGATTTTGACACCACCAGCAACCGGCTCGGCAATACGGTAAAAGACAAAAATGCACGTTTGGCGGCAGTGCTCAAAGGGGTGGCAGAATTAGATTTCGGCGATTTTGAAGGTAGTCACATCGATCTTTTCGGTGATGCTTACGAGTTTCTGATCTCCAACTACGCCGCCAACGCTGGCAAATCCGGCGGTGAGTTTTTTACCCCGCAACACGTGTCCAAGCTGATTGCGCAGCTGGCCATGCACAAGCAAACCAGCGTCAACAAGATTTATGACCCGGCGTGTGGTTCTGGCTCGTTGTTGCTGCAAGCCAAAAAACACTTTGACGCCCATATTATTGAAGACGGTTTTTGGGGGCAGGAACTCAACCACACCACCTACAACCTGGCGCGGATGAACATGTTCTTGCACAACATCAACTACGACAAGTTCAATATCCAACTTGGTGATACGCTGCGTAATCCGCATTTTGGCGATGACAAACCCTTTGATGCTATCGTCTCCAACCCACCTTACTCGGTAAAATGGATCGGCTCAGACGACCCGACCTTGATCAACGATGATCGCTTTGCCCCGGCAGGTGTGTTAGCGCCCAAATCTAAAGCTGATTTTGCTTTTGTGCTGCATGCACTCAGTTACCTTTCCAGCAAAGGTCGCGCAGCCATTGTTTGCTTTCCCGGTATTTTTTACCGAGGTGGCGCCGAGCAGAAAATTCGCCAATATCTGGTGGATAACAACTACGTCGAAACCGTGATCTCACTCGCGCCTAACCTGTTTTTTGGCACCACCATCGCCGTCAATATTCTGGTGCTGTCCAAACACAAAACCGATATGACCACCCAGTTTATCGATGCCAGCGGGTTATTTAAGAAGGAAACCAATAACAACACGCTCACTGAGAAACATATTGAGCAAATCATGCAGGTGTTTGATAGCAAGGCCGATGTTGATCATTTTGCTAAGTCAGTGAACTTTGAAGATATTAAGGCCAATGATTACAATCTGTCGGTGAGTAGCTATATCGAAGCCAAAGTCAACCGCGAAGTAGTTGATATCACTACGCTCAATGCCGAGCTAAAAATCACCGTCGCTAAAATTGACAAGCTGCGGGCAGAGATTGATGTCATCGTGGCAGAGATTGAAGGTAAGGAGTTGGGGGCATGAGCAAGACAAGCTTTATGGAAAGGCTGCTGGATGGAGTTGAAATAAAGTGGTTGCCTCTAGGTGATGTGACGCAATATGAGCAGCCAACCAAATATCTGGTGACTACGACAAATTACAGCGATGAATTTGATACGCCTGTCTTGACAGCTGGTAAAACATTTATTCTTGGTTATACCGATGAAGTTGATGGTATATATAAAGCCTCTGAAAGGCCTGTAATAATTTTCGATGATTTTACAACTGCAAATAAATGGGTAAATTTCGATTTTAAAGCAAAATCATCAGCCATGAAGATGATCTCTTCAAGCGATGAAGATAGATTTTTAATTAAATATATTTATTACTGGTTAAACACCTTACCAAGCGAATTGGTCGATAGTGATCACAAGCGACAGTGGATTGGAAATTTTTCTTATAAAAAAATTCCCGTTCCCTGCCCTGAGAACCAAAAAAAATCGCTCGAAATCCAGGGCGAAATCGTCCGCACTCTGGACACTTTTACCTCTCTTACAGCCGAGCTTAAAGCTGAGCTTACAGCTGAGCTTACAGCCCGTAAAAAACAGTACAGCTTCTATCGCGACCTGTTGTTGAGCTTTAAGGAAGGGGTCGTAGAATGGAAAGCGTTGGAAGAGATTGGCGAATTTATTCGAGGAAAGCGCTTTACAAAAGCTGATTATGTCGAAGATGGTATCAGCGCTATTCACTATGGAGAGATATACACTCGGTACGGCGTCTTCACAACTCATGCGCTTTCACAGGTTAGAAACGATATGGCCAAGTCACTTCGCTATGCGGAACCAGGAGACGTAGTGATAACTGATGTTGGAGAAACCGTCGAGGATGTTGGTAAAGCAGTGGCTTGGCTTGGTGATGAAAAAGTGGCAATTCATGATCACTGCTATGCTTTCCGACATTCAATGAACCCGAAGTTTGTTTCCTATTGCATGCAAACATCATCTTTCATTGCCGAGAAAGCAAAATACGTGGCCAGAACCAAGGTCAATACATTATTGATTAAGGGGTTTTCAAAAATCTCAATTCCTGTCCCTTATCCAAATAATCTTGAAAAATCGCTTGCCGAACAAGCCCGCATCGTTTCCATTCTGGACAAATTCGATATCCTTACCAATTCCATCAGCGAAGACTTGCCACGTGAAATCGCATTACGCCAAAAACAATATGAGTATTACCGCGATTTGCTGTTGAGCTTTCCCAAGCCTGAAGAGGTAGTGGCCTGATATGACGCTAGCAGAAATCGCCCAGCAGCTTAAAGGCGCTAATAAAAAAGTACAGTTAATCTATGCCTTTAATGGC
The DNA here is from genome assembly GCF_034106085.1 of Enterobacter sp. 302C9. Classification (NCBI taxonomy): domain Bacteria; kingdom Pseudomonadati; phylum Pseudomonadota; class Gammaproteobacteria; order Enterobacterales; family Enterobacteriaceae; genus Enterobacter; species Enterobacter sp. 302C9. Next base: position 4,277 of record NZ_JAWNBW010000005.1, read on the forward strand.
ACGGGGAAAACGCGCCTGTCGCGAGAATTTAAGCAGCTTTTTGCCCCTGGGGATGAGGGGGATGTGGTCGATCAATCAGAGTTGTCACGCAACAAATTCTTATATTACAATGCGTTTACCGAAGATTTATTCTATTGGGACAACGACCTGGAGCTGGATTCCGAGCCTAGGCTAAAAATCCAGCCCAATTCGTTTACCGACTGGGTATTGAAAGATCAAGGACAAGATCGAAATATCATTGCGACCTTTCAGCGTTACACCAACGATAAGCTCACACCGCGCTTTAACGAAGAGCAACGAGATGAAATAACAGGAGAAATCACTGTAGAAGCCTTCTCAGAAATCACGTTTTCCATTGAGCGTGGCCATGATGAACACTCAGGTAATCTGAAAATATCCAAGGGGGAGGAAAGCAATTTCATCTGGAGCATTTTCTATTCGCTAATCGAACAGGTCATTGATATTCTCAATGTTGCTGAGCCCTCCGAGCGTGAAACCAACGCGTTTGACCAATTGAAGTATATCTTTATTGATGACCCGGTCAGTTCGCTGGATGAGAACCATTTGATTGAATTGGCCGTAGATTTGGCCCAACTGATCAAATCAAACAATTCTGATGTCAAATTCATCATAACCACTCACAATCCGCTTTTTTATAACGTTCTGCATAATGAGCTCAACAGCGATGACGGTGGTTACAAGAAAAAATGGCTTGATAAGTATCGGATGACCAGACTTGACGACGGTACATTTCAATTAGTCCAGCAACCCAATGACTCGCCGTTCTCATATCATCTTTATCTGAAATCAGAACTCGAAAAAGCCATTGAGAGTGGTCAGTTGAGCAAGTATCACTTTAATTTTTTAAGAAATATACTGGAAAAAACCTCTACGTTTCTTGGCTATAAGAAATGGGGTGATCTGTTGCCAAAAACTGATGACGGAAAAAATAATCCGTATGAGGCTCGGATTATTAATATCTCCAGCCACTCGAAACATGCGGGCGAAGAAGTGGCAGATCTCACTGAAGACGACAAACGTGTCTTGCGTTATCTGGTTAATGAAATCAATACGATGTATCGCTTCCAGCAGGCTGAAAACTAAAGAAAAAATTTAGGGGTAAAGCATGTACGAATACAAGGCTGTTGCCGAATCAAATAGCTTTATCGTTCTCGATAAATACGTCAAGAAATGGCAGCTTAATGAAAGCTATCAGAGTGAAGGTGACCTGGAACGGGAGTTCATTCAGGATTTATACAATCAGGGCTACGAGTATGAGCCCGGTTTAAATACGCCTGATAAGTTACTGGCCAACGTGCGCGAGCAGTTGCAGACCTTGAACAACATGTGGTTTTCTGACGGTGAGTGGATGCGGTTTGTGGGGACCTGGCTGGACAAGCCGAGCGATGGTATCGTCGATAAAACCCGCAAAATACACAACGATTATATCCATGATTTTGTGTTTGACGATGGTCATATCCAAAACATCTACCTGGTGGACAAAAAAAACATTGCCCGCAATAAAGTTCAAGTCATCAAGCAGTTTGAGCAACAGGGCAGTCATGCCAATCGTTATGACGTCACTATTCTGGTGAATGGCTTGCCGTTGGTGCAAGTGGAACTGAAAAAGCGCGGCGTGGCGATCCGCGAAGCCTTTAATCAGGTGCACCGATACAGTAAAGAGAGTTTTAACAGCGAACATTCCTTGTTCAAGTATTTGCAGCTGTTTGTGATTTCCAACGGTACCGATAGCCGTTATTTTGCCAATACCACCCAGCGCAACAAAAACAGCTTCGACTTCACCATGAACTGGGCGAAAGCTGATAACAGCTTGCTGAAAGACCTCAAGGACTTTACTGCAACCTTTTTCCAGAAGGACACCCTGCTCAATGTGCTGCTGCATTATTCGGTGTTTGATGTGAGCGATGCACTACTGGTGATGCGCCCTTATCAGATTGCCGCTACCGAGCGCATCTTGTGGAAGATCAATAGCGCCTATCAGGCTAAAAACTGGAGCAACACGGAAAGCGGTGGTTATATCTGGCACACCACAGGTTCTGGTAAAACCTTGACCAGCTTCAAGGCAGCGCGCTTAGCCACTGAGCTGGAGTTCATCGATAAAGTTTTCTTCGTGGTGGATCGTAAAGATCTGGATTACCAGACAATGAAGGAGTACCAGCGTTTTTCGCCGGATAGTGTGAACGGCTCTGACAGCACCGCAGGACTCAAGCGCAATCTGGATAAAGATGACAATAAAATCATCGTCACCACCATCCAGAAGCTCAATAACCTGATGAAGAGCGAAAACGACCTGCCCATTTATAACAAACAGGTGGTGTTTATCTTTGATGAATGCCACCGGAGTCAGTTTGGTGAAGCCCAGAAGAACTTAAAGAAAAAGTTTAAGAAGTTCTATCAGTTTGGCTTTACCGGCACACCGATTTTTCCGCAAAATGCTCTGGGGGCAGACACCACGGCTAGTGTATTCGGCCGGGAGCTGCACTCTTATGTGATCACCGATGCGATTAGAGATGAAAAGGTGCTCAAGTTCAAAGTGGACTACAACGATGTGCGCCCGCATTTCAAAGCCATTGAAAGCGAACAGGACGAAAAAAAGCTCAACGCGGCGGAAAACAGGCAAGCTTTATTGCATCCGATCCGTATAAAAGAAATTTCGCAGTACATCCTGAATAACTTTCGGCAAAAAACGCATCGCCTGCACGCAGGGGCAAAAGGGTTTAATGCGATGTTTGCCGTGAGCAGCGTGGATGCCGCCAAGCTGTATTACGAATCGTTCAAAGACTTGCAAAAAGGCAGCGATAAGCCACTAAAAATTGCCACCATTTTCTCTTTTGTTGCCAATGAGGAACAGGATGCCGTAGGCGATATTCTGGATGAAAGTTTTGACGTATCGGCAATGAACAGCAGTGCCAAAGAGTTTTTAAGTGCCGCCATAGCTGACTACAATGAGCTGTTTAAAACCAACTTCAGCGTGGAAAGCAAGGGGTTTCAAAACTATTACCGCGATCTAGCCAAGCAAGTTAAGGCTAAGGAGATCGATTTGCTGATTGTGGTCGGTATGTTCCTGACCGGGTTTGATGCACCGACACTGAACACCTTGTTTGTGGATAAAAACCTGCGCTATCACGGTTTGATGCAAGCCTATTCACGTACCAACCGTATTTTTGACGCAACCAAAACCTTTGGCAATATTGTTACCTTCCGTGACCTGGAGCAAGCGACAATTGACGCCATCACCTTGTTTGGCGATAAAAACACCAAGAACGTAGTGCTCGAGAAAAGCTACAAGGAGTATATGGAAGGCTTTACCGATGTAGTCACTGGTGAGGCAAGACGCGGCTTTGTGGATGTGGTAAGGGAGTTAGAGCAACGCTTTCCCGATCCTTCTGCCATTGAGAAAGAGTCCGACAAAAAAGCCTTTGTGAAACTCTTCGGCGAGTATTTACGCGTTGAGAACGTGCTGCAAAACTACGACGAGTTTGCCAGCCTGAAGGCCTTGCAGAACATTAACATCAACGATCCTGAGGCAGTTGAGGAGTTCAAGGCCCTGCATTATTTAAGCGATGAGGATCTGGCGATGCTGCAAACGATTAAAATGCCGTCTGAACGGAAAGTTCAGGACTACCGTTCAACTTATAACGATGTTCGCGATTGGCTGCGTCGGGAAAAATCTACCGCTGAAAAAGAAAAATCGACTATTGATTGGGATGACGTTGTCTTCGAGATAGATTTACTGAAGTCGCAAGAAATTAATCTTGATTATATTCTCGAGCTGATTTTTGAACACAACCGTAAGAATAAAAGTAAAGCAGGCTTAATTGATGAAGTTCGTAGGTTAATACGTGCCAGCCTTGGAAGTCGAGCTAAAGAAAGTTTAGTCGTTGATTTTATCAATCAAACAGACCTGGACAAAATTAATGACAAGGCCAGTATTATAGATGCCTTCTTTGCTTTTGCACGGGTAGAACAACTGCGCGAAGCACAAGAGTTAATTGGATCCGAAAGTCTGAATGAAGAGGCAGCTAAACGTTATATTACCACTTCTCTTAAACGAGAGTTTGCCAGCGACAATGGCACAGAGCTCAATGCTGTTTTGCCCAAAATGAGCCCACTAAATCCCGAATACCTCACAAAAAAGCAAAGCGTTTTCCAAAAAATCGCAGCGTTTGTTGAAAAATTTAAAGGAGTGGGTGGGAAAATATAGATGCTTCAACTCATGATACAAAGTTGTGGGTTGAACAGAATGGCAAGCCCTTTAAAGGGTTTGCCATTCTTATATGTATCAGCTTAGAACTGATAATAATCTATCCAGCTACTATTTATTCCAAAGTGTTTTATGGATTTTCCCAGTCTGATGATATTCCCCCACCAGCTCAATAAAATCTTTAAAATCCCGGTTCTCTTCCACCAGACGGTTAACTGACTGCCAGTCCACACTGGTACGTTCACGCGCTGGGATCAACGTCTGACTATTAGAGAAATCATGCGGATCCAGGAGGATCACCCCAATACCGTGCAACGCACAGAGCATCTGAAGTTCACGCTCCACGCTACGCTGTTTATCTTCGTTAATTTCAGTCGCCACCAGATAACCGAAATGCGCCCAACTGGAATTGCTGACTGCCTGGAAGAAACATTCACGCACATTGCTACGGTTTAGCTGTTTTTTCACCTCAAAAGACCACAGCCGTGTCAAACGCCCTTCACTATGGCGGACACAGTTTTGAACCACATCATCCCACTCTTTATCCAGGGGCTCCAGTGCAACAATATCGGGGTATAACCAATGGTTTCCTCCCAGTCCCTTATTGTTGGTAGAACGCTTTTCGTCAATACGGCGGCACAACAGACCTTCTTCCTGAGAGAGATAATCAATCAGGATCGGATACAACGAATGCTCGGTAAAGCTAACCGTTTCAACCGTTGGTTCGGGGGAAATATTGGCATCCACCTTTTCAACCACAGATTCTCCCCAATAAAACAATCGTGGTCTTGGCTTATCACGCGTCATCACCTGTGGACACATAGCTTTCGCTTTAACAGTCCGACTGCCACCAACCTCAGCGGTAATTTGGCTTAAAAAAGCTTCATCGCTGGCAAAACGTGGATTTTTACGTTTTTCAGCCAGTTCTGCGCTGTAGTGATCGATGATTTTCTGCGCCAGTTGACGGGCAGTGAACTGCTGACCGGGATTAGCCTGTAATACGTTGATTATCATCTGGGGACGACTTGTCATATGCCTTCCTGCGTTTGTACGCACGGCTTTGCGTATCAGCTTTTAAGCGATGCGTGATTTACAGCTCTTGTGAGTTAACCCAGTTTACCTTTCAGGATTACAGGCATAAAGCATCGATTTCCCTTTCTCATAGTCGGCTGGACTGAATTAAAAATCGTCTATAACATAGCCAGTTAGACTACATATGGAGATGTAAGCATGAGCACCAGAAGAGAGATAAAGGATGGGGCACTATTCGACGTTCTCGACAGAGGAATCGTCTACACCGAGGTGTTGGGCTGGCTTGATATGGGACATGCCCGTGGCAATGACGTGGCAACGCTCAAACGTCAATTCGTTGAAGGAGAGCGTAGCGGTAAGCCATCTTATTCCGTCATGTATCGGCAAGATATGGGCGTCTTAAAATTCAAATCGCGGCTCGGCGTGGGGAAGTTCTCTCACTGGGAAATCAAGCGTGGCCGGAGCACCGAAGACATTAACAGAATCATGCTAGCGATGATGATGAACACTGCATCCAGATTTGAAGGCCTGCAAAGTCTGCGATCATTCTCCTGGTATACGGACAGCGGCTTTAGCGGCGAGGATTTAGTGTCTGACCTGTTCGGGTTCTACCGGGCAATTATTCCTGGCCGGTACGGCTATCGTCTCAAGCCCGTGAGCTATGAATCAGCCATTCGCCGGTGGGATTACTACGGCGCTATCGGTTCCCATAAAAACCCTGGCTTCCGTCCGATTCTCTTCCCTGATCCACAGGACCAGTGTGTGCGGCATCTGCCGTATACGGTCAATCTTCCGCATTTTATGACATGGCTTCGGCCGTGGGACGATTTTGCATCCGGAGTGGTGAAGGTCATTACAGACGATGGGACATCGCTCTCATTCATGGGAGCTAAACTATGACAATCCTTTTAAAAATCCTGAAGTGGTGTGCACTCTCGATTGTCACCGTCTTTATCCTCGGATGGTTGTTTGTCTGGCTCGTGGCATCGGGTTCTGATGAAACGACGGTTTACACCCAAAATGACTTTTTCCACTATCACACGCTGACTGACAAGGATATTGAAAACGCCCCGCGTATCACGGACGACTACTATTTCGAGGCGCATCCCGGTGATGGTTATGCCCCTTCAAATAGCATCTTCTTTAAAGGGGCTACTGGTGTAGCACCGTTGCGCACGTATCTCGAAACGCAGGGATACACAAAGGAAAAGCGTCGCCTGGGGGATAAGGAAATCTGGTCAAAACCCGACCAGGTAAAAGGGGACATTTTCTATTTGTACTTTAATGCCGCTACGGGTGAAGTTGAGCTGACCAAGGTGATGAATTACTGAGCTCGCTTATTCCGTGTCGATTAGCACCGCCTGATGATCAAGCGGCGCTTTTTCGTAGTATCCCATTCAGCCATCTCTCATCTCTGTCCGGGCGGTTATCCTGAGTCGCCCACAGCGAAGCTAACTCAATCCCCGGAACCTCCCTCAGCAATGCACGCAACCCCTCTTCATCCAGATCCGTAAACCGTCTTTCACCCTGCACGCGTTCACCATTGCCATACTTAAAGGATACGTACCATACGCCTCCAGGCTTAAGCGCATCCGCAAGCTTCTGCATCACGGCAGGTAACTCAGAAGAGGGGACATGCAGCAAAGATGCACAGCACCAGATCCCATCGTACTGCGCTTTACCGTCGATCTCTGAAAAGGTCATTAGCTGCACGGGTAACCCGGTATGTTGCTTTGCCAGTTCCACCATCGCGGAAGAGGCATCAAAAGCATCCACCTGATAACCCATCTCATGAAAGGCTTTTGCGTCCCGGCCTGAACCGCAGCCCGCATCCAGAATCCGTGCGCCGTGAGCCAGATGTTGGGTGAAGGCCTCGTAAAGCGGGGTCATATCGACATTGACCGTGCCATCAAAGAAATCCTGTGCGTGGTTCTGATAGTAGTGAAGTGTCATTAAAACGTTGCCTCGCCTTCCGCGTTGGGTTTCCAGGTATGGATAAGTTTGTCCAGCGCAGCCTGCCAGTTACGCTGAAGAAAGCTTCTCCGTGCTTCAGGACGCTGCCCTGTCTGTTGAACAATCGTCTCATGTAACGGCAGTTTGCTCTGAATAAAATACTCATTGCGGGTGTGTAACCGCTGCAGGAGCCTGAGGTCGGGAATGCGTGCAGATTTGCCTTCGACGCCACGGTTACAGCAACGACAGGCCAGCACTAAGTTCCATACACCGTTAATATTGCTCACTTCATTGCGGGCAGCCCAGGGAATAAAGTGATCGACGTCCGCCAGCTCTGCGTTTCCCGGTACCAGGCTGATGGGTTTGAAGCAGTAAAAACACCGTCCTTTCTGGTAACCATTCAGGCTGTCGCGACAGCTAGTGATGTCTACGCGACGCGCGTTCACCCTCGTGAATAACAGCTGATTATCTTCGTCGAACTCCACGCCCACAAGATTACGTGAAATCCCCATCGACCAGGCCTGTTCCACCAGGTTCCAGCGGGCATTAGTTTCAAAGGCGAGGTTTTTATACTGCAGGCGTTCGCCCAGTAAATAGAAGTTATCCGTCAGGCGGATCCCGGTGTTGGTTTTGCGCTCATCAAGGAAAAAACGTTTATCGATCTCGCCCTGGTTCACGTAATGAAAGGCATCGATCACGTTGTTAAAGCCAAGGTGCACCGTCGCTTCAATGAGTTGGGCATGGGTGATTTCACCTCTGTTGAACTTCAGACAGGTTTCCAGAAATTGGCTGCTGCGGGAGGTGATCTGTTTTGGCGCATGCTTCAGGTGCTCGCAAAGATAACGGCTGAACGGCACGGCAAGCTGGTCGAGCGTTATCAAATCGCTGCCCGTCTTATCCACTTCATACAACGCCGACGCCAGCGCGAACTTGTAAGATGCGACGTTCCTTCCAAAGAGGATCACACCACGCCAGTAGTTCTCAAGCGTCGGATCGGCCTGATAAAATTCCATCGATGAAGTCCTGTTACGGTTGGCTGGGCAGGGCGTTACTAAAGCCTGTAACAGGATCACATAACAAAATCAGGGTGATGTAAATCGTTAATCTATAGGTTTGATGAATTTTTGAGAGGTTTGAGAGGTTTGAGAGAACGATGTAGCGGCAATCAATGCGGCATTAGCGCCAGGTATGCGAACGAACAGATATCTGGAAGAGGGGAGTTGAAGTGATTTTCAGGCCGAAGCGTTGTTGTTTCTCGAATTAAAAAATACCTACCGTTATTTCCTGAATCTCCCTCGCAAATTCCAAATTTACCCCACACCAAACTGCTGTATTTATATTCAGTCCTGTATAATGAGCACCAGAAATTACGCCGAACGGCAAAGGAAGTATCAAGGAATATTTAAAGAGAGAATTCGCGATATGAAGGTGCTGCAACACCCCCATACCGCTAACCACAACCAACTAGAATGGAGTTGAAAATGGCTGCGACGAATTTTAAGTCAGAGTTTACTGTTTGCAAAACAGAATCAGACGCTTTCACCGGCATGATTGAAAACCGCGAGCTGGTACGCAAAAACAGCGCCCGCCGACTGCACGGCAACCAGCCTAACGTGGCACCCGTCCATCCCCGCGCGGAAACGCCACAGGACAGTGCCGCCTGCTGCGAATTGTATGCGCGCATCGACATGAAATACCTTCTGCTGGGCGGCGACTGGTTGAACCGTGCAGGTTTTATCAACGGTATGCCCGTAAAAATCCGCGCCATGAAAGACTGCATTGTGATTACGCCGCAGCATACAAGAGAATTATGGGGATGCCTGGAAGGTATGAGTGTGGTGAATATAAATAAGCAGAAAGTCGCGCAGTGGCTGAAAACATTTCCGGGTGCATTAAATGACACCGGCGATATTCCGGTGATTAAGCGCAACGCCTGATAAATATCCCGGCCCTGCGCCGGGGTTATTATTTATATCGCCCTCAAAACACCGGCACCCCCAGCCCAACCTTCACCTCCCTCAACGTCGCCTGCGTCACCCCCTGCGCCCGCTCCGTCCCGCGCTTCAGAATCGCCATCAGTTCCCCCTTATCCCGCATATACATCGCCCTCCGCTCCCGCATTGGCCCAATCAGCTCCTGCAAACACCCCTCCAGCTCGTTCTTGCAAACCCGGTCCCCAAGCCCGCCTACCTGATAGTGCGCCTTCATCGCCGCCACTTTGGCTTTGTCCGGATGAAACGCGTCGAGATACGTAAACACCACGTTCCCCTCAATCTGCCCCGGGTCGCTCACCTTCAGGTGGTTCGGGTCGGTGTACATGGCGCTGACCGCACGGTGGATCGTCTCTTCGCTGGCCGAAAGGTGCAGCGTGTTGCCCAGCGATTTCGACATCTTGGCGCTGCCGTCGATGCCGGGCAGGCGGCTGGTGTCGCTCAGTATCGCCTTGCAGTGGCGCAGCACCGGGGCGGGCAGCAGGCTGTTCATCTTGTGCACAATCTCGTTGGTCTGCTCAATCATCGGCAGCTGGTCGTCGCCGACGGGCACGCACTCGGCCTTAAACGCGGTGATGTCCGCCGCCTGGCTGATGGGGTAGGCCATAAACCCGACCGGCAGCGAGCGGGCGAAACCCTTCTGCGCGATCTCGTTTTTCACCGTCGGGTTACGCTCCACGCGGGCAACGGTGACGATGTTCATATACAGCATCGTCAGCTCGGCGAGGGCGGGCAGGGCGGACTGCAGGCAGATCGTAGTCAGGTTCGGGTCGATGCCGGCGGCGAGGTAGTCGGCCAGCACTTCGGGGATGTTGTCGCGGATCTTTTGCGGGTTGCTGCCGTTGTCGGTCAGCCCCTGCAGGTCGGCAATCAGCACAAACTGGCTGTGCGTCTGCTGGAGCGCCACGCGCTGGCGCAGCGATCCGACGAAGTGGCCAAGATGCAGCGGGCCGGTTGGGCGGTCGCCGGTGAGGATGGTGGGTGCGTTCATAAAGACTCCTTAATGGGCAGTTGCCGAAAGGGGTCTTAGATGTGAGAAAGCCGCCTTTCGGCGGCTATCTGAAAATGGGGAAAACAACTCCGTGCCGCCTTTAAGAAGGCAGCCACCAGCGGTTTACGGTGAGCACGGCGTGGTTTATGTTCATCTCTTTACCGTACCACGTCCGGCGCGAAAAACAAAAGGGCACGTCATGCTGCAATCACTCAACCATCTGACCCTCGCGGTCAGCGACCTGCAAAAAAGCGTCACCTTCTGGCACGAGCTGCTGGGGCTTGCGCTGCACGCCCGCTGGAATACCGGGGCCTATCTCACCTGCGGCGATCTGTGGGTCTGCCTGTCGTACGACGAGGCGCGCCGGTACGTGCCGCCGCAGGAGAGCGACTACAGCCACTACGCGTTTACCGTGGCGGAAGCGGATTTTGAACCGTTCTCGCACAGGCTTGAACAGGCGGGCGTCACCGTCTGGAAGCAGAACAAAAGCGAGGGGGCGTCGTTCTATTTTCTGGATCCGGACGGTCACAAGCTGGAGCTGCATGTGGGCAGTCTCGCCGCGCGGCTGGCGGCGTGTCGCGAGAAGCCCTATGCGGGCATGGTGTTTACCTCAGACGAGACTTGAGGCGCGCACCTTCAGCCTGCCCGCCAGCGTCACGTGCGTGGCGGCATCTTCCTGATTGCACAGGTACTCCACCGCCAGCCGCCCCAGCTCGCTGTAGGGCAGCTGGATACTGGTCAGCGGCGGGGTGAGCTGCTCGGAGATCTTCTGGTCGTCGTAGCCCGCCAGCAGCATGTCCTGCGGAATGCGCACGCCGTTCACCGCCAGCGCCTGATAGCAGCCAATCGCCAGCCAGTCGCTGGCGCAGAAGATGGCGTCCGGGCGCTCGGCCAGTTCCAGCAGGGAAGTAGTGGCGGTAAAGGACTCGCTGAACTGCCAGTTGGTCTGGCGCACCAGGTCGTCTTCGTACGCGAGTCCGGCCTGCTGCAGCGCCGCCTGGTAGCCCGCCAGACGCTGGCGCGAGGCCTCCATCCAGCTCTCGCCAGTGATGTGGGCGATGCGCGTGGCCCCGCAGGCGATGAGGTGTTTAGTGACCTGGAAGGCGTTGGCGTAGTCGTCCGGGATAAACGACGGCAGCAGCGGCGAGCCGGGGTCGCGCTGGTTGAGCAGCACCAGCGGGATGCGGGTGCAGTCCTGGAACGCCGTCATGTCCACCAGCGTGGTGACCGGTGAGGCGAGAATAATCCCGATGCAGTTGCGCTTCTCCAGCTGGCGGATGATGTTCAGCGCCAGCTCGATGTCGTCGCCGTAGTCGTAGACGGTGAGCAGGGTCTCGTTGCGCCACGCAGCTTCCCGCGCCTGGCTGATGGCGTCGATAAACGGGTCGAAGCTCTGCATGGAGCTGACCAGCAGGGCGATCTCTTCCTGGTTGCGCGGGGCGTGAACGGCGGGGAGGCGGTCGTAGCCGAGCTCGGTAGCGACGCCAATGACCCGCTGGCGGGTGTCGTCGCTGAGCTTGATGTTGCGGGACTGGTTAAGCACCAGCGATACCGTCGCCTGCGACACCCCTGCCGCCCGCGCAATATCGTTCATCGTCACTTTCGTTTTTCGCTTCATCCGTCCTCTCCCTTTCGCGAATTCGCATCATACCCTAACCGCACGCTTACGCGCCGTCGATCACGTTTCTCATTCATCGAAGCGCGAACTTTGTGAGGGGCATCGCTTTTCTAAACGCCGTGATTTGCGCATTTATCCTGCAACTAATATTTATTAGCTAAATATTATCAGTAAGAGGACGCGTAATGAAAGAGCAGTGGAGCAGGGAGCAGGCACAGGCGTGGTATGAGCAAAAAGGCTGGCTGTGCGGGTTTAACTATCTGCCGTCGACGGCGGTGAACTGGACCGATATATGGCAGGCAGAGACCTTCGACGCCGGGACGATTGACCGAGAGCTGGGCTGGGCGGCGGACGCGGGCTACAACACCCTGCGCATCAACCTGCCGTTTATCGTCTGGGAGCACGACCGCGACGGGCTGATGGCGCGCATCGACCGCTTTTTGACGATTGCCGACGGTCGCGGGTTCAGCACCATGCTGACCCTGATGGACGACTGCGGCTTCTCCGGCGACGAGCCGTACCTCGGCCCGCAAAAGCCGCCCGTGCCGGGCAAGCACAACAGCCAGGCGGCGGCGAGCCCGGGGCGCGACAAGGTGTGCGATCCCGACTGCTGGGCAGACATTGAGTGCTATATCCGCGACGTTGTCCGCCAGTTCCGCGACGACAGGCGCGTGCTGCTGTGGGATCTGTATAACGAGCCGGGCAACCGCGGCATTTTTACGACCGGCACGCAGGAGGTGCAGTACGACGCGAAGCTGGAGACCTGCGCCCACGCGCTGATGAAGCTGGCGTTCCAGTGGGTGCGTGAAGAAGACCCTACCCAGCCGCTCACCGTCTGCGCGTGGCGTCTGCCGCCGGAAGAGGAGGGCGAGACGTTCTTCCAGCATCCGCTGGACCAGACCGCGCTGGCGCTCTCGGACGTGGTGAGCTTCCACGCCTACACCCACACGGGGCGGATGACGGCGATTATCCAGCAGCTGCAAAAGCTCGGTCGCCCGCTGTTCTGCACCGAATGGCTGGCGCGCCACGTGGGCAGCACCATCGAAGAGCAGCTTCCGCTGATGTACGCGGCGAAGGTCGCGCCGTACCAGTGGGGGCTGGTGCGCGGTAAAACCCAGACGTGGCTGCCGTGGCCGGTGGTGATGAAGGAGTCCACGGACTACTGCCGCCTCTGGTTCCACGACGTGTTCGAGGAGAACGGCATTCCGTTCTCGCGCCGTGAAATCGCATTAATGCAGCAGCTGCGCAAGATCGCCCCGAAAGTTAAGGGCTAATAATATCGACCCGGCGGCCGACCGCCGGGCAACCAGGCAGGCATATATCAATGGCAATGACAATGAAAATACCGTCTCGCGAGTTGTGGTCTTATTTTGGCTATGGTTTAGGTCAGTGTTTTAGCTTTGGTTTAGTGGGTTCGTTTATTAACTATTTTTACACCGACGTGCTGGGGATCTCGGCGCTGGCGGCGAGCACCATCTTCCTGATTGCCCGCGCGTGGGACGCGGTTCACGATCCGCTGTTTGCCAGCATTATGGACACCATTAACAGCCGGTTCGGCAAGTTTCGCCACTTTTTGCTGATCGCCCCGCTGCTGATCACCGGCGTCACGCTGCTGTCGTTCTATAAAATCGAAGCGGACATGACCACCAAAATTCTCTACGCCGGGGTGACCTACATCCTGTGGGGGACGCTGTACGCCATCTCCGATATCCCGTTCTGGTCGATGTCGTCGGTGATGACCAACGACTCCGCCCAGCGCACCCGCGCGGTGACGGCGGCGATGCTTGGGGTCAACGCGGGGATTGCCTGCGCCAACATCTTCTTCCCGAAGCTGGCGGCGTTCTTCGCCCAGTACAGCAACGATAAAGGCTACTTTATGGCGGCGCTGGTGATGATGCTGGTGGGCCTGCCGCTGATGCTCAACGGCTTTATGCAGATCAAAGAGCGCGTGCCGCCGAGCCCGGAAAAGGTGACCATCCGCGACACCTTCCACAACCTGCGCCAGAACAAGCCGCTGTTTATCGTCCTGCTGTCGTTCTTTTTCTGCGTGTTTCATAACGTGGCGGGCGGGCTGTATATCTACTTCTTTATCAACAACCTGGGTGACGGCAGCCTGCAGATGGCGATTGGCGTGATGGGGATCGTGGCGGCGGTGCTGTGTCTGGTCGCCCCGATGCTGACGCGCCGGATGCAGAAGCGGAAGCTGTTTATGATCCTCTGCGGGCTGGACGTGGCGGTGCGCGTGGTGATGTGGTTTGTCGGGTATCAGCAGGTAACGATGCTGTTTATTCTGCTCGGCCTGAGCACCCTGTTCGTGATGATGACCAACATCCTCACCTCGTCGATGATCGCCGACACCATCGAGTACGCGGAGTACCACACCCACAAGCGCTGCGCGGCGATCACCTTCTCCGGCCAGACCTTTACCGGCAAGATGTCGGTGGCGGTGGGCGGCGGGTTAATCGGCGTGTTCCTGACGATGATTGGCTACGTGCCGCAGGCGCAAATCCAGAGCGAAGGCGTGCTGTCGGGGCTGTTCTTCGGGATCTGCCTGCTGCCGGCGATAGGGTCGCTGATCCGAATCGTGTTTATGTCACGCTTTACCTTTACCGAGGAGAAGCACGCGGAGATTTGTCGGCTGCTGGCGGAGCGGAACGCGTCTGCGAAAGCGCCGGGTGGCGGCTGCGCCTTACCCGGCCTACAGGACCAGCCCTTGTAGGCCTGATAAGCGAAGCGCCATCAGGCTTCGCTTTTAAAGCATTACAGCGACTTCACAAACGCCAGCAGGTCTTCGTTAAGCTGGTCCTGGTGGGTCAGCGCAAAGCCGTGCGGCGCGTTGTCGTACACCTTCAGCGTGGCGTTTTTGATCATCTCTGCCGCCAGCTTGCCGGTGCTTTCAAACGGCACGATCTGGTCGTTGCTGCCGTGGATCACCAGCGTCGGCACGTCGATTTTCGCCATATCCGGGCGGAAGTCGGTTTCGCCGAACGCGGTCACGCAGTCGATGGTGCCCTTCAAAGACGCCAGCAGGGCGATGTTCAGCGTCTGGGTCAGGGCACCGGCAGAGACGGTCTGCCCGGCGTTGATGCCGTAGAACGGCGTCGCGAAGTCGCTGATGAACTGGGCGCGATCTTTACGCAGTCCGTCGCGAATGCCGTCGAACACGCTCTGATCCACACCCTGCGGGAAGGAGTCGGATTTACCGAAGATCGGCGTCACCGCGCCCAGCAGCGCCAGACCGGCCACGCGCGCGCTGCCGTAGTTGTTGATGTAGCGGGTCACGTCGCCGCCGCCCATGGAGAAGCCCACCAGCGTCACGTCCTGCAGGTCCAGGGTGGTGATCAGGTCGTTGATGTCGGACGCAAAGGTGTCGTAGTCGTAGCCGTTCCACGGCTGATCCGAGCGGCCAAAGCCGCGACGGTCAAAGGCGATGGCGCGGAAGCCGTGCTCGGCCAGGTAGTTCAGCTGGCTGTCCCACATGTCGCCGTCCAGCGGCCAGCCGTGGCTGAAGAGAACCGGTTTGCCCGCGCCGCCGTCTTTGTAGTAAATCTGCGTGCCGTCTTTTGCCTTAAACGTTGTCATAGTGTGTTCCTGTGCAGGTGATGGTTATGGTTATACCGGCGCGACCAGGTAGCGAATTGCCGGTGATGTTGTGCCCTGATGAAAAGCCAGAACGCGGCTCTGCAGCAGGAGGTCATTCATGGTGTGGCGCTCCTGCTGGCGCAGATGCTCGATCCACGAGCCCATCAGGAAGGTCTCGATAAACAGGCCGGGACGCTCAATATCCTCGTATACCGCCCAGCTCATCGCCCCGGCGCGGCGGCGCACCCGGCGCAGCTCGTGGACGGCTTCCAGGAAGGCCTTGGTGTTCTGCGGGTCGATGATGTACTCGTGCGATACAAGCACCGGGCCGCGCTCGTTGGGCAGATCGATCTCCACGCCGTCCAGCGGCTGGCCGCTCAGGTCGAGGTTCAGATCCGGATCTTTCCCCAGCTTCCAGCGGAACACCGTCGCGCTCGCCAGCACCATCCCCAGCGTGGCGACCACCAGCGAGGTCGGGGTGCCGAAGCGGGAAGCGATCTGCCCCCAGATGGCGCTGCCCGCGGTCATCGAGCCGAAGAACACCGTCAGGTACACCGCCAGCGCGCGGGCCTTCACCCAGCGGGCGGCGCTGCGCTGCGCGCCGAGGTTCAGCGTTGAAAGCACCGCAATCCACGCGAAGCCGGTGAAGAACTCAAACAGGTTGAGCAGCCAGACGTGGCGCACGAACGCCAGCGCCAGCATGGTGAGGGCAAAGGTCAGGCTGGCGGCCACCATCAGGCGGTCGGCGTCGAGCCGCTGGCGCAGGCGCGGCAGCAGAATGGCCCCGGCAATCGCCCCCAGGCCAATGCACGCCAGCATCACGCCGTAGCCCGCCGAGCCTAAGCCCAGCTCGCGGCGCGCCACCAGCGGCAGCAGCGCCCAGCCCGCGCTGCCGAAAACGAAGAAGGCCACGGTGCGCACCAGCACGTTGCGCAGCACCGGCGCGGCGTGCACGTAGCGGATGCCGGAGCGCACCGCGGAGAAGAAGTGCTCCGGCGGCAGGCGCTGTATGGACGGTGCCGGACGCCAGCGCCACAGCACCCACGCCACGCCGACCACGGACAGCGCGTTCAGGGCAAACACCATCCACGGCCCGGCGAGCGACAGCAGAAAACCGCCCAGCGCCGGGCCAATCGCCCGGCTGATGTTCACCCCCAGCGAGTTCAGCGCCACGGCGGCGCCCAGCTCCGGCTTGCTCACCAGATCGGGCACCACGGCCTGGAACGGCGGCGAGCTCATCGCCGCGCCCACGCTCAGCAGGAACGTCGCCACCAGCAGAACGGCGGGGGTGACGTGTCCGGTGAAGGAGAGCACCGTCAGCCCGGCGGCGGCGATGAACACCCACAGCTGGGAGAAGAGCAGGTATTTACGACGGTCGACGATGTCCGCCATCACCCCGGACGGCAGGGCGAAGAGGAACATCGGCAGGCTGCTGGCCGCCTGCACCAGCGCGATATCCAGCGGGTCGGCGCTCAGGGTCAGCATGCTCCAGTTGATGCCAACGTCGCTCATCCATGAGCCGACGTTAGAGACCACCGTGGCGATCCACAGCATGCGGAACACCGGCTGGCTCAGCGGCTGCCAGGGCGAAACCGTCGGTGCGGGCGTCGTCTCGACATGGGCGTCGCGAACGTCGTTAACCTGGGTCATGCGAACCTCTCCGTAGCCTTACGCTGCAGCCGCCACTGGCCCGGCCCGGTGAGGGCGAGGGTGATGAAGATAATCATCAGCAGCCAGCCAAACTGCCCTTCGGCAATCGACCAGTTCGGGTGGACCGCCAGCATCGCCACCAGCAGCACGGCGATAATCGGCAGGCACGCCAGGCGGGTGTACACGCCCGCAATGATAAACAGCGGGCAGATCACCTCGGCGACAATCGCCGGGATCAGGCTCGCCCAGGGCCCGAAGCCGAATGGATCTTCAATGCGCGTCAGCTCTTCGCTTAAGTGCAGCACCTTCGGCAGGCCGTGCACGTACAGCAGCAGCAGGCTGCCGGTCAGGCGCAGGAAGAACAGCCCCAGGTCGACCCGGGGCGGAGTAAAGGTGTTTTTCATCAGAATGCAAAGCAGCTGCAGCCCAGCGCCCCCCAGAAAGCGTTATCGTCGGACACCGGCATCTCTGACGTGCGGGCGAAATCATGCTGGTGGCTGTGAACCCCGCACGGGCCGCTGCAGTGATGGATGGCGCTCATCCCGACGCGGGCGGCCTGCGGCGGCGCGCTGCGGTAGTGGCCCGGTACCTTCACCACCGGGGACCACTCGGGAAGGACCGGAATGGCCGGCGGCGCGAGCGGGCCAAAAGCGCCTGCGGCGTACACAATGTCGCCGTTGACCACGGTCAGGACGGACTCGATGCCCTTGATCTCCTCTTCCGGCACGCGGAAGAAGTCTTTGCTCAGCACGGCCAGGTCGGCGAGCTGGCCGACCTTGATCTGCCCCTTCTGATTCTGCTCGCTGGAGAACCACGCGCTGCCCTGGGTCCAGAGCATCAGGGCGGTATCGCGATCCAGACGGGCGCTATGGTCGTACATCTGCATCCCGCCGACGGTGCGGCCGGAGACCAGCCAGTAGAGCGCGGTCCACGGGTTGTAGCTCGCCACGCGGGTGGCGTCCGTCCCTAAGCCCACCGGCACGCCGGTCTCGAGCATTTTCGCCACCGGCGGCGTGTGGCGGGTGGCTTCGATGCCGTAGCGCTCGGCAAAGTACTCGCCCTGGAACGCCATGCGGTGCTGCACGGCAATGCCGCCGCCGAGCGCTTTGATGCGGTCGATGTTGGCCTGGGTAACGGTTTCCGCATGGTCGAAGAACCAGTGCAGGCCGTTGAACGGAATGTCGCGGTTCACCTTCTCGAAGACGTCCAGCATGCGGCTGATGGATTCGTTATAGGTGGCGTGCAGGCGGAACGGCCAGCGGTGCTCCACCAGATGGCGCACCACGCGCTCCAGCTCGTCTTCCATGCCCGGCGCGAGGTCCGGGCGCGGTTCGAGGAAGTCTTCAAAATCGGCGGCGGAGAAGACCAGCATCTCGCCCGCGCCGTTGTGGCGGAAGAAGTCGCTGCCCTGGCCCGGCGTGAGCATGTCGGTCCATTTTTCAAAGTCTTCCAGCTCGTGGCCCGGACGCTGGGTAAACAGGTTGTAGGCGATGCGGATGGTCATCTGCTTTTTCTCGTGCAGCTCGGCAATCACCTCGTAATCTTCCGGGTAGTTCTGGAAGCCGCCGCCCGCGTCGATGGCGCTGGTCAGCCCCAGACGGTTGAGCTCGCGCATGAACTGGCGCGTGGAGTTGACCTGCTGCTCCAGCGGCAGCTTCGGCCCTTTGGCGAGCGTGGCGTAGAGGATCATGGCGTTCGGACGGGCAATCAGCATCCCGGTCGGGTTGCCGTTGGCGTCGCGCTGGATCTCCCCGCCCGGCGGGTTTGGCGTGTCTTTGGTGTAGCCGACCACCTTCAGCGCGGCGCGGTTGAGCAGGGCGCGGTCGTACAGGTGCAGGATGAAGACCGGGGTGTCCGGCGCGGCGTCGTTGATCTCGTCCAGGGTCGGCATCCGGCGCTCGGCAAACTGGAACTCGGTCCAGCCGCCCACCACGCGCACCCACTGGGGCGACGGCGTGCGCAGAGCCTGCTCTTTCAGCATCCGCAGGGCGTCGGCCAGCGACGGCACGCCTTCCCAGCGCAGCTCAAGGTTGTAGTTCAGCCCGCCGCGAATGAGGTGCAGGTGCGAGTCGTTCAGGCCGGGGATGGCGGTGTGGCCTTTTAAGTCGACCACTTTGGTGCCTTCGCAGTGGTGCTGCATCACCTCGGCGACGGTACCCACTTCCAGAAATTTTCCGTCGCGCACGGCAACGGCTTCCGCGACGGGGTTCTCGCGATCGACGGTGTGAAACTGGCCGTTAACCAGAATGAGATCGGCTTTACCAAGGGTAACCATAAACTGCTCCTGACTGAGAGGGGAATGGTCAGGATTATGGGAACCGGTTTCGGCAAAGATCCAGTTATACAATAGGATAGGTATACCAAAGTATAACTATACCTAAGGTTAACTATACGAAGAGATAATTACGCGCAGGGACGGAAAACCGCAGGATGAGGGTGTCTTTATCGTCGCGGCGCTCGCGGCGATTTCACCCTTAACCACTGGAAAATGCTATGACCTCTTCAAAGCTCGAAGTGTTAACCCCTGCGAACTGTCAGGTAATCTTTATCGATCACCAGCCACAGATGGCGTTTGGCGTGCAGTCTATTGACCGTCAGGTGCTGAAAAACAACACCGTGGCGCTGGCGAAAGCGGCTAAGGTGTTCAACATTCCAACCATCATCACCACCGTTGAGACCGAAAGCTTCTCCGGTAACACCTATCCGGAGCTGCTGGACGTGTTCCCGGGCCAGGACATTCTGGAGCGTACCTCCATGAACTCCTGGGACGACCAGAAGGTGCGCGACGCGCTGCAGGCCAACGGCAAGAAGAAAGTGGTGGTTGCCGGCCTGTGGACCGAAGTGTGCAACAACAGCTTTGCCCTGTGCGCGATGCTGGAAGGCGATTACGAAATTTATATGGTGGCGGACGCGTCCGGCGGCACCTCCAAAGAAGCCCACGACTACGCGATGCAGCGCATGATCCAGGCGGGCGTGATCCCGGTCACCTGGCAGCAGGTGATGCTGGAGTGGCAGCGCGACTGGGCGCGTAAAGAGACCTACACCGCGGTGATGGATATCGTGCGCGAGCACTCCGGCGCGTACGGCATGGGCGTCGATTACGCCTACACCATGGTGCACAAAGCGCCGTCTCGCCAGAAGAGCGAGCACCGCACCTTAGCGCCGGTCCCGGCACGCTAAGTTCCGCTGGCGGGCTGGTCCCTCATCCGGCTCGCCGCTGCCTCTTTCTCTGGAGTTCATAATGAGTACTGGGCTGATATCCCTTGCGGCAGGCGTGTTGATTGGCCTGATGTATGCCGTGCTGAAGGTGCGCTCCCCCGCGCCGCCCGCGCTGGCGCTGATTGGCCTGCTGGGGATGCTGGCGGGTGAACAGGCGACGCGACATCTGTTATCCCGCGACGGCACGCCGCCGCCTCCGGTGACCGTTCCGCAGGTCAACTCGCAGACGGGAGCGTCGTCATGAAAGCATGGATAATTTCGCTGGTGTGCGGCGTGGTTGCTGGGGTAATTTACGCCCTGCTCGACGTGCATTCCCCGGCACCGCCGGTTGTCGCCCTGCTTGGTCTGTTTGGCATGCTGGTGGGCGAGCAGCTCATCCCGGTGGGACGGCGTTTACTGAGTCGCGAACCGCTTACCCTCGCCTGGTTTCGTCACGAATGCGTGCCGAAAATCAGCGGCACGGCGCCCCCTGCGCCCGCGAAGGACGATCGCGACGTTTAATGATTTACCAGAGGAAAGACAGCATGACGCTGCCGTGGCGCATTGCCATCATTGATGACGAACGATCCGTCCGCAGCGGGCTGAGTAATCTCCTGGAGTCGGAAGGCTATGCCGCCGATACGTTTGATTCGGCAGAGGTGTTTCTGAGCCATCCTTTCGCCCTGTCCGGTGCGGCGCTGGTGATCACCGACATCAAGCTGCGGGGCATGAGCGGCCTGGAGCTGTTTGAAAAGCTGCGGCTGCTGGCCGTACCGCCTCCGCCCGTGCTCTTTATCTCCGGTCATGCTGATGAAAATATGCAGCGGTACGCTCTTGATCTGGGCGCCGCTGCATTTTTGCGTAAGCCCATTAACATCGATATTCTGCTGGATCATATTCAGCGGGAGATGGCCCGCCGACAATAAGGATCGCGGATGAACGAACACGAGCAGCCTGCATTCTGGCCCGCCCTGGGGAATCTTCACCAGGGGCGGGTTTTTGTCCTTAAAGAGGATGTGATTTTTACCGTGCTGGCGCAGGAGGGCGGAATCGCCTGGATGCACGCGCGACATCCTCATTCCGGCGGCTCGTTCATTATCGCTACCGCGGTCAGCGACGAAGAGGAAGAGCGGGCCACCCGGCTGCTCAAAAACGAGTTTGCGCTGCGCGACGTGCTGCAGGACAGCTGGGCCATTCGCGCCGTTGCGTCAACGCAGTACCGGGGGCGCTTCGCGCTGGTGTACGCCCCGTTTTCGTTTGAGCTGCTGGCGCGGCGCGCGGGCAGGGCGATCTCGGGCATCACGCGCTTTCTCGAGATGGCTATCCAGATCTGCGTTCCCCTGCGCCAGATGCATCTGCAAAACCTGATCCACGGCGATATCAAGCCCGGCAGTATTTTTGTTCATCACGACGGCACCTGCCGTCTGGGCAGCTTTGGCCTTTCAAGCAGTCTCTCCGATGCCATCACCCAGACCCGGCTTGCCGTTTCAGGCGGTACGCCCGCGTATATGTCGCCGGAGCACACCACCCGCACCCAGCGCCCCGTCGACGGCCGCAGCGATCTCTACAGCCTCGGCATGGTGCTGTATGAACTCCTGACCGGACGCCTGCCGTTTGAGCTGGGGGAGGACGATCGGGACAACTGGGCGCACTACCATATTGCCTCCGCGCCGCTGGCCCCGGACGCGATCCGCCCGGACGTGCCGGGAATGCTGTCGACCATCATCCTGAAGCTGCTGGAAAAGCACCCCGATAACCGCTACCAGACGGTCGACGGGCTGATTGCCGACCTCCGCCGCTGCCAGGCGACGCTGACCTGCGAGGGCGAGATCGTCGCCTTTACGCCCGGCCAGCAGGACCGCACTCCGGCGATCCATCTGGCGGACTCCCTGTTCGCGACGCATCCGCAGGCGAACGACGTTATTGCGGCGTTTGAGCGGGTGAGTCAGAACCTGGTGCCGGAGCTGGTGACAATTGGCGGGCCGTCGGGGATCGGCAAATCCTCAATTATCGCGACGGCGCTTAAAACGCTGCAGCAGCGTACGGTGCTGCTGGCGGTGGGCAAAGTCGACCAGTTTTCGCCGTCGCTGCCCTACGGCGTATTAAGCTCCGCGTTCCGCACCCTGACGCTGCACCTGCTGGGGCTGCCCGCAGAGGAGGTGGCGAAGTGGAAAATCCGCCTGTCTCGCGCCCTGGAGGGGCACGAGGCGCTGGCCGTCAGCCTGGTGCCCGAGCTGGGCCTACTGCTGGAGAGCAAGCCGCGCTTCTCGGCCGATACGTTTTCCATAGATGCCCGGGCGCGCTTCAGCCATATGGTGCTGGCGCTGGTAAAAACCTTTGCCTCGCAGGGCTGCCCGCTGGTGCTGGTGCTCGACGATCTCCAGTGGAGCGACGCCGCCAGCCTGCATACGCTTAAATACCTGCTGATGAACTGCGGCGCTGTTCCGCTGCTGGTGGTCGCGGCCCACCGGGATATCAGCGCCGTGCCCGACGCCGCCCTGCAGGCGCTGCTGGCAGGCCTGCCGGAGGCGGCGCAAAACGCGAGCGAGATTGTCCCGCAGGCGCTTTCCGTGAAAGCGGTGGCGCGCTGGCTGGCGACGGTATTTCGCACCCGCAGCGCGGCGACGACCGACCTCGCCACGCTGATCCACGAGAAGACGGGCGGCAACCCGCTCTTTATGCACGAGTTTTTCCGCCGCATCGTGGATGACGGCCTGGTGGTGCACAACAAATATCAGGACAAGTGGCACTACGATCTGCAGGCGATCCGCGCCAGGCATTACACCGAAAACCTCGTCACCCTGGTGCTGGAGCAGCTTGAAGAACTCCCCGACGAGACGCGCCGCCTGCTGGGCAGCATCGCCTGCCTCGGCGGCACGGGCGAGATGGAGATGATCTGCCGCGTGGTCGGCATGTCGATGGCGGAAATGCGCTATGCGCTGCACCCGGCGGTGATGGCCCAGCTCATCGTGCTGGCGGAAAAAAAGTACGCCTTCACCCATGACCGGGTGCAGGAGGCCGCCTTTGCGCTGCTGGATCGGCATGAGAGAAGCCATATTCACCTGACCACCGCCAGCCTGCTGGCCGACGCCGCGCGCCAGGCGGCGGGGAACGAGCTGCTGTTCCGCGCCGTGCACCACGTCACGGCCGCGCTGGACAGCATCCAGCCCGCCCCGCAGCGCGAGATGTTCCGCGAGCTGAGCCTGCTGGCCGCGCGGCGCGCGAAGCGTTCGGGGGATTATCCTTCGGCGCTCGGCTATATCCAGACCGCCAGAGCGCTGGGCAACGCCGGGACGGTGTCGGACTTTATGCTCGATATCGAAGAGGCGGGCTGCGAGTTTGCGCTGGGGCATCTGGAGCGCACCCGCGAGCTGTGTGACGCCATTCTCGGCTGCCCCGGCGGGCTGACCGAAAAGGCGCTGGCGGCCAACCTGCTGGTGGAGGTGTACATTCGCCAGTCGGACAGCCGTCTGGCGCTGGAGGCGGCACTCTGCTGGCTGGGGATTTTTGGGATCCAGATTAGCCGCTATCCGGAAGATGCCGACTGCGACGAGGCCTGGACGCTCTTTTGCAACCGCACGGCCGACGCGCCGCAAAACCTGTTTGCCCAGCTGTCGCGGATGGATAACCCGGAAACCGAAGCGGTGATGAACCTGCTCTACAGCGCCAGCATTTGCGCCGGCTTCATCTGCCCGCGCCTGCACTTTTTGCTGCTCTGCCGCATGATGCACCTGACCCTCGACCACGGCATTACCGGCGCCTCCACCACGGCGATGGCCTGGTTTGGCGTGCTGATTGGCCACCGCTACGCCGAGTATCGCCTTGGGTTCCAGTACGGCACGCTGGCTCGCGAGCTGGTCAATCGCCACGGCTACGACGCGTTCGAAGCCAAAACCCTGCTGCCGCTCGACCAGCTCAGCGTCTGGACCCAGCCTTTATCGTTTACCATCGAGTGCGCGAAGGCCTGCTTCACCTCGGCGGTGACCCACGGGGATATGACGATGGCCTGCTTTGCGGCCTGCCACCAGGTGATTAACTTCCTCTCGCGGGGCGATCACCTGGACGGGGTGTTGACCAGCATCGATCGCGGCCTGGCGTTCGTGCGTAAAACCCACTTCCAGGACGTGGAAACCATTTTGATGGTCCAGCGCGGCTACGTTGAGTTTCTGCGAACGCCGGTCATCGGCACCTGGACCGCGTCGCAGGTGCTGCCGGAGGCGCTGCTTCCCGCGTCGCCGGAGCAGGCGCCGGAGAAGAACTCCACCATGCTGTTCTGGTACTGGCTGTATCGCGGCATGGCGCACTTTACCTGCGGCGAATATGCCGACGCGCAGGCGGATCTTGAGATGGCGGGCTGGTACGCGTGGTCTGCGCCGGGCCACATCCATCTGCTGGATTACCATCTCTACAGCGCCCTGGCGCTCTCCCGTCAGCTGACGCCGGAGACCTTCTCGGCGAACCACCGCCGCAGCATTCACGCCCACTACGACAAAATCGCCCTCTGGGCGCGCGTTAATCCCGGCACGTTCGCGGATAAAGAGGCGCTGATTTACGCCGAAATCGTGCGTCTGGACGGAATGAACAGCATTGCGCTCGAGCAGTATGAGAAGGCGGTCCGGCTCTCCCGCGAGGGCGGCTTTAACCCGATCAACGCTCTGGCCCACGAGCTGGCGGGCCGCTTTGCGCTGTCCTGCGGCTACCCGACCGCCTCAGACGCGCACTTCCGCGGCTCGATTGCCGCCTGGGGCCGCGCGGGCGCGCAGGCCAAGGTGCGCCAGCTGGAGCAGGATTTCCCGCACCTGCTGGCCTCCGGGCAGGCCAGCGCCTACGACACGGTGGCGTTCGCCCAAAATGAGACGATCCGCGATCTGCAAAGCGTCATCAAAGCCTCCCGCGCGCTGTCGGAAGAGATTAACCTGGAGCGCTTAATTGAAAACCTGATGACCATCCTGCTCGAACGCGCCGGGGCGCAGCGGGGCCTGCTGCTGCGCGTGAGTGAGAGCCTGATTCCGGAGATCGAGGCCAGCGCCTGGACCAGCACCGAGGGCGTGCGGGTGCGGATCCTGAAAGACGTGCCGACGGCGACCGACCTGCCGCTGTCGGTGCTGGCGGCGGTGATCCGCACCGGGCAGGAGATCCGCACCGGCAGGCCGGAGGAGTTCCATCCCTTCAGTCAGGACCCTTATCTGGTGACCTCGGGGGCGGCGGTCATGTGCGTCCCGATGTTCAAACAGGCGCAGCTGGTAGGCGTGCTCTACCTCGAAAACCGCCTGATGCCGGAGGTCTTCACCGCCGAGCACTCGCGCGTGGTGAGCCTGCTGGGCGCGCAGGCTGCGGTATCCCTTGAGACGGCGCGGCTGTATGCCGAGCTGCTGG
Source organism: Enterobacter sp. 302C9 (assembly GCF_034106085.1). Taxonomy (NCBI): domain Bacteria; kingdom Pseudomonadati; phylum Pseudomonadota; class Gammaproteobacteria; order Enterobacterales; family Enterobacteriaceae; genus Enterobacter; species Enterobacter sp. 302C9. The sequence goes on from NZ_JAWNBW010000005.1 coordinate 29,893, forward strand.
CGGAGAACATCCAGCGCCGACGGGTGGAGAAAGAGCTGCGATCCAGCCAGACCTCGCTAATGCTCGGCGAGCAGATCAGCCACACCGGCAGCTGGCGCTGGGAGCTGGAGCAGGATCTGATGTTTGTCTCGGAAGAGTACGCCCGCATTCTCGGCCTGCCCGGGCAGCAAAAGACGATCTCCATGGCGGAGTTTTTGACCTTCGTCCATGAGGACGATTACGCCCGCATCAGCGCCATCGTCACCCAAAGCGTGCGCGACGGGCTCTCCATGCGCGCGGAGTTTCGCGTTAAGCGTACCGACGGCTCAACGCGCTACATTCTCGGGATTGGCGATCCGGTGGGCGTGGGCAGCGAGGTGAACGAGTATTACGGCATCATCACCGATATCACCGGTCAGCGCGCGGCGGAGGATGCCATGCGGGTCGCGCAGGCAGATCTGGCGCGGGTTTCCCGGGCCACCACCGTCGGGCAGCTGACCTCCTCCATCGCCCATGAGATCAACCAGCCGCTGATGTCGATCGTCTCGAACGCCGGGGCGAGCCTGCGCTGGCTCAACCGCGAGCCCGCCCGGCTGGATAAAGTGCGTGAGGGGCTGGAGGAGATCGCCGCGGAAGGCGCGCGGGCGGGGGAGATCATTCGCAGCATCCAGTCCCTGACGCGCAAGCAGGATCCCACCTTCTCGCGCATCGACATGCACTACCTGATCCACCATATCATCACGCTCTCCCGCAGCGAGCTGGAGCAGAGATACATTAGCGTTGATTATCTGTTACAGGCGCAGAACAGCTTTATCACCGGCGATAGCGTGCAGATCCAGCAGGTGCTGCTCAATCTGGTGATGAATGCGGTAGAGGCGATGGCCGAGGTGAAGGATCGCGCCAGCACCATTACCCTCAGCACCGCCAACGCGGACGGGAAAGTGATCGTCGAGATCGCCGATACCGGGAGCGGCATTGAGCCCGAGCGGCTGGAGCAGATTTTTGACTCGTTCTACTCCACCAAGGCGCAGGGGATGGGGATGGGGCTGACCATCAGCGCCAGCATCATCGAGCGTCACTGCGGGAAGCTGAGCGCGCGCCGCAGGGAGCCGTACGGCACGGTGTTCGCGTTTGCGCTGCCGCTGGCGGCGCAGGAAGGGTAAAGGTTACTCCGCAGGCTGGCTATTGGTCAGGCGCTCAACGGCCCTGACCAGCTCCGCGACGGAGCGCACCTGCATTTTCTCCATCACGCGGCGGCGGTGCACCTTCACCGTGATCTCGCTGACGCCCAGCTCGGCGGCAATCTGCTTGTTCAGCATGCCGCTTATCGCCAGCGTCAGCACCTCGTGCTCGCGCGGGGTGAGGGACATGTGGCGCTGCTTCAGGGCGTAGTGCTCTTTATTGCGCGCGGCATTGTGTTCCGCCAGCTGAAGCGCGGACTCAATGGCGTCGATAAGCGCGGTGGATTCGACGGGCTTGGTGAGAAATTCGTACGCGCCGCCTTTAATGGCGCGCACCGACATCGGGATAGTGCCGTGGCCGGTAAGAAAAATAATCGGGATCTCGCGCCCGCTGTCCTTTAGGGCGTCAGCCACCTCAAAGCCCGAGATGGCGGGCATTTGCATATCGAGGACCACGCACGACGGGAGCTCTTCAAAGCGGTGTTGAAGAAACGCTTCTGCCGATGAAAAGCCGACGGCGTTCAGGTCCGCCGAATCCAGCAGCCCGATCACGGACTGCCTGACCGCGTCATCGTCATCAACCACATACACAATGTGTTCCATTCACCGCCCCGGTGCTGATTTACATGTCGAGGATGCAAACAATCCCGCCGGTTACGTAAGGGACTGTTTATGCTAACTTTCATCTTAACACATTAACTATCATTATCATTTAACAATATGATAACCGTATGAAGATGAAGTATAGCGATCCGTGACCGGAGCGGTTAAGGAACGAAACGCTGATTTTATGCACCCACAAGCTCAATGCGGTTGCCGTCCGGATCCGCGATCACCGCTTCATAGAAGCCGTCCCCGGTCATGCGCGGGGCGCTGAGCAGCGTGCCGTTGGCCTGTGCACGCCCGGCCATGCTGTCGACCTGCGCTTTGCTGCCGACGTTGATGGCGATATGCGCCCAGCCGATAAACTCCGGGTGCGCAGGGGCGTCGGGCAGATCCGGCAGCGTCATCAGCTCGATGGTCGGCCCGTTATTCAGCGTAATAAAGTGTGATTCGAAACCGGGACGATTTTTACTGACGTAGCGTTCGTTACTGCGGCCACCAAACACCGTTTCCCAGAACTGAACCTGCGCGTTCAGGCTGCGGGTCCAGAGTGCGACATGGGCAATATTCATAAGCTCCCTCGTTATTTGTCTGTGAGGACTTTCACCGGTAAAACAGGCTACACTCTGGTTTTGAGCGCGACAAGCTGAGGAAATAACAATGCACTACACACTGAAAGATAGCGACAAGGAAAAAGCGGAAGGGTCAAACGGCGCGGGCGCTCTGCAGCAAAAACTGCTGGAGTCTCGTTCGATTGTGATCTCCGGTGAGATCAACCAGGAGCTGGCGCAGAAGGTCATCACCCAGATGATCCTGCTGCAAAGCGTCAGCAACGATCCGATCAAGCTGTACATCAACAGCCAGGGCGGCCACGTGGAAGCGGGCGATACCATCCACGACTTCATCAAGTTCATCCGCCCGGAAGTGCACGTCATCGGCACCGGCTGGGTGGCGAGCGCCGGGATCACCATCTTCCTGGCGGCGAAGAAAGAGCACCGCTACTCGCTGCCAAATACCCGCTTTATGATCCACCAGCCGCTGGGCGGCGTGCGCGGTCAGGCAACGGATATTGAGATCGAAGCGCGCGAGATCATCCGCATGCTGGATCGCGTGAACAAGCTGATCGCCGACGCCACCGGCCAGCCGCTGGAAAAAGTGAAAAAAGACACCGACCGCAACTTCTGGATGTCTCCGGCAGAAGCGCTGGACTACGGCATCGTGGGTAAACTGATTACCCATTATGACGAGCTGAAGCTGGATTAAGTTTTCGCGGCGTGTTTGAGTCGGGTGGCGGCTTCGCCTAACCCGACCTACACCGGACCTAGCGTACCTCGAACACCACCGCCATCCAGTTCGTTCGCGTGCCTGGCGGAAACGCCGGGTAAGGATCTAGCCGTGTGCATGCCCCCGCCCAGATGTATGTATCCTCATCAATGCGATACCAGTGCGCGTTGCCTTCCACCGCATCCCCCATCACCGCAGCCTGCACCGTCAGCTGGCTTCCCGCAGGGAGTTCACGCGCCACGGGCGAGAATACCGAGGGGTTCTGTTTACGCGTGTAGACCGCTGTTGTGGTCTTAACAAATCCAGTGACCGGCAGTTCAGTGAAATCGCTCATTTCAGGCCTCATGACAGTTCTCTCTTAACGTAACGATATAAGCCGCTGTAAATATGGCGATCACGATAAAGCGTGAAACTGTCAGAATATGTCATGCGGAAGTCTGAAAGGCACCCGTTGAGCGGGTGCCTGGAGGATTACTTAATTCTGGGCTGCGATGCTGATAAGTTCGTAGATTTTTTTTGCCCCGGCATTTGATTGAGTCAGTTCAATATTATGTTTCTGGCCATTCTTCATATGCAGGACAATTTTTTTATTAAAGGATCCTTTTATGACTACGCTACTGACTTCGCTGAAGCGGGCGTAGAAAGTTTCATACAATTTTCCTAACACGCAATAAACACCGTCATCGGTTAATACCACACCATGATCCCCTTGGCCGAAAACCGTTTCGTCGTAGTAGAACAGGATCGCATCTTCCGTGAGAGGAGGCAGCGATTGACGATGACTGGCCGCCTGGACGAAATTGCTTATTTTTTTCGCGTTGAGATTGTCGTAGCGGTAAAAATTGTGGTCTTTGTTCGTCGCATACTGTGTTAATTCACCCCCGGCTGGTTTGTGTTCCAGCGCTGGCAAGGTTTGCTGTGGCTGTTGTGGTGTTGTTATCGTTGCCTCCGATACGGAACCAACCATAGAGGCCCCAACAGCTCCCATCCCCGGAAGCGTCTGGGAGGTCACGCTATGTTGAATGGTGGTCACAGTTCGGGTGTAAGCGTTGACATGGCTCCCGCCTCGCATATGCGCTGATACGTTTTGCGGGGTTTTGACCACGGTCTGCACCGGGGTCAGCACGGTTCTGAATGCCGCGCGTAAGGATGCCACAATCGAGACGATCAGAAGTGCGATAAGTGGGACCGAAAGCCACATAATTGAAAAATAGAAAATACTTTGCTTAGTGTTGGTTGCCAGCTGCGTTAACCTGGAACAATAAAGCCCTGCAGTTATCACGTACACGACACCACAAGCGATAGTGGCAGCCATGTTGCTCTCCCCGTCCATTGCCATTTCCTGGATAACGGGAAAGAGCAAACATCCATAGAGAACAGCGCTAAAGAGCGCATCGGGAAGTAATGTTTTTATCGTCTCAAAGGCTTTCGCAATATTGTAGAAGATCCACAGAAGTAACAATATCCAGCCAATGACAGGAATAGCTGCGGCGATAGCCATAAGTATCATGCTGACGATCATACTGCCAAGAATATTGCCTAAATGCCCTTCCGAAATAAGATACCAGATAAAATACAGGAAGGAACCGGCGAGAACGGCCGGGAAGGCGACCACAACGCTTGCAGGTATAAAGAAAACGAACCCGCCAAAGATAAGTAATAACAAAAAGCAAAGGCCAGGTCCATTATTGTCAGGTGTTGAGTTTGCTTCAGCGTCTATAGACATATTAGTGATCTGCCTGCGGGTTAATGATAGGGAATGGAATAAATGCCCTTGGTGTAAGCAAACTGAGAGGTAAAGGCTGTTTGGTCTTTCCGTTAACTAATGCCAGTGACGTCAGGCGCAGCGTGAGATTGCTTTCGCAATAATGCTCGCCTTCGGCGAAAGCCGTTTGGTATCGCGTGGCATCAGAATCGCCGAATGGGTCTACCTGCAAAGTATCATGAGCTACAAGGTTATTTTTTGCATCAACGAGGTCAAAGCCTATCTCTAACGAACCAACGCTTTCCATGCCACTGTCCAGCGTGAAAGTGGCGCTGCACATCCCTTGATTTGCCCAGACGGTGTTTGAGTGCCAGATCTCAATCGCATGAGTTGGAGCAGCGAATAAAAGACATGCGAATACTGTGCTACAGTGTAAGTAACGGCTCATCATATTTTACCATCCTGAAAATGATGTATTAATCAACATAACCGTATGTTGCATCATCACCGGTGTCCGCTTCTTTTACGAGGCCTTGACCGCGATATTCATTAGGTAAAAACCCCCCATTAGTGCACTCTTTTTTCATGATGAGCTTTTGGTTTTTATATACTTTCAGGCCGGTATAATCCCATCCTTTTCCCGTACCGCTATAAACAACATAGCTGTAGTTGCCATTGATGAAACGATAATAATAAGCGCCTCCACCTGAGAACGTCATTTCACCCAGGCGAACCTGCTTTTTGTCTCCCTCATTTTTGGGGAGAGTCATTTCTACTTTTTCAAGTGAGCCGTAATAATAAGTAGGAACATCGTGATCCAGACGGACGATAACGTATTTTCCGTTCGTGAGTTCGCAGTTGAAAATAAGTTCAGGCTCAGGCGGTGCAGCATGAACGCTTGGAGTTGTCGCCAGAAGTGTCAATAATCCAGCAGAGAGTAATTGAGATTTCAACGTTATTTTTCCTTAGCAGGTAAAGCAGCCGGTAATCCGGCTGCTATTTTATTATTGTGAAGCCAGTGTTTCTTGTAATTCATTCAGCTGTCCCTGCAGCTTCTGCAGTTCCATCTGTTTTTGCAATTCGGAAGCGCTTGGTTTGTTTTGCGCCTCCTTCATACTTTTTTCCAGGTCTGCAACTTGCTTTTGAGCATCAGCCCGGCCAGCTGTTTTTTTCTTCAACTGGGCGACTAGATTGTTCATCGACTTTTGCAGTTCTTGCTGCGATTTTTGTTTACTGGCTACGTTGGCATTGCTCAGTGCTTTCTCTTTTTCAATCGCATCATTCACCGCTTTGAACTCTTTATTCAGTTCCTGATCGTGTTGCAGCGTTTTTTGTTTATCTTCAACGCGCTTATCCCAGGTGCCGGAGTAGTTGCAGTTAAATTTGGTAATAATGCTGACATCACCGGTTGTCGGGTCACAATCTCGCGCGTTAGTGGCACAGCCGGCTAATATGAGTGCGCTGAGTGCAAGAAAAATATAACGCATTGCTATTCCCCTCAACCGACTTTCAGCGCGGTGCGCTGGGTATAGAGGCTATCGAGCTCGCCCTGCAGAGAGCCAATTTTGTCGCGCATCAACGCAATCTCGCTATCCAGATTTTGGGTATCACTGCCGGATTTGCTCATGTCTGCAGAAACGTCCTGCCACTGCTTCTCATGTTTTTTCATGTCGGTGATGGTGCCGCGAAGGTAAGCAATGTTGGCATCCACTCCTTTAATTTGCTTCTGTACGGCGTCTTTTTTCACCGTGTTTGCAGCCATATCTTTTTCTATTTGAGCGAGGGTCTTTTTATCAGAGTCGATAACCGATTTTGCAACGCTGGTTGCGTTCTGAATGCGTTTGTTTTCGGCTTCAACATCCTTAATCGTTGCGTTTAACTGCAGCTCTTGGGAGGCGTATTTTTTGCGCTGATTATCCAGATAGGCGTTAGCCCCCATACCCACACCGCAACCGGCGATAGCGGCGGCGGCCATACATACCGCTTTGTTGCTGGAGTTACTGACAGCGCAAGCCAGTGCGCCGATTACCGCGCCGCCAGCACAGGCCTGCCAGCCTGATTTATTGAAAAACTCAACGTCCTGATTATTGGCAAGGCGCGGGTCGACGCCGCCACTACTTCCCGTACTGCCATTCTGGCACCCCGCCAGAAATACCATCATTCCTGCTATCACTGCTGTGCGAATAACCTTTAACATTCCAATCTCCTGAACTATTTAATTATTTTTTTTACATGAACTAAGCCACGCCTCGCGCGCAACTTTTCCATCTTTCCAGTACCCCTGAAGGTTCTTCCAGTAGGTATCGAGATAACCGTTAAGGTTGGTTTTTCCGCGTGCAGCCATCTGTTGCAATACGACAGCGACCTGCGGTTCGATGAGGGGTTTGTCATAGGTTGTGCCCATGTCTACCAGGGTGTCAGCGTAATAACTGGTAATAAAATCAAGGGCTTTTTGATGTTGACCAAGCTGTTCCTGACGGCGGGAGCAATTAGCATCAAGCTGGCTGCCTGCGGCACAGGTTTTGGTGAAGAGCTGGTTGAGACGATCGTAAAACTCGCCGTCATCTTTCATTTTTGTGCACAAAAAGGCGCCCAACTGTAACGATGTGCGTATTGCCTGATCCCGTTGTTCATCCCGAAGCTGGCTATTTGCGCGCAGCTCACCGCGCAGTTGCTCAAGTTGTTTCTTCAGTGCGTCATCCTGGACTTTTGCCGAGATAGCATTCAGGTTTTTTAGCGAATCATCAGCTTTGCCTGCAGGTGTCTCCTTTTTACCCGTGCCTAATGATTGCCACTCTTTTTCAATCTCTTTCACCCGCTCGCGTGATGTCAGGGTTGTGGAAACTAAAACCAGACGAACACCGGTGCTTTTGGTTGTATTCTCGCCCGCATTGGCATAGTACGGCTCCTCTCCACGCAGTGAACTGCGGATATCCGCCTGAGGAGTCATATAACTGCCCCCCCGAACGACATAGCCCCCAGCCTTACCATGCAGGCGATCGAGCTTGTTCAGGCGGAACGGGTCAAACATCATCTCTGCTGCGTTGCCCAGTATGTCGTGCAATCCGAGCGGGTTAGGTTTCAGCAGGCCGGTAAGCTGAAGTTTTCCATTTGCAGACTGTGCCCCCGCAAACCAGACATAACCGTTCAATCCTTCAGGCATGGGGAAGTGGCGATCGCGGAACTCTGCGGGGGAAACCGCGAGCCCGCCGCGTGCGGCAAACTCCCACTCGGTTTCTGTCGGAAGCCGTAAAAATCCCGCCTGACCATCATCTTCAGGCAGTGCAGAAAGTTTTTCTTTTCGTAACCACAGGTTGTATTGATTTGCGAATACCATGGCATCCATCCAGCCAATACTCACCTTCGGTAAACGTCCTTTCATATCCGTCGTCGGGCATTCCCCAGAAAGCGCGCGATACTGCAGGTCGCTCAGTTCATATTTGGCCATCAGGTAATAACGGCCCTTACCACCCTTCTCCGGGAAACTGCCTGCAATGTGTTCCTGGCGAGATTGTTCAACGTATCCCCAGTCGTCGCCTTCTTGCCCCAGCGTGATGTTGTAATCTTCCAGCGGTTTATTCAGCGGGATAGCGACTTTGCGAAATGCCATGGCACCGTCGCACGGCATAGGCAATATCACGTCATCGGCCAGAGGTTTTGGGTTCCAGAACTTTTCATCCCAGGTGGCTTTCGCCGCGCAGGCGTACCCGAGTCCAATGATAGCCAGGCTCATCGCCAGTTTAGATTTCACGTAAACTCTCCGCAGGTTCGATTTTCAATGCGCGCAGTGCTCCGATAGCGGCCACGCCTAACGCCACGGCAAGGACACAGAGCAATGCGGCGATAAAATGAAGGGGGTCAAGGTGACAGATGAATGCCTGGTCCGGTAAAGAACTGCCCAACACATGGTTGAACAATGCGCTGCCCAGCAGGTAGATGATCACACCCAGTCCGTATGAGACGCCGGTCAAACACAGCGCCTGAATAATAATAAAAAGCGTCACAGCGCGACGGCGAAAACCCAGAAGGCGCAGCACGGCCATATCTTTGCGCTTACGATCAATGTTGGCGATGAAGGCACCGACTAACGAGGCGATGCACCCTGATGCAGAGATCCAGGCAATCACGCCAAAGATAATCCCCAGCACACGGTCGATGGCACGCACAGACTCAATTTGAGCTGACTGAGTGATAGCCTCAATGTTCTGCGTCTCCAGCCACCGCGCGAGGAGTGAAACGTCATCTATCGAACTGGCATAGATACGTGCTCTTGAATAGCGGGTTCTCTCTCTGGGCGGCTTGCCATCGCTGACCCCCAGCAAGGGAACCTGAAAGCCATCGCGGTAGTCTTCCAGAGCAACAAGCAAAGACAATGTAATAAAGGCACCTTGACGTGAAAATTTTGCGTCATCCAGCACGCCGGTAATGGTTAAAGCGAACGTGGCGCGTTGGTTTTTCCCTTCGCTTTTTCGGCTCACCATCAGGCGCAGGATATCTCCTGGCTGCACGCCAAGGCGCCGTGCCGCACTGGCGCTGAGTACGGTATCGCTGTCTTTGACCGGTGCTCTGACATCCTGCAAAAGAGGATCGCCTTTGGCCGTCGGGATCACTTCAGCACCCGGGACAAAGTGTTGCCCGTCCCGGACCAGATCGGCCTGAGTGTTCAGCGAACGGGTTAACGGAATCGAAAATCCGACTTCTGAACGACGGGCGAGCTTATCAAGCCAGGCAAAATCATAATTACCATTACCCGTTATACGTACTTCCCGGGTGCGAGGGTCGTCGAGAAGCTGATGGCGAAGCTGGCTGACAATGCCATTCTTCAATCCGAACAGCAGCAATAACGGTGCGATAACGGCAATCAAAGAGAAGATGATGCACAGCGCGACCTTGCGATCGTGAATGAGATCGCGCAGAGCCATACGGCATAGCAGGGTGCCTGACGCTGGCATATCAGCTGGGTAAGAAGACACTTTTTCCCTCTCCGGTCACGGCCTGATATCGGTCAATCCCAAAATGCGTCACGCGCTGCCAGTCGTGGCTCACAACAATGGCTGCCATATCCAGTGAGCGCACCATGCCGATCATCAGGTCAAACAGCCGGTCTGCATTATCAGGATCCAGCGCCGCAGTCGGTTCATCGGCAAGGAGTAAGCGTGGCTGGTGGGCAATCGCACGGATGAAGGCAACGCGCTGGCGCTCGCCGATAGAAAGCCGGGAAGGCATTTTTGTCAGCAGCGGCCGCACGCCCAGGCTGTCGATGGCCTTATCGAGCCAGGCTGACTGTAGGCTAAGTCCTGCCAGCCTGCGAACCAGAGTGATGTTTTCTATCACGGGTAACCAGGGCAACAAGCCGCCGTGCTGTAGCATAAACCCAAGCTCGCGTGCGCGAAGCGCGGCCAGGACAGGCTCGTTTTCAGCCATGAGCGGTATTGAAATATCGCGACCGGCGAGCCGGTATTCGGCAAGATGCGCTGGGCGGAGGATCGCCCCTATCATCTCCAGAAGCGTGCTTTTACCGCACCCGCTAGGTCCGGTTAGAGCGACCACCTCTCCCTTTTTCAACGAGAGGTGCGGGAGGGCGACGCTATAGCCATGCGTCCCGCCCCGGCTGATCTCCATATCGCGGATCCTCAACATCAGGGCAGGTTCTCCAGAGGTACCGGATAAACGTTATCGCGTGGGTCGCTATCGGGCGCTAATGACACCCAACGGTCTACATCCTGGTTGTAGCGTTGATAGTAATTAAGCTTGGTATTCAGCCTGCGGATGAAACGCTCCTGCTCAAGGCCATCCCAGCTTTTCCAGGTTTCTTCGTCCAGGCTCAATACTTCACTGAGGTAAGGTAAGCTCTCGATATATTCACCGAGCAGTCCCATCTCTCCGAGGCGGGTCGCATTTTTTCCTTTCGCCTGGTTTGGATCGTTGCCCATGGTTGCCGCCAGAGAACGCAGGCTGGCAAACATGTCATCCGGAGAGATCATCCCCTCATTGGCGGCATTGACGATCTTCTTCATGATATCGCTCAGATCGCTGAGCTCGCTTTTCGTGAGCAGTACGCGCACCTCGGTCGCCGGGATGTTTTGGTCAATCAGATCGCGGTCGCTTATCCATGACTTGAATACCGGTGGTGCCGTGGTGCCTTGCTTTTCACCCAGATAGGCAAGACGCATTGCCTTACTTAACTTGTCGGCATCACTGAGCAGGGGATCTTCTTTCTTACCGGCATATTTAGGGCTTGCCCCCAGCGCGCTCCCCGCCGTTTCTTCGCCGCTCCAGGCTGTTTTAATCTGGCCGGTAATGGCATTCGCCAGGTTATCGACCATACTACCGAAGCTATTTACATCACCTGAATCAATAGGATAGTAGAGCGGTTTGTGCAGGAATGGATTTAACGTCAGCTCCTGATACTGGGCTTCAGCAGAACTGTGATTTTTCTTACCATCAGAGGTTTTCAGATGTAACGCATACAGCGCAACGCCACGATAGGCGGCTTCCTGACGCACCTGGGCGGCATCCAGATGGGTTGACGAGAGCTTATCTGTGCCATCAAGCGCGCCTGCGTCAGTAATCAGTACAACGTAGCGGGCGCCAAACTGCGTCCAGTCCACTTTGTCCAGCGCTGTCATGACCCCGCCGTAAGCATCTTCATCAACCTTGCTGCTGGAAACGGTAGCCTGCTTCAGGTCATGTACTTTAGCGAGGAAGTCTTTACCATCTTTAACGGTATTGGGGTCGACATACATCTTGCTGTCGTATTCAAGACCCGGAACCGCTTTCACGCTGGAGCGGAAAGCTACCAGGCCAAACTTGACCTGATCCTGTAAGTGTTCCTTCTCGATCCTCTTGTAGATCTTATCGATCGCCTCTTTAGTGCGATCGATATACGGCCCCATCGAGATGGTGGAGTCGATCACAAAGACAACCGAGGCGGAGAACCCTTTCATCATGTTCTTTTCATCAGCAGCGGACGCGGCCTTTTTTGCGTGCGACTTTTCGCTGACGGAGGCAACGTTGAGTACACGTACCTGGAAGCCGGTATCGGTAAACACATCATCTGAGCCAAGAACAGGTAAGAGATAAAAGTTTTTTAACTGATCCACCATGTAATCAGGCTCGCGTGCCAGAACCTGCGGGACCGGTTTATGGCTGCTCAAACTGTTGAGCATTGGTTGCAATGTTGCCGCAGGGTTTTTGCTGTTCAGAAGAGACTCAACGTCGGATTTCTCTTTAAAGAACAGCATCGGTTGACGGCCAGCAGGATTGGTAAACGCCAGTGTCAGCTGCATTTTCCAGTCAACGGTGCAGGAGGAATTCATCCAGCCAGCGGTATGACCAAAGCTGTCCGGCCCAACCTGCAGCCACGTGTCCTGACCCAGCGTTGTCCTTTGGTAAACATAGAATCGACTGAAGGCCGGCTGCTCTTTACCTGCTTCACCTGCTTTGGCGGACAGCTGGCAGCCTGGGTAAGTCAGTACCCGCTGGAATAACGCATGTTTACCTTCCTGCAAAAGCGGCTGTTTACCCGCGGCACAGGCGGGGGATGCCAGCGTTGCGGCACACACCAGGCTACTGAACCAATGCATGTATTTCATTGTTTATCCTATTTCTTCAGCTCAGCTAAACGGGCTTTGGCCTCGTTATTCTGCGGGTCCTGATTTACAACCGACTCATACCAATACGCCGCTGTCTCTGCGTCAGGATTGAAGCATCCCCCTGGTTTTGCGGTTTTCGGGTCATATTCTTGTGCATAACGAACAGCTATCTGCGTATCGCCGGACTGGGCTTTATAGGCGTAAAGGCGCTGAGCGATATCGCAATGTTTTGCCGCTTTCGCTTTTGCGATGACGTCCAGCAGTTGTGCACTACTTGGCTGGCTACGCAGGCACCCTTTAACGAACGCCATTTCATTGCCGCTCGCCATTTGTTCATCACCACACGGCCCGGTAATTTTCGCGACGGGCGCGGGAGGTGCCGCTGGAATTGCAGGCTCTGGCTTACGGGTAAACCACCACCCAGCAGCGGCCAGCAGGAGCAATAGAATGGCTAATCCCGCAAATAACGGCAGCTTACTTTTCGGCTTCTGCGGCTGTTGAGATACAGGCTTTTCTGCGACAGGTTCTAAAACGACAGGTTCCGGTTCTTGAACGGACATCGGCTGCACGATGGGGGTATCATTCAGCGTCTGTATATTTTCCGGGAGTGGGTTTTCACCACCGGCCTGGGAGCTGAGTAGCCCTTCAGCGATGGTCAGAATCCCCATATCCTTATTACTTCCATCTTTGATGGTGATGCGATAGGCCGCCTGGCGGTTGGCGAGTAGTGGATCGATCAGAGAAGGGCCGACCTGAACGCAGGGCGTCTCCTCATTTTGTATCAGTGGAGGAAGGGCGAGGAAAATCTCGCCACTGACCCAATCACCGTGGCTATCCAGATACAGGCGATCCTGATTACGTACTACCGAGATTGTGACGCCCTCGGCATCGCCTTTCCAGCCTTTCAACAAGAGCAATGCGAATCCTGGTTGTATAGGGGTCAGCGTCTTAAGTTCAGGTTTGATCACGTCCAGTTACTCCTTTGCCAATTTAATCTGGCGGAGAATGACGCCCAGATTTTCGTTCTGCGCGACGCTAATCTCGCGTCCGGCAGAATGACCTGCGTTTTCGGTAATGAGTGCTTCCAGGCCAACCAGCCAGTCGATGATAAAGAAAGCACTGTAGTTCAGCTGTTGCGGCGTCAGGCGTGCCAAGCGTTCATCACCTTTCCAGACCACGCTGTCGCACGTTGGTGGACGGGTAAAGATCGGCTGTTCGGGCTGGTTGAGACGGGCTGGGCGTTTCGATTCCGGCATATTTTGATAGCCCAGCCAGGTGATGAAATCGCTCATCACGTGAAGCACGCGTGAAACCTGACGCTCGACCATACGTTCGCGACGAACGCCAGCCTGCTCGGTATTTTTCATTGCATTGACCAGCGCGTCCTCGACACGTGAACGCAATAACCCCGTGATCAATTCGTCTACCAGCGCTTCGGCAATCGGGCGCGGAAGACTGATGTAGTTGAGCATGGCGGCGGTTTCAGGCAGGCCGCGCAGATGGTTAATCCAGAGCTGAACGCTCTGGTGCGCGAAAGCGATCTCATGGCTGTGCGTCGTCACCGCAGTTGCGCTGCTTTCGAAAGCATCTTCCACACCGATATCAAAGAATCCTGCATCTTCTTCTTCTGCTTCAGGCGCAGACAGGGTCGTTTGCTGCATGTAAAGTGCATGGAGATCGCGGCGTGCCGGAACCAACCGCGCCAGCAGTTCGCCGTGCATGCCGCTGCGTTTTTTCAGGGTGGCAAGGATCTCTTGCGCAATTCGGGATTTTCTGGACAGCTCTTCTTCGCCGTCCGGCTGGTACCAGTTCCCCAGTCCCCCTTCGACCAGTTCGTGGCGGATCTCGTCGAGCTGTTCTGCGATCCGCTCCAGTTTCAGTTCAGGGCGGGCGACGCGGGTCAGATAATCGGCCATTCGGCGCATACCACCGTCGTTGAGGGTGAGCATCGCATCCCAGGCTTCAGCAGGGTTCGCGATGTAGCGAGCGACAGCTTCATCTTCAAGGAAGGTTTTCCGCATCAGTGCTAGCTGCCCGCCATTGTCGTCGTTGAAAGCCGCTTCACTACCTGCGTTCATGCGAATAAAGGGCGTTTGCTGGCGCGGTTTGCGTACCAGGAACGTGTTATTGAACGCCTGACCCTGGCTCCATTCCTGCATCCATTTGTACTGGCCAAAACGCTCGGTCATCGCCATTTTGATCATCCCGCCAAGCCCCCAGGACTGGCGAAGAAGTGCTTCGTCATGGGAAAGGTTTTGGCTAATGCGCAGATCAAACATGGTTAATGCCCAGACTAGGCCAGGTAAGCGACGACCACGCGCGTCGGCATCAGCGCCCTGGGTGTAACGGATCCACTCGTCCAGAACGCCGCCCACTTCTTTGACATCGGACTGTTTTGTTGAGGCCGTACACACCACCAGGACATTCATCTCCTGGTTTTCGGTGTAGCGTTCAAAAAGATAGGCCACTTTTCCGCGCAAAATTAACTGCGCTAGCGGGTTGCTCTCTGCATTTTTAACCTCGCGAGTGACATCACTCATGGACTCCACCGCCAGACGGCCGCGATAACCCGGGAAATCAAGCAAGTCGACGGCTTCGAAGATTGTTTCGCGAGGCGGAGCCATTAGCGGGATATGCAATTCAACGGTAAGCGCAGTGAGCTCTGCCAGCGATAGCGAAATAGACGCACCCGTTTGCCCATTTACCACAGGACAGACTTCAATAGTCTGATCCGACGGGGTATTCAGCCGCTCCAGCATATCGACGTTCATGATGCTATCCCGCTGGATAAGCAGGCCGTTTTCGTTACGAACCAGCGTGCTCAGCGGGGCACGCAGCTCCTGCACTCCACCGAGACGCTGTAGCGTGTTGGCAAAACGGATATAGGCATTGGTTAGTTCTGGTACTTCGCCCCATAAAACGGAGAAAAGCTGGCCGCGATCTTCAACAGAAAGCCATGGTGCGAGGCTTACTGCCTGTGGCCAGTAGGTCAGGGCAAAACGGCTTTGCGTTTTCTCAGCATGGCGGATGAGGTAATCCCAAAAAGAAACTACGTCATCTTCGGTCACGCCAGGGCTGCGGGAGGTCAGGCGTCGTTTCGACAGGGACGTTAACAGATCGCTGATGCGTTTTTCATCGAACTGCCAGTCAAATTTTTCCTGGTTGAAGTCATGGATGAATGCGTTGGCGAGGATCTTCCCCATTTCCACTTCGTTGAAGAGCTGTAACGTGACAGGCCAGCGGTCGTCTGAGCTCTGAGCACTGCGGCTAAACCGGGTAACAAGACCCGTCGCCTCTTTGCCGCCGCCAGGCGGGTTGATGTGGGTCAAAAAATCGAGCTGATTGCCGCCGAGGCGTGTTTCCAGCTTTCCGTTTTCACCCGCAGCCAGCGCGGAAATGAGATACGATTTGCCTGCCTGCGACAAGCCAAAGAAGCCGATTGTCATCGGTTTCGCTGCGGCCTGCGCCAATCTGCGTGCTTTGTTACGGCTGCGGCGCAAGTTCATGGTCAGGCGATCGGCTTCAGTGTTCAGGCGCGGCGCGTCCTGACGAACGCTTGCGATCCAGTCAATGGCCCGGCCTGCACCTTGTTCGACGCCATTCCAGCCCTGGATAATGGTGTTGGGATGAATAGTGCTCATTAGCTTTTAATACTCCCGCTATCCAGCCAGTAATGGGTTTCACTCAGCCCATTACCGACCATTGTGTTCAACTGGAATGCAACATCTCTACGACCATAACCGCGCTGTGCGTTTTTCATTTCCATCGAGC
Organism: Enterobacter sp. 302C9; assembly: GCF_034106085.1. Taxonomy (NCBI): domain Bacteria; kingdom Pseudomonadati; phylum Pseudomonadota; class Gammaproteobacteria; order Enterobacterales; family Enterobacteriaceae; genus Enterobacter; species Enterobacter sp. 302C9. Next base: position 46,011 of record NZ_JAWNBW010000005.1, read on the forward strand.
CAATCTGGAAGCGCTCCGGACTGACCGGTTCTTCGCTACTACGTCCACGTCCCTGTTCTGCGGTTAAACCGATGCTTATTACAGCATCACCCGACAGCTCGCTTGCCAGGTTCACACTGGTAATTTTTAGGGTGTAAAGTGCGGTCGATGGCCAGCGTTCGTTATCAAGCTGGCGAAAACCGATACGCACTTCCCCCCGTGCTTCAAAGCCTTTCCCTTCCGGTAACTGGAAATCAGCGGAGTCCAAATCAACGTCGCGATAGGCGACATTGCTGTCTTTAATCACATTGTTTCCATCAAGCATCCCGACATAGCGGATGGTTGAATAAGGCTTAAAGTTCGCAGTGCGGAAGAAGAAGTTGTTGAGCCTGGATTTCTCCGCTAACAGGCACAGCATCGCCCCCACAACGGCTGTCGATTTCGGATCGTCAATGCATCCTTTCTTGTTAAACGGATACCAGCCACCGGTTTCATAACCGTGGAGTGGCAGCACGCGAGAAGGGGGAACAGGTTGAAGCTGGCGAATGAGCGCTTGGATTCCCGGCAGGCGGGATGGACGACCGGTTAAAAGTAATACATCGCAGTTGTAGTGCCAAAGCACTTCGCACAACGCGCGCAGGCTGTGGCAAATGTTCATTCGCCCGCTGCGAGGGTCGATAAATTCATTGTGCAGACGCGCAAGATCCAACTCCAGCGGTACATCCAGAATGGAGAACGGTACTTCGCTCGCAAGCTGTCCGGAACGGGCAACGTCGTTGACGTAATCCTGTACTTTCTCGGTTGGAAGATTATCGGCAAGTAGCTCACGGAAAGTGTAATTCAGTATCTCCCGCCCATTTTCCGGGGAGTACTCTTCATAGCGATGCAAAATAGATAACGCCAGAGGCGCGAAGATCTGCAATGTAAGCTGCTGACGTAATACCTGTTTTCCGGCTTCGATCGATTCACTACCGAACAGTTGTGACATCATTGATTCGGCTGCAAGATCGCTGTGGCCGACTTTGGTCATGGCCGCTTTTACTGCTGGCTGGAGGAAAAGCCGTATAACATCCAGCAGTATGTCGTCGCCTGCTACCTTAAACCCTTCACGGAAAAGCTGTTTCGGGGTAATCCGGACGTTAATGCCCTGGCCTTCATCCAGCGTGTAGCGAGAAATGACGAGATCGGTCGTTCCTCCGCCAATGTCAATCGACGCGATTTTTAATGAGCGTGTATCGCTGGTGTCCTTTTGAGTATCGGGACGGCGAGTAGCTGCAAAAAATTCGTCCGTGCGACCGCCAAAGTAGTTCTGCGTTTCGTTATAGAGATATACCAACTGCCCACATGTGGCTTCGTCCCACTTCACGTGTACGCCTGGATGGGCGTATTTCAAGCACTGCGGGTCATCGCCTTCATAATCCATCTCTTCCCAGCCGAGCGCTTTCCAGACCATGCGGATAGCGTCATGCATGCTCTCCTCAAAGATAGCGCGCTCAGGCTTTGGCATCGCCGGAGGGACAGTCATAATGACATTTCGTAAACGACGCGGTGTGCTGGCGTGGTTCATCTTCAGCCGCTGTGAAGGGCTGTTGATTTGCATGAGAGCCTGGCTTAATACCTCTGACAACATCATCGTCATCAGCGAGCTACGACTGTATACCGGCGTGAAGACGGGCATACGGTCTTCTTCATTTTTCAGGCGAATGAGCAATTTCCCCTGATCGTTGACCATATACAGCAGCGGTGCTGCAGTGGCTAACGGCTCTCTGTCACTTTTCACGAAGGCCTGGCTAAAGCGCCATCCCGGTGAATAGGGTTGATCGTCCCAGAGGTAGCGTTTAGGGCTGGAGATCCCTGTTGAGCCCTCGGTACCCAGGCGTTGAGCCGCCATTCTGAAGGCTTCTCCGCCGACGCGTCCAATGGTTGGCCATGTGAAGGCATCGCTGCGCCCGCTTTTTAGCGAGAAATCCTGCTTGCCGAATTCGGCCTGGGCAAACTCGAGACGGCTGTCAAAAGGCTCGTTATAAACAAATTGCGGTTGGCTCAAATCTCGGAGCTGAAGCTGATAAAGTTGAGAAAGCCCTTTATTGTCGTCACGATGTTCTTCGATCAGGATGCCGCAGCTACGTGAGTTACCAATGTCCAGCACGAGATCTACAGGTATCGCTGAGTCCCGGATTTTTACGTCGTTGACCTGTACTTCAGGAACGACAATCGTCGTCGCCAGGACATGCAGCAGGTTAAGATAATGCGCCTGATGTTCCTTCTGCAGTAGTTGTTCATCAATGTCATCAATATGTTGGCGTAATACTTCGCGAGCCTGAGTACTGAAAATTTCCCGTAGCCATTCATTCACCCATGGCAGTGAGAGAAACTCCCCCATCTCGTGAGGATGGCGTGCCAGAGCAAATCCCGCCCCTGAACGGATATCATCCTCGCCCGGTGCGAGATACTGCGTATTCTCGCGATCCGGGAAAATTTTGGTATCAAAAATCAGAGTAGCGCGCCAGGTATTGCCCTTTTCATCCGGCTCAGGCAGTTCATGGAACTGGACGCGTGACCAGTTATACGGCCCGTGAGCAAAGGCTCGTGGCGGGTTGAAGCGGAAAAATGGCAGCGGTAACCAGAGGCCGCGATAGAGGCGTAGCGACTCTTCGGTCGTCAATGTGTAGTCGGAGTCTGCGTAGCGAGGAGGTTCGCTGTCAGGCTGAGGGATCTGCAGCTTATCTTCCCTCTCATTATAGATAAGCCGCATAATAGCCTCGTCGCCCTGTTGACGAAGAAATTCCCCATATTCTTTACGCGTTGGCAGGGTAAAGGCGAAATCAAGGAACTGGATCCCGCTGTCGCGAATAAGTTTGACCTGTTTTTTAAAATCAGTGAGTTCAGCGAGCATTTACTGACTTGCCTCCTGCTTCATCGAAATAGGGAAAAGTGTTTTGGCGTCGTAACGGCCTTTGCAATCCGCAATGTTTTGCGCGCCGGGAGCACACAGAATTTCTGGCATTTGGTAGCGTGAGCCATCGGAGCACTGTGCTTCTCCCTGATTGTTAATGGCGAGATGACCTGACTGAATGGCCGCGTTGACCGCGCCACGACAGGTCACACCGTCGCCACGGATCATCTGTACTTCGCCCTTACCGTCATTGATTTGGTAACTCAGACTAAGGGGCTTTCCTGTGCGTTGATCCTGAATACCAGCCCCTGCGTGCCAGTTCCCGTCCAGAAAACGGGTGTTTCCTTGGGCCAGTGAAGATGCGGGCAGGGTCAACGGGACTTTAGCGCCAGTTGAGGTATTGGCCGATGGCGCTTCGAGAGCAGGTGCTGTTCCGCCGGGATGAGGGCTATTCGTGGCTGACGCAGGATCCACAGCAGATGCCGTTGCTGCTGCGCTTTGTGACGGCGTTTGTAATGCTGATTGCTCTTGTGACGTTGTGAGTGAAGTGCCCGTGGTGCTTAAAATCTCACTGCCCGTTGTCGAATGCAGGTTCGCCTTAGACGTTGTTGTGCTGATGATGGCCCTTGACGACGGCGCAAGAGATTCGGCTGTTGGAAGGTGGGGCGCGGGCAAAGCGGGTACGGAAGATGAAATACCAGGTATCGTTATGCCTGGCATGCAACCCCGTAAGAACAGTAACGCTAAAAGGAGTAACAGAAGTAGCGGCAGTAGCCAACGCAACCATGCGGGTAAGAGCAACCACCAGCGTCCTTTGGCGGGCCTTTGATGCGTGAAAGTGCGTTCTGGTATCACCGGTTCAATACTGGCTGATTGCGGAGGCAAGGCTGTAGATATTGGACGCAAACAGTCTAACGGCTCGATGCGGGCCTGGTTAGTGGCGTTCACAAATCCCCAAAAACTGATGACTGGCTTTCCACCTACCAGCCACACGTGCTGCTGATCGGGGAATTGCATCGCTTTTTCAAGTAATTTCCCAAAGAGCCGGCGTTCCGGCTGCTGGCTTTGGGCAAATTCATTACTTATCTGGCGAAACGCTGCATGGGTGGTTTCGAGTTGCGCGAGCGCGGCCTGGCGCTCAGCTTCCGTTGCGGCCGTCCATGGAATAACGTCACCGGCCAGCGGGGCATACCAGTCGATTCGATCGCCATGCTCGCTGATTTGCGGGATGGCTAAAGTGTCAGCAACCGCCGTTTGTTTTCTAAGTCGTAGGGTTTCACGCAGCTGTAATGCGGAAATATATACTGCCTGTCCATTCTCACCCATCGACTGATATTTATCGAGCTTGTCACTGCATAGAAAAATTTCTTTCACGCTGCATGCCTTTGCTGTTAAACGAACAAGTGAAAGCAAGTTCCACTGTGAAAAAGGACGCCGCAAATACGCCGGGTAATCTGCGTCAATTGTTTATGGCAACAAAATATTGAGTATTATCGGCAAATGGCCGAAAACGTTTAGACCTAAACTAAACTTATTATTGGGACGTGCGCATATCCGATTGCCGCAAAAAAAGTTTCGCTGTGAAACTATATTTCTGGCAATGTATTCATTTTCTCTAATGTGTTAATCACAACCCTGCGGTATATATTCCTTCACGGCGTTGTTCATCATCTTATTAAACTCCTGCGTATTATTGACAGCAAATACCTTTCCACCTGTATTGCTGGCAATACAGTTTCCGGCGCCGGTATTCATGATATCGACAACATTGACCTGTAATCGGGGCTTACGTTTTTTTAGCTCAAGCGCGACATCGCAAGGCGAGCCTCCGCATGTCTCTTCCCCGTCCGTCACCAGTAGAATTATGGCATCACGGTCAACGCCATTAACTCGTTTCCCCGCCTCTTCTAACGCCTCTGCCAGAGCGGTTTTACCCACCGGCTGGATTTTATCAATTAACTTTTTTAGCTCAGCGCGTTGTTCCGGCAGGAAAGCCGGAGTTGCGTTCACCTGGTGGCAATTAGCTGCGGCAATAAGGCTAATGTCCATGTCATTTGGCACGTCATCGATAATGTGTTTAGCGGATTGATGCGCGAGCGTAATGCGACGAGGTTCACGATCGATACCGGGTACAGGTTTATCCTGCATCCACCGCATTATCTCTTCTGGTGTGGCATCCATGCTCATGGCCATAGAGCCAGAAGCATCAAAAATAATAACCATTTCAGGTGCCTGCTGTTTTGTCCGCTGTGCCGGGCAGAGCATTTTGACCTGATGCTCAGGGGCTGGCTGGACGGGAGAAACGGCAGGAGTGGCTACTTTGACAGTCGGCCAGCAGCCGCGCAGGAGAACAAGAGCCAGAAGCAGAGCCAGTGCTAAAAGCCCCAGCCATAACCACCCACGCTTTTTAGCCAGCGGTTCTGCCGGCAACTTAGTTTCAGGCATGATGTCCCAGCCTGTAATCACAGGCTGACCGTCAACGATCCATATTCTTTCTGGTGAGGGCTGTCTGGCTATTTTTGCCAGTAACTGCAGTGTTTCGGGAGAAGTCTGCGCGCTAGTCGAGAGTGTTTGATGAAGTTGAGTGAGTGCCGCCAGCTTTTGTGAGAGGAGTATGGCGATTTTGTCTCGCTCAACGACGTTTAAAGCGTTAAAGCGTTGGGGTTTACCATTTATTTCGCTATACCATTCAACCGCACCATCTTCAGCCTGCTGAGGGCGGGCAAAAAGATTGAGATAAGTTTTAGAAAGGTGTCGGTCAATAAGATTATTTAAGGCAGAAAACGTTGAAATATATTCTTGTAAGCAATGTTCGCTTTCAACAGTCCTTGTGATTCTAATCATTGCCTTTAATGAGCCAGGTATGCAAAAGAAAATAGCTTAGAGCTAAATATAAAGAATGACAATCTCTAATGCTAATCTTGTTCTTAAAATTAAAAAACTACCAGTTTTAAGAGGTAAGATGCCTTGAGTAAAAGTAAACGTCGGACGGGGGAAAAGGTTCAGGAAAAATTATCATTTAAGTTTTACTTTAATACCACTTCACCTAATGACCAGGTTTAATCATTGCCAACACGCGCGTGGCAGGCAAATCATCTGCGCTTGACCCACGACAAAGCAGCCCTCCACGCTCTCCACCATAATCGCGCCTGTTTCCCCTCTCACTGGTGCTACCCATGGCGTATCAACTGAACCTGAACTGGCCGGAATTTCTTGAGAAATACTGGCAAAAACAACCCGTAGTGCTGAAAAATGCCTTCCCGAATTTTGTCGACCCGATCACCCCGGACGAGCTGGCAGGGCTGGCGATGGAGCCGGAAGTCGATAGCCGTCTGGTGAGCCATTTCAACGGCAAATGGCAGGCCAGCAATGGTCCGTTTGAGCACTTTGACGATCTGGGTGAAACCGGCTGGTCGCTGCTGGCGCAGGCGGTGAACCACTGGCATATGCCCGCCGCGGAGCTGGTGCGTCCGTTCCGCGTCCTGCCGGACTGGCGTCTGGACGACCTGATGATCTCCTTCTCCGTGCCGGGCGGCGGCGTGGGTCCGCATATCGATCAGTACGACGTGTTCATCATTCAGGGGATGGGCAGCCGCCGCTGGCGCGTGGGCGACAAGCTGCCGATGCGTCAGTTCTGCCCGCATCCTGCGCTGCTGCATGTCGATCCGTTCGAGCCGATCATCGACGAAGATCTGGCCCCGGGCGATATCCTCTACATCCCGCCTGGATTCCCGCACGACGGCTTTACCCATGAGACGGCGCTCAACTACTCCGTCGGTTTCCGCGGGCCGAACGGTCGCGATCTGATCAGCAGCTTCGCCGATTACGCGCTGGAAAACGATCTGGGGGGCGAGCACTACAGCGATCCGGATCTGACCTGTCGCGAACACCCGGGCCGCGTGGAGCAGTACGAACTCGATCGCATTCGCCAGATGATGTTCGACATGATTAGCAAGCCGGATGATTTCACAAAATGGTTCGGCAGCTTTGTCTCCACGCCGCGCCACGAGCTGGATATCGCCACCGCCGAGCCGCCGTACGCGCCGGAAGAGGTGCTGGACGCGCTGCAGGGCGGCGAAACGCTGTCTCGCCTGAGCGGCCTGCGCGTGCTGAACGTCAACGGCAGCTTCTTTATCAACAGCGAACAGCTGGAGACGGTAGACGCGAAAGCGGCGGATGCGCTGTGCCGCTACACCGAACTCGGCCAGGCCGAGCTGGGCGATGCGCTGAATAACCCGGCGTTTGTTGAAGAGCTCACCGGGCTGATTAACCAGGGATACTGGTACTTCGACGAGTAACCTGCCTGTTGCCCGGTGGCGCTGCGCTTACCGGGCCTACAGGATCGGTTTTCTCCCTCTCCCTGTGGGAGAGGGTCGGGGTGAGGGCATCAGGCCGCACTACTCCTCCATCGCAATCACAATCGCTTCACCCATCTTCTTCAACGCCTCGCGATTCTTCTCCGTCGGCGGCAGCGCCACGTTGATCCGCAGACAGTTGCGGTACTTCCCGGAGGCGGAAAACAGCGATCCGGCCGCGGCCTGGATCTTCAGCCGACACAGCTGCTTGCTGACGCACACCATATCGACCTTCTCCGGCAGCTCAATCCACAGCAGGAAGCTGCCCTGCGGGCGCGTGACGCAAATCTCTGCCGGAAAATACTGCCGCACCCAGCAGGTGTAGGTTTCCATATTCTGCTGATAAATCTGGCGCATACGGCGCACGTGGCGATGGTAATGGCCGTCGCGAATAAACGCCGCCACCGCCATCTGCGTACCCGGCACGTTAAACCCGCCTGCGGCGTATTTCATGTGCATCACCCGGTCGTAATAGCGCCCCGGCACAATCCAGCCGACGCGCAGGCCCGGCGCCACGGTTTTGGTAAACGAGCTGCAGAGGATCACGCGGCCGTCGATATCCATCGAATGAATGGTGCGCGGGCGCGGGTACTCCGCCGCCAGCTCGCCGTAAATGTCATCCTCCACGATCACGATATCGTGCCGCTGGGCCAGGGCTAAGACCTGCTTTTTCCGCGCTTCCGGCATGATAAACCCGAGCGGGTTATTGCAGTTGGGCACCAGAATCACGGCCTTGATCGGCCACTGCTCCAGCGCCAGCTCTAATGCCTCGATGCTGATCCCGGTCTCGGGATCGGTAGGAATTTCAATCGCCTTGATGTCAAATCCGCGCAGCATCTGCATGGTGCCATGAAACGACGGCGACTCCACCGCCACGATATCCCCCGGCTTGCACACCGAGAGCAGGGCAATCGACAGCGCGCCGTGGCAGCCGTTGGTGATGACAATCTCGTTCGCTGCCACGGTGGAGCCGCCGTCCAGCATCAGGCGGGCGATCTGCTCGCGCAGCTCCAGGCGGCCGTCGAGCACGTCATAGCTCAGCATCTCGGCAGGGTTGTGCTGCGCGATGCGGCTCATCTCGCGCCACAGGGGCTTCAGGCTCGGCTGGTTAATATCCGGCGAGCCGCCGCCGAAGGAGATCATCTCTTTATCGGCACGGGCGTCCAGCAGCATCATCACCTCATCCCACTGGGTGACGTCCACGGGGCGCTGCACCGGTCGCGTCATGGCCGGAACCGGCGGCTGGGCCTTGCGCTGCGAGACAAAATAGCCGGAGCGCGGCTGAGGGGTGATCAGCTGGAGGTTTTCGAGGATCTGATAGGCCTGCTGTATGGTGCTGATACTCACGCCGTGCTCCTGGCTCAGCGTGCGCACCGACGGCAGACGTTCGCCGCTGCGATACAGCCCTTGTTCAATGCGTTCTGCCAGAAGGTTGGCGAGATGTTGATAGCGCGTCATGCTGTATCCTTTGTTTTCACCATACAGATTGTAAAACCAGTACAGATTGCCGTAAAAATTGGCATGCAGATACTGTTTTAGCGGATCTGTATGTTAAACAAAAGCTGTTTTTGAGTCTGTATTGCACAGGCCAATTTCCAGGATGATAACCCCACTGGTACAGTGAGGAGAGCATCATGGAATTCTATGAGAACCGTTCAAAACGTCCGTTCGTCGTGTTTGTCTGGATCGGCAAAACGATCTGCAACTGGTATCGCATCAACCGCACTCGCCGCATCCTGAGCCAGATGAGCGACGAGCAGCTCAAGGACGTTGGGTTGTCGCGGTATGATGTGTGAGCATAGGATTGCCCTGTGGCGCTACGCTTACCGGGCCTGCTCGATCCCGTAGGCCGGGTAAGGCTTAGCCGCCACCCGGCATATAAAAAGCGGATTATTCGGCAGATTTTACCGACGTGTTTTCAGCGATACGGCGCAAATATTCGTTGTTCTTGAACGCAACCATAATCAGTTCGAACATCACGCGGCATCCGACCAGGCTGCATATCGTACCGATAAAGCCCGTGATGAGGTGGTCGCTGAACATGGTATACACACCGCCCGCAAAAATAAGCAGCATGGCGATCCAGTAAAATAAGACCAGCACGCGTGGTGTTAATAAATAATCAAATCCCAAAATTGATTTCATTTTCTTTTCCTTAGAAATGTAAAAAAGCCATCAGATTATATCGATATTTTAAATCGGTGCTAATTGGGCAGATATCTGATTTCAGAGTAATATTTCAAGCGTCTCCCGTTTCGGCCTCTCCAGCAACGCCAGCGCCTCTTCATACGACCGCACGTTGTTATAGCCCATCACCAGCCCGTAGCGTTTGCCCGACCCGCAATACCACTCCGAAAGCGCATTCACCTGCAGCTGCTGTTCCTGCCAGCAGCGCGCCACTTCCCGGTCACCGCTTCCTCTGGTCAGGAACGCCACGATATGCATCCCGCCGTCATTTTGCTCGGTGAAAAACAGATCGCCATACACCTCGCGCAGGGCGGCAATCATCCAGTCGCGGCGGGTTTGATACAGCGCGCGCATCTTTTTCAGGTGACGGAAAAAATGCCCTTCGTTGAGAAACGCGGTGAGGATCTTTTGCGTCAGCACCGGCTGGCCCGTGGTGGTAATGTCCGCGCAGTCGGTAAAGGCCCCGACGGTGCTGGCGGGCATCACCACGTAGCCCATGCGCAGCGACGGCATGATGGTTTTACTGAAGGTGCCCATAAAAATCACCCGATCGTGCTGGTCGAGGCTTTTCAGCGACGGCAGCACCTTGCGGGTGTAGTGAAACTCACCGTCGTAATCGTCTTCGATGATCCACGCCTCGTTCTGGCTGGCCCAGTCGAGCAGCTGCTGCTTGCGCGGCAGGGAGAGGGTGACCGCCAGCGGGCTCTGGTGCGACGGGGTGACGATGGCAAAACGGGCGTCGCGATGGTGACGGAGCAGGTATTCCGTATCGATGCCGCAGCGATCGACCGGCACCGTGTGCAGGCGCGGCACGATCCGCTTGAGCAGCTGCTGGCCCATAAAGTAGCCCGGATCCTCAAACACTACCTTGTCGCTGCGGCTGGCGAGGGTGTCGAGGATCAGCCGCAGGCTGCCGCTGTAGCCGCTGGTGATCAGCACCTGTTCGGCGCTGCAGGACAGCCCACGTGAGATATTAAGATAGCTGGCGATGGCCTGGCGCAGCGGATACCAGCCCAGAACGGGCGGATTGAGCATCTCCTCCTGACGCATGGCGCGCGTCGCCTGACCCGCCAGCAACAACCATTTTTTATACGGGAAGCTGTCGAGGGCGGGGATGCCAGGGCGCAGAAACCCGGCCCGCTCGCGCTGGCTGATGAGCGATGCCGGAAGCGCGCCGGTGGGCTGCTCCGCTGGGGCACTCTTATCCGGCAACAGTAGATCCGGGTTGACCCGCGTGCCGCGCGCGCCCTGGCTCACCAGATACCCTTCCCCCGTCAGAATGGCATACGCCGTTTCGACGGTTTTACGCGCCACCTTCAGCTCTTCCGCCAGCACGCGGATAGCCGGCACCTTATCGCCCGGCTTCAGCACGCCGCGCGTGATGTTGTCGCGATAGCGGGAATAAATCTCGTGATAGCCCGGCTTCATGTCCTACCTCGTTTCACGCTTTTTGTGTCTTTTTACTATGTCATGAACGGCGTAGATTTGCCGCATCGCATGACATATGCCGCACAAAAAAGAGGAAAGACAATGAGCACTCGCGTTAACCACCACAAAGTTACACCCGCCCTCGCCAACGCGCTGTCTGCCCTGAGCATGGAGGTGGCAAAAACCTCCATCGACCCGGCGCTGAAGCACCTGATCGACATTCGCGTGTCGCAGCTGAACGGCTGTACCTTCTGCCTGGATATGCACTCGAAAGAGGCCAAAATTGCCGGCGAGCGCGAGCTGCGCCTGTACCATCTGGCGGCCTGGCGCGAGTCCCCGCTGTTCAGCGCCCGCGAGAAAGCCGCGCTGGCCTTCACCGAAGCGCTGACCCAGATTGGCGTTCACGGCGTGAGCGACGCGCTGTACCGCAGCGTGGCGGAGCACTTCTCGGACGTCGAGATTTCAGAGCTGAACTTCGCCATCGTGGCGATCAACGCCTGGAACCGTCTGGGGATCACCTCCCGCATGGCGCCGGGCTCGCTGGATGCGGCTTACGGGCTGAATAAGGCTAACCTGGAATAATCCCGCGCTCGCGGATCGTTGCCACCAGCGCCCGCAGGCCTGGCGGGACGTGGCGATGGCCGGGGTAGTACAGGCGCAGTCCGGCAAAGGGCTGCGCCCAGTCGTTTAGGACGCTCACCAGTTCTCCACGCTCCAGCTCTTCCCGGATATACAGCTCCGGCAAAAATCCCACCCCTAATCCCGCTTTTACCGCCCGGATCGAGGCAAAAAGATCGGACGTCGCAAAGCGCGGCGGCACGGCAAGGGCGTACGTTTCCCCCCGACGGGCCAGCTCCCAGCGGTAGATCCCGCCGTGGGCCATGCGCATGCCAATCCCCTGATGCGAAAGCAGATCGTCCGGCGTCTGCGGAATGCCGTGGCGTGCAAAATAGTCCGGCGTGGCGGTGACCAGCTGGCGGATCTCCCCGGTCAGCGGCACGGCGATCATGTCCTGCGGCACGGACTCTTCAAGGCGGATCCCCGCGTCATAGCCTTCCGCGACGATGTCGATCATTCGCGCTTCGCTGACGGTCTCTACGCGCATCTTCGGGTAGCGGATCATAAACTCGATCAGCAGCTGGTCCAGAAACAGGGCGCCGATATGGTTCGGCACGTTCAGACGCAGCGTGCCGGCGGGTTCCCCGGTGTCGCTGTGGATCTCCTCGCTGGCGAGACGGATCTCCTGCAGGGCCGGGCCGATACGTGCCACGTAGCGCTGTCCGGCGTCGGTGAGCGCCACGCTGCGGGTGGTGCGGTTAAAGAGGCGGGTATCAAGGCGGCTCTCCAGCCCGGCGATGGCGTTGCTGACCGCCGTGGCCGACATGCCCAGCTCCTGCGCGGCGGCGCGAAAGCTGCCGCGTCGCACGACCGCCATCACCACTTCCAGCTCTGTCAGACCTGAACGATGCATAGATTATCCTGAAAATCGAAACAACCCTTGCAGCATAGCGTGGATTATCGCAACGGAGAAGCCGTGACAGACTGTGCTCACACAGCCTGAGGAGGTTTATATGCACACCATCGAACAGATCTTTATTAACGGCGAATTTGTTACCCCGCACGGCACCGAGTGGTTTGATTTGTACAACCCGGCGACGGCGCAGGTCATCGGCCAGGTTCGTCTGGCGGACGAGGTTGACGCGGAGCGCGCCGTTGCGGCGGCGAAAGCGGCGTTTCCGGCGTGGTCGCAGACCACAAAGCAGGAACGCATCGCGGCGCTTAAACGTATGCACGCCGCCGTGGCCGCTCGCCACGACGATCTGCTGGAAGCGGTCATTGAAGAGTACGGCGCGCCCGCCTCGCGCTCGGCGTGGATGGCCAGCTATCCGGCGGAGGTGATTGCTCAGGCCATCGAGGCGCTGGAGGCGTTTGAGTTCGTCATTCCCGCAGGCGCAGCGACGGTGCAGATGACGCCGCTTGGCGTGGCCGGGCTTATCACGCCGTGGAACAGCGACGCGGGGTTTATCTGCGGCAAGTTGGCGGCCGCGCTGGCTGCGGGCTGTACGGCAGTCATCAAGCCGAGCGAAATGAGCGCCCTGCAAACACACATCATCACCGAAGCGCTGCGCGATGCCGCGCTGCCGGCGGGCGTGTTTAACATCGTCACCGGACGCGGCGAAACCGTCGGTGAAACCATCAGCCGTCATCCCGACGTGGCAAAAATCTCGTTTACCGGCTCGACGAATACCGGCAAGGCGATCCTGCGCAACGCGGCGGAGAGCTTTAAGCGCGTTACCCTGGAATTAGGCGGTAAATCGCCGACGATCCTGCTGGATGATGTGGATCTGGCGCAGGCGATCCCGCTGGTGATTCAGGCCGGATTTATGAACAGCGGGCAGGCGTGCGTGGCCGGAACGCGCATTCTGGTGCCGCAGGCGCGCAAGGCGGAGATCGAAGCCGCATTGGCGCAGGCCGTGGCGGCGGTGAAATCGGGCGATCCGCGCGATAGCGCGACGGATGTCGGCCCGATGGTCAGCGAAAAGCAGTGGCAGCGGGTGCAGGGCTATATCCGTAAAGGAATCGAAGAGGGCGCGCGCCTGCTGGCGGGTGGTGAAGGGAGACCAGACGGCACGCGAGACGGCTGGTTTGTGCGCCCTACGCTGTTTGCCGACGTGAACAACCAGATGACGGTCGCCCGTGATGAGATTTTCGGCCCGGTGCTGTGCGCGATCCCTTATCGTGACGAGGCGGAGGCTGTCGCCATTGCCAATGATACCGACTACGGACTGAGCGCGATGGTGCTGGGCGGCGATGCGAACCGCGCGCGACGCGTGGCGCAGCAGATTGTTTCCGGTCGCGTGCTGGTGAATACCCTTGCCCATGAGCCGAAGGCGCCGTTCGGCGGGTTTAAGCACTCCGGCGTGGGGCGCGAGATGGGCGAGTGGGGAATTCGGGCGTTTATGGAGCCGAAGTCGATTCTGAGCTAAAACCTGCCCGGTGGCGCTGCGCTTACCGGGCCTACAGGAGCCCACAGGCCGGATAAGCGCAGCGCCATCCGGCACAACATTTCGCTCTTTGCCGAAGCATCATTCCTCTCTACCCTGCATCCTCTCCCCGACATCACAACGGAGAGACCATCATGATTGCAGTCATTTTCGAAGCCAAAGCCGCGCCCGCCCATCAGGCGCGCTACCTGCAGCTCGCTGCCGAACTCAAACCTCTGCTGGCGGACATCGATGGCTTCATTGATATCGAACGTTTTCAGAGCCTGACGACCTACGGCAAAATCCTGTCCCTTTCCTGGTGGCGCGACGAAGAGGCCGTCCGCCGCTGGAAGCAGAACGTCTTCCATCAGGCGGCGCAGGCCGAAGGGCGGGAGTCGATTTTCGCGTACTACCGCATTCGAGTGGCGCAACTGGTGCGGGAGTACAGTTCCGAAACCGGAGGGCACACGGATGTATGACGTTCATGTGATTTTTAGCGACAGGCCCGGCGAGCTGGCGCGCTTTGGACAGCTGCTCGGGCGCAACGGCGTGGGGCTGGAGGGCGGAGGCGTATTTGGTACCGATGCCCATTTTCTGGTGGAAGACGGGGAAAAAGCGCGATGCGTGCTGCTCGACGCCGGGTTTACCGTGCAGGCGGTGCGTAAGCCGGTGATCCGGAAACTCAGGCAGGAGCGCCCCGGCGAGCTGGGTGAAATTGCGGCGGCGCTGGCTGCACGCGGCGTGTCTATCCTTACCCAGTACAGCGACCACGCGAATCACCTTATTCTGCTGACGGATGATGATAAGCTGGCCGCAGAGATCACCGAACCCTGGGCGACACATGTTAAAAACGAGCCTACCTCCTGATAACGGCGCGGCGCTGGAACAGGCCATTGCCGCGGTGGCTGCCGCAATGGCCGATCCGTCGCGTGTAAAGATGCTGTGCGCGCTGATGGACGGGCGGGCGTGGACTGCCACCGAGCTGAGCGCGGCGGCAGACGTTGCGCCGTCGACCGCCAGCGGCCATCTCGCCCGGCTGGTGGAAGGGCAATTGATTACCTGCCTGTCGCAGGGGCGGCACCGCTATTATCGTCTGGCGGGGCACGACGTGGCGGCGCTGGTCGAGCAGATGATGGGGCTCTCCTGGAGCCGCATCACCCCGCCTGAAACGACCGCGCCGAAAGCCATGCGCGAAGCCCGAACCTGCTACGACCATCTTGCCGGAACGGTTGCGGTGCAAATCTACGATTTTATGCAGGCGGAAGGCTGGCTGGAGGCAGACGGTTCAGCGCTCACGCCGTATGGCCGCGAGCAGTTCCTGACGCTCGGCGTTTCGTTAAGCGCTCACCCGCGGCGAAAAGCCTGCTGCGCCTGTCTGGACTGGAGCGAGCGGCGGTTTCATCTGGGCGGTGAGGCGGGCGCGGCGCTGCTCATTCATCTGGAAAGCAAAGGGTGGATCCAGCGGGTGGCGGGGTACAGGGAGGTGGTGGTGACGGCTTCGGGGAAAAGTGCCGTTCAGAGACTTTTTAGCCGCTAAACTCTGCTGCGGGCTGGTGCCCTCACCCCGACCCTCTCCCACGGGGAGAGGGAGAAAATCGTTTCGCAATTCCTGCTCTTTTACCTCTCGTTTCTTGATACTTACCCTGATAACTATTATCGTTACCGCGTGTGACGAGAGGTTTCCCCATGAGCGAAGAAGAACTGTTTAGCCGCAGGCCGATGGGCATGCGGATGGCGATGATCGTGCGCCAGTGGCGTGCGGTAATCGACGACGCCATTCTCGATACCGGGTTAACCCAGTCGAGCTGGACGGTGATGATGCAGCTTCATCAGCTCGGGGATAACGTCTCCGTGAGTGAGCTGGCGGAGGTGCAGGGCATTGAACTGCCGCCGCTGATGCGCACCCTGACACAGCTGGAAAAGCAGGGTTACCTGCTGCGCTCCGTATCGCCTTATGACAAGCGCATCCGGCTTCTGACGCTGACGCCTGAGGGAAAAGCCCTATTACAAAGGCTCACTCGGGTGATTGAGACCTATCAGGCGCGCGTATCGCAAAACATCGCGCCGGAACATATCGACATTTTCAGCGCCACCCTGAATCAATTCGCCTGCAATTTGCGGATAATCCGCGAAGAAGATAACAAGACCGAAAAATAATGACCCCTGAACAAAAGTTTGCCCGCTGGGTAAGGGTGAGTATTGCCTCTTTCCTGCTGATGTTTGTCTACTTTATCGTCGCGGATATCTGGATCCCGCTGACGCCGGACTCCACCGTGATGCGTGTGGTGACGCCGGTTTCTCCGCGCGTCTCCGGCTACGTGGCGGCGGTACATGTCCACAACAACAGCCAGGTGAAGAAAGGCGATCTGCTGTTTGAGCTCGACGACACGCCGTTTCGCAATAAAGTGGAAGCGGCGCAAATCGCGCTTGAGCAGGCACGCCTTTCCAACGACCAGCTGGATGCGCAGATCGCTGCCGCGCAGGCCAGCCTGAAAACCGCCGTGCTGACCGCGCGTAACGATAAAGTGACCTTCGATCGCTACCAGAAGCTGAGTACCCTGCAGAACGTCTCGCAGGCGGATCTGGATAAGGTCCGAACCACCTGGCAGAGCAGCGAGCAGTCCGTCAGCTCTATCCAGGCCAATATCCATAACCTGCGCATTCAGCGCGGCGAGCGGGACGAGCATCGCAACGTGACGCTGCAAAAATACCGTAACGCGCTGGATGAGGCGGAACTTAACCTCGGCTGGACGAAGGTCTATGCCCAGGCGGACGGCACGGTCAGTAACCTGCAGTTAAGCCCGGGCTTTTACGCTTCCTCGGGTTCAGCCGCGCTGGCGCTAGTGAACAACCAGACCGATATCGTCGCCGATTTTCGCGAAAAAAGCCTGCGCCATACCCATCAGGGCACCGATGCCGCCGTGGTGTTTGACGCCTTCCCGGGGTACGTTTTCCGCGCCCACGTGACCAGCAGCGACGCGGGGATACTGGCGGGTCAGGAGGCCGTGAACGGCCAGCTGTCCGAGCCGGAAACCTCCAACCGCTGGGTGCGCGATGCCCAACGCATGCGTATTCACGTCGCGCTGGACGAAGAATTGCCGAAGCATCTGCCGACCGGCGCGCGCGCCACCGTGCAGCTCTACAACAGCGAGGGGCCGTTTGCGCGCTTCTTCTCGGGGATGCAGATCCACCTGGTGAGCCTGCTTCACTATGTCTATTAGCACCCTGGCGCGGGTGTTTACCCCGCACGGCAACATCGTCTATACGGCAAACGACTTTCGCCAGACCCTGCGCATCGTCTTCGCCGGGATGATTGCGCTGAGCATCTCCAGCTTCTACAACACCAGCTACGGCGTATTTTTCGTAGTCTATCCGATCATGCTCCTGTCGCTGGTGCCGGTGTTTAACCGCCACGTGGCGAAGCAGTTTATCTTCAGCGCCGCGCTAAACTGCGTCGAAATGATCTTCATTATCGGCTATCTGTCGCAATGGCCGGTCATCATGACGCTGGTGGTGTTTGCCCTGTACGTGATGCGTTTTCGCTTTATGAGCAAGGGGCCGCTGTTCCTGTTTGGCTCAATGGGCGTGGTGTGCCAGAGCGTGATGCTCAACTTTATGAGCTACCCCACCACCAGCTGGCACACGCTGCTGTTTTCCAACATCGAAGCGAGCGTGATGGCGGTGTGCCTGAGCGCGCTGATGAACTATCTCCTGCCGGACGTGGAGCCCCGCAGGCCGCCGCCGCTGATTGAGAAAGACGATGCCCGCGTGCGCCACGAGTCGCTGCTCTCCGGCACCGTCGCGACGCTGATATTCGTGGTGTTTCAGATTAGCGACTTAAGCGATTCGCTTTCGGCGCTGATGGCGGGGATTTTGATCCTGTTCCCCATGCACTACCGCGGTTCGGTGATGAGCTCGATCTGGCGCGTGGTCGGCGTGGTGCTGGGCTGTCTCTATATTCTGGTG
This sequence comes from Enterobacter sp. 302C9, assembly GCF_034106085.1. Taxonomy (NCBI): domain Bacteria; kingdom Pseudomonadati; phylum Pseudomonadota; class Gammaproteobacteria; order Enterobacterales; family Enterobacteriaceae; genus Enterobacter; species Enterobacter sp. 302C9. The sequence goes on from NZ_JAWNBW010000005.1 coordinate 63,806, forward strand.
GTGCAGCTGATCCTCTACGATCACAGCAGCCATATGCTGCTGATGATGCCGCTGATTGGCCTCGGGCTGGCGTTTGGCGCGCGTCTGCACGTGATGGAAAAGGTGGGCGCGGGCGTGGGGTTCTCCAGCATCACGACCATCGGCATTATGTTCGGGCAGAACATGCACCCGGACACTGACCTGGTGTTCAGCGATCTCTACCGCATCACCTCCGTTACCTTTTCGCTGGTCGCAACGCTGACGATGGTCTTCCTGGTGCACCTGATCCTCAACCGCTTTGAGGCGACGCGCTACGTCATCGCGCCGCCCAAAGTAGATTAATGTCCCAGCACGGCAGGCAGCTGCGAGAGTAAAAACAGGATCAGGCCAATCGTCCCGCCGACCAGCGTGCCGTTGACGCGGATGAACTGCAGGTCTTTTCCGATATTGAGCTCAATCTGTCGGGACATGTCTTTGGCGTCCCAGCTTTTGACCGTGTCGCTGATGTGGCGCGTCAGAAACGCCGCGAAATCCGGTGCGAGGCGGTGCGCGGCCTGCTCCAGATGCTCGTTCAGCGACGCCCGCAGGCTGGCGTCGTTAGACAGCGTTTCGCCAAACCACAGCCCGGCGTTGGCGATGCGCTGCTTCACGCGCGAATCCTCGCTTTGCATATCCGCTTTCAGCCACTGGCGCAGGTCGGCCCACATCTCTCCCAGATAGCGGTTAAACGCCTCATCGTTTTTCAGGTAGTGCTTGATGTTGTCGGCTTTCGCCGCCATTTCCGGATCGTTTTTCAGGTTGTCGATAAGCTTCAGCGTGGCACGGTCGAACGCCTGGCGGATCTGGTGCGTGCGGTCGTGGCTGATATCGTCCAGCAGCGTGTTCACCGCGTTCGACACCATTTCCGCGCTTTGATCGCCCAGCCACTCGGTGGGCAGCACCATCGCTTTGCGCGGGTGTTCGGTCTTCAGCCAGTGGACAATCTGATCGGCAATAAAGTCCCGCGTGCTCTCCCGCTGAATCAGGGTAATCAGACGGTTGATGATCGCATCCAGCAGCACCTGGTGGCGGTTGTTTTTGGTCATGCTCTCCAGCATCACGGCGCTGGTTTCGGTGAAATCGACCTTGTCGATGGCCTTATGCACCGCCCGTTTGAGCAGGCGCTGAATGCGTCCATCGTCGGTGAGTTCGAGAAAACCGCTCATCACCTGCATCAAATGCAGCCCGACGCGCTGGGCGTTGTCCGGTTTGCTGAACCAGGCGCCGATCATCTGGGCAGGTTCATAGCGGCGGATGAGTGCCACCAGCGACTGGGTATCAAGAAACTTCTCCTGCACAAACTGGCCGAGATTGTCGCCGATCCGGTCTTTATTGCGCGGGATAATCGCCGTATGGCGCGAGATAAACGGAATGGGCACCCGGCGGAACAGCGCAACTACGGCAAACCAGTCTGCCAGCGCGCCGACCATCGCCGCCTCGGCAATGGCCTTCACGCCGCGCACCCAGAAGGTCTGCGGCAGGAACAGGGTGGTGATAAACGCCGCGGCGGCAACCAGCAGCAGCGACAGCGCCAGCAGCTTGGCGCGTTTGAGTTCAGCTATTTTTTCCATGGGGTAAGGATAGAGGGAAGTTCACCAAAAGTGCAAAACTGGTGTAAGAGGAGGTGGATGCATAATCTGAGCGAACAGACCGCTATTATATTAAAAAATATATGTATTAAAATTATCTATTATTCATTTTTATATATTTTTTGTGCTTGTCTATTCTCGGCAGTAAGTTTTTGTGATCTTCCTGGTAATTTCTATTTTCTTGTCCGTCATAAGATAAAGAACTATTTGTAAAAGGAGGTGGTATTAATGACATGGGAATATAAAGTATCGACAGGAGTATTGAGCCATAACGGTGAGTTTGTCGCTAACTGCTACAGCGGCGCTGGTGAATCGAAAGATAAACCCGAGTGTGAAAGTCAACGAAACAGAGGGCCCATCCCCAGAGGTATTTATTTTATTGCCGGATGGAATAATCATAAAAGTGCAGAGGCCATAATTCTTGAGCCTATAGCCGGAACCAATACCTTTGGTAGAGATCACTTTCAAATTCATGGTGATAAAAAAGGGCTGCCGCCAGGTACTGCGTCAGCAGGTTGCATCATTATGAACGGCCAGGACAAGCGCCATATAATTTATGATTCTGGTGACACAATACTGGTGGTACGATAATGAAATATATTATTGCGCTATTCTTTTTGTCCTTACCGATGGGCTTATTTGCCAAAAATCATACGCCTGAACAGATTTTACAAATGATAAACGACAAGGGGGCCAGCACTGTTGTTGGTGAAATGAACTCAAATGATAACGATGAGCCGGAATGGTGGAACCATATCATCCCGAAAATCAGGAGCGGAACACAAGCATGGTTAGCGGTGGCGAGTGCCCTTGAAACCGGAGTAGACGCCAGTACGGCTGAAGATTTAAAGGCGGCGCTTTCAGAAGCCATCCCGCATAACCCTGAGGGTGTCTTAGCAATATTAAAAGACGATAAACCGTTGCTCACTATTGAACAAGTCTGCGCTTTTGCTAATTTCCCTGAGACGGAAGCAGAGAGCAATAAGCTTTATGTAGATTCCATCAGGGAGATGTTTAAAATAAAAAGCCCTGAGGGTAAAAGATGTCTCGCCGTTATGATTGCCACCGTTGAACACTCTGTTCCATTCGATAAGGATATTTAAATGGCCATTCCGGGATATATGTCATTAACTGACGATGCGGGTAATATTATAAAAGGGAGCGTGAAAGTTACAGACCGTGAAAACCAAATTGAGGTTTTAGGACTCTATCATAACGTAAGCTATAATTCTGACCTGCATAATGGCAGAGTGTTGAGCAAACGCCAGCATCGCCCTTTTCTCATTGAAAAGGAAATTGATGCCTCCAGCGTTTATCTCTATAAAGCGCTCAGCACGGGCGGTACGCTCAGGAAAGCGACTATCGACCTTTACAGAATCAATGATGCCGGTCAGGAAGAAATCTATTTCACGATAACGCTGGAATCGGTAAAAGTCGTCACGCTGTTTTCATTAATGCATGACGTGAAAGAGACTTATCATGAAAAACAGGGGCATCTTGAGCTTGTTCTGCTTCGTTATGAAAAGATTACCTGGCATTATCGTGACGGTAACGTTATTCATTCGGATGACTGGGATTATCGGTTAGGGGCTTGATTAACCTGCTCCGGGAGAAAAATCTTCCCCGGAGCAAAAGGCAGTTATTCTTCCAGACCCAGTGAATCAATGCGTCCACGGTGGGTCTTACCGGTACTGTATTCACTGTCGAGAAAACGAACGCCGAGAAAAGTATCCATTCGGGACTCTATCAAGGATTGCAGCTCTTTTTCGATGGTTGCTGCTTTACCGGAAAGTTCTTTTACGCCGCTAGCACTATAGCTAAAAAGTTGAATATCACTCATGAGTTAATTCCCTGCGCATTTTTGCGATGTCATACATCAGATGAGCAAACCCTTTGGCAACGTCAGGAGACGATAAATACTGCATCATCATCTCCTTGTGCGCTTCGTTGCTGTCTATCACGGCGTCATCAATGGCTTTCGTAAAGTCGCCCAGCATGGCCTGCTCACGAGTGTTATTGTCGAGTTGGGTCATGACAAGTTTGTTTTCTGCGAGCTTATCGTAAACCACAAAGGCATAGTTGAGCATATCTTTGTCGGTCAGATTTTCGGTGATAAACAGCTCGTTGAGCTGCGACAGCACCTGCGACATAAACTCCTCTTTCTTATCTTTTGCTTTTGCGGTGCCGACGTCATTAACCGGGTTGAGCTTATACTCTGCGGCATCCTCCTGAAGCTTGATATGCTGCTCCAGGATTTTTGAAAGCCGATAGTGGCTCATTTCAACATTGGAAAGATCGACGTCATTTTCATCTGTTGCCTCTTCGCGCAGTAAGGGGCGAAGATGTCGACAATAAAGGCTTAACTTCTCCAGCGACTTGTCATCGTAGGCGACGATCTGGGACATAAATTCATAAAAGCGTACAAAGCTGCCGAGATCTTTTTTGAAGATCTCCAGACGATCTTTTTCCTGCTTGCAGGCTTTAAAACTGTTTTCCGCGTTCGCGAGCAAAATGGGGTTAGGGGAATCCTTTTTTGTTAATTCATAGATTTGTTTAGCGCTGATATACGCCTCTTTCGCGGAGGCATACCGCATTGCCCAGCGGTTTACTGCAGGCAGGCAAATATTGCTGAGCGTCGCATTCGATTTCTTCTTACTGTAAAAAGCCTCGCATAGCTGTTCGACTTCGTGCCATAAAAATATCCCCGTCGCGCGAAGTTTCTCGTACAGATCGAACACCAGACCTGGATCGCTGACATCGGTCAATTCAGCCGTTTGGTAGTAGGGTTGGAAGGCAGCCAGGATGTCGTCAGGTTCGTTATAAAAATCGAGTACAAAGGTGCCGGATTCCTTTTTACCAGGATAGGTTCGGTTCAGCCGCGACAGCGTCTGTACGCACTCCACGCCGCCAAGCGCTTTATCCACGTACATGGCGCACAGCTTCGGCTGGTCGAAGCCGGTCTGGAACTTATTGGCCACCAGCATCACCTGATAGTCATCGGTATCAAACGCCCTACGCATGTCGCGGCCCTTGAGCGCCGGGTTCATATTGATTTCAGTGAATTTCTGGTGCAACAGCGCAAGGCTGTTCATGTCATTTTCCTGAAACTCAACTTCGCCTGAGAACGCCACCATCGCAGCGATCTTTCCGTAGCCCATGTCGGCAATGTATTTATCAAACGCCAGCTTATAGCGCACGGCTGCTTTGCGAGAGCTGGTGACCACCATCGCTTTTGCCTGTCCGCCGAGCAGATGCATCACGTGCTGGCGGTAATGCTCAATGATGACTTTTACCTTTTGCGAAACATTGTGATCGTGCAACGTTACCCACTGGTTGAGCCTGATCTTCGCCCGATTGCTGTCCACTTCCCGGTCTTTGTCGCCCATTCTTTGCAGCAGCTTATAGGCCACTTTGTAATTGGTGTAGTTCTTCAGCACGTCGAGGATAAAGCCCTCCTCGATGGCCTGACGCATGGAGTAAACGTGGAACGTCGCAGGTTTGTTGGTTCTGGATGCGGGCTCGTGCGGGTTGGGTCTACGGCCAAAAAGCTCCAGGGTTTTCGCCTTCGGCGTCGCGGTGAAGGCGTAGAAGTTAAGATTGCTGCTCCCGCTGCGCGCGGCAAGGGTGGCATCAAGGATATCTTCAGAAGTGAGGACCATGTCGTCGTCGGTCCCTTCGCTCATCAGCACTTCTTTCAGCTGGCGCGCCGTGGAGCCGCTCTGGGAGGAGTGCGCTTCATCTGCGATAATCGCGTAGGTTCGCTCTTTGAGACAGGTGCTGTTTTCGATTGCTTTGAGTACGAACGGGAAGGTCTGAATGGTGACGATGATGATGGGCTGCGAATGCTCCAGCGCGCTGGCGAGCTTCTCCGATTTCGAGCCTTCCCCCTCGCGGTTGTTGATTCGCCCGACCACGCCGTCCGCATGTTCAAACTGATAGATGGTGTCCTGCAGCTGATCGTCCAGCACGGTGCGATCAGTCACCACAATCACCGAGTGGAAGCGTTTTTCCCCCTTTTCGTTATGCAGGCACGAGAGCTGATGCGCCGTCCAGGCGATGGAGTTCGATTTTCCGGATCCGGCGCTGTGCTGGATAAGGTACTTGTTGCCGGTGCCTTCTTGATCTGCGGCGGCAATGAGTTTGTTCACCACGTCCCACTGATGATAGCGCGGGAAGATCAAGTTCTCTTTTTTGACCTTTTTACCGTCCCAGTCCTCTTTTTCCTCGATTTGCAGATGGACAAAGCAGGCGAGGATCTTCAGCAGATTGTCGGGGAGCAATACCTCGTTCCAGAGATAGCGGGTGGCGTATTCATGGTGATCCTCCGGGATGTCGTTCCCCGCGCCACCCTCTTTAGTGCCTTTGTTGAACGGCAGAAAGAACGTGTCATCACCGGCAAGCCGGGTGGTCATGTAGACCTCGTACTGGCTGACGGCGAAGTGCACCAGCGCGCCGCGCTTGAAGGCCAGCAGCGGCTCAGGCTTGTTGGTCTCCGGATCTTTTGGGAGGCGCGTTTTTTTGTACTGGTTGATGGCGCTGTTGACCGTCTGCTTGAATTCGGATTTCAGTTCGAGAGTGGCAACGGGAAGGCCGTTGATAAACAGCACCAGGTCGATGCGCCAGCGTTTGGCTTTTGCATCCGTGGCATTGCTGGTGGCGTGAGGGCTGTAGACAAGTTCCGGGACGATACGGCAAATGTTTTGCCGATAGCGCGCAAGGATGTCCGGGTTGAGGTTGTGGTCCGGCTTGAACTGGCATAACGAGAAGCGCGCGTTATGGCTTTTGATGCCGTGGCGCAGCACCCCCAGGGTTCCGTAGGTTCGGGACTGGAGATCGGTGGCGTTGGCATCGGCTTTTTTAAGCTGCGCCACCAGCGCATCGAGAAAATGACGCTCGGTGTCATTGGGATAGATGCGGGTAAATTTTTCCCACTCCTGCGGCTGGGTGATTTGGACAAACGTCAGCGCATCCTGCGGATAGAGGGCACGTTCACGATCGTACTTGCTGCTCGTGCCGGGGACCCAGCCGTTCTGGCATATCTGGTTTATGATATCGGTCTGCAGGTTCGATTCTTTGGTGACGTCGGCGATCATGCGGTGGCCTCCTCAGCGGTGAGGGATGTTTCGGTGCTGCTGGCGGGAGGCGTCCAGTCGCGCAGATCGATTTTGCCGGTGACGGCGGCGGCAATCAGGGCGGTGCGGCGTTCTTTTAATAATTTGATACAATTCAAAGAATTTTTAATTAGTTTATCATTTATAGATATATGATTTTCTATATACTTAGCTAATTTTTTCTGTTCTGGATATGGAGGAATAGGTATTTTTAGGTCGCTAATATTTTCTACGGCAAGACCGGGTTGCGCAGCAGATACCGAATATTGGTTAAGATTCATTGCACGAAAGAGTTCCCCTAACCATGCTATTTTGTATTTGAATGTTGGGGTGGCAACAATAGCATGTTCAGAAGCCCAGAATTTGTTATTTGCGTATTGTACGTTTCCACAATGCGCACCTTGACGACCAATTATTACATAATTGCCATCGTGAGTGTACTCTTTATAAAAGCCTCTAAGACCATTTCCTCCATAAACAGGGTAGTTTCCATCGGATGCTATTTCATTACTCGTAATAGATTCTCCACTTTTCAAACAAATAATCCATTTTATTTTGCTTACATGCCAGTGTGAAGGCATGTATCCTAACCACTCAACCCCAGAATCTTTCATCGGTACATCAAGATTTAACCCTTTGGTTACGGCATGGCTTATTACTGTCTGACGTTTTTCTTTTAGTAGTTCGATGAGATTTTGTTGTTTTTGTATAAGGCTGTCTATCTTTAAGATTTTGTGGTCGAGAAACATAGCTATTTTTGTTTGCTCTTCTAAAGATGGCCTGCAAAAGAAAGAGTTGCCAATATCATTATAACTAATAGTCTGTCGCACTCCAGAACCTAATGTTTTCATATGAGAAACATCGAATTGATGCAAAAGCCAACGGGAGTAATGAGGGTTTAACAGGCCATTAATACGCAGGATGATATATCCAGTGCTAACAACTACATTAATTTTGGATAGGGCAGTCCGTAAACTCTTTAAGTCGAAATTGAGATTTAATGGGTTTATAACAAACTCACCTGCGAGTACTTCCTGGTAAGAGTTTTTAGTGTCAATCGATAAATTATTCTCGTCCTTGTAAGTTACCTCTCCAAAACTGATGGCCCCAGCTTTTAGGTGTGCTGCATTTTTTTTAGCTTTTTCGCTGAAATAATATTTGAACTTCTCACATTTCCAGTGAGCCGGTTTTTTCTTATACCAAACTGCATAAGCATCTTCATAATGCTCATAAGGTTTATATTCTTTAAGTCCAGCCATCAGGAGTGTACCTCCTGCAGCAGCTTCATAATCTCCGCGCTCAGCGCATCCAGCTCCGCGTCAATCTCCTCCAGCGGGCGCGGTGGCTTATACACATAAAAATGCCGGTTAAACGGAATCTCATACCCAACGACCCCAACCTCTCCGTCGTGGGCGTCGCGCTTATCGGCATTAATCCAGGCGTCCGGCACGTGCGGCAGCACCTCCGCCTTCACGTAACCTTCAATCAAATCGCTGGTCGAAACAGACGGATCGAGCGCCACGTTCTCGTTGTCGCGCAGGTCGCCGTCCTGCTCAAACTCCACCACCTGTCCGCGGTACGCAAACGCGCCGTACAGCGGCTGCGCACCTTCCCTGAGCACCTTTTTGACGACCGGCTCCGCGTCCGGGTTTTTGCGGGTAATGGCCTCGATGAACTGCTTATGCTCTTTGGCATCCAGCTTAACGGCGGCGGTTTTAAACGCCTCTTTGAGCGTCAGCTGGAACTGATTGAAATCATCGCTTGGCTGAGCGAGACCACCTGCTTTCCCGTCGAGCGCCGTCTGGATTTTTTGCGCTTTGAACATCAGCGCGCGCTGTTGTCGCCATAGCGTTGCGTCGAGCAGATCATTAATCTGCTTCTCTTTAAGCTCAGGGAATTCAGCTTTGATAACGGCGCGCGCTTCCACCTCGAACTCGGCAAAGTTGCCGTAGTTCTCGTCCTGCCAGAAGGCACCGAACGCGTCATACAGGCACCCCATCGGTGCGTTAAGCGGTTTTGGCGCAAAGCGCAGCGCGGCAATAGATTCATCCGTGACCTGCGCCGTCAGGCGCAGCGGGCGCTCAATCGTCAGGCGGCGGAAGCCAAAGTCGGTGCTGTTGAAAATCTTGCTGGCGACAGCGCGCTTGTCGTCCGCGTCCTTAAGATCCACGACCTCGGCGTCGCCAAAGGTGCGGGTGATGAGCCGAATGTCCTCCTCGCTCATCATGTTGCGCTTCGCGCCCAGTGACTTACGCATTTTGCTGCACAGCTTGCTGGCGTCGATCAGCTGGATCTTGCCCTTACGCTCCGCCGCCTTTTTGTTCGACAGGATCCACACGTAGGTGGCGATCCCGGTGTTGTAGAACATGTCGGTGGGCAGGGCGACAATCCCTTCCAGCAGATCGGCTTCAAGGATGTAGCGGCGGATCTCGCTTTCGCCGCTGCCCGCACCGCCCGTGAACAATGGCGAACCGTTGAGAATGATCCCGATGCGCCCGCCGGTATCCGCATCGCGCATTTTGCTGATCAGGTGCAGCAGGAACAGCAGCGAGCCGTCGGAAACGCGCGGCAGGCCGGGCCCGAAACGCCCGTCAAATCCTTTGCGATGCTCGTTGTTAACGTCGGCTTCGATCTTCTTCCAGTCCACGCCAAACGGCGGGTTCGACAGCATGTAATCGAAGCGATCGGCGGGAAGCTGATCGTTAGACAGGGTGTTGCCCAGCTTGATTCGGCTGACGTCCTGACCCTTTATCAGCATATCGGCCTTACAGATAGCGTAGGACTCCGGGTTCAGCTCTTGGCCAAACGCGCGCATCACCGCATTCGGGTTGAGTTCGTGAACGTACTCCATCCCGGCAGAGAGAAATCCGCCCGTGCCTGCCGTCGGGTCGTAAAGGGTTCGAATAACGCCCTCTTTGGTAAGCGCCTCGTCGTCTTCCATAAACACCAGCGAAGTGGTGAGGCGAACGATATCGCGCGGCGTGAAATGCTCACCGGCGGTTTCATTCGAGCTTTCGGCAAAACGACGGATCAGCTCTTCAAAGACCAGCCCCATGTCATGGTTGGAGATGGCCTGCGGGCTGAGATCGGTGGTGGCAAACTTCTGCACCACTTTGTAGAGGAGGTTGGCATCATCAAGTAATCCAATGAATTCGCTGAATTTAAAGTGCTCGAAAATTTCCCGCGCATCTCTGGAAAAATACTGAATGTAGTTTTCCAGGTTGGCCCTGATGTCGTTTTGGCCCATTTTGCTCAAATCCAGCGGCGAGGCGTTAAAGAACGTCAGCCCGTTGGTGGCACGCAGGATTAACTTTTCTTTCGCTTCTTCAGGCAGGGGAGAAGAGCGGACTTTTTGAGCCTCAATAACGACGGCCTCTTTAGTCTCTTCAAGCACGCATTCCAGGCGGCGCAACAGGGTAAACGGAAGAATAATGCGGCCATATTGAGATTGCTTAAAATCACCGCGCAGGAGATCTGCAACAGACCAGATAAAGGCTGCCGTTTGGGAGAAATTCAGGGTACTCATAAAAGCGTCCTTGCCCATTTTTCAGGCATTTTTGATGATGAATTAAAACCCTCTTTTTATCATGGTTAAAAATTTAGATCGACTAAAAAAATCGATCTAAATCAATGCTTTATGTTTATGAGTTACAATAATTCATGGGTGTCATGAATGTGTATTTCAATGCAAATGATGGAGCCGGGTCACAGAGTATTAACGCACAATCGCCACAGCACCCACCCGCCAAATCCCATCAGCACCACCCCCGCCGTGCGCTCAATCCACCACAGCGAACGGCTGAGCTTCTGTTGTACCGCCGATAGCCCCATCAGCGACACCAGCGCGACATCCCACGCCAGCACCACCATCACCATCCAGACGCCGCAGGTCGCCTGCTGAAGCAGCGTGACGTCCGGCCCCAGCAAGGCCGTCATCAGCGCCAGATAGAACAGCGCGTTCTTCGGGTTTAGCAGCGCCGAACCGAGCCCCAGCAGGATCTGCTTTTGCCGTGAGGGAAAGCGCTGGTGGGTTTCATTCAGCGCCAGCGCCTGCTGGCGGCTGCGAATCAGATGCGAGCCGATCCACAGCAGGTACAGCGCCCCGCAAAGCTCGATAAGCGTAAACAGCCACGTAAACTGGCGCAGCGCGCTCCAGCCGATAATCACCAGAAGAATATAAAGCGCGTTGCCCGCGGCAATGCCGAGGCACAGTCCGGCGCTGCCGCGCAGCCGATAGCGCGCGGCGTAGCCCACCAGCAGGAAGAAATCCGGGCCCGGGCTTAACAGGGCAACAAAGTGCGCCAGCGCCAGGGCGAGAAAAGCGGAAGGGAAGAACAGTTCCATAGCGACCTCGGTTAACAATCCGAGGTCAGAGTACGGCGCTGCAGAACCTATTTATTGTCTGATATTGATCGGCCGGTGGCGTACTGGCGCGGCGTGGCGGCGGTATAGCTGACGAAGGTCTTATGAAAATGGCTCTGGTCGGCAAAGCCGCTCTGGTAGCCAACGTCGGCAATATCATCCCCGGCACGCAGCCGCGCCTTGGCGTACTCCACGCGGGAGATGTTGAGAAAGCTGCCCGGCGTCAGGCCGGTGTCCTGCCTGAAGGTGCGGATCAGCGTCTCCTTGCGCAGCGAGAAGCGTTGGGCAAGCTCGTCGAGGGAAGGCGGGCAGGTGAGATCGGAAAGAAACGCCTGCTGAACCTGCTGGCTGGTTGCGCGAAGCGCGTCAGCGTTATCCGCGGCGCGGGGAAGGGCAGAAAGCAGGGTCTCAAGGGACGCCGGAGACAGGGTCTCAACAACGTCCAGGTAATGGGCAAACAGGGTTGGGCTACGAATCACCTGTAGCGCCAGCGGAAGCCCGGTGTCGATGTAGAGCATATGGTAGCTGCGCGGTTGCCCGGCGACGGGGTTGCAGCTGTGCGGCACACCGGCCGGGATCGTGATGAGGTCCCCGGGGTTAAGGATGTACTCTCTGTCATGACACACGCAGCGGGTCTGGCCCTCCACAATCGCGCCGATGGAAAGCTGAGGGTGACTGTGGCGTTTGTACGCCTGCGTACTCTGCCAGGTGCTGCGCAGCTCAAGGCCTGAGGCGCGGTGAAAAGTCTGGCGGATATGTCGGGTATCGGTCATGGGCGCTCCTTCTGAAGATTTTTTATACCACGTCAGCGAACCGTCCGGCAGCGCTTCATTAAGAACCTTCCGGATATACCCAACTTTACGTCCATAGCCAGTCATGTTGACTACCCTTAATACCCTAAGCGGTAAAACAAGGAGATTCGACATGGCTTATCAGACAGTAAATCCTGCCACTAACCAGCTCATCAAAGAATACCCCTCACATACCGACGCGGATATCGAAGCGGCGCTGAAGGCGGCCGATGCGCTTTATCATTCGGACTGGGCGAAAGGCGACATCAGCCAGCGCCTGCCGGTGCTGCATAAGCTTGCCGATCTGATCGACGAGCGTGTGGAGGATCTGGCGAAAATCGCCAGCCAGGAGATGGGTAAGCTCATCGAACAGAGCCGCGGCGAGGTGAAGCTGTGCGCGCAGATCGCCCGCTACTACGCCGACAACGCGAAGCGGTTCCTGGCCCCGGAGAAGTACGACTCTGAGCTCGGTGAAGCCTGGGTGGAGCATCACCCCATCGGCGTGCTGATGGCCGTTGAGCCGTGGAACTTCCCGTACTACCAGCTGATGCGCGTCCTGGCGCCAAACCTGGCGGCGGGTAACCCCGTCATCGCCAAACATGCCAGCATCGTGCCGCACTGCGCCGAGACCTTTGCCCATCTGGTGCGCGAGGCGGGGGCGCCGGAAGGGGCGTGGACCAACCTGTTTATCTCGTCCGAGCAGGTGGCGAATATCATTGCTGACGATCGCGTGCAGGGCGCCGCATTAACCGGCTCCGAAAAGGCCGGCAGCGCGGTGGCCGCGCAGGCGGCGAAGCACATTAAGAAATCCACGCTGGAGCTGGGCGGTAACGACGTGTTCGTGGTGCTGGACGATGCAGACCTTGAGAAGGCCGTGAAAATTGGCGTTAACGCGCGGCTCAACAACGCCGGGCAGGTCTGTACCGCGGCGAAGCGCTTTATCCTGCATGAAAAGATTGCGGATGCCTTCCTGAGCAAATTCACCGAGGCGTTTAAGCAGGTGAAGATTGGCGATCCGCTGGACGAAAGCACCACGCTGGGGCCGCTGTCGTCTAAAGATGCGCTCGAAACGCTGACCAGACAGGTTAACGAGGCGGTGAAAAACGGCGCCACGCTGCACTATGGCGGCAAACCGGCGCAGCGCGACGGGAGTTTCTTCGAACCGACGATCCTGACGAATATCTCCCGCGATAACCCGGCGTATTTCGAAGAGTTCTTCGGCCCGGTGGCGCAGATGTACGTGGTGAAAAACGACGACGAGGCGGTCGCGCTGGCGAACGACTCCCACTACGGCCTGGGCGGGGCGGTATTCAGCCAGAATATCGAGCGCGCGAAGAAAATGGCGTCGCGGATTGAGACCGGGATGGTGTACATCAACTGGCTCACCGATACCGCGCCAGAGCTGCCGTTCGGTGGCGTGAAGCGCTCCGGCTACGGGCGCGAGCTGTCGGATCTGGGGATCAAAGAGTTTGTGAACCAGAAGCTGGTGGTGGTGCATAAGTAAGAGGTCATAAAAAAACCTGCCAGCCGGCAGGTTTTTTTAAAGAGATTATTGCACTTCGATCTTGTCCCAGCCGTTTTTAAACATGCAGCTGTCAACTAACGTATCCCGGCGATATTCATTCGCGTCTTCAACCGTGTAGCTCGTGGAAATATCCTTTTTCTTGTTCTTTTTGTCCGTTTTTTCCGAGCTCGAGCCGGTCACGACGTTATCCGGGGGCAGATCGATCAGCGCCTGCGCTTCGCATTCCGTGAGCTTTTTATTCATCTCAGCATCGCTGACGCCCGGTTTCACCCATTTGTACTGGACGCAGCCGGCGAGCATCAGCGTGAGGCTCAGAACGCAAAGCGCGGTAATGCGGTGTTTCATCAGAAGGTGACTCCACCGCCTACATATGCGCCGTCAATCAGCGTGTGGCCAGGACGACCGTCTTTACCGTCCACGCTCACGTGGCGGTAGCCCACTTTCAGGGTCACTGGCGTAATTGGCGTCCAGCTTACGCCGCCGTTGGCTTCGACGTAGTTTTTCACGCTGTTGTTCAGGCCTTCTGGTGCGACATAGCCTTCACCGTACACGTGGATGCTGTCGGTCAGAGCAACGTTTACGCCGCCGCCAATCGGGAACGCCACGCCGTTATCGCCTTTTTTCGGGCCGAGGTAGATGGCTTTTGCGCCCGCGTTCAGCATCACCGGGCCAAGACCCAGGTTGTAGCCTGCGCCCACGCCGCCGGTCTGGGTACCGTCGTCGGTGTTTTTGAGCCAGTTACTTTCCAGATAAACACCGGATGAGGATTTCCCCATTTCCAGATTGAGGTTGGTAAAGTTTTTACCCTGCTCAACGGTGCCGCCCATCGCCAGTGCGGAACCCGATACGGCAGCCAGAGCAGAAAGAAGAAGGATATTCAGTTTTTTCATGTTTTTTGCCTCGTCATTAAATTCATCTGGGCGCACCTTAACAAGCGATGTTAATGACTGCAAATGTGATATAAATCGCTGTTTTATACTGATATTGTTAACTTTTTTATTGAAGTTGTTGCAATGATGTTTGATTGTCGGGGTGTCAACAGGGGATGTTTTTAGCGTTTAGGAACCGTTTAGTTTTTTGACTAAACATAAACTGAACGAGGCGGGGATAGTGATTTGAGATGAATTAATTGGGTTTCTAATAATTTCCAAAAATGTTTCGCCTGTCACACAAAACAACAAAGCCTTACATTTCGAGCGATGAATATACGTTCAATCGCGCAGGCCGGTTTCCCTTCCATGTCATTTTTCTGACACGTTTATTCTTTACGTTGTTGGCTTCACTAACTGGATGCTAACAATATGAAAAGAAAAATTATTCCTGTGCTAATCGGCTGTGCGCTCTCTTTCTCTGGCCTGGCGGCGCAGCCTACTGCTGAGCGCTATGTCGTCAGCTTCCCTGAAGGCTCCCACGTGAGCTACAGCGGCGCGTTTGCCAGCGCGTTTCCGAACGGACTACCCGTGGGCATTGGCTCCGGCCTGCTGTTTACGGGCAAGCAGGGCGACGCCCTGACCTTTGCGACCGTGACCGATCGCGGTCCAAACGCCGATGCGCCAAAAATGGGTAAAAACGAAGCCAAAATATTTGTCACACCTGATTTCGCGCCGCTGCTGATGACCATCCGCGTTCAGAACGGCAAAGCGGAGGCTGTCGACGCCCGCCCGCTGCATGATGATAAAGGCGAGATCAACGGTCTGCCGCTGCAAAGCGGCGTGATTGGCTCCACCAATGAAGTGGCGTTCAGCGACACCCTCAAGATCCTGAAGGGTGACAACCGTGGGCTAGACACGGAAGGCATCACCCCGGACGGCAAAGGCGGCTACTGGCTGTGCGACGAATATGGCCCGTTCCTGATTAACGTCGACAGCAAAGGGAAGATCCTGGCGATCCACGGGCCGCAGGCCGCGGAAGGGGAGAAATCCATCGCGGGCGGCCTGCCAAACATCATCAAATGGCGCCAGGCGAACCGGGGCTTTGAAGGCCTGACCCGGATGCCGGACGGGCGGATTATCGCCGCCGTGCAAAGCACGCTGGATATTGACGGCAAGAGCAAAAAGCAGGCGCTGTTTACGCGTCTGGTGAGCTTCGACCCGGCGACCGGGAAAACGGCGATGTACGGTTACCCTATCGACAGCGCGGCCTACAGCAAAAACAGCGACGCCAAAATCGGCGACATCGTGGCGCTCGATGACCAGCACATCCTGCTGATTGAGCAGGGAAGCGATAAAAACGACGGGATGCGTAACCTGATTTACAAGGTGGATCTCAGCAAGGCGAGCGACCTGACCACCTTCGACAAGCCGGGCGAATACCCGGAGTTTGATGATGAGAAAACCCTGGCGCAGCGCGGCATTACCCTTGCGGCTAAAACGCAGGTCGTCGATCTGCGCGCGCTGGGCTGGCAGCAGGAGAAGGCCGAAGGGCTGGCGCTGATCGACAGCAAAACGCTTGCGGTAGCGAACGATAACGACTTTGGCGTGAAGGTGGCGATGCAAAACCCGGTCGAGGGCAAGAAGCTCAAGGATTATCGGGTGAACGCGGAAGGCAAGCTGACGCTGGATGATAAGCCGGTGGAAACCACGCTCGGCGTGAAGCCGCTGAAGAAGCCGGAGTCGGACAGCGAGCTGTGGATTGTGACCCTGCCGGAGGCGGTGAAATAAGTATCCCCACAAAATAATGCCTGCACAGACGCCCCCTCTCCCTTGAGGGAGAGGGCTGGGGTGAGGGGGAACATACGGCTCTAGTGGTCATTCCGTTCACTTCATGTTCCTTGCTACTCTGTAACGGCATGACCGGTGAACGTGCCAGGGTGGCTCAATCGCCACCACCCTGGCGACCCGGGCTCCCGGCGGTAAATCGCCGCTTCGCGGTGCCCTCAGCTTATTCCTTCAGGCTATCGGGTCGGGCATGAGCCTGCATCCCTGCAGGCCACGCCCTCTCGGCGCATCCCTGCGCCTCGCCCCGGCCTTACGGAAACGCTTCGGCGATTTACAGCCGGACCAGGGCGTCGCTGTAAGTCATTAATTAACCTGAAGCAACGTTCATCGCTTCAGGTTAATAAATTACTGGGCAGAGGGGATGCATGGCTGTTATTTCTTCAGCCCCGCAAACGCCGCCCGAATCTCTTCTTCCGGGAGTTGGATACCGATAAACACCATCACGCTGTGCGGCGCTTCATCGCCCCAGGGTCTGTCCCAGTCTGCGCTGTACAGGCGCTGCACGCCCTGGAACAGCAGGCGGTTCGGCTCGCCGTCAATCCACAGCATTCCTTTGTAGCGCAGCAGCTTGTCGGCAAACGACAGCAGCAGGTTTTCCATCACGCGCGAAACCTCGCCGATGTCCACCGGGTAGTCCAGCTCCACCACTATCGACGCCACGTCGTTTTGCCTGTCTCCCATAAAGTGGAAGCGCGGTTTTGCGGTGACGTTCTCTTCCAGCATAAAGCCGTTGGTGTTGAACAGCTGAGACAGATCGAGGTCGCCATTCGTCACCGTATAAATCGGCGCGCGGGAGTTAATGCGCGTCAGGCGCTCACGCAGCTTAACGCTTTCGCCCGCCACGTCGGTTTTGGTCAGCAGGATGCGGTCGGCGTAGCCCACCTGAGACTGGGCGATGGTGAACTGGTTCATCTGCTCGTCGGCGTGGACCGCATCGACGAGGGCAATGACGCCGTCCAGCAGGTAGCGCTGGCAGAGGATCTCGTGAGAGAAAAAGGTCTGAATAATCGGGCCGGGGTCGGCCATGCCGGTGCACTCGATCACCAGGCGGTCAAAGTCGATCTCGCCGCGATCGCGGCTGTCGAGCAGGTCCAGCAGGGCGTCTTCTAATTCGTTAGAGCGGGTGCAGCAGATGCAGCCGTTGGTCAGAGTTTTGATCTGGGTGGCGCGATCGCCGATCAATTGATCGTCAACGGAGACCTCGCCGAATTCGTTTTCGATGACGGCGATTTTGAAGCCGTGCTGTTCGTTCAGGATGTGGCGCAGCAGGGTGGTTTTACCGGCGCCGAGGAAACCGGTCAGCAGGGTAACGGCAATCGGGGTCATGGTCTCTCCTTTAGCAGCAGCGAACGCCGCCTTCTCCACTTCCGCCGTAGCGCGCTTCCTGGCGCTCGCGGAAGAATTCGGTGTAGGTCATGTACGGCTTATCCGGATGGTTGGTCTTCATATGCTCAACGTAGTTGTCGTAGTCCGGAATGCCAATCAGCATTTTCGCCGCCTGACCGAGGTATTTTTTTGCTTCGCCTAAGTTACCAAACATTGTGGGTTCCAGACAGAAAAAGCCCGGCGATGTGAGTCCGCTGGGCTTATGTTCCCCTCACCCCAGCCCTCTCCCAAAGGGAGAGGGGGAGGATTGCGGATTAATGGTGTGAAGAGGTCTTCACGCCGCCTTCCGGCACCGGCACGTACGGGGTTTCTTTATCCGTACGGCCGTCGGCGTTGCGCACTTTCAGCCAGGTTTTGATGCCGTAGAAGATGATGCTGTACACCACCACCAGGAACAGAATGCTCAGACCCGCGTTGGTGTAGTTGTTCACCACGATATGGTTCATGTTGGCAATCTGCTGCGCGGTCAGGTCCGCGCCGCCTGCGGCAATCTTCTCTTTGTACTGGTTAGCCATGAAGAAGAAGCCTTCCAGCTGCGGGTTGGCGCTGAACAGCTTCAGGCCAAGCGCCCAGGTGGTGCAGAGCAGCAGCCACAGCGCAGGAACAACGGTTACCCAGATGTATTTGGTGCGCTTCATCTTCACGAGGACCACGGTACCGAGCACCAGAGCAACGGCTGCGAGCATCTGGTTAGAGATACCGAACAGCGGCCACAGGCTCTTCACGCCGCCGAGCGGGTCGACAACGCCCTGATACAGCAGGTAGCCCCAGAGGCCTACGCAGCCCGCAGTACCCAGAATGCCCGCCACCAGAGAGTCGGTTTTCTTCAGGAACGGCACGAAGTTACCGAGCAGGTCCTGCAGCATGAAGCGGCCCGCACGGGTACCGGCGTCCAGCGCGGTCAGGATGAACAGCGCTTCGAACAGAATACCGAAGTGGTACCAGAAGCCCATGTCCGCCCACGGCAGCACCTTGTGGAACACGTGTGCGATACCGACGGCCAGCGTCGGCGCGCCACCGGCGCGGTTCAGCACGGACGGTTCGCCGATGTCCTTCGCGGTTTGCATGATCTGCTCAGGCGAAATCACGAAGCCCCAGGAGCTGACGGTCGCCGCCGCGTGTGCGCTCGCGTCCTTCAGCTGCGCCATAATCAGCGCCGCGTTGTCACCGCCCATCTCGTGCAGGTTTGGCATGGTGATGCCGAGGCCCGCAGGCGGGGTGTTCATCGCGAAGTAGAGACCCGGTTCGATGATAGACGCGGCAACCAGCGCCATGATCGCCACGAAGGACTCCATCAGCATCGCGCCGTAGCCGATCAGACGCGCGTCTTTCTCGTTCGCCAGCAGTTTAGGCGTGGTACCGGAGGCAATCAGGGCGTGGAAGCCGGAGACCGCACCGCAGGCGATGGTGATGAACAGGAACGGGAACAGGGCGCCTTTCCACAGCGGGCCGGTACCGTCGATGTACTGGGTTACCGCAGGCATTTTCAGGTCCGGGTTAATCACCAGGATACCGATCGCCAGACCGACGATAACGCCGATTTTGAGGAAGGTCGCGAGGTAGTCACGCGGGGCCAGAATCAGCCAGACCGGCAGCAGCGCGGAGATAAACGCATAGCCAATCAGCGCGAAGGTAATGGTAGTGTCCTTGAAGGTCAGCGCCGGGCCCCAGTACGGGTCGTGCGCAATCACGCCGCCGAAGTAGATGGAGGCCACCAGCAGTACGATACCAATCACCGACACTTCGCCCACGCGTCCCGGTCTCAGGAAGCGCATGTAGATCCCCATGAACAGCGCAATCGGCACGGTTGAGCAGACGGTGAAGACACCCCACGGGCTTTCGGCCAGCGCTTTCACCACGATCAGGGCCAGCACCGCGAGGATGATGATCATAATCAGGAAGCAGCCGAACAGGGCGATCGTCCCCGGCACGCGGCCCATCTCTTCTTTGACCATCTCACCCAGAGAGGCCCCGTTACGGCGAGAAGAGATAAACAGCACCATAAAGTCCTGCACCGCACCCGCCAGCACTACGCCGGCGAGCAGCCACAGGGTACCCGGCAGGTAGCCCATCTGCGCGGCCAGCACCGGGCCCACCAGCGGGCCTGCGCCAGCGATAGCGGCAAAGTGGTGACCAAACAGCACGTAGCGGTTGGTTGGCACGTAGTTCAGGCCGTCATTGTTAATGACCGCCGGGGTGGCGCGCGTCGGGTCGAGCTTCATGACCTTCTGCGCGATGTACAAGCTGTAGTAGCGATAAGCAACAAGATAGACGGAAACCGACGCGACCACGATCCACAGGGCGCTTACGTGTTCGCCCCGGCGTAATGCGACAACCGCCAGACAGAAAGCGCCGAGGATCCCGAGTAAGGCCCAGGGCACGTGCTTCAGTAGTTTTTTAGTATCCATAGTAAGACCTGGTTTTTTATGTAAAGAAAAAAGGGTCAGGGTTCGTTGTGAGGAGGTATTGATTAATGCTGGAGCGATCGTGCCAGATCCTCGCGCGTGTAAAGGACGGTAAATGAATGAGTGGTTGAAAGTGCCGGGTGAGCGGTCAAAGGGGGCGACGAGCGGTTCCGGCTCGCCGCCAGGGGGCGAAATTATGTGATTGAGATCACTTGATTATTCGGATTACGCTCCACCGCCAGATAGTTCTCCAGCGTTCTAATCAGTTTTTCCTTCAGCCAGTTCGGTTCCAGAATCTGAATATGGGGCAGCCAGTAGAACAGCAGCGGCAGGATCTGGTTCTCGTGCGCCGCCTGGCAGCGCAGCGTGACGCCGCCCTGCTGCTCCTCCAGCAGCTCCTGTTCCGGCAGAAGATCGCGGCGCAGGAAGTAATGTGAAATATTATCTTTGATAAATATTTTCACCGCGAAAGTATTTTCAGACACCCAGGGATCGAGGCTTTTCTCCAGCAGCTCAAGGACATTTTCTTCGGGCGTAAAGGTCGTTTTCTGAATATCAAACCAGCTAATCTGGCTCAATGAGAAGGATTTCAGGCGGCTATTTTCGGTGGCTTGTAAATACCATATATTTTTTTTGTTAATGAGTTTATAGGGATTAATCAGACGGGTTTTTCCCTTATAAACGATTTGACAAACATTATGGTTTTTAATCGATCTCTCGATTTTCGTTAAATGACGGCGAATATCACGTTCTACCGTGTGTTCTGCCTCATTTCCAAGAATGAGAATATGGTTTTCGTCAACGCGCGTTTCAAGCTTTGTCCAGAATTCCATATTTCTTTCAGGGAAAAAGCTGTCAGCATTCAGGAAGTTAGCAAGGGTGTGATGTAAGCCTTGTCCGCCGGGTGATTGCGCAGAATGGATCAGCCGATATAGCCCGTTACCGGTATGCTCAACAATGGGAGAGAGGGCATTTAAATCCCGGTAGACGGTACGCTCGGTAATTTTAAATTTTTCCATTAGCGCACTGCGGTTTACCACACCGTTTAAATGTAGCTCAACCAGAATATCGACCAGACGTTCAGCCGAGCGGCTCCGCGTCGTTTTAGCCATAAGGTCATCCTGTATATTTAGGTATGCGCTGAATGATGCGGATGCACTGACAAAGGGTGTCAGTATTCAGTCACAGAAAATTTCTCTTATGGGTATATAACGGCGTGATTTAGCGGAAACCTTAGGAGTTTTTGTAGAAAGCGGCGCTGGCCGAAGAAAAAGGCCAGCGCGAGGGGGGATCACACGGCGGCTTCCGCCTCCAGCATGACCGGATGGAAACGGCGCTTGAAGTAGATCAGACCGTGTCCCGCGTCACTCAGAATAATGTTCTTAACTTCAACAAGGTAGACAAGATGCGTGCCGATGGTTTGCACCTGGCTAATCTCGCCCTCAAGGCTGGCGAGCGCGCCCTTGAGCACCGGCTGCGCCAGCGGTCCTTTCTGCCAGCAGGAGAGGGCAAAGCGCTCCTCCATCGTCATACCGGTCATCCCGGCGAAATGGCGAGCCATGATCTCCTGTTCGTGGTTCAGCACGTTAACGCACAGCCTGCCGTTGCCCTGAAATACCGGGTTCATGGCGCTGTTGGCGTTGATGCACACCATAACCGACGGCGGGGTGTCCGTGACCGAACAGACGGCGGTGGCGGTAATGCCGCAGCGGCCCGCCTCGCCCTCGGTGGTGATCACATTAACCGCCGCCGACAGGCTGCTCATTGCGTCGCGAAAACGCAGGCGTTGTTCATCTGAATGCATTGCAACCTCCCGCTGCGCTATTTCAGCAGCTTGTCGAGCATGTTGATATCGCTGTTGTTGTGCAGGTGCGGCACCGTCCAGCCGTGCTGGTCGTATTCGGACATGCAGCGGTCGACCATCGCCATCATTTTGTCCATGTTGCCAGAGCTCTGCGCCTGGCGCAGACACTGCAGGCGGATCTCATCCTGGCTGCCGGAGTAGTTGATTTCGTACAGCTCGTGACGGCCGCCAAACTCGCTGCCGATGGCGTCCCACATCAGCTTCAAAATCTTGATGCGTTCGACGTGATCCATGCCGTTGGAGCCGCGCACGTACTTCGCCAGATACTGGTCGATCTGCGGGTTGTTCAGATCCCGGGCGCTGGACGGCAGGTAGATCAGCCCGGACGTCACGTTACGCTCGATGATGTTCTTGATCTTCGCGTAGGCCATCGGCGCCATCACGCGGTAGGTTTGTAGCGCGGCGTGATCCGGCAGATACGCGCCGTTGACCCACGGGGTGGCTTCGGAGCACATGGAGTCACTCAGCGCCCAGAACATGTTGCGCCAGGCCACCACTTCGCCGAGATCCGCCTGCACGCCGCGGAACTCCAGGGTGCCGGTGCACTCCAGGGATTTCTTCAGCAGGGCGGTGATGAAGTCGAGCTTCACCGCCAGGCGAACGCAGGCCTGCAGCGGGTACATCCGCGCAAAGCCGCCTTCCATCGTCCAGCGACGGCAGCGGTCGAAATCGCGGTAGATCAGCACGTTTTCCCACGGGATCAGCACATGATCCATCACCAGGATCGCGTCGTTCTCGTCGAAGCGGCTGGAGAGCGGGTAGTCGTACGGGGATCCGGTTGCGCCTGCCACCATCTCGTAAGAGGCGCGGGAGATCAGCTTCACGCCTTCGGCATCCATCGGCGCGACGAACATCAGCGCGAAGTCCGGGTTTTCGCCCATCACCTGCGCGGAGCCGAAGCCGATCATGTTGTAGTGGGTCAGCGCCGAGTTGGTTGCCACCACTTTCGCGCCGCTGACGATAATCCCGGCGTCGGTCTCTTTCTCCAGCTTGATGTAGACGTCTTTCACCTCGTCCGCCGGCTTGTGGCGGTCGATCGGCGGGTTAACGATGGCGTGGTTGAAGTACAGGCCGGTTTCCTGAATGCGGGTGTACCAGTTGCGGGCGTTCTGTTCGAACTGGCCGTAGAAGGCCGGGTTGGCGCCGAGCGCGCAGCCGAACGCGGCTTTGTAGTCCGGCGTGCGGCCCATCCAGCCGTAGCTCAGGCGCGACCACTCGGCGATGGCGTCGCGCTGCTGGCGCAGGTCGTCGGCGCTTTTCGCCACGCGGAAGAACTTGTGGGTATAGCCGCCGCTGCCGGTGTCGGTGCCCCAACAGAGCGTGTCCTGCATCTCCGGCTTGTGCAGCGCGTCGTACATCTGTGCGATGGAGGCCGCCGCGTTGCGAAACGCCGGATGGGTGGTGACGTCTTTGACGCGCTCGCCGTAGATATAAATCTCACGGCCGTCCTGCAGGCTTTTTAAATACTCTTCGCCGGTTAACGGACGTTTGGCATCAGCGCGGAAATCTTCAGGCTTCATAGGGACCTCGTATCGGAATAAGGTTGTTAAATTTATGTTTTGTTTTTGTTGTTTAATTGAAGCCTGAGAGGGGCGGAACGTGAAGGGACGATTGGGACAACGGCGGGTACTTTTCGCGAGAGATCGCAGAGTGTGATTTCCCTCACCCTAACCCTCTCCCAAAGGGAGAGGGGACGGTTACTCCCTCTCCCTTTGGGAGAGGGGAACAGGCGACACCGGTACTTTCTGCGCCCGATACGCGCTAGGCGAGCATCCCACTAAGCGATTAAAAAACCGGGCAAAATAGGCCGGGTCCTTAAACCCCAGCTGCCAGGCAATGTCGCTGACCGCGCTGTCGGAGAAGAGCAGCAGCCGCCTGGCTTCCCGCAGCTGGCGGTCGAAGATCAGCCGCTTCGGCGGGCGGTTGGCGAAGCGGCGGCAGATATCGGTCAGGCGGGATTCGGTCAGGTGCAGCTCGCTGGCGTATTCCGGTACCGTCCAGTGCTGGTGGTAGTGGGCATCTATCAGCTGGGTAAAGCGCTGGAACAGCTTAAGCTCGCCGCGCATGCCGCCCGAAGCGTGGTCGTCGAGCTTCGCGTTGCGCAGCAGCAGGGTAAACACCGCCTGCGCCAGCAGGACCAGAGTATGTTCGCGCCCCGGCAGCTGTTCCGTGGATTCCCGGGCGATAAGCTGCCAGTAGTGCTTCAGCGCCGCCAGCTCGTCCGGCCTGTCGGCCAGCGAGAGGCAGATCCCCGGCAGGCCAAACGCTTCCCGCGTGCCGGGGTAGAGCACCTCCAGCAGCGGCCAGATCAGATCCTCGCGCACCGTCAGCACGTGTCCGTCGCTGTCGGATTCGGTGATAAACGCGTGCGGCACCGACGGCGGCGTGAGGACGAACAGCGGAGCCTGCACCGAGTAGCGGTGATCGTCGAGCTGGAGTTCAATCTGCCCGGTATCGAGAAAGTGCATCTGAAAATACTGGTCGTGACGGTGCGCCTGCATGTCGCGGCCAAAAAAGGCCGCCATGCGCGCGAACGACTGGTAGTGCACATCGTCGGTGCCCAGACTTTCGTCGTACTCCTTGCTGATGTCGATGTTGGTAATGGGGCTCTGGCACATGGCGGCTCCCTAGTGGATCTTATGCGCCGCGACGCCCGGCTCGCGCTCAAGGCTTTCGCGCTGCGTCATCGGAATGCGCGTCAGCACCAGCGCGCCGACCACCAGCAGCCCGGCCACAAACCACAGTCCGGAGCTGAAGCTGCCGGTCGCGTCGCGCAGGATCCCAATCAGCAATGGGCTGACGGCGGATCCGACGTTGCCGATGGCGTTGATCACCGCCAGCGCCACCGCGCGGGACTGCAGGCTAATCACCCGATCCGGCGTGGTCCAGAATATCGCCATGGCGGTAAAGGATCCGGTTGAGGCCATAATGATGCCAAGCAGCTGGATCAGGCTGTGATCGGTGGCCGAGGCCAGCATCCATCCCGCCGCGGCGAACAGGTACGGCAGGATGGTGTGCTTTTTTCGCTCTTTCAGCCTGTCGGAGCGTCGGCTCCACCAGATCATCCCGAGAATGGTGCAAAACTGCGGGATCGCCGCCAGCAGACCGATGACGATATTGCTGCTCCCCGTGTTGAAGCTTTGCAGGATCTGCGGCGTCCAGATGTTGATGGCGCTGAGCGTGTTGGTCAGGCAGAAGTAGGCCAGCGTGTAGAGCAGCACCGCCGGGGTCAGCACTTCGCGCAGCGTCGATCGCGGCGTGACGGACTGTGCAATGGCGACCTCCTGCTCGCGGGCGATCATCGTTTTCAGCGCCTGCTTTTCGTCGTCGTCGAGCCAGGTAGCTTGATCCGGCGTGTCGTTGAGGTAAAACCAGGTCACCACGCCGAGCACCACCGACGGCAGCCCCTCCAGCAGGAACAGCCACTGCCAGCCCTTCAGGTTCCACAGCCCATCCATCGCCAGAATGTAGCCGGAGAGGATCGAGCCGAGCATCATGGTCACCGGCATGGCGATCATAAACAGCGCGTTGGCGCGGGCGCGGTGATAGGCCGGGAACCACCATGTGAGGTAGACCAAAATCCCCGGCAGGAAGCCCGCTTCGGCAATGCCCACCAGCATGCGCAGAACGTAGAGCGTTTCAGGGCTGGTGGCAAACATGGTGCAGGTGGAGGCGATGCCCCACACCACCATGATCCCGGCGATCCAGCGCCGCGCGCCGATCTTCGCCAGCATGATGTTGCTCGGGATCCCGCACAGCACGTAGGTGACGTAAAACAGCGTCGCGGCCAGGCCAAACATGGTCGACGTGAGGCCCAGATCTTTGCCCATCGTCAGCCCGGCAAAGCCGATGTTGATACGATCGAGAAACGAAAAGACAAACAGGATAAAGAGAAAGACGATCAGGCGTCGGAACAGCTTGTTAATGGCGCGATGTTCAACAGCTTTATTATCATGGGGTTGCAGGGTAGAGGTCGTCATGGTGCGCTCCAGATCTTACGTTTAGTAGACGGATTTATTGTTATTAACTGACGTAACCGGTTGTTCGATAAAGCGTGCCGCCAGCGCTTCGGCGCCGCGGGCGAGCAGGGTGGTGTCGACGCCGACGGCGACAAACAGCGCGCCAAGCTCGAGGTAGCGTTTCGCCAGCGGCTCGTTCGCCATCAGGATGCCGGGCGCTTTGCCCGCGCTGAGGATCTGCGCGATAGCCTGCGCGATGGCGGCCTGCACCTCCGGGTGCTGCGGATTGCCGGCAAAGCCCATGTCGGCGCTCAGATCCGCCGGGCCGATAAACACGCCGTCGACGCCTTCCACGTCCAGGATCTGCGGCAGATTTTTTAGCGCCTCGCGGGTTTCAATCTGCACCAGCACGCACATGGCGTCGTTGGCCTGCTGCAGGTAATCCGGGATGCGGTTCCAGCGCGAGGCGCGCGCCAGGGCGCTTCCGACCCCGCGAATGCCCGCGGGCGGGTAGCGGGTGGCACGTACCGCCAGCCGCGCTTCGTCGGCGTTTTGCACCATCGGCACCAGCAGGGTTTGCGCGCCCACGTCCAGCAACTGTTTTATCTGCACCGGGTCGTTCCACGACGGGCGCACCACCGGCTGGCTGGGATAGGGCGCGATGGCCTGTAATTGGGTTAACACGGTTTGCACGCTGTTCGGCGCGTGCTCGCCGTCGATCAGCAGCCAGTCGAAGCCTGCCCCGGCCAGCAGCTCGGCGCTGTAGCTGCTGGTGAGCCCCAGCCATAAACCGATTTGCGGGCGGCCCGCCTTCAGCGCCGCTTTGAATGCGTTTTGCATGGTTGTCTCCTTACACAAAGCGGCAGCTGATGGAGCCCATGTTGCCGTAGTCGACGTGGAAGGTGTCGCCTCTGCTGGCGGGCACCGGGCGGGTAAACGAGCCGCCGAGAATAATCTGGCCGGGCTCAAGCTGCACGTCGTACGGTGCCAGCTTGTTCGCCAGCCACGCCACGCCGTTCGCCGGGTGGTTAAGCACGCCTGCGGCGACGCCGGTCTCTTCGATCACGCCGTTGCGGTAGAGCAGGGCGGAGATCCAGCGCAGATCCAGCTCGTCGGGCTTAATCGGACGGCCGCCGAGGATCACCCCCGCGTTGGCGGCGTTATCGGAGATGGTGTCAAACACCTTGCGCGGGCGCTGGGTTTCCGGGTCAACGTTGTGGCAGCGGGCGTCGATCAGCTCCAGCGCGGGGATCACGTAGTCCGTAGCGTTGTAGACGTCGAAGATCGTGCAGTTCGGGCCGCGCAGCGGTTTCGCCAGCACGAAGGCCAGCTCCACTTCGATGCGCGGAACGATAAAGCGATCGACCGGAATGTCGCTTCCGTCGTGGAAAAACATGTCGTCCAGCAGCGCGCCATAGTCAGGCTCGCTAATCTGCGAGCTAGCCTGCATCGCTTTGGAGGTCAGGCCGATCTTATGGCCCTTCAGCACGCGGCCTTCGGCGATTTTCAGGCTGACCCATTCGCGCTGGACGGCGTAGGCGTCGTCGATGGTGATCGTCGGGTAGTCCAGCGAGATCGCGCGGATCTGCTCCCGGGATTGTTCCGCCTGATGCAGACGATGGGCGATCAGGGTATGGGTATGTTTGTCGAGCATGGCGATATCCTGTTTTACGTTTGTTTTCTCCCTCTCCCCGTGGGAGAGGGACGGGGTGAGGGCATCAGGCCGCAGAGATTTCCTCTCACCCTAACCCTCTCCCAAAGGGAGAGGGGACGGTATTACTTAAACAACGCGTGCACGTTGTTTTGTTTGTAATTGAGCGTCGGATGCAGCTCGTCGAGCTCGAACGACAGCGCCAGATAGCGGCTCGCCATTAGCGCCGAGAAGTGCGATTTGATCAGCGCAAACAGCATCTCCCCCACGGCTTCCCGGCTCTCCAGACTGCGCCCGGCGCCAATCTTCAGCGTCATATGCACAAAGGCGTAATCGTGCCTGCCGTCGGCCATCTGCCAGGTGTCCAGCCAGTGGGCGCGGCTGCGGATGCCGCCGATGGGGAAGATGCCCGTGGCGGCCAGCGCCTCGTTCACTTTGGCGAACAGCCCCGGCAGGTCGGCCTGCTCGCGGATGTTGTCGGTACATTCAGCAATAAAGTGCGGCATGTTGGCTCCTTACGCGGGCAGCGGGAAAACGGCGTTGACCTGGCCGGTGCCGGAGCTGGCGAACAGCTCGGTGAGGAACTCCACCCTGCCATCGTATTTGTCCCAGCCGAGCATCCCCAGCAGCATCACCGTGTCGTGCATGTTGCCCTCGCCGTAGCAGTAGTCGGCGTACTCCGGCAGCATGCTGCAAAACTCTTTGAACTGCCCCTCGCGCCACAGCTTCACCACGCGCTCGTCCATCTGGCGGTCGAACTCTCGGGTGTAGCTGTTCATCCCTTCCTCCGCGCGCTGGTCGTCGATAAAGCGGTGCGACAGCGAGCCGCTGGCGAGCACCGCCACGGTGCCGTCGTATTTTTCGATGGCGCTGACGATGGCCTCGCCCAGCCTGCGGCTGTCGGCGAAGTCGTGAACCGTGCAGAACGCCGAGATGGAGACCACTTTGAAGTGTTTATCCGCGTTCATGTAGCGCATCGGCACCAGCGTGCCGTACTCCAGCTTTAGGCTCGGGATGTTGTGCGCTTTGGCGCGCACGCCGAGCTTCACCGCCTCGTCGGCAATCAGCTGGCCGAGCGCCGGGTTGCCGTCGTAGTCGTAGGTCATGTCGCGGATAAAGTGCGGCAGCTCGTTGCTGGTGTAGACGCCCGCAAAATGGTCCGCACAGTTGATGTGGTACGCGCTGTTCACCAGCCAGTGGGTGTCGAACACGATGATGGTGTCCACGCCCAGCTCGCGGCAGCGCTTGCCGATCTCTTTATGCCCGTCGATGGCCGACTGGCGGCAGCCGTGGTTTTTCCCCGGCAGCTCGGAGAGGTACATCGACGGAACGTGAGTGATTTTTGCCGCTAACGCTAATTTACCCATGGTCAGATCCCCCACTTTGGAATCGGATGGTCGCCCATGGAGATGCAGACGTTCTTCATCTCCGCGAATACCTCGAAGCTGTACTCGCCGCCCTCGCGGCCGGTGCCGGAGGCCTTCACGCCGCCAAACGGCTGGCGCAGGTCGCGCACGTTCTGGGTGTTGACGAACACCATCCCCGCTTCGATATTCCGCGCCAGGCGCAGCACTTTGCTGACGTCCTGGGTCCAGATGTACGACGCCAGGCCGTACTCCACGTCGTTGGCCAGGCGCAGGCCTTCCGCTTCGTCCTTAAACGGCAGCAGGCAGGCCACCGGCCCGAAGATCTCCTCCTGCGCCACGCGCATGCGGTTGTCGACGTCCGCCAGCACGGTTGGTCGCAGGAAATTGCCGCCCTTCAGGTGCGCAGGCAGGTCGGTCGGTTTGTCCGGGCCGCCCGCCAGTAGGGTTGCACCCTCTTCAATGCCGAGGCGGATGTAGCCGGAGACTTTCTCCCAGTGCTGCTTGCTGATGAGTGCGCCGATCTGGGTGTTCGGATCGGTCGGGTCGCCCACGCGCAGGCGGTTGGCGCGCTCGGCAAAGCGCTTCACGAATTCCGGGTAGATGCTCTGCTGGATGAAGATGCGCGAGCCGGCGGTGCAGCGCTCGCCGTTGATGGAGAAGATGGTGAACAGGGCGGCGTCCAGCGCGCGCTCGATGTCGGCATCTTCAAAAATCAGCACCGGAGATTTGCCGCCCAGCTCCATGGAGTATTTCTTCAGCCCGGCGTTTTTCATGATGTTGCGTCCGGTGGCGGTGCCGCCGGTGAAGGAGACGGCGCGCACGTCGTGATGGCGCACCAGCGCGTCGCCTGCCGTCGCGCCGTAGCCCTGCACCACGTTGAGCACGCCCGCCGGAATGCCCGCCTCCAGCGCCAGCTCGCCCAGACGGTCGGCGGTCAGCGGGGAGAGTTCAGACATCTTCAGCACCGCGGTGTTTCCGAGTGCCAGGCACGGCGCGACCTTCCAGGTGGCGGTCATAAACGGCACGTTCCACGGCGACACCAGCGCGCAGACGCCCACCGGCTGCACCAGGGTGTAGTTGAGCATCTTGTCGTCGACCGGGTAGGTTTTGCCGTTCATCTGCTGGCACACCTCGGCGAAGAACTCGAAGTTGTGTGAGGCGCGCGGGATCAGCACGTTTTTGGTCTGGTGGATCGGCAGGCCGGTGTCGGCGGTTTCCATGGCGGCGATCTCGGGCACGTTCTGGTCGATCAGGTCACCCAGACGACGCATCAGGCGTGCGCGCTCCTTCATCGGCAGGTTGGCCCATTTCGGGAACGCCTCTTTGGCGGCAGCGACGGCCTGGTGAACTTCAGCTTCATCGCCGGCGGCGACTTCCGCTAATACCTCGCCGGAGGCCGGGTTGGTAGTGTGGAAGTACTCGCTTCCGGCGACGTTTTTACCGTTGATCCAGTGGTTAATCTTTTTCATTTTGCAGTCTCCTCGCTGACAATCCGGTTCACCAGGCGTCCCACGCCTTCCACTTCCACCACCACTTCATCGCCCGGCACCACGTCGGACAGCCCCTTCGGCGTGCCGGTGGCAATCATGTCGCCCGGCTGCAGGGTCATAAAATCGCTCAGGTACGCAATCAGGTACGGGATGCTGAAAATGAGATCGGCGGTGGTGCCTTCCTGGCGCAGCTCGCCGTTGACGAAGGTGCGCAGGGCGAGGTTGTGCGGATCGGGGATGGCTTCTTTTGGCACGATGTTTGGGGAAATGGGGGTCAGCCCGTCCCGGCTTTTCACCCTCAGGTTCGGTCGGTAGTAGTTTTCCAGGTAGTCGCGGATGGCGTAGTCGTTGCAGACCGTATAGCCCGCAACATAGTCCATCGCCTCGGCTTCGCTGACCTTACGCGCGGTTTTACCGATGACCACCACCAGCTCCGCCTCGTAGTGCATGTATTCGATATTGTTCGGGCGCACCGACGTCTGGCCGTCGCCGTTGAAGGTGTTCGGGGCTTTGATAAATACCAGCGGCTCGGTCGGCGGCTTGAAGTCCAGCTCGCTGGCGTGATCGGCATAGTTGAGACCGAGGGCAAACAGCGTGGCGTGCGGCGGCGTGCGGTGCGTGTTAGCGACGTCGCGTTCATCTACCACCGGGTTTTCCAGCGGCGGAAAACCTTCCGCCAGAATACGCACGCGATCGCCCGGGCGGATCTCAACGCGGCTTTGCGGGGTGCCGAGCAGGATCGCATCGCCGGGATTGAGGGTGGCGAACTCGCTGAGGGCGCTCAGCAGTTCGGCGGCGCTGCGCTGAAGATCGGCCGTGCTCCAGTGGTCCGCTTCGCGGCCGTTGATCTCGGTGATGATGGTCAGGTTATCCACGTTATCCACGGCGACAAGTTCGCCGAGCGGGCAAAATCCGTCCCGGCATTTGGCCTTGATGGCCGGGCGGTAGAAGCTCTCTTCCGGCAGGCTCACCTCGTTGGCGAGCGCATAGCCCGCGATGTACTCCGCGGCGTCCTCCACGCGCACCTTGCTGGCGGTTTTGCCCACGACCAGCGCCACCGTCGCGCCGCTTAATACCGTTTCCCCGTGCGGGAAGGGGATCGGCTCGCCCGCGCGAATCACCGTGTTATGCGGCTTGATAAACCACACCGCCGTTTTCGGCGGCGTGTTGTAGGGAGCTTTTTCAAAGGCCTCACGCCAGGCTTCACGCTGGCTTTGATGGTTGAGGGCGACGGCAAAAACGGTACCTTTCATTCATATACTCCTCACCCCGGTGGTCCGGGTTGTGATTTCATTAATATGTTAATGATCTGGTTTTATGCTTTTGCTGTTTATTTCGCAATCAGAAGTGAAAGATTTGTGATGTGAATAACAATAAATTTACATATAGGGTTTTATTGATAATAAAATCATATGCTTAATAAAATTGATGGGTTTCTGTTAGACTTTTTGACGGAAAACGTGTTGTTTATAAAAACATCTTTTAGGGATTGTTTACTTGTTAATGATGGGAAGGGGAAAGGCTATGCATGATTCATTAACCATCGCGCTGCTGCAGGCGCGGGAAGCGGCGATGTCGTACTTCCGCCCGATCGTGAAGCGCCATAACCTGACCGAGCAGCAGTGGCGCATTGTGCGCGTGCTGGCTGAACATCCGTCGATGGATTTTCACGATCTGGCGTTTCGCACCTGCATCCTGCGCCCGAGCCTGACGGGCATTCTGACGCGGATGGAGCGCGACGGCCTGGTGTTGCGCTTAAAGCCGGTGAACGACCAGCGCAAGCTGTACGTGTCGCTGACCAAAGAGGGGAATACGCTGTATGAACACGCCCAGGCGCAGGTCGAAGAGGCGTATCAGCAGATCGAGGCGGAATACACGCCGGAGAAGATGAAACAGCTGACGGCGCTGCTGGAAGAGTTTATTGAACTCGGAAACCGGCATAACGCAGCGCGGGAAGAAGAGTAAAAACCACAAATTCCAGGATGATTTTCGTAAAGTTTTCCCTTTCCAGGCCGAAAATTCTGTATCTGTCTGAGGAAAGAGAAAACATGTTAAACCGTATCAAGATTGTCACCAGCTTAATGCTGGTTTTAGCGATATTTGGCCTTTTACAACTCACGTCCGGTGGTCTTTTCTTTAATGCCCTTAAGAATGACAAAGAGAATTTCACCGTCCTGCAAACCATTCGCCAGCAACAATCCACGCTGAATGCCAGCTGGGTCGCGTTGCTGCAAACCCGTAATACCCTGAACCGTGCGGGTATCCGCTACATGATGGATCAGAGCAATATCGGCAGCGGCGCGACCGTTAACGATTTGATGCAAATCGCGTCTACGTCTCTGAAACAGGCGGAAAAAAACTGGGCTGCCTACGAAGCCCTGCCGCGCGATCCGCGTCAAAGCGATGCGGATGCCATGGAGATCAAGCGTAACTATGATATTTACCACGGTGCGCTGGCGGAGCTGATTCAGCTGCTGGGTGCCGGTAAAATCAACGCCTTCTTCGACCAGCCGACCCAGAGCTATCAGGACGGTTTTGAGAAGCAGTATGTGAGCTACCTGCAGCAGAACGACAAGCTGTATCAGACGGCGGTCGAAGACAGCAACAGCTCCTACAGCCAGGCTATCTGGGTGCTGATCAGCGTCCTGATTGCCGTGCTGGTGGTGATCGTGGCCGTCTGGCTCAACATCAAGCAGACGCTGATCTCTCCGCTGAATCGTCTGATCGACAACATTCGCCATATCGCCAGCGGCGACCTGGTGAAGCGCATTGAGGTTCAGGGCACCAACGAGATGGGTGAACTGGCCGACTCGCTGCGCCATATGCAGAGTGAGCTGGTGCGTACCGTCGGCGACGTGCGTAACGGCGCGAACGCGATCTACAGCGGCGCGAGCGAAATTGCGATGGGCAATAACGACCTCTCTTCCCGCACTGAACAGCAGGCCGCTTCCCTGGAAGAGACCGCTGCCAGCATGGAGCAGCTGACGGCAACCGTTAAGCAGAACGCCGAAAACGCCCGTCAGGCGAGCCACCTTGCGCTGAGCGCCTCTGAAACCGCGCAGAAAGGCGGCAAAGTGGTGGATAACGTGGTCCAGACCATGCGCGATATCGCAGGCAGTTCGCAGAAAATTGCCGACATTATCAGCGTGATCGACGGCATTGCCTTCCAGACCAACATTCTGGCACTGAACGCGGCGGTAGAAGCGGCGCGTGCGGGCGAGCAGGGCCGTGGTTTTGCGGTGGTGGCAGGTGAAGTGCGTAACCTGGCCCAGCGCAGCGCCCAGGCGGCTCGCGAAATCAAGAGCCTGATTGAAGACTCCGTGGGCCGCGTGGAAGTGGGCTCAACGCTGGTAGAAAGCGCCGGTGAAACCATGGGTGAGATCGTGAACGCGGTGACCCGCGTAACGGACATCATGGGTGAAATCGCCTCTGCGTCTGACGAGCAGAGCCGCGGTATCGACCAGGTGGGTCTGGCGGTCGCTGAGATGGATCGCGTGACCCAGCAGAACGCCTCGCTGGTAGAGGAATCTGCCGCAGCGGCGGCCGCACTGGAAGAGCAGGCGAGCCGTCTGACTCAGGCCGTAGCGGTGTTCCGCATTCAGCAGGAGCAGATGAAAGCGCGCGAGTTCGCTGCGGCTAAAGCGGTTTCCACGCCGGTGATGGCGCGTAAAACAGCGACAGCCGATTCAGGCGATAACTGGGAAACGTTCTAACCCGGTGCGTTGTGCCGGGTGGCGGCTGCGCCTTACCCGGCCTACGGAAGGTTGTTGCAGGCCCGGTAAGCGAAGCGCCACCGGGCGATATCAAAGCGGCAGACGCATGGCACAGCGGGAGTTATACGCTAAGCCGTGCGCTGCTTCTTCTTCACGTTTTTCACGCAGTTCAGGCGTGAGTTCAGCTACGTATTCAAACCCCAGCTTTGCATAGAACGGCGCGTTCCACGGTACGTCCCTGAACGTCGTCAGCGTCAGCGACGCCAGCCCCAGCGTGCGGGCATGGCCTGCCACGCAGGCGATGAGCTGCCTGCCGATCCCTTTTCCCTGCCAGTCCAGATCAACCGAGAGTTCGACAATAAACAGTGATGAAGGATGGGCCTCGGCGAGGATAAACCCGACGGGCTGGCCGTTCGCCAGCGCCAGCCAGCTTAGCCCACGTTCGGCATACTCAAGGTGCTGCTCAGCGGAAATGACCTCACCGTCGGCAAGCCAGGCGAGATCCGGGTCTTCACGAAAGCGCTCGCCCGCCGCGCGTTCAATGGCGGGAAGGGAGGCAACGTCGCCGGGACGCGTGGGGCGGACGGTGATGTTAACGTCGACCATTAGCCTGCGCGACTCACAATTTTAATTTCGACCATGCCAATGCCGAGCTCTCGCGGTGAATGGCCGAGAATATTCCCTTCATTGGTGGACTGCGGTTCCGGCGGCACGATCACCAGGGTATTGCTGCGGGATGGGTTCTCAAAATGCAGCGTGTGCGTGCTCACGTCGTTCCCGAGCGTCAGCATCTGCTCCTGGCTGCCCACGCGAACCGGTACGGGCTTGTTAGCGTTGGGGCCATACGCTCTGGCGGTGATCACCAGGTCGAATTGTTCCGGCAGGGGATGGGCGTACTCAATTTTCACCTCATTACCCAGCTGCGCGTTGGACCAGCGCCCCCAGGTCTCCGGACGCGAGATGCCGCTAAACTGCTTCACTTCCTCGGGCGCGCCGGCCACGTTAAAGATAAAGCTGTCCGCTTTGTAGCGAATATCGTTATCGCTGATTTTCAGCATGTCGACGTTACGCTGATAGCGCGCGGTATCAATCACCGTATCGTTGAACGCGGTTTTGCCTTTCCACTGGGCTTTATCCACGTGCTGTACGGTTTGCTCTCCGCCGAGCTGACCCTGAGAGACGCACCAGTCGGTAGAAAGCGCCAGCGGCTGCGACCAGAGCTGGCCCATCTTGTAACATCTGTCGACCCAGACGAAATTATCGCGTGGGGCAAAATCGGCCAGCTGATAGCGCAGCGGCGCGGAATATTCACTTTCCGGCAGCGGCTCGACGCGCCCCGCCGACACGCGCACCAGCAGCGGCAGACGGAAGCTGCTGCCCGAGAAGGCAATCGTGTTTTTATCCCGATCGACGGTGAAGTCCTTCATCTCTTTCGGGAAGTTCCACAGGCGGATGATGTCTGGCTTCCAGGCGAGGATTTTATCCTTCATGTTGAGGAACACTTCCGACAGGGATTGCCCCGACAGCGTGCTGCGGCCCAGGCCAATAAAGTTGTCGCCGCCCAGAATGTCCAGCACGGTTGCGCCGTTATCCATGGAGTTGCGTTTGGTGGCGATGACCTCCTGCTGCGGCTGGTCGCCGCGCAGGACGAAGAACAGGTTGCTGCGATCCTGCTTGTTGAGCCGATCCCAGGCGCTGTTTTTCATCGCCAGATGGTCAGACGAAACGACGATGACCGTGTTTTTAAACCAGGGCGAGGCTTTGATTTTCTCGACCAGCGCGGCAATGTGCTCCTGACTGCAGGTCACGGCGCTGAAAGACGTGTTGTTTTTGCCGTCCACGTCATAGCTTTTGCGTTTGCAGCTGCGTGAGACGAACCCGTCCGGATGGTGGGTGTCCACCGTCAGCGCAAAGAGGGAGAAACGCTTGCCCGCGCGGGAAAGCTCCTCGAATTTCTTCCAGGTTTCGTCAAGTACCGTATCGTCATAGAAGCCCCAGTCGTTACGGTAGCTCGGATCGGCAACCGTCGTTTTTAACTCTTCTGAGCCATACAGGTGGTCAAAACCGTGGGATTTCAGGAACACGTCTTTTCCGGCAAAGCGCAGGTTTGCCCCCTGCACGAAATAGTTTTCGTAGCCGGAGTTTTTCAGAATATCGCCGAGGCAAATATTCTGGGGGAAGAACGTCGACATCGAGGCTGAGGCGTTACCTTCAAAAGGCGCGAACAGCGGGATACCGCACTGGGAGGCAACCATTCCGGCAATCGTATAATCCGTGCCGGGAAGCTGCATGGTGTGGCTGAAATCGAGCCCTTCATTTTTCAGCGCGCCCAGGTCCGGCGTCAGGTTCGGGAAAGCATCGTTATCAAAGTACGTGCGCTCCAGGCTTTCGCCGTAGATGTAGACCAGGTTGAGCTTCGGGTTGGCGATCGTTTTGGACGGTTCTTTGTAGTCAGCCGCGAAATCCGGATCGCCGTCGCGCGACTGGGATTTCACCAGCTCGGTGATCTGATGGAACGCCGGGCTGGCGTCGACGGAGGCCAGCGCCAGGAATAACGCCAGCAGGCTGTAGCCATGATGGTGCGGAAGATGGCGACGTCGACGCAGCACCCAGGCCAGCGCGCCAAAAATCGTCACCAGCGCGACGATAAGGCCGAGCCCCGGAAGAATGTATTTGCCCACGCCCGCGCCCGTCAGGCTGTTCGTCAGCGTGTAGAGCACCGCATCGTTAATACCGTCACCGGTAAAGTAGTCGCTGGCGTATAAGGTAATGTTTAAAATAATAAAAATGCCGAGTACCACCAGCGTGGCGATAAACCACCAGGTGTGACGGCCGGCTTTCCAGGCGTAAACGCCGACAGAAGCCAGAAAAAGGATAAGAGACATGAATTCTGACAACAGCATATCCTCATGACGCCAGGTGCTTCGCTGGCTAACTGTTTATTTTTTGGGTCATACAATGTAATTGCGATGTCGTTAAGCTGCAATTTTAGTGTCACGAAAGTGTGCTGTTGTTAGGATTTGGTTTAGAAAATCGTTTTTATGAAGAAGGTCGCATCCTGACAAACGGACGCTGAGACGGTGGCAGGTGGGAAAAACGTTCGTTTAGCGCCGCGTTGCAAGACTATCGCATTAAACGCGGCGTGTTGTGGCAGAAAAAGGGGTGGATCAGGAGATGAAATTAACGCCTTGTTTCAGCACCAGATCGCAGGCTTTGGTTTTCACCTGTTTTGCCAGAGAAGAGTTGCCGAGGGTGCTCAGGTTAAGCTGCTGCCCGTTTTGCGCGTTAAGCAGGCCCTGAATGCCGTCCATATAGTTGGTGTCCGCTTTTTGCTCCTGGGTATCCAGACCCAGTTTACCCAGCACCTGGTTTTTCACGTTTTTCGCGTCGGTCACTGAGGCCAGCTTTTGCTTCGCGCAATATTCCAGAATCCCCGCCGCGTTGTTCATCGTGCCTGCGCTAAGGCTCTGAGAGCTGTTGCCCAGCAGGCTGGTGAGGGAAGAGGCGGAGAGTCCACCCTGAGAGCTGCTGCTCTCTTTGGTCAGCTCATTTGCCGCGCTTGACAGGGACTCCTGCCAGGACGCCGCTTGCGCTGCGCCGGTCACCAGCAGCGCGCCTAAAAAGGTGCTGATTAAAATCTGTTTTTTCATCATGGCTCTCTCAAAAGGTCCGTTTTGGGCCGAAGGGGTTCCAGTATATACCTGTGCCCTGGCAGCGATTCCTGGAACTGTCTTAATACTCTTTGCCGGTAACGCGGCTGCGGTAACTTTCCCAGTCGAAGATGACATAAAGACTATTACCCAGCTTCATGCGGTCCATGACGCGTTCACCCAGTAAGCGGGTCATCTCGTCGATATTGTGGTTCGTCAGCATGCCGGTGGGGCGTTTGGACGAGGAGCGGCGGTCGACAATCTGGTTGATGATCACTTTTTCATAGCGGGATTCTGTCTGAACGCCAATCTCGTCGATGACCAGTAAATCGACATTGCTCAGATCGTTGAGCAATTGCTCTTCGCTGGTTTCGCGGTTGCTGAAGGTGTCTTTCATCGCGGACATGATATCGGCCACGGTGATGATAAGAACCGATTTACCCCGCAGAAGCAGCTCGTTGCAGATGGCGGCTGCAAGGTGGTTTTTTCCGGTACCCGGCTTGCCGCTAAAGATGAAGCTGGCGATATTGCCGTCGAATTCATCCACGTACTGACGGGCGGCGGCAAGGGCGTTCATTTGTCCGCTGGTCTCGATTTTATAGTTATCGAACGAGCAGTTCTGGTGCAGGGGACGGATACCGGAACGGTTAAAGGTGCGCTGCATTTTCATCGCCCGGTTTTCCCGGGCGAGCGCGGCGGCGCGGATCTCACCTTGCTCTTTTTGCCACGCCAGCAGCTCTTCACCCGTGGTGAAAGCGGGCTTCACGTTGGCAGGCATCATTTTTTGCAGACGTTTCATCAGGTCGCCGACGTTCTTCATTTCGCACCTCGGAATCCGCTGGGGATCTGTTTATCCGGTTCTGAAAACGCGTTGATATCGCGTTTGGGCTGGCCGTTGTTGCCGGCGCGGGTAATTTGAAGATGACGCGCGAGCTTTTGCTGCCACTGAATGTGGGTGAAGACTTTCCCTTCCGCCTGCCACCAGGCGGTAAACGCGGCGAGCTCTTCGGCGGTGGCCGGTTGGGTTAACGCGATGCCCCACAGCGCCGCCTGCCGCTGAAAATCTGCATCCGGCTGCCAGCCCGCGTACAGGGCAAATTTTCCCATCGGAACGGTCACGGGAACGTTGACCGGCTCATCAAAGAACTGGTTGTCCAGCGTGATATCGCTCGCCGGGCGTGACAGTTGCGCTTCAATCTCCAGAAGCTGTGCCAGGCGTTCCGGCGTGATTGCGTAGAACGCCGGCGCGTTGTCGGCAAAAACCGCAACCGTGCCGCCTTCGGCATGGGTCAACACACCGCGTGGGTCGCGCATAAAGGCATCAATGCCAGCAATGCTGGTGGTCAGAATTCTGGAGGACATAACGCTTACTCTACTGATTACTACGGGCGTGATATGGGCTTATGGTAGCACAGAGAGAGGAAAGGGAAGGAGGGGATTTCCCCGGTGGCGCTGCGCTTACCGGGGCTACGGTCGTAGACCTGAAAAGCGCAGCGCCATCAGGTATTTATCACGCGATGATGTTCAGGGTCACGTCGATGTTGCCGCGGGTCGCGTTAGAGTACGGGCAAACAATGTGCGCCGCATCGACCAGCTTTTTGGCTTCCGCGGGATCCATACCCTCAACGTGGATGTTCAGTTTTGCCTCGATACCAAAACCGGTAGGCAGCGGTCCAATACCCACTTCGCCTTCAATAAAGGCATCTTTTGGCAGGGTGAATTTGTCGCGTGCGGCCACGAACTTCATCGCGCCCAGGAAGCAGGCAGAGTAGCCCGCAGCAAACAGCTGCTCAGGGTTCGTTACTTCTCCGCCCATGCCGCCCATCTCTTTTGGCACGCCCAGTTTTACGTCCAGTACGCCATCGGAAGAGGTCGCGCGGCCGTCACGGCCACCGGTTGCTTTTGCTTTGGCGGTATAAACAACTTTTTCTAAAGACATGGCAGGTTCCTCATCTTGCTTAAATATGTGCTATTAAATAGCGTGCGATATATATGGGTGATAATCACGCGTAAAGTATAGCTTTACGCGCGGTGTAGCTGTTGTCGCAAAAGTTCGAGCTGCTGTTTGAGCGCCAGCAAAGTGTCGGTATCACACTGCGCTGCGCAACCCACCGCATGGGGAATACCCAATGCCTGCTGCTGAAGTTCACGTCCCGCTTCACTCAGGGTGACGGCGACCTGACGTTCGTCTTTGCGCGAACGGTGACGGTTGATTAACCCACCGCTTTCCAGCCGTTTTAACAGCGGCGTCAGGGTTGCAGAGTCCAGAAACAGGCGTTCGCCGATGTCCGACACCGTGACGTCATCCTGCTCCCACAGCACCAGCATCACCAGATATTGCGGGTAAGTCAGGTTCAGCGGTGCCAGCAGTTGCCGGTACAGCTTATTAAGCGCCAGATTTGCCGAATAGAGTGCAAAGCAGAGCTGGTTATCCAGCTTGAGCGCAGCGGTTGCGTCGTTCGTTTTCGCGTTCATGAGATGAATATAGGTAGTGTGCGATTTAATTGCAAGCAATTTTATGGGCAGGTGTAGCGGAGCGCCACCTGAACGGCCATTTTGCGGTAGTGCTGGCGCTGAGCCTGTTCGTCCGCCCCGTCTTCAAACAGGAGCGTGAAGGTATAGCTGTTGGCAACGTAGTGAAAGCTGAAGCTGCTTATCAGGCGGTGAAGATCGCGGGCGTCAACCGTCTGGCTGAAGAGCTGTTTTTCTTTGCCCCGGTGCAGGATGCCCTCCAGCAGGTCGAGCGCGCTACGGTTAACCTGGCGAAGATAGCTCGACTGCTGCATAAAGCGGCCGCGCTGCATGTTTTCCATGCAGATAATCCGGATGTAGTCCGGGTGGTCGGCATGATAGTCAAAGGTGGCTTCAACCAGATTGACCAGCGCTTCGACGGGGGGCATTCCTGCCAGGCTTAGCGCTTTTTCACTGGCGCGAATCTGGGTGTAAACATGTTCCAGAACCAGAAGATAGAGATTCTCTTTATTCTTAAAATGATAAACCACCATGCGTTTGGTGGTACCCGCTTTCTCCGCGATCTGCTCCATGCGGGCACCGTTCAATCCATACTCGGCAAAAAGCGCGATGGCGCTCTGAAAAATTTTCTCTTTCAGGCTGGATTCTTCGCTGTGCTCGGGGTGTTCGCTGCCAGGGTTAGCCACATCCTTTCCTTATTTTCACCAAACGGACCAGAAGGATTATCTCCATGGCAGCGAAATAACACAAATATCAAACGCGTGGGCGTTTGCGGTACAGCCACAGCCCGGGGATCGACAGCCCGATGGAGAGCGCGCCGACGATGGACGAGGCCTTAAGAAAGTTGCTCAGGAGGAGGATCATCTGAGGCTCGGTGTAGCCAAAATGGCTGATTTTCACCGCGGAAATCATCGCTGTATACGCAGATATGCCTGGGAACATTGGGATCACGGCGGCGACGGTGAATACCTTGGGATGCGCCAGATACCAGCGCGACCACTGGATGCCGATACTGCCAACCAGCATGGAGGCCATAAATGTCGACCATTCGATGTTAAATCCTGCGGTCATCATCACCATTCGCGAGCCATGACCAATCGCGCCCAGCAGCGCACACCATCGCAGAGCGCGTTGCGGAACGTTAAACACCATCGCAAAGCCGACGGCAGGAATGGCGGCCAGAAGCATGTCCTGTGCCAGCGCCAGCAGAAAATCTATCACGCCCATCCGCGTAACCCCCAGAGTGTCATGGCCATCACAACGCCGATGCAGGTCGCCAGCGTCAGCAGGCTGGCAATAGCCCAGCGTGCCAGACCGGTATTGATGTGCCCTTTAAACATGTCGGCGACGGCGTTAATCAACGGAAAGCCCGGAACCAGCAGAAGCACGCTGGCGGCCATGGCAATCGTCGGGGTAGTGGCAAACTGCGGCAGGCGCAGCAGCAGGCCGGAAACCGTGGTGGCGACAAACGCGGTAATGCAGAAGTTAATTTGCGGATGCAGCTGCCGGTGCGTCAGCAGCTGGCGAACATACATGGCGATACTGCTGGCGAAAAAGGTGACGATCGCGCCGTCCCAGCCGCCTTTGTTGAGCTTACAAAAGCAGGCGCAAGACAGCCCTACCATCACCACGACAAGCCAGCGCGGATAACGCAATGGCTTAATTTGGCTGAACCGTTTTTCAATCTCCCGAAGATCGAGAAGCTTATGTTCAGCAAGGATGACGATGTGCTGCACTTCGGTCACGACATGCATGTTAATGCCGCGATCATGGTTTTTGCGGGTGGAGGTCAGGCACTGGCCGTCTTTGATCGTGGTCAGCACGATGGCGTTAGATGAAATAGCGCTTTCAACGCTATCCATACCCAGCGCCAGTCCCAGCCGGGTGGAAAGCTCCTCAACCAGCGCGCTTTCCGCGCCGTGCTGGAGCAGAAAAAGACCGCACTGAATACATAGCCGCGTGATAGCACGCTGCGTTGACCGATCTGCCTGCATGTATTGTCCTGAAGAAGGTGGAAAGTTGCCGGTTGGCCCATAGCGATTACTTTTAGCACAAAGTGCAGTGCCTCTTGCTGTGGGCCAGATCAAGGTTTATGCAAACAGTTGCAGCCCCTAAGTGCGGGAGGGGTTGGGATTAATTCATCATTCTGGTGAATTATAATTATTGAAAGATAAGTTATATATATTTAGTTATTCTAATTTTATATTGTAGTTATTTTAATGACACTGCAATTAAATTTAATTTCGCTTTGTGAGATATTACTGCTGTTTAGGTATTTCTTAAACTAAGAATACATCTCATCTTCTGCTTGTATTAACCTGCTTTACACTCAGGGACGAAAATACTCATACGTTGATGCATTTTAACGTTACTCATCACATGAAGAATGGACATGGAGGGTCTATGTTGTCTTTGCACGGTAAGCATAGCGTTATCATTAGCCGGATACCGGTCATGCAAAACGGGTTGGGGGGCGTAATGACTCGCCATTTTCCCGATTTTGAATTGACCTATTGCAGCTCATTGCAGGAGTTAACACTGCTCCAGCTACGCCGCGCTGACGTCATCATTGCCGATATTACTGGCGAATACTGGAATCCTCGGGGCGCGCTCGAAGAGTATTTCAATTTATTGAATCAATACCGGAACATTCACTGGATCTTTTTAGTTTCGCGGCCGCTTAACCCTATTGCCGTTGAGCTACTTGTGCGCCCGGAAAGTACGTTGCTTTCTGATATGGAACCCATTGAAGGCCTGGTTAACGCTATTCGGGCAGGTAGCGAACGCGCAGAGCGGGTAAGCCAGACGTTGTTAGCCCCTGAACCTCAAAGTACGGAGGACGAAGACGAAAACGTTATTGCCCTTACGCACTCCGAACGCAAAGTTTTGCGACTGTTAGGTAAAGGATGGGGGATTAACCAAATCGCCACATTGCTCAAGAAGAGCAATAAAACCGTCAGTGCACAGAAAAACAGTGCGATGCGACGGCTGTCATTACGCAGTAATGCCGATATGTACGCCTGGATAAACAGTACACAGGGAATGCGAGAGCTGAGTTTGATGTCAGCCTATGGAGAGTTCGAGGAATGGAAAAAACCGATTCAACAAGACATATCGCCATCGTCGAAAATTGCACGATGAGTGCTGTTGGGCTGCAGCATCTTTTTGCGATGCCCGGCCTGAATCATTATCAACTGCATCTGTTTAGTGAATTTGACAGCTTTCAGAAAGCACTTGAGCACGTCAATTTTTTCTCGCTGATCTATTCATATTCCGATGCACGAGACGACCGTCGTAGCTGCCTGGCGCACCTGCGGGATTTTGCCTTTACGCATGGCCACATCCAGCGCATTATCCTGGTCGCTGATGAGATGGAAGCAAGATTGATTAGCCATCTTTCCCCGTCACGCCTTCACGGTGTGGTCAGTAAATCGCTGAAGCTTGAGCTCCTGCAGAAGGAACTCATGGTGTTGCTGAGCGAAACCCTGCGCATCAATGACAATATGATGAATCACTGGTACCAGAGTCAAAGCAGAATGTTAAGCCCAACGGAACGGGCAATATTGCGTTATATGTCTTGCGGCTATTCCATTCCTCAAATCGCGGCACAGCTTGAACGCAATATTAAGACCATCCGGGCGCATAAGTTTAATGCGATGGTCAAGCTGGGGGTGAACTCTGACGTAGGGCTGCTCGATGCGGCGGATATTATTACCCACCTTTCGGCAAGAGAACCGCGAAGTTCGATACTCAGCAAGCCGACTTTTTTATAACCTGTCTGTTGCGCGCCAGACAGGCTCTG
Source organism: Enterobacter sp. 302C9 (assembly GCF_034106085.1). NCBI lineage: Bacteria > Pseudomonadati > Pseudomonadota > Gammaproteobacteria > Enterobacterales > Enterobacteriaceae > Enterobacter > Enterobacter sp. 302C9. The sequence goes on from NZ_JAWNBW010000005.1 coordinate 107,678, forward strand.
GCGCATCAATCAGATGCAAACATCAACCCATTTTGCGGAAGTCAGCTCTGCCATTCTGTCAGGTGAAATACGCACGGCACTGTGAATTGCGCCTGCTGCGGGCAGAACTTCGGCGTACTGCTTTAATGAGATATCGCAGTAAACCGCGAGCGGGTTTTCAAGGCCGAACGGGCACACGCCGCCAACGGGGTGACCTGTGATGGTCACCACTTCATCACTGCTGAGCATGCGCGCTTTTGCACCAAACGTATCTTTCAGCTTTTTGTTATCCAGGCGCGCATCGCCTTTCGCCACCACCAATATCACCTCATTTTTCACCTTTAATGACAAGGTCTTGGCGATTTGCCCCGGTTCAACACGATGGGCGGCAGCAGCCAACGCAACGGTAGCGGTACTCTGACTAAGTTCAATGACGTCTATATCCGGCGCGTTGTCGGCAAAAAACTGCTGTACAGACTGCAAACTCATTGTTTCCTCCTGACAAATATCCTGCGTAATCTGTCATAAGAATTTATGCTCTGTAAATATCTCTTCAGTAACAAATATCCCGAACGGCTGATTTCTGGATCCTCTTCACAATCACGGAAACCGGTTACAGTAACCGGTTGCAGAGCGTGATGCATCGATTAATACTGAGTACGTAACGTCCCCTGTATCCAATAATAAGAGCAAATTATGAAACCATTCCGTCTGAGCAGTACCACTGGTACACAAGCCAGCAAGGTTGTGAAGGTGATTTATGGAACAACGTGCGGCGCAAATGCGCCCGTAACAAACGTCTGACAGGAGATCTGCCATGTCTGCCAACCATGCTGCGTTTAACCTGATATTCCGTTTTGTTGAAAATTACGTCAGCCCGATTGCCGGGCGGATCTCTTCCCAGCGTCATGTCATGGCTATCCGTGATGGGTTTATCTCTGCGATGCCATTTATGATTGTGGGCTCGTTTCTGTTAGTGTTCGCATACCCGCCGTTTTCGCCGGATACCACCTGGGGTTTCGCCCGAGCCTGGCTGGATATGGCGAAGCAGTTTGAAGGCCAGATCCTGACGCCGTTTGATATGACGATGGGCATTATGTCCATTTATATCTGTGCGGCCATCGCCTATAACCTTGGCAAACACTATGTCAAATCACACCAGTTAGACCCGTTTATGTGCGCCATGCTGTCGCTGATGGCGTTTCTGCTGGTCGCGGCACCGAAAACCAAAGGCACGCTGCCTGTCGATAGCCTGGGTGGGACGGGCATTTTTACCGCGATTCTGGTGGCGATCTACTGCGTTGAGATGATGCGTTTCCTCAAGGCCCATAACATCGGTATTCGCCTGCCGGACCAGGTTCCTCCGATGATCAAAAACTCTTTTGATCTGCTCATCCCGGTGCTGGTAGTGGTGTTGACGCTTTATCCTCTGAGCCTGCTCATTCAGTCTCAGTTCGGCATGCTGATCCCGCAGGCCATTATGTCGGTCTTTAAACCTCTGGTTTCCGCAGCGGATTCCCTGCCTGCGATCCTGCTGGCCGTGTTGATTGGTCATCTGCTGTGGTTCGCCGGTATCCACGGCGCCGCCATCGTCTCCGGGATGCTGCAGATGTTCTGGCTGACTAACCTGGGTGCGAACCAGACCGCGCTGGCCGCCAGTCAGCCTCTGCCGCATATTTTTATGGAGGCGTTCTGGACGTTCTTTATCGTGATTGGCGGGTCGGGCGCCACGATGGGGCTGGTGATTTGCTATCTGCGTAGCCGTTCAGCGCATTTACGCTCTATCGGACGTTTGAGCGTGGTACCCAGCTTCTTCAACATCAATGAACCCGTTATCTTCGGTACGCCAATCGTGATGAACCCGGTGTTCTTTATTCCGTTCCTGCTGGCACCGATGGTAAATGCCGTGCTGGCCTGGGCGGCGATGACGTTTGACCTGATTGGCCGCGTCATCTCAGTGGTTCCCTGGACGGCACCGGCGCCAATAGGCGCAGCGTGGGCTCTGGGCTGGGATTTCCGCGCGGCTATTCTGGTTGTGGTCCTGGCCTGCGTATCGGCAATCATCTACTTCCCGTTCTTCAAAGTGTACGAGAAACAGCTGCTGGAGCAGGAAGCGGAAGAAGCACAGCGTAACGCGGAAGAGGACAATCAGCAGGTGGCTTAGGTTAAAGCAAAACGGCAACTCAGGTTGCCGTTTTTAGTGTTTGTTCCCTCTCCCTGTGGGAGAGGGGCAGGGTGAGGGCATCAGGCCGTGGCCGATTATTTCAGCGTGCAATCCCCGCACTGCTTAACGTCCGGCAGGCGATAGCGCTGGCAGCAGGTGCGGCGAACCAGAAGCCCATCACGGAGCACGACGGTACGGAATAACGGGTTGTCACGGCCATCGGAAAGCTGTTTTGCAAAGAAACAGGACTGACGCAGGGCATCAACGTTCTCATCACCAAGCAGAGGCTTCATTTCCGTTAAATACCAGTGGATTAAATAGCCCGTATTGCTCCAGATAAGCTTCGCGTTAATTTCTCCCGTCGCTTCAAGCGCGTCCACGACCGGGATCAGGGCCTGGGTGATAAGCTGCTCCATGCGTTCCTGAGCCGTCAGGCGTTCCGCGTTCTGATCTTCGTGCAGATCAATCCAGAAACAGGCTGCGCGCCCGGTTTCGTGAAACTCGACGTGGAAATTATCCGGCGAGAGTTCCAGCATGCTCTTCTGGGTTAACAGCGCCAGCATGAGGGGAGGCACCATCAACCCGATATACCACTGCGCCCAAAGAGAGAGCAGTGGTTTATTTTCCCGCGTAAGAGTGGGCTGATTGCGATAGATATGGTCGGAATAGGTGGCCAACAGCGACTGCAGTTTTGTCGGTTGACGCCACTCTGAGAGCGTCATGGCGTGGTTCGGGTGCGCTTCATCAAGGCGGATAAAATCCAGCAGGTGGGCGCGCGTCTCCGCAATCTTATCCCGTATGGCATCCGCAAGCGAAGCATTCCCGCTGGTGAGGGGCGCTCGCCAGAGGAGGGGCTCGACGATGTGTGCGGTATGCGTAGCCATAGTATAGATAGAAATCTAAATGATAATGATTGCCAATCCTAACTATTGCTCATATCAATGGCAAGACTTTTGTCTTTAAGACACCGCCGTGATGTTTATGCCGTCTGCAGCTCTTCACTTAACAGAATGTTATTGCGCCCCATATGCTTTGCTTCGTAGAGGGCTTTGTCCGCTTTTTCCAGCGCGCCTTCCACGTCTTCATCCTCGAAAATAGCAATACCAATGCTGATGGTGACGTTTGTCGCGACACTCTCGTTAAACAGATGCGGAATTTTCAAATCGTAGACTTTCTGACGGATCCGCTCGGCCGTCTGGCGAGCATGTTCGAGTGAAATATTGGTCAGCAGCACCATGAACTCTTCTCCGCCAAAACGCGCCACAATATCGCGAGAACGCACGGCGTCGCGGATTGCCGCAGAGACGCGCTTCAGCGCCTGGTCGCCCATCATATGGCCATAATGGTCGTTATAGGCTTTGAAGTGATCGATATCCATCAGCAGGACAAAGTGCTCGCCATTTTCTACCGTCGGCAGGTTCTCCAGACGGCTTTGCAGACCGCGACGATTATAGAGCCCGGTAAGCGGGTCCATCATGCTGAGATCGGTAAGGGTTTCTCGCTCTTCCAACAGGCGCGAGAGCAATTCCTGAGCGAAACGGTCGTTACGCGTTTGCAAAATGTTATGAATAGCAATTGCCACCACAGGAAGTGCGAAAGAATAGGTCATTCTCAGCCATATATCGTGATCGCTTAGCCACAGGCAGACAATAAAGGTGGGCAATGAGTGCAGCGTAAATGCTTTGATATTACTCGCGAATGCCAGCGTTCCGATAAAAAGTACCGTTAATAGAGCGATTAACAAATACGTCTCGTGGTCGTGGGTAATTAAGGCGAATTTAGACTCAATTTGCCAGGCCCACAAAATACCGAAGATACCTGAAACAACGGGAATATTTATCTTCCGCGCGCGCTTTCTCCAGTGCCAGACGAACAGGCCGGTGCTGATGGAGAAAATAGCAATAAGTGGGGCAGATAACAGGCGTACAGAATTGAGCGGATTTGTTACCGAGAACACTGCCGAGGTTGCGTTCAGAAATAAAAATAAACGTAACGACAATTGATATTTTCTGTGAACCAAAGACCGCCAGGATTGTGATGTCATAGTCGTGCGTTTTTATTAAAATTTAATTAAAACAAATAAGTAGGTGCCGTTTCGCAATAAAACATGCAAAAAACTCAAAGAGTAATTATCAGAAAATCTTTAGATGTTGTTAACAGGTGTGCAATTTATCACCTTAGGCAATTCCTGTCATTACGGGAAAGGTAAAGGTCGATGGATTTTGATTCATTCAGCTGACAAATGATAACTTGTGTCATATGATATTGGTTATCATTATCGTTGTGAGAGGGCAGATCATGTTGAACAGGGCGCTTGGCAGTGGTTGGGGGGTATTGCTACCGGGAGCCATTCTCGGCGGGTTGATGTTTGCCGATCTCTCCCTTGATACCTGGAAAGCGATCATTGTGTCAGGACTGTTAGTCACGTCAGGCATGATCTGGCATAAGCAGCTGCGCCACTTTGTTTTACTGCCATCATGCGTAGCACTGGTCAGTGGAATTCTGGTGATACTGATGAGTTTGAAATAACAGAGAAAACAAGAGGAACTTCAGAAGGGATGTAAGATAATTGGTGCGAGGGGGGGGACTCGAACCCCCACATCCTAAGGACACTAACACCTGAAGCTAGCGCGTCTACCAATTCCGCCACCTTCGCACAGTCATCTTACTATTTTTGATATCGCCTCGTTGGTGCGAGGGGGGGGACTCGAACCCCCACATCCGTAAGGACACTAACACCTGAAGCTAGCGCGTCTACCAATTCCGCCACCTTCGCCCAGTGCGAGCAATATCATTGTGATTTATGGTGCGAGGGGGGGGACTCGAACCCCCACATCCGTAAGGACACTAACACCTGAAGCTAGCGCGTCTACCAATTCCGCCACCTTCGCATACCATCGATACTGTAAAAGTATCGTAACCACGGAGGCGCATTCTAGATGTTTTCAGCTTTACGTCAACAGAAAAGTGCGCGCGACGCCTTGATTGCTGCAAAAATGGCCGATGCAGGCGCTATGCGGAGCCGGATGGCGCTTGTGCTTATCCGGCCTGCTGGAGCGGAGATTACTTTTTGGCCTGGCGCGTCATGACGGTACGGTAGACCTTAAAGCGGCCGGTCTGGGCGATCACTTCGTGGAAGCCGAAGGTTTCGTCCAGCACTTTCGGGTACGCCAGGAAGGCGTTCGCGACTATACGCAGCTCGCCGCCGCTGTTCAGATGACGGGTTGCGCCGCGGATCAGCGTTTGTGCCGCTTCAAGGCTGGTCTCCATACCGTCGTGGAACGGCGGGTTAGAGATAATCATGTCGAAGCGACCGGTGACGTCGGAGAAGACGTTGCTGGCAATCACCTCGCCTTCAATGCCGTTTGCGGCAAGCGTTGCGCGGCTGGCTTCAACAGCCGGGGCGCTCACGTCACAGAGGGTTAAGCGCACTTTGGGTGAATGGCTGGCGAGCACGGTAGAGAGCACGCCCGCGCCGCAGCCCACGTCCAGCACTTTGCCTTTGGTGTGCGGCGTCAGGGTGGAGAGCAGCAGCTTGCTGCCCGTATCCAGCGCGTCGCGGCTGAACACGCCCGGCAGGGTTTTGATGGTCAGGCCGTCAAGCTGGTACTCGTCCCAGTATGCCTGTGGATCGAACGTTGTCTGCTTTTCCAGACGGCCATGATACAAACCACAGCGGCGTGCGCTGTCGACTTTATTCAGCGGCGCGTAGCCTTCCAGCATCTGTTCAGCGCTACGCACGCCGCTGCGGTTCTCACCCACCACGAAAATATCGCAGCCTACCGGCAGCAGGGAGAGCAGGTTCATCAGCTGGAACTGGGCTTCAGGCTTGTTCTTCGGCCAGTAGTAAATCAGCGTATCGCAGTCGGCAATATCGCTCTGCTCCGCCACCAGGCTAAAGCGCGCGCGCTCGCCCATCTGGCGGCTCAGCACCTGCCAGTGGTGGTAGTAGTGGGTGTGGGCACGGCTTTCAGCACAGTCGAAACGCGCAGGCAGGTCATCCTGCATATCTCCGGCAAACAGAATACGGCTTTCTTCGAAATCATCACTGTGACGCAGCAAGACTTCACTTGCCGGGGTAAATGCAGACATGAATTGTTCCTCAATAAACTCAGGCGGGGATTATAGTAGGTAGATGGCGCACTTTCGACACATTTGCTATATTTGCGCGCCTGAGAGACAGGAGTTTTCCCTATGACATCCCGACGAGACTGGCAGTTGCAGCAGCTGGGCATTACCCAGTGGGCTTTGCGTCGCCCGACGGCGTTGCAGGGCGAAATCGCCATTTCCATCCCTGCGCACGTACGCCTGGTGATGGTGGCGGAAGAACTGCCTGCCCTGAATGAACCCCTGATCGATGATGTCCTTCGCAGCCTGAAGATGACGGCCGACCAGGTTTTACAGCTGACGCCAGAGCGTGTCGCGATGCTTCCTCCTGATAGCCGCTGTAACAGCTGGCGTATCGGAGAGACAAACGAGATCCCCCTCCAGGGGAGCCAGATCTGCTCGCCAGCGCTGGACGAACTGAAAGCCAACCCAAAAGCGCGCAGCGCGCTATGGCAACAAATCTGCGAATATGAACACGATTTCTTCCCTCACGACGCCTGACCTGACCACAGCGTTTGCGATTGAAACACGCGCCCACGCCTTTCCGTGGAGCGAAAAAACCTTCGCCAGCAATCAGGGCGAACGGTATCTGAACTTCCGTCTGGACGTTGACGGCACCATGGCCGCCTTCGCGATCACGCAGGTTGTTCTTGATGAAGCGACGCTGTTTAATATTGCGGTTGATCCCGCGTTCCAGCGCCGTGGGCTGGGAAGAGAACTGCTCGAGCACCTCATTCGTGAGCTCGAAACCCGTGACGTTTTCACCCTGTGGCTGGAGGTGCGCGCGTCGAATGTCGCCGCCATCGCACTCTATGAAAGCTTAGGCTTTAACGAGGCGACAGTCCGCCGTAACTACTACCCCACCGCAGAGGGACGTGAAGACGCCATCATAATGGCTCTGCCGATTGGATAACGAATATAAGGTTGTAACGATGAAATGGGACTGGATTTTCTTTGATGCCGACGAAACGCTGTTTACGTTTGACTCGTTCGGCGGCCTGCAGCGGATGTTTCTCGACTATAGCGTGACCTTCACCGCTGAAGATTTTCAGGACTATCAGGCGGTAAACAAGCCGCTGTGGGTGGATTACCAGAACGGTGCCATCACCGCGTTACAGCTTCAGCACCAGCGTTTTGACGTCTGGGCGGAACGCTTAAAGGTCAGTCCGGGAACGCTGAACGATGCCTTCCTGAACGCGATGGCCGATATCTGTGCGCCACTGCCGGGTGCGGTTTCCCTGCTGAATGCGTTGAAAGGCAAGGTCAAACTGGGGATCATCACCAACGGTTTTACTGCCCTGCAGCAGATCCGCCTCGAGCGTACCGGCCTGCGCGATCATTTCGACGCGCTGGTGATCTCCGAAGAGGTGGGCGTACCTAAACCGGATCCGCGTATTTTCGACTACGCGCTGGCCCAGGCCGGTCATCCTGACCGCGATCGCGTCCTGATGGTGGGTGATACGGCAGAGTCAGATATCCTGGGCGGCATGAAGTCAGGTTTGTCGACCGTCTGGCTCAACGCGCATGGCCGCGTGAAGCCTGAAGGCATCGAGCCGACCTGGACCGTGACGTCGTTGAACGAACTGGAGCAACTCCTGTGTAAACAATGATTGCCTGCCCCCCATTGATGGGTAAAATAGCCGCAATTTTGTATTCCATGATGCGTGGCGTGCTGCCGCGCTTATAAAAGAAGATTTAATTATGACGTTGTCTCCTTATCTGCAAGAGGTGGCCAAGCGCCGCACTTTTGCCATTATCTCTCACCCGGATGCCGGTAAAACGACCATCACTGAGAAGGTGTTGCTATTCGGACAGGCGATCCAGACTGCCGGTACCGTTAAAGGCCGTGGCTCCAGCCAGCATGCAAAATCCGACTGGATGGAGATGGAAAAGCAGCGTGGTATTTCGATTACCACCTCCGTGATGCAGTTCCCGTATCACGACTGCCTCGTGAACCTGCTGGATACCCCGGGCCACGAAGACTTCTCCGAAGATACCTACCGTACCCTGACGGCGGTGGACTGCTGTCTGATGGTGATCGACGCCGCGAAAGGTGTAGAAGACCGGACCCGTAAGCTGATGGAAGTCACCCGTCTGCGCGATACGCCGATCCTCACCTTTATGAACAAACTCGACCGTGACATCCGTGACCCGATGGAAGTGATGGACGAAGTGGAAAGCGAGCTGAAAATCGCCTGTGCGCCAATCACCTGGCCAATTGGCTGCGGCAAGCTGTTCAAAGGGGTGTATCACCTCTATAAAGACGAAACCTACCTGTATCAGACCGGTAAAGGCCACACCATTCAGGAAGTTCGCGTGGTGAAAGGTCTGGATAACCCTGAGCTGGACGCGGCAGTCGGCGAAGAGCTGGCCGCGCAGCTGCGCGACGAGCTGGAGCTGGTGAAGGGGGCGTCTCACGAGTTCGATAAAGAGCTGTTCCTGAGCGGTGAAATCACCCCGGTCTTCTTCGGTACCGCGCTGGGTAACTTCGGCGTTGACCACATGCTGGACGGTCTGGTGGAGTGGGCGCCGCGTCCGATGCCGCGTAAAACCGACACCCGTGAAGTGGAAGCGAAGGAAGAGAAATTCACCGGCTTCGTGTTCAAAATTCAGGCCAACATGGACCCGAAACACCGCGACCGCGTGGCCTTTATGCGCGTGGTGTCCGGTAAGTATGAAAAGGGCATGAAGCTGCGCCAGGTGCGTACCGGGAAAGACGTGGTGATCTCCGATGCGCTGACCTTTATGGCGGGCGACCGTTCGCACGTTGAAGAGGCGTATCCGGGCGACATCATCGGTCTGCACAACCACGGCACGATTCAGATCGGCGATACCTTCACCCAGGGTGAAATGATGAAGTTCACCGGTATTCCGAACTTCGCACCGGAGCTGTTCCGTCGTATTCGTCTGCGCGATCCGCTGAAGCAGAAACAGCTGCTGAAAGGCCTGGTTCAGCTCTCCGAAGAGGGCGCCGTGCAGGTGTTCCGCCCAATCGCGAACAACGACCTGATCGTGGGTGCGGTCGGCGTGCTGCAGTTCGACGTGGTTGTCGCGCGTCTGAAGAGCGAGTACAACGTGGAAGCGATTTACGAGTCCGTGAACGTCGCGACCGCGCGCTGGGTTGAGTGTTCTGACGTGAAGAAATTTGAAGAATTTAAGCGTAAGAACGAAATTCAGCTGGCGCTGGATGGCGGCGATAACCTGACCTATATCGCGCCAACCATGGTGAACCTGAACCTGACGCAGGAACGTTACCCTGACGTTCAGTTCCGTAAAACCCGCGAGCACTAATCCCTCTCAGAGCACGGCTCCCGCCGTGCTCTTCTTTAATTCCTGTCTTATTAATCCCTTGCGGAATGTTCTTAATTCAACGCAATTTCACGCTATTCGCGCGTTTTTTACCCAATTCTGAAAGCGGCTCTGTGAGAGTGATCTATATTTAACTCAGTGTTTAACACCGGGCGTGGATAAATTAACTGTTCAATGCATGACTTTAGGTTGTCCATTTTGCCCGTGTGTTTATTCGCAATATATAAAACTACTAAGGAAGTATGTAGCCCGAATAACGGGTAAACACAGGAATAGATCGATGAATATGACAAGACTGAAGATTTCGAAAACTCTGCTGGCTGTAACCCTGGGTAGCGTTCTGATGAGCGGTTCCGCTCTGGCGGAAAGCAGCACAATGGATAAAGCCCAGTCCACGGCCGATACCGCAGGGCAAAAAATCGATAGCTCTATGAATAAAGTCGGCAACTTCATGGACGACAGCTCAATCACAGCAAAAGTGAAAGCCGCACTGGTGGATGATGAAGCCATCAAAAGTACCGATATTTCCGTGAAGACCGACAAGAAAGTGGTCACGCTGAGCGGCTTCGTGGAAAGCCAGGCTCAGGCCGAACAGGCGGTGAAAGTCGCGAAAGGCGTTGAAGGCGTTGCGTCCGTCAGCGATAAGCTGCACGTACGTGACGGTAAAAACGCGTCGGTGAAAGGTTATGCCGGTGATGCAGCCACCACCAGCGAAATCAAAGCTAAACTTTTAGCAGATGACATCGTGCCGTCCCGCAAGGTGAAAGTGGAAACCACCGATGGTGTGGTTCAGCTCTCCGGTACGGTAGATTCGCAGGCGCAAAGCGAACGCGCCGAGTCCATCGCGAAAGCGATTGACGGTGTGAAAAGCGTTAAAAACGATCTGAAAACGAAGTAAATCTGGACCATTCGCCCGTCTGGTTAAAACCTGCGGGCGAAATAAGAACGACTCTGGAAAAACGCCGGTGAGTGACCTGAGCGCTCACGTTTAGCGGCCGACATTAACTATGGTAAAGGAGAAGCTTATGTTTCGTTGGGGCATTATATTTCTGGTTATCGCGTTAATTGCCGCCGCATTGGGCTTTGGTGGACTGGCAGGTACAGCGGCATGGGCAGCTAAAATTGTCTTCGTTGTGGGTATTATTCTGTTCCTGGTCAGCCTGTTTACGGGTCGTAGACGTCCGTAGCAAACGCAATATTCCTTCAACAAAATAAAGCCAGTCACTGTGACTGGCTTTTTCTTATTTGCGGAACAGGTCGGGTGCGTTACTGTGGTGTTATAAAATAATCAAAACAGGAAAGCAGAGGTGGGGCAACGAATTCCCGTTACGCTCGGCAATATTGCGCCGCTGACGTTAAAACCGTTTCGCGCAGGTCAACTCGCGCTGGTCTGCGAGGGTGGAGGACAGCGCGGCATTTTCACCGCCGGCGTGCTGGATGAATTTATGCGCGCGCACTTCAACCCGTTTGACCTTTACTTCGGCACCTCTGCCGGGGCGCAGAACCTCTCTGCCTATGTGTGTAACCAGCCTGGCTATGCGCGAAAGGTCATCATGCGCTACACCACGGCGAAAGAATTTTTTAATCCGGTGCGTTTTGTGCGCGGCGGCAACCTGATCGATCTCGACTGGCTGCTGGAATCGACCTCCAGCCAGATGCCGCTGGCCATGGATACCGCTGCCCGTCTGTTTGATAGCGGCAAAGAGTTCTGGATGTGCGCCAGCCGGGGCGATGACTATTCACCGGGCTATTTTTCTCCTCAGAAGGAGAACTGGCTGGACATCATCCGCGCCTCCAGCGCGATCCCCGGCTTTTATCGTACCGGTGCCCTGCTGGACGGTATTAGCTATCTGGACGGGGGGATCAGTGACGCGGTGCCGGTGCAGGAAGCCGCCCGGCGCGGGGCGAAAACCATTGTGGTGATCCGTACCGTACCGTCGCAAATGTATTACACGCCCCAGTGGTTCAAACGGATGGAGCGCTGGTTGGGCGACAGCAGCCTGCAGCCGCTGGTGAACATCGCGAAGCAGCATGAAACCACCTACGGCGCGATGCAGCGCTTCATTGAAAAACCGCCGGGCAAGCTGCGTATTTTTGAAATCTATCCGCCTAAGCCGCTGCTGAGCATGGCCCTGGGCAGCCGCGTCCCTGCGCTGCGCATGGATTACAAAACGGGGCGGCTGTGCGGGCGTTACTTCCTGGCGACGGTGGGGAAAATGCTGGCGGAGCAACCGCCGCTTCATCGCCATAAACGCATTATTTTGCCGCCTGCGATTGTCGCCAACGACGCCCTGACGATGCCGCTGGTGGATATTCCGCAGGCGAATGACGCTTTACTGGATAACGAGGATCTGGCGTGACGCTCCGCTTTGTCGATACCCACTGCCACTTTGATTTTCCGCCGTTTACGGGGGATGAAGCGCAAAGCATAGCGAAAGCGGCCGAAGCAGGCGTTCAGGCTATCATTGTGCCGGCAGTGGAAGCGGCCTATTTTTCCCGAGTGCTGGATCTTTCCACACAGCACCCTGCGCTCTATGCCGCGCTCGGCCTGCATCCGATTGTGATTGAACGGCATCTTGATGAGCACATTGAGAGGCTTGATGAGGTCGTGCAGACCGCAGGAGACAAACTTGTCGCCATCGGTGAGATCGGTCTCGATCTTTATCGTGAGGATCCACAGTTTGAGCGCCAGCAGACGATCCTCGACGCGCAGCTCAGGCTGGCGAAGCGCCACGATCTGCCGGTGATCCTCCACTCAAGACGCACGCACGATAAGCTGGCGATGCACCTGAAACGCATCGATCTGCCGCGAAAAGGGGCCGTGCACGGTTTCTCCGGCAGCCTGCAGCAGGCGCAGCGTTTTATTGAACTGGGCTATAAAATTGGCGTCGGTGGCACCATCACCTATCCGCGCGCCAGTAAAACCCGGGACGTGATGGCACAGCTGCCGCTGTCGGCGCTCCTGCTGGAAACCGACGCGCCGGATATGCCGCTGAATGGTTTTCAGGGCCAGCCGAATCGCCCGGAACAGGCGGCGCGCGTGTTTACCACCCTGTGTGAACTGCGAAAAGAGCCTGAAGAGGTGATTGCCGATGCGCTGCTGGAAAATACCCGTTCGGTATTTGGCATCACGCTATAGGTAAAGTGCCGGACGAATCACCGTTATCTTCTGTTTTTCCAGCGCCCGCGCCAGCGGTTCAACGTCCTCGGGCGTGGCGCTGCGCCACGACGCAGCCTCACCGTAAACGCCCTGCGCATGAAACGCGTTGATACGCACCGGAACATTCCCAAGCCCGTGGATAAAGGTTGTTAGCGGTTTGAGGTGTTCCAGATAATCACACAGCTCCGGAATCACCAGCAGGCGGAGTTCCGTCAAACGGTGACGATCTGCCAGCCAGCGGATGCTCTGCTTGATCTGCGGGTTTTCGCGTCCGGTCAGGAAACGGTGATGCTCGTTCCCCCACGCCTTCAGATCCAGCATTGCGCCATCCAGTACCGGCAGCAGCTTTTGCCAGCCGGTTTCGCCTAACAGACCGTTGCTGTCTACCAGGCAGGTGAGGTGGCGCAGGGCGGGATCGGCTTTGATCGCGGTAAACAGGGCAATCAAAAACGGTAATTGCGTTGTGGCTTCGCCGCCGCTGACGGTGATCCCTTCGATAAACGGTGCGGATTTGCGGACCTGAGTGAGGATCTCTTCCACGCTGAAGCGGTGCGCCATAGGCGTTGCCTGCTGCTGGCACAGGTGCAGGCAGGTGTCGCACTGCTGGCAGTCACTCTCCTGCCACCAGACGCGTCCGGCCTGAATCGTTAGCGCGTCGTGCGGGCAGTGGGGCACACAGTCCCCGCAGTCGTTGCAGCGGCCGATCGTCCACGGGTTGTGGCAGGTTTTACAGCGCAGGTTGCAGCCCTGCAGGAACAGCGCCAGGCGGCTGCCCGGCCCGTCCACGCAGGAAAAAGGAATGACCTGACTAACTAAAGCGCATCTGCTGTTCATGGCTAACCACGCGCGGCTGACGTTCCAGAATACGGGTATTGCGTGCGGCCTCTTCTCCCAGCCACGTGGTATTGATGCGCGATCCGGCTTCCCGGTATTTCTCCAGGTCCGACAAGCGAACCATGTAGCCGGTCACGCGGACCAGATCGTTACCCGCTACGTTGGCGGTAAATTCACGCATACCGGCCCTGAACGCGCCCAGGCAAAGTTGAACCACCGCCTGCGGGTTGCGTTTGACCGTCTCCTCCAGGGTGAGAATATCGCTGATTCCGGAGTGATAGTGTTTGTGATGCGGCGCAACGGCCAGCAGATGGCTGATGGGATCCGGCTCGTCGCCGTAAGGCAGGCGCGCGCCCGGCGTGGTGCCGGAGTCGGAGCTGATCCCCGACTGCGCGTGCAGCATCGCGCGATGCTTCCAGCCGTGTTTCACCGGCGTGCTTTCAACGAACGCTGCAAGCTGTTCGCTGATGCGATAGCCCAGCGCGTTGGCCTGTTCATCCTTTCCGTAGCGTCCCGCTATTCCTGCTTTCTCACAGAGCGCGTTTACCGCTTCCGCCAGGCCGTACATGCCAAACATGGGTACAAACCGTTCCGCATCAATCAGCCCCTCTTTTACCAGGAAGCTATTCTCAAAGAAGCCAGATTGCTCGTAAAGGAAACCGCAGCGTGCATCGATGATGGCAATTTGCTGCTGGCAGTAGTGCGGGAGCGTGCGGGTGAAGAAGTCGTCAATGGATGCGCTGCGTTCAGCAATGGCTTTGAGGTTAAGGCGCACCAGGGTGCTGCCGCCGCCTGCAAGCGGCAGGGAGTTGTAACAGCTCACCACACCATAACGGCCTTTTGTGAAAATTTTATCATTCATCGGGCCATTAGAAATATGCGGTTTGCTGCATTCACAAATGTTTTTCGCCACCTCAAGCAGCAAATCATCTGGGGTGATATCGGGATCGTAGATAAAGGTCAGGTTCGGCGCGACCTGCTTCAGCTCTGCATCGGCACGCAGAATGGCGCGCGTGACGGGCGTATCTTCAGGCCCGATGTTTGCGTGCATAAACGCATCCGGCAGCGTACGGTCGAGATAGCGCCAGAAACGTTTTATTCGGCTATCGATCTCTTCTTGTGTTAGAATTCTAACATATGGAGTTAATATCGCATCAAGCTGACCGAGATAGACCGGCATCGATGTGACGGACGGAACATGATGGTAGAGGATGGTTAACAGCGAGAGGGCGTCGTCGAGATCTTTCGCGCCTTCCAGCTCCAGCCACTCTGAACCGTTAGCCAGAAATTTTGCGTAATCCGGCAGAACGTAACGGGGTTTGTAAGGCGAATGGCCTTCGAACATGTCGCAGATAAACCCTTCGTCCAGTGCGGCTCGTGCGGCCTCAGGAAGTGCCGGGTAAGGCAGGTTGTTTTCCGCTTCCAGCGCCAGAAAATGACGTTTTTGTTCCGGGGTTAACACCGGGCTTGTGACAATGTGCTGGCAACGTTGTTGCAGGGCGTCGGGGCTGGAGTGGGGCATAGTCGCTTCCTTGAGTGTTCTGCGGATGATGAGCGGATTGTAGGAAGCCAGCCTGTCGGGGCTTTTGATCCGACAGGGGGTATCGCTGCTTTAGTCGGCAATTTACGCGCTAAAGTTTGAAGAAGATCTCATTACAGTAATGCAAATTTGTATGCAGTTTTCATTAACTGTGATGAATGTCGAAGTGTGGATGCGGGTGAATGTTAGAATACTCACAGACCCGCAAGGTAAAATTTATACGGCACTGCCGTTGGAGAATGTTATGACCGATTTAACTGCAAGCAGCCTGCGCGCGTTGAAACTGATGGACCTGACCACCCTGAACGATGACGACACCAATGAAAAAGTCATCGCCCTGTGCCATCAGGCGAAAACGCCGGTGGGTAACACCGCAGCCATCTGTATCTACCCGCGCTTTATCCCGATTGCCCGTAAGACGCTGAAAGAGCAGGGTACGCCGGACGTGCGCATTGCAACCGTAACTAACTTCCCGCATGGCAACGACGATATCGAGATCGCGCTGGCAGAAACCCGCGCGGCGATTGCTTACGGCGCAGACGAAGTTGACGTGGTGTTCCCGTACCGCGCGCTGATCGCCGGCAACGAGCAGGTCGGTTTTGACCTGGTGAAAGCCTGTAAAGACGCGTGCGCGGCGGCAAACGTGCTGCTGAAAGTGATCATCGAAACCGGCGAGCTCAAAGAAGAAGCGCTGATTCGTAAAGCATCTGAAATCTCCATCAAAGCCGGTGCGGATTTCATTAAAACCTCTACCGGTAAAGTGCCGGTGAATGCGACCCCGGAAAGCGCGCGCATCATGATGGAAGTGATCCGCGACATGGGCGTATCCAAAACCGTTGGTTTCAAACCTGCGGGCGGCGTGCGTACTGCTGAAGACGCGCAGCAGTTCCTGGCGATTGCCGACGAACTGTTTGGCGCCGACTGGGCCGATTCCCGTCACTACCGCTTCGGTGCGTCCAGCCTGCTGGCCAGCCTGCTGAAAGCGCTGGGTCATGGCGACGGTAAGAGCGCAAGCAGCTACTGATTGCCAGACAATGCCGGATGACGCTTCGCTCATCCGGTCGACAGGATCGTAGGGCGGGTAAGCGTAGCGCCACCCGCCACAACTCCCCCGATTCCGCATGGAGGTTACCGTGTTTCTCGCACAAGAAATTATTCGTAAAAAACGTGATGGTCATGCATTAAGCGATGAAGAGATCCGCTTCTTCATCAACGGCATTCGTGATAACACCGTCTCAGAAGGGCAAATTGCGGCTCTGGCGATGACCATTTTCTTCCACGATATGTCGATGCCTGAGCGCGTGTCGCTGACCATGGCGATGCGAGATTCAGGAACCGTTCTGGACTGGAAAAGCCTCAACCTTAACGGCCCGATTGTGGATAAGCACTCCACCGGCGGCGTGGGTGACGTGACGTCTCTGATGCTCGGCCCTATGGTGGCAGCCTGTGGCGGTTACATCCCGATGATCTCCGGGCGCGGCCTGGGCCACACCGGCGGTACGCTCGACAAACTGGAAGCCATTCCGGGCTTCGATATCTTCCCGGACGACAACCGCTTCCGCGACATTATTAAAGACGTTGGTGTGGCGATTATCGGCCAGACCAGCTCTCTTGCTCCGGCAGACAAGCGTTTCTACGCCACCCGCGACATCACCGCGACCGTTGACTCCATCCCGCTGATCACCGCCTCTATCCTGGCGAAGAAACTGGCAGAAGGGCTGGACGCGCTGGTGATGGACGTGAAGGTGGGCAGCGGCGCGTTTATGCCGACCTATGAACTTTCTGCTGCGCTTGCCGAAGCGATCGTTGGCGTCTCCAACGGCGCGGGCGTGCGCACCACCGCGCTGCTCACCGACATGAACCAGGTGCTGGCCTCCAGCGCCGGTAACGCCGTCGAAGTGCGTGAAGCGGTACAGTTCCTCACCGGTGAATACCGTAACCCGCGTCTGTTCGACGTCACCATGGCGCTGTGCGTTGAGATGTTAATCTCCGGCAAGCTGGCCAAAGACGACGCAGAAGCCCGAGCGAAACTGCAGGCGGTGCTGGATAACGGCAAAGCGGCGGATATTTTCGGCCGCATGGTCGCAGCCCAGAAAGGCCCGACCGATTTCGTCGAAAACTACGCGAAATACCTGCCAACCGCGACGCTCAGCAAAGCGGTGTATGCCGATAGCGAAGGGTTTGTCTCTGCAATGGACACCCGTGCGCTGGGTATGGCAGTAGTCTCGATGGGCGGCGGCCGTCGTCAGGCGTCAGACACCATTGATTACAGCGTCGGCTTTACCGATATGGCCCGTCTGGGCGACAGCGTTGACGGTCAACGTCCGCTGGCGGTGATCCACGCGAAAGACGAAGCCAGCTGGCAGGAAGCGGCTAAAGCGGTGAAAGCGGCAATTACGCTTGACGATAAAGCGCCGGAAACCACACCGACTGTCTATCGCCGTATCACCGAATAGCGGTATACTGATCTGATCGATAATTTTTGAAGCACTACGTACGGAGAACAATTATGAAACGTGCATTTATTATGGTGCTGGACTCATTCGGCATCGGCGCAACCGAAGATGCAGAACGTTTTGGTGACGTGGGTTCCGATACCATGGGCCACATCGCGGAAGCCTGTGCAAAAGGCGAAGCGGACAACGGTCGTAAAGGCCCTCTGACTCTACCTAACCTGACCCGCCTCGGTCTGGTGAAAGCGCATGAAGGTTCTACCGGTAAAATCGCAGCCGGTATGGACGGCAACGCGGAAGTCGTGGGCGCCTACGCCTGGGCTCACGAGCTCTCCTCCGGTAAAGACACCCCGTCTGGCCACTGGGAAATCGCCGGTGTGCCGGTGCTGTTCGACTGGGGTTATTTCTCCGATCACGAAAACAGCTTCCCGCAGGAGCTGCTCGATAAGCTGGTGAAGCGTGCCAACCTGCCGGGCTACCTCGGTAACTGCCACTCTTCCGGTACCGTGATTCTGGATGAGCTCGGCGAAGAGCACATGAAAACCGGCAAGCCGATTTTCTACACCTCTGCTGACTCCGTGTTCCAGATTGCGTGCCATGAAGAGACGTTTGGCCTGGATAAACTCTACGAGCTGTGCGAAATCGCCCGTGAAGAGCTGACCGAAGGCGGCTACAACATCGGCCGCGTGATCGCGCGTCCGTTTGTGGGCGACAAAGCGGGTAACTTCCAGCGTACCGGTAACCGTCACGACCTGGCGGTTGAGCCACCGGCGCCAACCGTGCTGCAGAAGCTGGTTGAAGAGAAAGACGGCCACGTGGTGTCCGTGGGTAAAATCGCGGATATCTACGCCAACTGCGGCATCACCAAAAAAGTGAAAGCCACCGGTCTGGATGCGCTGTTCGATGCCACCATCAAAGAGATGAAAGAAGCGGGCGACAAGACCATTGTCTTCACCAACTTCGTGGACTTCGACTCCTCCTGGGGCCACCGTCGCGACGTTGCGGGCTATGCAGCGGGTCTTGAGCTGTTCGACCGCCGTCTGCCGGAGCTGATGGAGCTGGTGGGCGAAGATGACATTCTGATCCTGACCGCGGACCACGGCTGTGACCCAACCTGGACCGGTACCGACCACACCCGTGAGCACATTCCGGTGCTGGTGTACGGCCCGAAAGTGAAGCCGGGCTCGCTCGGTCACCGTGAAACCTTCGCGGACATCGGCCAGACCCTGGCGAAATACTTTGGTACGTCTGACATGGAATATGGCAAGGCCATGTTCTAAACGGATTGGGTGCGGCCTGATGCCCTCACCCCGACCCTCTCCCACAAGGAGAGGGAGAACAGAATGTAGGCCGGGTCAGGCGTAGCCGCCACCCGGCAAAAACAACAATGTAAAAGGAACTGAAGATGGCAACTCCTCACATTAACGCAGAAATGGGTGATTTCGCTGACGTCGTATTGATGCCGGGCGACCCGCTGCGCGCGAAGCACATTGCAGAAACCTTCCTGGAAGACGTGCGTGAAGTGAACAACGTTCGCGGCATGCTGGGCTTCACCGGTACCTATAAAGGCCGCAAAATTTCCGTTATGGGCCACGGCATGGGTATCCCATCCTGCTCTATCTACACCAAAGAGCTGATCACCGACTTCGGCGTGAAGAAAATCATCCGCGTTGGCTCCTGCGGCGCGGTCCGTATGGACGTTAAGCTGCGCGACATCGTTATCGGTATGGGTGCCTGCACCGATTCCAAAGTTAACCGCATGCGTTTCAAAGACCATGACTTCGCGGCGATTGCTGACTTCGGCATGGTGCGTGACGCGGTTGACGCGGCAAAAGCGCTGGGCGTTGAAGCGCGCGTGGGTAACATCTTCTCTGCTGACCTGTTCTATGCCCCGGACGGCGGCGAGATGTTCGACGTGATGGAGAAATACGGCATCCTGGGCGTGGAAATGGAAGCGGCAGGTATCTACGGCGTCGCGGCTGAGTTTGGTGCGAAAGCGCTGACCATCTGCACCGTGTCTGACCACATCCGTACCCACGAGCAGACCACCGCTGCCGAGCGTCAGACCACCTTCAACGACATGATCAAAATCGCGCTGGAATCCGTTCTGCTGGGCGATAAAGAGTAATTCTTTCTCTTCCCTCCCTCTCCCTGCGGGAGAGGGCCGGGGTGAGGGCACCAGACCGCATCTAGCGCACTGCCTGTGCAATCCACGCCGACAGCTCCCGCAGCTCTTTTTCCTGCTCCGGGAAATCCCCAATCATCGTGTCGCATTCCTGCTGCAGCATATCCGCCCTGTACAAACAGCCCTGCAAACGTGCCGCCAGCGCCTCTAACGGTGCCGGGTTCAGGCTATCTGTAAACACCTGCGTGCGGGTGATATGGCCTTTCTCCACGTCAAAATGCAGCTCCACGCCGCCCCAGGTGAAACGCTCGTCCAGCAGATGGGAAAAGGCAGGAGCCTGACCGAAGTTCCATTCCCAGCTGCTCTGGCGGGCGAAGGTTTCGGCGAAGTTGGGCAGGTCCGGGGTTTTGTCAGGGGAGATGACTTCTGCTTCCACGCGCTCGCCGTAATGTTCAAAGAACGCGTCACGGATCGCATCGCAAATCTGCTCGTGAGTAATTCCCGGCAGCAGTTCCACCAGATTTGCCACGCGGCCGCGCACGGAGGTAATTCCTTTGGCCTGGAGCTTTTTTTTATCCGGATTCAGGTAGTTAGCCAGACGGCTCAGGTCAGCGTTCAGCAACAGGGTGCCGTGGTGGAACCCGCGATCCATCGTTTCGCGATAGGCGGAGCCGGAGACTTTCCGGTCGCCCTCGGGGGTTTTCACCACCAGATCGTTACGCCCGGAGGCTTCCGCCGTCACGCCGAGTGAATTGAGCGCGTTGAGGACGATGGACGTTGAGATGGTTTTGTCGTACTCCGGTTTACCCGCCATAAAGGTAAAGCAGGTATTGCCCAGATCGTGAAACACCGCGCCGCCGCCGCTGCTGCGGCGCGCGAGACGGACGTTGTCCTCTTCCATACGCCGCGTATTGCACTCTTTCCACGGGTTTTGCGCGCGGCCGATGACCACCGTATCGGCGTTCCGCCAGAGAAACAGTACGCGCTGGGTGGCGGGCATCTGGCGGAAGATGCACTCTTCTACCGCGAGATTAAACCAGGGATCGTAAGAGTCAGAGATAAGCAGGCGTAACGTCGTCATGGCAAAGTTCCTTTTCCGAATCGTTCGCCTACTTTATCACTAATCTTTCTTCTCGCTCTCTTCGTCTTCGGGGACGGATTTGCTGGCGGTCAGCAGGAACGGGGATTGCTGCCAGCGCGAGCGCTTGCCGCGAAGCAGGGTACGCGCCAGCACAACGCCGATGGCGAGTGAAAGCAGCAGCATCAGGCGCAGAATATTGGTGGTATTATCGACCTGTTTGGCTTCAGTAGGCAGGGTGTGGGTATCGAGGGTCAGGCGCAGATAGCCCAGTGGGCCATTCTTCCCCTGAATAGGTTCGACAATCTGCTGGTTAAAGTAGCCCCCGGCTTTTTTCCCGTCCAGCGCCAGCCTGTCGCGCACGTCGACGTGCTCGCCCGCGCGGGCAATCAGGTTGCCTTGCTCATCATAGACGCCGGCATCAAGAATGCGGCTATTCTCCGTGAGCAGGCGTAAAACCTGGCCTATCCGCTTCTCGTCCGGCGTTTCGGTACGCATGGACGGCGCGACGTTGAGCGTCACCTGGCGCGCCAGCGTGCGGGCCAGCTCTTCAAACTGCGGGTTGCGTTGCCGTTGATGGTTCTGGCTAAACCACGATGCCCCTTGCATCAGCACCACTAATAGTGCGAGACAGGAAAGGACAATCACGGCGCGATGGAGCCGGAATTTCAGTTTTGCGCGAGCCATATTCCACCTGCTGAAAATTTACGGCTTAATGTTGCCAGAAGTGATGGTTACAGGGTAGCCTCATGCGTTATTTTCCCTCTGCAACCTTCCGGCGCGAACGAAATTACAGGAGCTTTAATGCCGAACATTACCTGGTGTGACCTGCCAACGGATGTCTCTTTATGGCCAGGATTGCCGCTCTCTTTAAGTGGCGATGAGGTGATGCCTCTGGATTACCACGCCGGTCGTAGCGGCTGGCTCCTCTACGGACGCGGTCTGGATAAGCAACGCCTGACCCAGTATCAAAGCAAGCTGGGTGCGGCGATGGTCATCGTCGCCGCCTGGTGCGTGGAAGACTACCAGGTTATTCGCCTGGCGGGTTCCCTGACGCAGCGCGCAACGCGTCTGGCGCATGACGCCGGGCTGGACGTCGCGCCGCTGGGCAAAATTCCGCATCTGAAAACCCCGGGCCTGCTGGTCATGGACATGGACTCAACCGCCATTCAGATCGAGTGTATTGACGAGATTGCGAAGCTGGCGGGCAGCGGCGAGCTGGTGGCGGAAGTCACCGAACGTGCGATGCGCGGCGAGCTGGACTTCACCGCCAGCCTGCGCCAGCGCGTGGCGACCCTGAAAGGGGCCGATGCCAACATTCTGCGTCAGGTGCGCGACGTGCTGCCGCTGATGCCAGGGCTGACGCAGCTGGTGCTGAAGCTGCAATCCCTCGGCTGGAAAGTGGCGATTGCTTCCGGTGGCTTCACCTTCTTCGCGGATTACCTGCGGGAAAAACTGCATCTGACCACCGTGGTGGCCAATGAGCTGGAGATCATGGACGGCAAGCTGACCGGCCAGGTGATCGGCGATATCGTTGATGCCCAGTACAAAGCCAATACGCTGACGCGTCTGGCGGAAAAATATGAAATTCCGGTCGTCCAGACCGTCGCCATCGGCGATGGCGCGAACGACCTGCCGATGATCAAAGCCGCCGGTCTGGGCATTGCCTACCATGCCAAGCCAAAAGTGAATGAAAAGACGGAAGTCACTATCCGTCACGCTGACCTGATGGGGGTGTTCTGCATTCTCTCCGGCAGCATTAATCAGAAATAACGAGGTAAACCGTGGCGAAAGCTCCAAAACGCGCATTTGTCTGTAATGAATGTGGTGCGGATTATCCGCGCTGGCAGGGGCAATGCAGCGCCTGTCATGCCTGGAACACCATCACCGAAGTGCGTGGTGTGGCGGCTTCGCCGAGCGTGGCGCGCAATGAGCGCCTGAGCGGCTATGCCGGTAACGCGGGCGTGGCGAAGGTGCAAAAACTTTCGGACATCAGCCTCGAAGAGCTGCCGCGCTTCTCCACCGGGTTCAAAGAGTTTGACCGCGTGCTCGGCGGCGGCGTGGTGCCGGGTAGCGCGATCCTGATCGGCGGTAACCCGGGCGCGGGTAAATCGACCCTGCTGCTGCAAACGCTCTGCAAGCTCGCCGAACAGATGAAAACCCTGTACGTCACGGGCGAAGAGTCTCTACAGCAGGTGGCGATGCGCGCTCACCGCCTCGGCCTGCCGACCGGCAACCTGAACATGCTCTCCGAAACCAGCATCGAGCAGATCTGCATGATTGCCGAAGAAGAGCAGCCGAAGCTGATGGTGATCGACTCCATTCAGGTGATGCACATGGCGGACATTCAGTCCTCGCCGGGCAGCGTCGCGCAGGTGCGTGAAACCGCGGCTTACCTGACGCGCTTTGCCAAAACGCGCGGCGTGGCGATTGTAATGGTCGGCCACGTGACCAAAGACGGCTCGCTGGCCGGACCGAAGGTGCTTGAACACTGTATCGACTGCTCCGTAATGCTCGACGGCGACGCGGATTCTCGCTTCCGTACCCTGCGCAGCCACAAGAACCGCTTTGGCGCGGTGAACGAACTGGGCGTGTTTGCCATGACCGAACAGGGGCTGCGCGAAGTCAGCAACCCGTCGGCCATCTTCCTGAGCCGCGGCGATGAGATCACCTCCGGCAGCTCGGTGATGGTGCTGTGGGAGGGAACGCGCCCGCTGCTTGTTGAAATTCAGGCGCTGGTGGACGTGTCGATGATGGGCAACCCGCGGCGCGTGGCGGTCGGTCTGGAACAGAACCGTCTGGCGATCCTGCTGGCGGTGCTGCACCGTCACGGCGGGCTGCAGATGGCGGATCAGGACGTCTTCGTTAACGTGGTCGGCGGCGTCAAAGTCACGGAGACCAGCGCAGACCTGGCGCTGCTGCTGGCGATGGTCTCCAGCCTGCGCGACAGACCGCTGCCGCAGGATCTGGTGGTCTTCGGCGAAGTGGGCCTCGCCGGGGAAATCCGTCCGGTACCCAGCGGCCAGGAGCGTATCTCCGAGGCGGCAAAACACGGTTTCCGCCGGGCGATAGTTCCCGCCGCCAACGTGCCGAAAAAGATCCCGGAAGGGATGCAGGTATTTGGCGTGAAAAAACTCGCAGATGCGTTAAATGTCTTTGACGACTTATAATTACGTAAATTTGATTTTGCAGGAGGCACCGTAATTTATGTCATCATTTGACTACATCAAGACCGCAATCCGCCAGAAGGGCTGCACGCTGCAGCAGGTGGCGGACGCCAGCGGCATGACCAAAGGCTACCTGAGCCAGCTGCTGAACGCCAAAATCAAAAGCCCCAGCGCGCAGAAGCTGGAAGCGCTGCACCGCTTTCTGGGGCTGGAGTTCCCGCGTATGCAAAAGAACATCGGCGTGGTGTTCGGCAAGTTTTACCCGCTGCATACCGGGCATATCTATCTGATCCAGCGCGCCTGTAGCCAGGTTGACGAGCTGCACATCATCATGGGCTACGACGAAACCCGTGACCGTCAGCTATTTGAAGACAGCGCCATGTCGCAGCAGCCGACCGTGCCGGACCGCCTGCGCTGGCTGCTCCAGACCTTTAAGTACCAGAAAAATATTCGTATTCATGCCTTTAACGAAGAGGGCATGGAGCCGTATCCGCACGGCTGGGACGTGTGGAGCAACGGCATCAAAGCGTTTATGGAAGAGAAGGGCATTGCGCCTAACTGGATCTACACCTCTGAAGAGTCCGACGCGCCGCAGTTCCGCGAGCATCTGGGCATCGAGACGGTGCTGATCGACCCGAAACGCACCTTTATGAACATCAGCGGAGCGCAGATCCGCGAGAACCCGTTCCGCTACTGGGATTACATCCCGACCGAAGTGAAGCCGTTCTTCGTGCGTACCGTCGCGATCCTGGGCGGCGAGTCGAGCGGTAAATCAACGCTGGTCAACAAGCTGGCGAATATCTTCAACACCACCAGCGCGTGGGAGTACGGCCGCGATTATGTCTTCTCGCACCTTGGCGGCGACGAGATGGCGCTGCAGTATTCCGACTACGACAAAATCGCGCTCGGTCATGCCCAGTACATTGATTTTGCGGTCAAATACGCCAACAAAGTGGCGTTTATCGATACCGATTTCGTGACCACACAGGCGTTCTGTAAAAAATATGAAGGGCGCGAGCACCCGTTCGTGCAGGCGCTGATTGACGAATACCGCTTTGACCTGGTGATCCTGCTGGAAAACAACACCCCATGGGTGGCCGACGGCATGCGCAGTCTCGGCAGCTCCGTGGACAGGCGAGAGTTTCAGACCATGCTGGTGGAGATGCTCAACGAAAACAACGTTGAGTTTGTCCATGTGGAAGAGTCTGACTACGACTCCCGTTTCCTGCGCTGCGTCGAGCTGGTGAAGGAGATGATGGGGGAGCAGGGGTAAAAACTTACCCCTCACCCTAACCCTCTCCCACAGGGAGAGGGGACTTTAACCTCCCTCTCCCTGTGGGAGAGGGCCGGGGTGAGGGCATCAAGCCACTCAGAACTCAATCACCACTTTCCCACGCATATGTCCCTCAAGCACTTTACGGTGCGCCTCGGTAATGCTTTCCACGCTCAGCCCGTGCAGCGTTTCGCTGAGCGAACTTTCAACCACGCCGTTATCCACCAGTTTTGCCACCTCATTGAGGATCTCCCCCTGACGCGCCATATCCGCGGTCTGGTACATGCTGCGGGTGTACATAAACTCCCAGTGCAGGGCGGCGGATTTGGACTTCAGCTTGTCCTGGTTCAGCGGATGTTCATTTTCAACGATGGAACAGATATGCCCCTGCGGCGCAATCAGTTCGCTGACCGCATCCCAGTGCCCGTCGGTGTCGTTGAGGATGAAAATGTAATCCACAAAGGTGAGCCCCTGTTTCGCCAGCTCGCCTTTCAGATCGCGGTAGTTGACGACAATATCAGCCCCGCGATCGCGGCACCACCGGGCGGAATCTTCTCGTGAAGCCGTTGCGACGATCTTCACCTTGCTGTTGTGCTTCGCAAAGGGGATCGCCAGCGATCCCACGCCGCCAGCGCCGCCGATGATCAGCAGCGTTTTGTCCGCCCCGGCATCCTGAATGTTCAGGCGTTCAAACAGACCTTCCCACGCGGTGAGCGCGGTCAACGGCAGTGCAGCGGCAGCCGCCCAGCCGAGGCTGGCAGGCTTGTGGCCGACTATGCGTGCATCAATCAGCTGGTGCGTGGTGTTGCTGCCCGGGCGGGTGATGTCGCCCGCGTACCAGACCTCGTCACCCGGTTTGAATCCGGTCACGCCAGCCCCCACGGCTTTGACGATCCCGCTGGCGTCCCACCCGAGAATACGCGGCTCGCTCAGCCCGTTTTTAGCAATGCCCGCGTGGACTTTGGTATCGACCGGGTTAACAGAGACGGCCTTCACCTCTACCAGCAGATCGTGCTCGCCGGGCTGCGGCATTGGCGGGGTGATTTCAATGAAGGTGGACGGATTTTCTGGGTTAACGGCAATAGCTTTAACAGACATGGTGTGCTCCTCAATGGCATGCGTTTTGTTGAGGCTAGTCTATAAAGTGGACAGTTGCGTGATAAGATGGACAATCAAGAACTCAGCGTTCGTACAGGGTGAACAATCATGTTTAAGCAGCTGCAGGATATGGCGCTGTTCGCGCTGGTGGCGGAGATGGGCAGCTTTACCGCGGCGGCGCAGAAGGCGGACCTGCCAAAATCCAGCGTTAGCCAGCGAATTAGCCAGCTGGAGCAGCAGGTGGGTATCCGCCTTCTGAACCGCACCACGCGCAGGATCAGCCTCACATTTGCGGGCGAGCACTATCTGGTGCACTGTCGCGAGATGCTGGCGGCCAGCGAGCGGGCCGAGTACGCCATTCAGCGGCTGCGCGAAAACCCGAGCGGGCGGCTGCGGATCACCTGTCCGGCGGGAATTGGGGCGACGCTGCTGGCGCACATGAATGCCGAGTTTCAGCTTCGCTATCCTGACGTTTCGCTGGATGTGTCGATCTCTGATGACGTGGTGGATCTGGTCGAGGCCGGTTTTGACGTAGCGCTGCGTACCGGTAAGCCGCAGGACTCCTCCCTGATTGGCCGGATGATCGGGCACTGCCCGCGCTACATGCTGGCCTCACCGGACTATCTGGCGCGTCGGGATCCGCTGACGCATCCCCGTCAGCTGGTGGAGCACCGCTGCATTACGCACCGGGCGTGGTCGGAGTGGCTTCTGCGAAGCGAGAGCGAGGATTACCGCTACCTGCCGGATAACGCGCACATGACCGATAATCTGGTCTACGCCCGCGAATGTGCGATTGCCGGTGCGGGGATCACGCTGCTTCCCGCCTTCCTGGTAGAAGATAAAATTGAAAAAGGGGCGCTGGTTCAGGTGCTGCCGGAGTGGAATGTTGAAGGTAACGATCTGTGGCTGGCCTACCCAAGCCGCAAGCTGAATTCGCCCGCGCTAATGAGCTATATCGAGTTTGCAATGCAGTTTGATGAGGTGAAGCGGTATTACGTGGGCAAATAAAAAAAGCCGGGTGGCGGCTTCGCCTTACCCGGCCTACAAAGTGCGCAGCCTGATGCCCTCACCCTGACCCTCTCCCGCGGGGAGAGGGAATAAACATAAAAAACGGCAACCGAAGTTGCCGTTTTGCTTTTATTTCGCAATACGCTTGTACTTAATACGCTTCGGCTCCAGCGCGTCGGCGCCCAGCGTGCGTTTCTTGTACTCTTCGTATTCGGTGAAGTTACCTTCGAAGAACTCCACCTTGCCTTCGTCCTGGTAGTCCAGGATGTGGGTCGCGATACGGTCCAGGAACCAGCGGTCGTGCGAGATAACCATCGCGCAGCCCGGGAACTCCAGCAGGGCGTTTTCCAGCGCGCGCAGGGTTTCGATATCCAGGTCGTTTGTTGGTTCATCGAGCAGCAGAACGTTTCCGCCCACCTGCAGCAGCTTCGCCAGGTGCAGACGACCGCGCTCACCGCCGGACAGCTCGCCCACGCGTTTGCCCTGGTCGGTGCCTTTGAAGTTAAAGCGGCCAACATAGGCGCGGCTTGGCATCTCGGTGTTGCCGATACGCATGATATCCAGACCGCCGGAGACTTCTTCCCACACGGTTTTGCTGTTATCCATTGCGTCACGGAACTGGTCAACGGAGGCCAGCTTCACGGTTTCACCCAGGGTGATAGAGCCGCTGTCAGGCTGTTCCTGACCGGACATCATGCGGAACAGGGTCGATTTACCCGCGCCGTTCGGACCGATGATACCAACGATAGCGCCTTTCGGTACGGAGAAGGTCAGGTCGTCGATCAGCAGACGGTCGCCGTAGGACTTACGCAGGTTGGTCACTTCAACCACTTTATCCCCCAGACGTGCTCCAGGTGGAATAAACAGTTCGTTGGTTTCGTTACGTTTCTGGTATTCGGTGTTGTTCAGCTCTTCGAAGCGTGCCAGACGGGCTTTGCCCTTAGACTGACGGCCTTTCGCGCCCTGACGCACCCACTCCAGCTCTTTCTCGATAGACTTACGACGCGCCGCTTCCTGAGAAGCTTCCTGCGCCAGACGCTGATCTTTCTGCTCCAGCCAGGAAGAGTAGTTGCCTTCCCACGGAATACCTTCACCGCGGTCCAGCTCCAGGATCCAGCCGGCGACGTTGTCGAGGAAGTAACGGTCGTGGGTAATCGCCACAACGGTGCCTTCGAAGTCGTGCAGGAAGCGCTCCAGCCACGCCACGGATTCTGCATCCAGGTGGTTAGTCGGTTCGTCGAGCAGCAGCATGTCTGGTTTTTCCAGCAGCAGGCGGCACAGCGCCACGCGGCGGCGTTCACCCCCGGAGAGGTTCGCGATTTTCGCATCCCAGTCCGGCAGACGCAGGGCATCAGCCGCGCGCTCCAGCTGCACGTTCAGGTTGTGACCGTCGTGCGCCTGGATGATCTCTTCATACTTGCCCTGCTGCGCGGCCAGCTTGTCGAAGTCCGCATCCGGCTCAGCGTATTTGGCATACACTTCATCCAGACCTTTCAGCGCGTTAACCACTTCGGATACCGCTTCTTCAACGGATTCGCGAACGGTGTGTTCCGGGTTCAGCTGAGGTTCCTGCGGCAGGTAACCAATCTTGATGCCAGGCTGCGGACGGGCTTCACCTTCGATGTCTGTATCAATGCCGGCCATGATGCGCAGCAGGGTGGACTTACCGGCACCGTTGAGACCCAGAACACCGATTTTTGCGCCCGGGAAGAAGCTCAGCGAGATATTTTTAAGAATATGACGTTTCGGCGGGACAACTTTGCCGACACGATGCATGGTATAAACGAATTGAGCCACGTTGGACTTCGCCTCTTTTATCGTAATGAGAAGGAATTTCAGCCTCGAAGTGTAGCCTTTTTCACGTCCTAATCCCAGCCAGGAACGTCGGGAGTGTTAAAACGCGCAAGAAAGGTAAAAAAGTGTCCATGACGTGGCGCGTTGAAGAATGCCTGGTTAGCATAAGTTAATTAGACTTTGACGTGGCAAGACGCTGCAATTGACGAAAAAACAATGAGGAAGAGCTTGTGGAAAAAGCCAAACGGGTGGTCTGGCGTCTGCTGGCTGCCAGCGTATGCGTAATGGCGGTAAGCCAGGCGGTGCATGCCGATTCACTGGATGAACAACGTAACCGCTACGCCCAGATTAAACAGGCGTGGGACAACAAGCAGATGGATACCGTGCAGGCGCTGATGCCGACGCTAAAGGATTATCCGCTGTATCCGTATCTGGAGTATCGCCAGATAACCGACGATCTGATGAACCAGCCTACCGTCACCGTGAATAACTTCATTCAGGCGAACCCAACCCTGCCGCCAGCCCGAAATCTGCAGTCTCGCTTTGTGAATGAGCTGGCGCGTCGCGAAGACTGGCGCGGACTGCTGGCGTTTAGCCCGGAAAAGCCGAACGCCACCGAAGCCCAGTGTAACTATTACTACGCAAAATGGGCGACCGGCCAGCAGGAAGAGGCCTGGGCCGGAGCGAAAGAGCTCTGGCTGACCGGAAAAAACCAGCCGAACGCCTGTGATTCTCTGTTTAGCGCGTGGCGTGCTTCCGGCAAGCAGGATCCGCTCTCCTACCTTGAACGCATCCGTCTGGCGATGAAAGCCGGTAACACGCGTCTGGTGACCACGCTGGCGGGGCAGATGCCGTCCGATTACCAGACGATCTCCACGGCGGTTATCTCGCTGGCTAACGATCCAAACAGCGTCCTGACCTTTGCCCGCAGTACGGGTGCGACCGATTTTACCCGCCAGATGGCGGCGGTGGCCTTTGCCAGCGTGGCGCGTGACGATGTGGAAAACGCGCGGCTGATGATCCCGCAGCTGGTGCAGGCGCAGCAGCTCAATGAGGAGCAAACCCAGGAGCTGCGCGACATCGTGGCGTGGCGACTGATGGGCACCGATGTGACCGATGAACAGGCGCGCTGGCGTGACGATGCCATTATGCGTTCGAACTCCACGTCGCTGGTGGAACGCCGCGTGCGCATGGCGCTGGGCACGGGCGATCGCCGTGGGCTGAATACCTGGCTCGCGCGGTTGCCTATGGAGGCCAAAGAGAAAGACGAATGGCGCTACTGGCAGGCCGATCTGCTGATGGAGCGCGGCCGTGATGATGAGGCCAAAGAGATCCTCCATACGCTGATGCAGCAGCGCGGGTTTTACCCAATGGCTGCCGCGCAGCGTCTGGGTGAGGAATACACCTTCCGTATAGATAAAGCGCCTGCCAACGCGAACCCGGCGCTGACGCAGGGGCCAGAAATGGCGCGCGTTCGCGAGCTGATGTACTGGAATATGGATAACACCGCGCGCAGCGAGTGGGCGAATCTGGTGACCAGTCGCACCACCGATGAGAAAGCCCAGCTTGCCCGCTATGCGTTTGATAATCACTGGTGGGATCTCAGCGTGCAGGCGACGATAGCCGGCAAGCTTTGGGATCATCTGGAAGAACGTTTCCCGCTGGCGTACAAAGATCTGTTCGATCGCTACACCAGCGGCAAAGATATCCCGCAAAGCTACGCGATGGCGATTGCCCGTCAGGAGAGCGCGTGGAACCCGAAAGTCCGTTCCCCGGTGGGCGCCAGCGGCCTGATGCAGATTATGCCGGGCACGGCGACGCACACGGTGAAGATGTTTAATATTCCGGGCTACAGCAGTCCGTCGCAGCTTCTGGATCCGGATACCAACATCAACATCGGTACCAGCTATCTCCAGTACGTGTATCAGCAGTTCGGCAATAACCGCATCTTCTCTTCTGCGGCGTATAACGCGGGTCCTGGGCGCGTGCGGACCTGGCTCGGCAACAGCGCCGGACGCATCGACGCCGTGGCTTTTGTGGAGAGCATTCCGTTCTCGGAAACGCGCGGCTACGTGAAGAACGTGCTGGCCTATGACGCTTACTATCGCTACTTCATGGGGCAGAAAGATACCCTGATGAGCGATGCCGAGTGGCAGAGACGTTACTGATCGGCGTGGGTTGTGTTATGCTGTACTCGCTAAAGAGTACAAGAGGCAGCATAACATGACCCAGCATTCCCCGTATTCCTCGGCAATGGCCGAACAACGTCATCTGGAGTGGCTTCGTTTTGTGGAGCTGCTGCGTCAGTCATACGAACAGGATCTGCATTTACCCCTTATGCAGCTGATGCTCACGCCGGACGAGCGCGAGGCGCTGGGTACCCGCGTGCGGATCATTGAAGAGCTGCTGCGCGGCGAGATGAGCCAGCGCGAGCTGAAAAATGAGCTCGGCGCGGGTATTGCAACGATCACCCGCGGCTCGAACAGCCTGAAGTCGGCCCCGGTTGAGCTGCGCCAGTGGCTGGAAGCGGTGTTGTTGAAAAACGCCGGATGACGGCTACGCCTTATCCGGCCTACAAACTTACCGATAAATCGCGTTATGGAACGGGCTTAAGGCCAGAATCACGGCCTGATGATAAACGCCTGAACGCGTCAGCGCGCCTGCGGTAAAGACGCCAATCGCCCCTTCTTTACGGCCAATCTCATCGATGCCGGTGTACTGCGACATCACCGGCCCGAGCGCTTCACCCGCACGGACTTTTTCCAGAATGATCTCCGGCAGCGGCAGGGTGGCCGAACGTGCTTCACCGCGCTGCTCGCGGCTTTCGATGACCACCCAGCTAAAGGTTGCGCCTTCGTCGATACCTGCTTCAATCGCTACCCAAAAGTCAGCATCCGGTGCCGCGGCCTTTGCGTTTGCCACGCGATTTCGTGCGCCAGCGCGCGTTTCCTCGCTGCCAAACGGCTGTTCAGGAACGCCGCTCTCGACGCCGATGGCCTCAATATGGCAGGATCCTGCGCCGAAGATCTCGTCAAATGCCCTTAGAATTGCCTGAATTTTGGCAGGATTAGTGGTAGCAGAGACAACATGGTGCATAATTAAGCTCGATTCAAAAAAAACTCATCGCAGTATAACGGAAAAAAAGCATGTTACAGGTATACCTTGTTCGCCACGGTGAAACGCAGTGGAACGCCGAGCGACGTATTCAAGGCCAGTCAGACAGTCCTCTCACCGAGAAGGGTGTGCAGCAAGCGTGGCAGGTGGCGGAACGCGCCAGAACGCTGGGCATTACCCACGTGATCACCAGCGATTTAGGTCGCACACAGCAGACGGCGCGCATCATCGCAGATGCCTGCGGCTGTGACGTCATGCTGGAGCCGCGCCTGCGCGAGCTGGATATGGGCGTGCTGGAAAAACGCCATATCGATACGCTGACGGAAGCGGAGGAGGGCTGGCGCCGCACGCTGGTGAACGGTACCGAAGATGGTCGAATTCCTGAAGGCGAATCCATGCAGGAGCTCAGCGTACGCATGCATGCCGCCCTGGCGGAATGCCTGAGGCTGCCGGCGGGAAGCCGTCCGCTGCTGGTGAGTCACGGGATTGCGTTGGGTTGCCTGGTGAGCACCATTCTGGGGTTACCGGCTTACGCTGAGCGCCGTTTGCGCCTGCGCAACTGCTCCATTTCCCGGATTGATTATCAGGAAAGCGCGTGGCTGGCGTCGGGCTGGGTAGTAGAGATGGCAGGGGACATTTCGCATCTTGATGCCCCTGCGCTTGACGAACTGCAGCGTTAACGACGTATCGGAATCAAGAATTCCATACGCAGATTGATTGGGCCTTCTTCCGGCTTGGCATCCTGCGCCGGGTAGTAGCGCTCAATGTCCTGACCTTTACGGCGATTCAGATTCAGCATCGGCATGCAGGTTCCGTAAACGGTCAGGATAAACTCCTGAACCCCCGTTCCCAGCCCTTCATAGGCGAACATCACGTATTCGCCGCCTTCCAGCACGACTGGCTTCGAACCCTGAATATACCCATTGGCCATCTCTGGCGTCAGCGCGGTGGTGTAGAACACCTCCTGCTCGTCGTCTTTTTCCTGGCTTGGGTGCGTTTCGTTGAGGCCATACAGGATTGGCGGGATCGTCGGTGCGTGGCTCAGGAAGTCGCGCCAGAACTGGACGCGCATCTGATGACGGAACTCTGAAATCTGCTCCAGTGAACAGGAGTAGCTTTGTGTCGTGCCGATCAGATGGGTTTCCGGCAGCGCGACAATTTCATATTTCGGCATTGCGAATTCGCCCAGACGCAGCGGCGGACGCATGCCAAACGAGCTCCAGTCAGGCGAGCGACGATAAAGCGCTGGCGTCAACGAGAACTGTTTTTTGAAGGCGCGGGTGAAGGTCTGCTGTGAATCGAAACGATATTGCAGGGCAATATCCAGAATAGGCCGCGCGGTCAGGCGCAATGCCACAGCAGATTTTGATAAACGACGTGCGCGAATATAGGCCCCGATAGCATGACCGGTGACATCCTTGAACATCCTTTGCAGATGCCACTTGGAATAGCCTGCTTTAGCCGCCACATTATCCAGTGACAAAGGCTGGTCGAGATGACCTTCCAGCCAGGTGAGCAGGTCGCGAATAATTCCAGCCTGATCCATATACTATCCTCATCCTTAAAACAGCAGGTGCCTGATAACAGGTTAGCGGATAATAGCATTTTTTGATGTTTTAGCATTCAGTGTTTTTTTTGCGCATTCATGCTTTTTAGAGCACATTACAGGCAGATATATTCTAATCCTGTGATCTTGCTACATTTTTGTCTAAAGTGTTGAATAATCGCTCAGTGTAATTTTAAAGAATGGTAACAATATGAAATACAAGACTTTGATCTTCACCGCGTTGATGTTGATGGTTGGGCGCGTGGCGCAGGCAGAACAGATTGGCTCCGTCGATACCGTGTTCAAAATGTTCGGCCCGGACCACAAAATCGTGGTGGAGGCGTTTGACGATCCGGACGTGAAAAACGTCACCTGCTACGTCAGCCGCGCGAAAACGGGTGGTATCAAAGGCGGGCTGGGACTGGCGGAAGATACCTCCGATGCGGCGATTTCTTGTCAGCAGGTGGGGCCAGTTGAATTGAGTGATAAAATTAAAAACGGCAAAGCGCAGGGCGACGTGGTGTTCCAGAAACGGACTTCGCTGGTGTTCAAAAAACTGCAGGTGGTGCGTTTCTATGATGCCAAACGCAACACTCTGGCGTACCTTGCCTACTCTGACAAAGTGGTGGAAGGCTCGCCGAAAAACGCGATCAGCGCGGTGCCGATTATGCCGTGGCATTAATTCAGGGATGAATCATGCAACAACCTGTGGTCTGGCTGGTTGAAGACGAAACCAGTATCGCCGATACGCTGATCTACATGCTTCAGCAGGAAGGATTCGCGGTAAAGGCGTTTGAACGCGGTTTACCCGTGCTGGAGGCGGCGCGGCGGCAGGTTCCGGCGCTCGCCATTCTGGACGTCGGGCTGCCGGACATCAGTGGATTTGAGCTTTGCCGCCAGCTGCTGGCGCAGCATCCCTCACTGCCCGTGCTGTTTCTGACGGCACGCAGTGATGAGGTAGACAAACTGCTTGGCCTGGAAATGGGGGCTGACGACTACGTTGCGAAACCTTTCTCCCCTCGTGAAGTCTGCGCCCGGGTGCGGACTATTTTACGGCGCATGCAGAAATCCGCCGCACCATCAGCAACGTTGCGTATCGGGCAGTTTGAACTGAACGAGCCTGCCGCGCGAATTAGCTGGTGCGGTGAAGTATTGCCCCTCACCCGCTACGAATTCTTGCTGCTCAAAACCTTGTTGCAGGCCCCCGGGCGGGTCTTTTCTCGTCAGCAGCTCATGGACAAGGTGTGGGGTGAAGACGGCGACAGCTTCGATCGTACCGTGGACACCCACATCAAAACCCTGCGCGCCAAGCTGCGGGCGGTGAACGAGGAACTGTCACCCATCAGCACCCATCGCGGTATGGGCTATAGCCTGGGGCTGTATTAATGCGCATTGGGATGCGTCTGCTGCTGGGGTATTTCCTGATCGTGGCCATCGCCGCGTGGTTCGTGCTGTCGATCTTTGTTCAGGAAGTGAAGCCCGGCGTGCGCAGGGCAACCGAGGGCACGTTAATCGATACCGCGACCCTGCTGGCTGAAATTGGGCGTGATGATTTGCTTTCGGGCCATGCGCAGCAGGGCAAACTGGCGCAGGCCTTTTCTCAGATACATCAGCGCCCTTTCCGCGCCAATATCGGCGGGATCCATAAAGTGCGTAACGAGTACCACGTCTACATGACCGATGCGCAGGGCCGCGTCGTGTTTGATTCCGCCGGTCTGGCCGTGGGCCAAGATTACTCGCGCTGGAACGATGTCTGGCTGACGCTTCGCGGCGAATACGGCGCGCGCAGTACGCAAAGCCATCCCGACGATCCGGAAAGCACGGTGATGTATGTTGCCGCGCCGGTTGTGGAGCAGGACAAGATTATCGGCGTGGTGTCGGTCGGGAAACCTAACAGCGCGATGGCACCGGTTATCCATCGCAGCGAGCGGCGGATCCTGTGGGCAGGCGGGGCGCTGCTCGGCATTGCCCTGCTGATTGGCCTCGTTGTGGCGTGGTGGATCAATCGATCTATCGCGACGTTATCGCGCTATGCCGACTCGGTGACCACGGATACGCCTCTCCCGCTGCCTAATCCTGGCAGTAGCGAACTGCACAAGCTGGCATTGGCGCTGGAGAGTATGCGCATTCGCCTGGAAGGGAAAAACTACATTGAACACTATGTCCATGCGCTGACCCACGAGCTGAAAAGCCCCATCGCCGCCATACGCGGCGCGGCGGAAATTCTCGCCGAGCAGCCGCCGCCGCAGGTGGCCGCGCGGTTTATCGATAATATTCTGGTGCAAAACGCGCGTATGCAGTCGCTGGTTGAAAAACTGCTCACTCAGTCGCGTCTTGAAAATCGGGTCGAAATTACGCCTCAGATCGTCCGTGTCGACCTGCTGTTTACGCGTCTTGCCGACGCGCGCTCGGCGCTGTTGGCAGCAAAAGAGATTGTACTGACCCTTCAGCCCGCTTCGATTCATGTTGAAGGCGATCCCGACCTTCTCGAACAGGCACTCGGTAATTTACTGGATAACGCTATCGATTTTACGCCGCAGGGCGGCGCCATTGAACTGGCGGCCCGGGAAGTGCAGGGGCAGATACAGCTGATCGTCACCGACAGCGGAAGCGGGATCCCGGATTACGCGCTGGATCGTATTTTTGAGCGCTTTTATTCTCTGCCGCGGGAGAACGGATTGAAGAGCAGCGGGCTCGGGCTGGCGTTTGTTCAGGAGGTGGCGCGTCTGCATCAGGGAGAGATTACATTACGTAATCGTGATGAAGGTGGCGTGATGGCCACGCTGATACTTCACCGTCCCTTCACATAACTTCAAACTGACCCCACACGGCCTGGTTACGCTCTCCTCATCACAAAGGAGACGTAATGATGAAATCCCCACTGTTCTGGAAAATTAGCACCCTGCTGGGGTGCATCCTGCTGCTGTTAGTCCCGCTTTTTATGGTCAGTAACCTGATATCAGAGCGGGAGAGCTACCGCAATGATGTCGAAAATACGCTTCGCCAGAGTACTAGCGGACCGCAAAAACTGGTCGGCCCGATGATTGCGATTCCGATGACGGAGATCTTCTACAAGTTAGAGGACGAGAAGAAGGTCGAATACAAGAAAAGCTACATGCATTTCATTCTGCCGGAATCTCTGGTTGTTGAAGGGAACCAGCGCGTTGAGTCGAGAAATATTGGTATCTATGACGGGCAGATCTGGAACACGGACCTGAAGATAAAAGCGCAGTTTAATACCGAAGAGCTGAAGCAGTTGAAAGGGGAAACGATCGCGACAGGGCAGCCGTTTATCGTGACGGGCGTTGGCGACGCGCGGGGTATTGGCACGGTCAGTATCTCTAAAATCAATGGTGAGACCCTAAGCGTGGAACCCGGTTCAGGCGTCTACGGTGCGCTTGCTGGGATCCATATCCTGCTGACCGACAAAGCGCTGGAAGCCAAAACGTTTGCGCTTGAGATGTCCCTCAGCCTGGCGGGAACCGGCAGTTTTGCGGTGGTACCGGTAGGGCGTAATAGCGAGATGACGCTCAACAGCAACTGGCCGCATCCGGGCTTTATGGGCGATTATCTCCCCGTTAAGCATCAAATAGGCGAGTCTGGTTTCCAGGCGAACTGGCAGAGCAGCTGGTTTGCAAATAACCTTGAGAGCTGGTTCTACGGCAAGGAGTCGCCGGAGTGGGAGGCGCTCCCGGCCTTTAGCGTGACGGTAGCGACGCCAGCCGACCAGTATCAATTGACCGACCGGGCAATTAAATACGCTATTTTGCTTATTGCGCTGACGTTTATGGCTTTCTTTGTCTTCGAAACCTTAACCGGATTACGCCTTCATCCGATGCAGTATCTGCTGGTGGGGCTGTCGCTGGTCCTGTTCTATCTGGTGCTGCTGGCGCTGTCTGAACACGTCGGGTTTACGCCAGCCTGGATTGTTGCAAGTCTGGTTGGCGCAGCGATGAACGGAATGTACCTGCAGGCCGTGCTGAAAAGCTGGAAACGCAGCGGGCTGTTTGTGCTGGCACTCCTCGGACTGGATGTCGTGATGTGGTTCCTGCTGCGCTCGGAGGACAGCGCATTGCTACTGGGCTCTGCTGTTCTTGCCCTGGCGCTGTTCGCGGTGATGTACCTGACCCGGCATTTCGACTGGTACTCGCTCTCTCAGCCGAAGCGACCAGAGCCACCCGCAGCATCTGATAACGATACGATGCGGATCTGGAAATAAAAAAACGGCGCAAATGCGCCGTTTTTTAATGCGTTAACTGCGGGATTACTCCTGCAGATCGCCGCAGAAACGATACCCTTCGCCGTGGATCGTGGCGATGATTTCCGGCGTATCTGGCGTAGATTCGAAATGCTTACGAATACGACGAATGGTCACGTCTACGGTACGGTCGTGCGGTTTCAGCTCACGGCCGGTCATTTTCTTCAGCAGCTCTGCACGGGACTGAATTTTGCCCGGGTTTTCGCAGAAGTGCAGCATCGCGCGGAATTCACTGCGCGGCAGTTTATACTGCTCACCGTTCGGGCTAATCAGCGAACGGCTATTGATATCAAGTTCCCAGCCGTTGAATTTGTAGCTGTCTACGCTACGACGCTCTTCGCTGACCGTACCCAGGTTCATGGTGCGGGACAGCAGGTTGCGTGCACGAATGGTTAACTCGCGAGGATTGAACGGCTTGGTGATGTAGTCATCCGCACCGATTTCCAGGCCAAGAATTTTATCAACTTCGTTATCACGGCCCGTCAGGAACATTAACGCGACGTTCGCCTGCTCGCGCAGTTCGCGCGCCAGAAGAAGACCGTTTTTGCCCGGCAGGTTAATATCCATGATCACCAGGTTGATATCATTTTCAGAAAGGATCTGATGCATCTCTGCGCCATCGGTCGCTTCAAAGACATCGTAGCCTTCTGCTTCGAAAATGCTCTTTAACGTGTTGCGTGTTACCAACTCGTCTTCAACGATAAGAATGTGCGGGGTCTGCATGTTTGCTACCTAAATTGCCAACTAAATCGAAACAGGAAGTACAAAAGTCCCTGACCTGCCTGATGCATGTCGCAAATTAACATGATCGGCTTAACGTGACTAAAGTACGTAATTGCGTTCTTGATGCACTTTCCATCAACGTCAACAACATCATTAGCTTGGTCTTGGGTACTTTCCCTTTGGACCCGACAGTGTCAAAAACGGCTGTCATCCTAACCATTTTAACAGCAACATAACAGGCTAAGTGACACCAGACACCCAATAAAACTACGCTTCGTTGACATATATCAAGTTCAATTGTAGCACGTTAACAGTTTGATGAAATCATCGTAGCCGAATGCTAGCCTTTGTCACAATTTTTCAATAAACCAACTAGTTGCGGGCATTGATTTATAAACGAAGCGAATCCAATCAGAATAGGGTATTCATGTCGCTATTATCATTATAAAACATAGGGATAATAGTGTTCTGTTAACATTCTAACTGATTGTTCAGACAAGGAATAGTTTAGCGTTTTTAATTTGTTATGAAACGCTATTTCGGTGATTTGTGTTGCATTTTTGTAAATTCGCGCCGCGTAA
The DNA here is from genome assembly GCF_034106085.1 of Enterobacter sp. 302C9. Lineage (NCBI taxonomy): Bacteria > Pseudomonadati > Pseudomonadota > Gammaproteobacteria > Enterobacterales > Enterobacteriaceae > Enterobacter > Enterobacter sp. 302C9. Next base: position 146,989 of record NZ_JAWNBW010000005.1, read on the forward strand.
TATGTTGAAGTGCATCACATTTTTGCCCGCTAACTGATTAAAAAGAGAGCATAAATGCATCTGTCGATTGTACTGGTTGCCCCAGCCAGAGCCGAAAATATAGGCGCTGCCGCGCGCGCCATGAAGACCATGGGATTCACCGATTTACGTATCGTGGACAGCGCTGCCCACCTGGAGCCTGCGGCTCGTTGGGTCGCGCACGGATCGGGCGATATCCTCGATAATATAACCACTTACGCGACGCTTGCTGATGCGCTGCACGACATTTCGTTTACCGTTGCGACCACCGCGCGCAGCCGTGCGAAGTTCCATTACTATGCCACGCCAGCGGAGCTGGTGCCGATGCTGAGCGAGAAAAGCCAGTGGCTGGATAAAGCCGCGCTGGTGTTTGGTCGTGAAGATTCCGGATTAACCAACGAAGAGCTGGAGCTGGCGGACGTTCTTACCGGTGCGCCGATGGTCGCCGATTATCCCTCCCTGAATTTAGGCCAGGCGGTCATGGTTTATTGCTATCAATTAGCCTCCCTAATACAAATCCCCCAGCCTCCGGCAGAAGGGGCAAATGAAAATCAGCTGGCTGCGCTGCGCGCTCGCGTTGAGCAACTGTTGTCTCAGTTGGGTGTGGCGGACGATCAAAAAATGGCTGACTGGCTGCAGCAGCGTCTTGGGCGTCTTGAGCAGCGGGACACCGCAATGCTGCACCGTTTGCTGCACGATATTGAAAAAAAATTGGCGGAGTAAAATCCTGTCATAAGTTTTTACTATGGTGAATAAGTCTGTACTGATGGGTTGCACTTGGGCGAATCGGATGAAAATAAATCTGCAAACAGCGGGACGTGAGAGTCTCCTGAATTGTGATCAAATTAAAAATTCGTTGACTTAAGGTGCCCGATCCTTTAACCCTAAAAGAATACAGGACAGACAGATAATAATGACAGAGTACACAACATCCATGAAACGCATCAGCATCACCACCATTACTACAACCATCATCATTACCACAGGTAACGATGCGGGCTGACGCGTACAGGAAAAACAAAAAAAAGCCCGCACCTGAACAGTGCGGGCTTTTTTTTCGGCTAAAGGAAACGAGGTAGAACCATGCGAGTGTTGAAGTTCGGCGGTACATCAGTGGCAAATGCAGAACGTTTTCTGCGTGTTGCCGATATCCTGGAAAGCAACGCCAGGCAGGGGCAGGTTGCTACCGTGCTCTCTGCCCCGGCAAAAATCACGAACCATCTGGTGGCGATGATTGAAAAAACCATCGGTGGCCAGGATGCACTCCCGAACATCAGCGACGCAGAGCGTATCTTCGCTGACTTACTGCAAGGGCTGGCAGAGGCGCTGCCTGGCTTCCCGCACGCTCAGCTGAAGTCCTTCGTTGAGCAAGAATTCGCGCAAATCAAACATGTCCTGCACGGCATCAGCCTTCTCGGCCAGTGCCCGGACAGCGTCAACGCGGCGCTGATCTGCCGGGGCGAAAAACTCTCTATCGCCATCATGGCCGGCGTGCTGGAAGCGCGCGGCCATAGCGTGACCGTGATCGACCCGGTTGAAAAACTGCTGGCGGTGGGCCACTACCTCGAATCCACCGTTGATATTGCCGAATCAACCCGCCGTATCGCCGCAAGCAAAATCCCGTCTGACCATATGATCCTGATGGCAGGCTTCACCGCCGGTAACGAGAAGGGCGAGCTGGTGGTGCTGGGCCGTAACGGCTCCGACTACTCCGCCGCCGTGCTGGCCGCCTGTTTACGCGCGGACTGTTGTGAAATCTGGACTGACGTCGACGGCGTTTATACCTGTGACCCGCGCCAGGTTCCGGACGCCAGACTGCTGAAGTCGATGTCGTACCAGGAAGCGATGGAGCTTTCCTACTTCGGCGCCAAAGTGCTTCATCCGCGTACCATCTCCCCGATTGCCCAGTTCCAGATCCCTTGCCTGATTAAAAACACCGGTAACCCGCAGGCGCCGGGTACGCTGATTGGCGCGAGTACCGATGAAGACGGTCTGCCGGTCAAAGGCATCTCCAACCTGAACAACATGGCGATGTTCAGCGTCTCCGGCCCGGGGATGAAGGGGATGGTCGGCATGGCGGCGCGCGTGTTTGCGGCTATGTCCCGCAACGGTATCTCGGTGGTGCTGATTACCCAGTCTTCTTCCGAATACAGCATCAGCTTCTGCGTGCCGCAGGCTGACTGCCTGCGCGCCCGTCGCGCGCTGGAGGAGGAGTTCTATCTGGAACTCAAAGAAGAGCTGCTGGAGCCGCTCGCCATTCAGGAGCGTCTGGCGATTATCTCTGTGGTTGGCGACGGCATGCGTACGTTGCGTGGTATTTCCGCCAAGTTCTTTGCCGCGCTGGCGCGCGCCAATATCAATATCGTGGCGATTGCCCAGGGCTCGTCAGAGCGTTCAATTTCTGTTGTCGTGGACAACGATGACGCGACCACCGGCGTACGCGTGGTTCACCAGATGCTGTTCAACACCGATCAGGTCATCGAGCTGTTCCTGATTGGCGTCGGCGGCGTGGGCGGCGCGCTGCTGGAGCAGGTGAAGCGTCAGCAGGAGTGGCTGAAGAAGAAACATATCGATCTGCGCGTCTGCGGGATCGCCAACTCCAGAGCGCTACTCACCAACGTTCACGGTCTGAACCTGGAAAACTGGCAGGCCGAGATGAACGAGGCGAAAGAGCCGTTCAACCTGGGCCGCCTGATCCGTCTGGTGAAAGAGTATCATCTGCTTAACCCGGTGATTGTCGACTGTACCTCGAACCAGGCGGTGGCCGACCAGTACGCCGACTTCCTGCGCGAAGGGTTCCACGTGGTGACGCCGAACAAAAAGGCCAACACCTCGTCGATGGATTACTATCACCAGCTGCGTCTGGCGGCGAGCAAGTCGCGCCGCAAGTTCTTGTACGATACCAACGTGGGCGCGGGCCTGCCGGTTATCGAGAACCTGCAGAACCTGCTGAACGCGGGCGACGAACTACAGCGTTTCTCCGGCATTCTTTCCGGCTCGCTGTCGTTTATCTTCGGCAAGCTGGATGAGGGGATGAGCCTCTCGGACGCGACCCGCGCCGCACGCGAGCTGGGCTATACCGAGCCGGATCCGCGTGACGATCTCTCTGGTATGGACGTGGCGCGTAAGCTGCTGATTCTGGCACGTGAAACGGGCCGTGAGCTTGAGCTTTCTGATATCGTGATTGAACCGGTCCTGCCGGCAGAATTTGACAGCAGCGGTGATGTCGCTGCATTCATGGCAAATTTGCCGCAGCTTGACGATGCTTTTGCCGCGCGCGTTGCGAAAGCCCGTGATGAAGGTAAGGTATTGCGCTATGTTGGCAACATTGAAGAAGATGGCGTGTGCCGGGTGAAGATTGCCGAAGTGGATGGCAACGATCCGCTGTACAAAGTTAAAAACGGCGAAAACGCCCTCGCGTTTTACAGCCACTATTATCAGCCATTGCCGCTGGTGCTTCGCGGCTATGGCGCAGGGAACGATGTTACGGCGGCGGGTGTGTTTGCCGATCTGCTGCGTACCCTGTCATGGAAGTTAGGAGTTTAACATGGTCAAAGTTTATGCCCCGGCTTCCAGCGCGAATATGAGCGTCGGATTTGACGTGCTGGGCGCGGCGGTGACGCCGGTGGATGGTTCACTGCTGGGCGATACGGTCACGGTGGAAGCGGCAGACAGCTTCAGCCTGAACAATGTGGGCCGCTTCGCCAGCAAACTGCCGTCTGAGCCGCGCGAAAATATCGTCTATCAGTGCTGGGAACGCTTCTGTCAGGAGATCGGCAAAAACGTGCCGGTTGCCATGACGCTTGAAAAAAGTATGCCGATTGGCTCGGGGCTGGGTTCCAGCGCTTGTTCGGTGGTCGCCGCGCTGGTGGCGATGAACGAGCACTGCGGCAAGCCGCTGAACAACAACCGCCTGCTGGGGTTGATGGGCGAGCTGGAAGGGCGCATCTCCGGCAGCATTCACTATGACAACGTGGCGCCGTGCTTCCTCGGCGGCATGCAGCTGATGATCGAAGAAAATGGCATCATCAGCCAGCAGGTGCCAGGGTTTGATGAGTGGCTGTGGGTGCTGGCCTATCCGGGCATTAAGGTCTCTACCGCAGAAGCGCGTGCGATCCTGCCCGCGCAGTATCGTCGCCAGGACTGTATCGCCCACGGGCGTCATCTGGCGGGCTTTATTCACGCCTGCTACACCCGTCAGCCGCAGCTGGCGGCGAAGCTGATGAAGGACGTCATTGCCGAGCCGTACCGCACGAAGCTGCTGCCCGGCTTTAACGAGGCGCGACAGGCATCGATGGATATCGGCGCGCAGGCGTGCGGCATCTCCGGCTCCGGCCCGACGCTGTTCGCCCTGTGCGACAAGCCTGACACCGCGCAGCGCGTGGCGGACTGGCTCTCTAAACACTACCTGCAAAATCAGGAAGGCTTTGTTCACATTTGCCGTCTGGACACGGCTGGCGCACGAGTACTGGGATAATTAATGAAACTCTATAACCTTAAAGATCATAACGAGCAGGTCAGCTTCGCGCAGGCGGTAACTCAGGGGCTGGGCAAAAATCAGGGGCTGTTCTTCCCGCATGACCTGCCGGAATTCCAGCTGACCGAGATCGACGAGCTGCTGAAGCAGGACTTCGTCACCCGCAGCACCAAAATTCTGTCTGCGTTTATCGGCGACGAAATTCCGCAGGAGCTTCTGGAAGAGCGCGTGCGTGCGGCGTTCGCTTTCCCGGCGCCGGTTAAGCAGGTTGAGCCTGACGTTGGCTGCCTGGAGCTGTTCCACGGTCCGACCCTGGCGTTTAAAGACTTCGGCGGCCGCTTTATGGCGCAGATGCTGACCCACATCAGCGGCGACAAACCGGTGACCATCCTGACCGCGACCTCCGGCGATACCGGTGCGGCGGTGGCGCATGCCTTCTACGGACTGAAAAACGTCCGCGTGGTGATCCTCTATCCGAAAGGCAAAATCAGCCCGCTGCAGGAAAAACTGTTCTGTACGCTCGGCGGCAACATTGAAACCGTGGCGATCGACGGCGATTTCGATGCCTGCCAGGCGCTGGTCAAGCAGGCCTTCGACGACGAAGAGCTGAAGGTGGCTCTGGGTCTGAACTCTGCCAACTCCATCAACATCAGCCGTCTGCTGGCGCAGATCTGCTACTACTTCGAAGCGGTGGCGCAGCTGCCGCAGGAAGCGCGCAACCAGCTGGTGATCTCCGTGCCGAGCGGTAACTTCGGTGACCTGACGGCAGGTCTGCTGGCGAAATCCCTGGGTCTGCCGGTGAAACGCTTTATCGCGGCGACCAACGCCAACGACACCGTGCCGCGCTTCCTGAAAGACGGGAAGTGGGCGCCGAACGCCACGCAGGCGACGCTCTCCAACGCGATGGATGTGTCACAGCCGAACAACTGGCCGCGCGTGGAAGAGCTGTTCCGCCGTAAGATCTGGCGTCTGGGTGACCTGGGTTACGCCGCGGTGACGGATGAAACCACCAAAGAGACCATGCGCGAGATGAAAGCGGTGGGGTATATCTCTGAACCGCACGCGGCGATTGCCTACCGCGCGCTGCGCGACCAGCTTAACCCGGGTGAATATGGCCTGTTCCTGGGCACCGCGCATCCGGCGAAGTTCAAAGAGAGCGTGGAAGCGATCCTGGGCGAAACGCTGCCGCTGCCGAAAGAGCTGGCCGAGCGCGCCGACCTGCCGCTGCTGTCACATGAGCTGCCCGCGGATTTTGCCGCGCTGCGTAAGCTGATGATGACGCGCGCGTGATTGTGTTGCCCGGTGGCGGCTACGCCTTACCGGGCCTACAACGACCACGATGACCTAATCGTAGGCCGGGTAAGCGCAGCGCCACCCGGCAATCGCAACACCGATCTCTATGCCGGGTAAGGCGAAGCCGCCACCCGGCTTTTTTGTGGAGAAATTAAGGAGAGAAAAAGCAGGAAAAAAGCAGAAATTCCCAATAAATGCGGTCACTTAGCGTTTAGGATTGCAGAGAATAACATCCCCCGTTCCCCTCGCGTACTCTCCTTACATCGGCCCACGTTGGGCAAGAAGAATAAGGAGTCACCTGTGTCTAGACTGAAACCTGCACTCATCGCGCTTTCACTGGTGCTGGCCGCCCCCATGGCGGTTCAGGCATCTGAAATTACCCTCGTACCGGCGGTCAAACTGCAGATTGGCGACCAGGATAACAACGGTCATTACTGGGACGGCGGCCGCTGGCGCGACCACGACTGGTGGAAGGCGCATTAAGACTGGCGTGATAACCACTGGCGTCCACATGATGAGCATCGTAAACACGACGATCGTCACGATGACCATCACCACGATGACCGCCGCGACGATCGCGGCCCGGACTGGAAACGCCATTAATGCAAAACCCCGCCAGCTGGCGGGGTTTGTTTTTATTGCTCGTGGCGCTTAAACACCAGCTCGCCTTTCCCCGACGACGCCTCGTCAAAGAAATAGCCTTCGCTGTTAAATTTGGTTAACTGCTCCGGCTTCGTCAGGCGGTTCTGGATGATGTAGCGGCTCATCAGGCCTCGCGCTTTCTTGGCGTAGAAGCTGATCACTTTGAACTTACCGTTCTTCTCGTCGAGGAACACCGGTTTGATAATCTCCGCATCCAGCTTTTTCGGCTTCACCGACTTGTAGTATTCGTCGGATGCCAGGTTAATCACCACGTTATCGCCCTGAGCGTGCAGCGCCGCGTTCAGCTTGTCGGTAATGATATCGCCCCAGAAATGATACAGGTCTTTGCCTTTGGCATTTTCCAGGCGAATCCCCATCTCCAGACGATACGGCTGCATCAGATCCAGCGGGCGCAGTACGCCGTACAGACCCGACAGCATGCGCAGATGCTGCTGGGCAAAATCGAAATCGGCTTCGCTAAAATCTTCCGCCTGCAGGCCGGTGTAGACATCACCTTTAAACGCCAGAATCGCCTGGCGAGCGTTAGCCGGGGTGAAATCCGGGTGCCACTCGTGAAAGCGGGTCGCGTTAAGATCGGCCAGCTTGTCGCTGATGCTCATCAGCGAGGCGATTTGCGGCGCAGAGAGCTTACGCGCTTCGCGGATCAGCTGTTGCGAGTAGTCCAGCAGTTCAGGCTGGGTATAGCGCTCGGTGGCGAGCGGGCTCTGGTAGTCGAGCGTTTTTGCAGGTGAAATCAGAATCAGCATATCCAGTCCTTGCAGGAAATTTAGAGCGACTTTAGCAAAAAATCGCCCTGAATTGATCGATAGCTGTTATTGCCGCGGCAAATCATCCCACGTGCCGGGGGCAAGCTGCGCCTTAATATCGGGATAGCGGGCGGGATCAAATACCGGCGGAACGCCGAGTTTGCGCTGACGCAGATAGTCTCTGGCAATCAGGGTCACAACGGGCGAGAGCAGCAGGATAGCGGTGAGGTTCGTGATCGCCATTAGCGCCATAATGATATCGGCCAGCTGCCAGACCAGCGGCATACTGAGGAAGGAGCCAGCGATGATCATCAGAATGACCGCGAGCCGCAGGGCTCCGATTGCGGTACGAGAGTCGAGCTTCAGGAAAATAAGGTTATTTTCGGCGTAGAGGTAATTCACCACAATCGAACTGAAGGCAAACAGTACCAGGACGAGCGAGACAAATCCTGCTCCCCAGCCGCCGGTCAGGTTCACCAGCGCCTGCTGGAGAAGCTGTATCCCGGCGGTTCCTGAGGAGTGCGGGACGGGGCCTGCCAGCAGCAAAATCATGGCGCTGGCGGAGCAGATGATAATGGTATCGGTAAAGACGCCAATCATCTGCACAATGCCCTGTGCGGCCGGGTGCGGCGGCCAGGAAGAGGCGGCCGCGGCCGCGTTGGGGGTTGACCCCATTCCGGCTTCATTGGAGAACATGCCCCGCTGAAAACCCGCCATCAGCGCCTGGCTAAAGGTATAGCCCAGCGCCCCGGAGGCCACCTCGCGCCAGCCAAAAGCGCTTTTGACGATGGTCGCAATCACGCCAGGCACCTGGTCGATATGCAGGGCGGCGACGAACAGGCTCGCGACAACCCAAAGCAGCGCCATAACGGGAACCAGCCACTGCATCAGGCGGGCAACGCCCCTGAAACCGGCAGAAATGGTGAGCAGAACGACGAGGGCTAAAGCAATACCGGCGACCCACTCCGGGCAGGAGAAGGCATAGCGCAGGGCATTGGCGACAGAATTTGCCTGGACGGTATTAAAAATAAGACCGTATGCGAGCAGTAAAAAAAGCGAGAACAGAACGCCCATCCAGCGCATCCCCAAGCCACGCGCCATGTACCACGCGGGACCGCCGCGAAACTGGCCGTTTTTATCTTTCTCTTTATACAGCTGGGCGAGCGAACTTTCGGCAAAGGAGGTGGCCATCCCGAGTAGCGCCGTCACCCACATCCAGAAGACCGCGCCTGGCCCGCCGGCGCTGATTGCCAGCGCAACGCCCGCCAGATTCCCGCTGCCGAGGCGTGCCGCCAGGCTGGTACACAGTGCCTGAAACGACGTTAATCCGCCCGGCTGGGGCGTAACGCTGTTTTTCAGACTTCTGCCAAACTTGCGAATATAACGAAACTGGATAAACCCACTGCGTAGCGTAAACCAAATACCTGCTCCCAGAAGCAGGTAAATCATTATCGAACCCCACAGGACTTCGTTAATAAAGAAAAAGAAATCAGGCATTAACGTCCCTCTTGTTGATGCCAAAGTGAATATGTAAGCGCTACCACTGATTGGGCATGCTGTTGCTTAGCAGCCTGTTAATCTTCCGAGTTTACCATACTCTACCTAAGCGCACTGTCTGCGGTTGCGCTACCCCTCCGTCGTGTTATCATCAGGGCAGACCGGTTACATCCCCCTAACAAGTAAACCTGTCATTTTTCCGCTGCAGGCATGCTGTCGGTAGCGTGAATTATCCAGGGCACGTTAAAAGAGAAACACTATCATGACGGATAAATTGACCTCCCTTCGTCAGTTCACCACTGTCGTAGCTGACACCGGAGATATCGCGGCAATGAAGCTGTACCAGCCGCAGGATGCCACAACTAACCCTTCTCTGATCCTTAACGCCGCACAGATCCCTGAGTATCGCAAACTGATTGACGACGCAGTGACCTGGGCGAAAGCACAGAGCAACGACCGCGCGCAGCAGGTTGTGGATGCCACCGACAAACTGGCAGTGAACATCGGTCTGGAAATCCTGAAGCTGGTTCCTGGCCGTATCTCTACCGAAGTGGATGCACGTCTCTCCTACGACACCGAAGCGTCTATCGCCAAAGCGAAACGCCTGATCAAAATGTACAACGATGCAGGCATCAGCAACGACCGTATCCTGATCAAACTGGCTTCTACCTGGCAGGGTATCCGCGCGGCAGAGCAGCTGGAAAAAGACGGTATCAACTGTAACCTGACCCTGCTGTTCTCCTTCGCCCAGGCGCGTGCATGTGCAGAAGCAGGCGTATACCTGATTTCTCCGTTCGTGGGCCGTATTCTGGACTGGTACAAAGCCAACACCGATAAGAAAGAGTACGCGCCGGCTGAAGATCCAGGCGTGGTTTCTGTTACTGAAATCTACGAATACTACAAACAGCACGGCTATGAGACTGTAGTTATGGGCGCAAGCTTCCGTAACGTCGGTGAAATCATCGAGCTGGCTGGCTGTGACCGCCTGACCATCGCCCCTGCGCTGCTGAAAGAGCTGGCAGAAAGCGAAGGTACCATCGAGCGTAAGCTGTCTTACACCGGTGAAGTGAAAGCGCGCCCAGAGCGCATCACTGAATCCGAGTTTCTGTGGCAGCACAACCAGGATCCAATGGCTGTAGATAAGCTGGCGGACGGTATCCGTAAGTTTGCTGTTGACCAGGGCAAACTGGAAAAAATGATCGGCGACCTGCTGTAATCATTCTGCGTGACCGGGCTCCCGGTCACGCGACTTCTTTCGTACCCTGTCTGAATCTCCTCTCTGCGTGTATCATTCCCTTTAATCAGTACTTTTTGAATGGAATGGATATGAATACCTTACGCATCGGCCTAGTGTCGATTTCTGACCGCGCCTCCAGCGGCGTTTACCAGGATAAAGGCATCCCCGCTCTGGAAGAGTGGCTTGGCAGCGCGCTGACCACCCCCTTTGACATTCAGACCCGCCTGATCCCTGACGAACAGCCGATCATCGAGCAGACGCTCTGCGAGCTGGTGGATGAGATGAGCTGCCACCTTGTTCTGACGACGGGCGGAACCGGCCCCGCGCGCCGCGACGTGACGCCGGACGCAACGCTGGCGATTGCCGATCGTGAAATGCCGGGCTTTGGCGAGCAGATGCGCCAGATAAGTCTACACTTTGTCCCGACGGCCATTCTTTCCCGTCAGGTGGGCGTAATCCGCAAACAGGCATTGATTCTGAACCTGCCGGGGCAGCCGAAGTCGATCAAAGAGACGCTGGAAGGGCTGAAAGCGGAAGATGGCAGCGTCCTCGTTCACGGCATCTTTGCAAGTGTACCGTATTGTATACAGCTCCTTGACGGTCCGTATGTGGAAACCGATGAGAAAGTGGTAGCAGCTTTTCGCCCGAAAAACGCACGTCGCGAAACAATCTCCTGAAATTAACCAATATGTGACATTAGCTGAAGCGGCGATGGCGTGGTAAAGCTTTTACGGTATAGTAATTTTTTCTTTACGATTGCTGTAAAAATAAATCCACAACACACGCATAATGGTTCGCTATGTCACATAACACCCGACCTCTGAATCGACAGGACTACAAAACCCTCACGCTCGCGGCCTTAGGCGGCGCGCTGGAGTTTTACGACTTTATCATCTTCGTCTTCTTCGCCGCCGTGGTGGGAGAGCTCTTCTTCCCGGCGGATATCCCGGAATGGCTGCGCCAGGTGCAAACCTTCGGCATTTTTGCCGCCGGGTATCTGGCGCGTCCGCTGGGCGGCATTATCATGGCCCACTTTGGCGATCTGGTCGGGCGTAAGAAGATGTTTACCCTTAGCATCCTGCTGATGGCCGTGCCGACGCTGGCTATTGGTCTGCTGCCCACCTATGCCTCGATGGGTATTTTCGCTCCGTTGCTGCTGTTGCTGATGCGCGTTCTTCAGGGCGCGGCGATTGGCGGTGAAGTGCCGGGCGCGTGGGTGTTTGTCGCGGAGCATGTTCCGGCGCGCCGCATTGGAATCGCCTGTGGAACCTTAACCGCGGGCTTAACGGTAGGGATTTTGCTCGGTTCCGTCGTCGCGACAATTGTAAACACCAGCATGACGCAGCAGGCCGTGCACGACTGGGGCTGGCGTATTCCGTTCCTGCTGGGCGGCGCGTTTGGTCTGGTCGCGATGTACCTGCGCCGCTGGCTGCAGGAGACGCCGATTTTCCTCGAGATGCAGCAGCGCAAAGCGCTGGCGCAGGAGCTGCCGGTGAAGGCGGTCGTGGTACGTCATAAAAAAGCGGTGGTGGTGTCGATGCTGCTCACCTGGCTGCTTTCGGCGGGCATTGTGGTGGTGATATTGATGTCCCCGGTGTGGCTGCAAAAGCAGTACGGTTTCGCCCCTGCCGTGACGTTACAGGCGAACAGTATCGCGACAATCATGCTCTGCTTTGGCTGTCTGGCCGCCGGGCTGGCGGCAGATCGTTTCGGCGCCAGCGTTACCTTTATCGTCGGCAGCCTGTTACTGGCCGCATCAAGCTGGGCGTTTTACCATCTGGCAGGCAGCCATCCTGAACAGCTGTTCCTGCTGTACGGCGTGGTGGGGCTGTGCGTGGGCGTAGTGGGTGCTGTGCCTTACGTCATGGTGCGAGCTTTCCCGCCGGAAGTACGCTTCACCGGGATCTCATTTTCCTACAACGTGTCGTATGCCATTTTCGGCGGGCTGACGCCGATTGCGGTGACGGTGCTGATGGGTGTTTCGCCGATGGCGCCAGCCTGGTATGTGCTCGCGCTCTCGCTGATGGGGCTGGTATTAGGAATTTGGCTGGGGCAGATGAGGGGATGTCGTGCCCGCGAAGCGGACACGACAGAGGGATCAGTGTTTTTCACCAATCGGTAGAACGGTGCGGTCAAACTGCTCGTTCAGCACTTCACCCATTGCGAGGTAGATAGCGCTTGCGCCGCAAACCAGACCAATCCAGCCTGCAACATGAACGATGCCTTCGTTATCCACCAGGTGACCGATCGCCAGCAGGGCGAACAGCACGGTCAGGCTCAGGAAAACGAACTGCAGCATGCGGTTACCTTTCAGGGTACCGAAGAACATGAACAGGGTGAAGACGCCCCACAGGCCCAGGTAAACGCCCAGGAAGTGGGCGTTTGCCGCGTCTGCCATGCCCATTTTAGGCAGCAGCAGAATGGCAACCAGGGTCAGCCAGAAAGAACCGTAAGAGGTGAAGGCGGTTAAGCCGAAGGTATTGCCTTTCTTATATTCCAGCAGGCCCGCGAAGATTTGCGCGATACCGCCGTAAAAAATGCCCATCGCCAGGATGATGCCATCCATCGGGAACATCCCGATATTGTGCAGGTTCAGCAGGATAGTAGTCATGCCAAAACCCATCAGGCCCAGCGGAGCCGGATTAGCCAACTTAGTGTTGCCCATAAGTCCTCAAAAAAATCATCATTAATATGGTGAAATGGTTAAACCCGCGTCAGTTCTCCCTGACTGGGCGCGGCATCATAATGGGCGCAATCGGTGGCGTCTATGATCTCATCAGGGTGAAATTAAAATTTTTTTTATGCTTGCCCCTTGATGGATGCCGTCGCGACCCCATCTTGTAGTCAACCGCAGTGTGTGGACCTGAAAAAAATCAAATCTGGGCAGTTGAAAAAGCACGTTCTGCCCTTATTACAGGTACACAACCACATGTTGACTGAATTTTTAGTGGAGACGTTTAGATGGGTAAAATTATTGGTATCGACCTGGGTACTACCAACTCTTGTGTAGCGATTATGGATGGCACTACTGCACGCGTGCTGGAGAACGCCGAGGGCGATCGCACCACGCCTTCTATCATTGCTTATACCCAGGATGGTGAAACTCTGGTTGGTCAGCCGGCTAAACGTCAGGCAGTGACAAACCCGCAAAACACCCTGTTTGCGATTAAACGCCTGATCGGCCGCCGCTTCCAGGACGAAGAAGTTCAGCGTGACGTTTCCATCATGCCTTACAAAATCATCGCGGCAGATAACGGCGATGCATGGCTTGATGTGAAAGGCACCAAAACTGCACCACCGCAGATTTCTGCTGAAGTGCTGAAAAAAATGAAGAAAACCGCTGAAGATTATCTGGGTGAACCGGTAACTGAAGCTGTTATTACCGTTCCTGCGTACTTCAACGATGCTCAGCGTCAGGCAACCAAAGATGCTGGCCGTATCGCAGGTCTGGAAGTAAAACGTATCATCAACGAACCAACCGCTGCTGCCCTGGCTTACGGTCTGGATAAAGAAGTTGGCAACCGTACTATCGCGGTTTACGACCTGGGTGGTGGTACTTTCGATATCTCTATTATCGAAATCGACGAAGTTGACGGCGAAAAAACCTTCGAAGTTCTGGCAACCAACGGTGATACCCACCTGGGTGGTGAAGACTTCGATACCCGTCTGATCAACTACCTCGTTGACGAGTTCAAGAAAGATCAGGGCATTGACCTGCGTAACGACCCGCTGGCCATGCAGCGCCTGAAAGAAGCCGCTGAGAAAGCGAAGATCGAACTTTCTTCCGCTCAGCAGACCGACGTGAACTTGCCGTACATCACTGCAGACGCGACCGGTCCTAAACACATGAATATCAAAGTGACCCGTGCGAAACTGGAAAGCCTGGTAGAAGACCTGGTGAACCGTTCAATCGAGCCGCTGAAAGTTGCCCTGCAGGACGCTGGCCTGTCCGTATCCGATATCCAGGACGTTATCCTGGTCGGTGGTCAGACCCGTATGCCAATGGTTCAGAAGAAAGTGGCTGAGTTCTTTGGTAAAGAGCCACGTAAAGACGTTAACCCGGACGAAGCGGTCGCAATCGGCGCTGCGGTTCAGGGTGGCGTACTGACCGGTGAAGTTAAAGACGTACTGCTGCTGGACGTTACCCCGCTGTCTCTGGGTATCGAAACCATGGGCGGTGTGATGACTGCGCTCATCAACAAAAACACCACCATCCCAACGAAACACAGCCAGGTGTTCTCTACCGCTGAAGACAACCAGTCTGCGGTAACCATCCATGTGATTCAGGGTGAGCGTAAGCGTGCGGCGGATAACAAATCTCTGGGTCAGTTCAACCTGGACGGTATTAACCCGGCACCGCGCGGCATGCCGCAGATCGAAGTCACCTTCGACATCGATGCTGACGGTATCCTGCACGTGTCTGCGAAAGACAAAAACAGCGGTAAAGAGCAGAAGATCACCATCAAGGCATCTTCTGGTCTGAACGAAGCGGAAATCGAAAAAATGGTTCGCGATGCCGAAGCTAACGCGGAATCCGACCGTAAGTTCGAAGAGCTGGTTCAGACCCGTAACCAGGGTGACCATCTGCTGCACAGCACCCGTAAGCAGGTTGAAGAAGCAGGCGATAAACTGCCAGCGGAAGACAAGACTGCTATCGAAGCTGCACTGAGCGCGCTGGAATCCTCACTGAAAGGTGAAGATAAAGCGGACATCGAAGCGAAGATGCAGGAACTGGCGCAGGCTTCTCAGAAGCTGATGGAAATCGCTCAGCAGCAGCACGCTCAACAGCAGGCGGGCGCTGACGCTTCGGCGAACAACGCGAAAGACGACGACGTTGTCGACGCTGAGTTCGAAGAAGTTAAAGATAAAAAATAATCGCCCTGATGCAGGGTAATTAATCGGCACGGGCGTAGGAGAACTCTCCACGCCCGTGCTCGCATGTTAAGGGGCTTAAAAAAACCAATGGCAAAGCAAGACTATTACGAGATTTTAGGCGTTCCGAAAACTGCGGAAGAGCGTGAAATCAAAAAGGCGTATAAGCGCCTGGCCATGAAATTCCACCCGGACCGTAACCAGGGTGACAAAGAGGCTGAAGCCAAATTTAAAGAGATCAAAGAAGCCTACGAAGTCCTGACCGATGCACAAAAACGTGCGGCCTATGACCAGTACGGTCATGCAGCCTTTGAACAGGGCGGCATGGGCGGCGGTGGATTCGGTGGCGGCGGCTTTAGCGGCGGCGCTGACTTCAGCGATATCTTTGGCGATGTATTTGGCGACATCTTCGGCGGCGGCCGTGGTCGTCAGCGAGCGGCGCGCGGCGCGGACCTGCGCTACAACATGGAGCTGACGCTGGAAGAGGCCGTTCGCGGCGTAACCAAAGAGATCCGTATCCCGACGCTGGAAGAGTGTGACGTTTGCCACGGCAGCGGCGCGAAAGCGGGCACACAGCCTCAGACCTGTCCAACCTGTCACGGCTCTGGTCAGGTACAGATGCGTCAGGGCTTCTTCGCGGTACAGCAGGCCTGTCCTCACTGTCATGGTCGCGGCACGCTGATTAAAGATCCATGCACCAAATGCCACGGGCACGGTCGCGTTGAGAAAACCAAAACTCTGTCCGTTAAGATCCCGGCTGGCGTCGATACGGGCGACCGCATCCGTCTGGCAGGTGAGGGCGAAGCAGGCGAGCACGGCGCACCGGCAGGCGATCTGTACGTTCAGGTGCAGGTGAAACAGCACGCCATCTTCGAGCGTGAAGGTAATAACCTGTACTGCGAAGTGCCGATCAACTTCGCGATGGCGGCACTCGGTGGCGAAATCGAAGTGCCAACGCTGGACGGTCGCGTGAACCTGAAAGTGCCTGGGGAAACCCAGACCGGCAAGCTGTTCCGCATGCGCGGAAAAGGCGTTAAATCCGTTCGCGGTGGCGCCCAGGGCGACCTGCTGTGCCGCGTCGTCGTGGAAACGCCGGTTGGCCTGAACGACAAGCAGAAACAGCTGCTGAAAGAACTGCAGGAGAGCTTTGGCGGTCCGACGGGTGAGAAAAACAGCCCGCGTTCCAAAAGCTTCTTCGATGGCGTCAAAAAATTCTTCGATGATTTGACCCGTTAATCTGTTAGCTGGTTTTCATCTTCTCAAAGCCCGGAAGCGATTCCGGGCTTTTTTATTTGCGCGTATAGCTCGGTTAAACTGAGTCTATACTCAACATTAATCTGTTTTTGCCGAGCTATTTGGCTTGGTATTATGGTTTTATCGAGGTATTGTTGTAAAAGAGAGAACGTAAATGAAATTACTACACCGTTTCTTTAGCAGTGAGGCGTCCGGTGGCGTGATCCTGATTATTGCCGCAGCGGCCGCGATGGTGCTGGCTAACCTTGGCATCACGCAGGATCTCTACCATGCATTTCTGGAAACGCCCGTTGAGCTGAAGGTCGGGGCGCTGGAAATTAACAAGAACATGCTGCTGTGGATCAACGATGCGCTAATGGCGGTGTTCTTCCTGCTGGTGGGTCTTGAGGTTAAGCGTGAGCTGGTTCTGGGCTCGCTTGCCAGCCGCCAGCGCGCGGCGTTTCCTGTGATCGCAGCCATCGGCGGAATGGTCGTTCCGGCGTTGCTCTTCCTGGCGTTCACCTGGCAGGATCCTGTTGCGCGTGACGGCTGGGCGATCCCGGCCGCGACGGATATCGCCTTTGCGCTCGGTGTCTTAGCCTTGCTCGGTAGCCGCGTGCCGGTGGCCCTGAAAATCTTTCTGATGGCGCTGGCGATCATCGATGACCTGGGCGCCATTGTGATTATCGCGCTGTTCTACACCAGCGATCTGTCGATCCTGTCCCTGAGCGTCGCCGCCGGGGCGATTGCGGTGCTGGCGCTGCTGAACATCTTCAATGTTCGCCGCATCGGTATCTATATCCTGGTGGGGATGGTGCTGTGGACGGCGGTGCTGAAATCCGGCGTGCACGCCACGCTGGCAGGCGTGATTGTGGGCTTCTTCGTGCCGCTAAAACCGCAGGACGGCAAGTCGCCTGCCAAACAGCTGGAGCACGTGTTGCACCCTTGGGTTGCCTTTATGATCCTGCCGCTGTTTGCGTTTGCCAACGCGGGCGTTTCCCTCGGCGGCGTGACGCTGGACGGGCTGACCTCAGTGCTGCCGCTGGGCATTATTGCCGGGCTGTTTATCGGTAAGCCGCTGGGCATTAGCCTCTTCTGCTGGCTGGCGACGAAGCTGAAGCTGGCGTCATTGCCGCATGGCACCACGTTTTCGCAAATTATGGCCGTCGGCGTGCTGTGTGGAATTGGGTTTACGATGTCGATCTTTATTTCGACGCTGGCGTTTGGTACGCATGCGCCTGAGCTTATCGTCTGGGCTAAACTCGGCATTCTCATCGGGTCATTACTGGCCGCGGTAATCGGTTATACCTTGTTGAAGGTGAAGTTATCCGGACAGGCCGTCCAGGCATAACGGAACACCGGGAGGAGGTAATCCTTCTCCCGATACACACTCAGGGAGAGAAGACGCGATGTCTCATTTAAATTACAACCATCTGTACTACTTCTGGCACGTCTACAAACAGGGCTCGGTGGTGGGGGCGGCAGAGGCGCTCTACCTGACGCCGCAAACCATCACCGGGCAAATCAAGGCCCTGGAAGAGCGTCTGCAGGGGAAGCTGTTCAAGCGTAAGGGGCGTGGGATTGAACCCAGCGAACTGGGTGAACTGGTGTTCCGCTATGCGGACAAAATGTTCACCCTGAGCCAGGAGATGCTGGATATCGTCAACTACCGCAAAGAGTCGAACCTGCTCTTTGACGTTGGCGTGGCGGATGCGCTGTCCAAGCGGCTGGTGAGCGGCGTGCTGGATGCGGCGGTAGTTGAAGACGAGCAAATTCACCTGCGCTGCTTTGAATCCACCCACGAGATGCTGCTGGAACAGCTGAGCCAGCACAAGCTGGATATGATTATCTCGGACTGCCCGATTGACTCCACCCAGCAGGAAGGGCTGTTCTCGGTGAAGATTGGCGAATGTGGCGTGAGCTTCTGGTGTATCAACCCGCCGCCGGAGAAACCCTTCCCGGCCTGCCTGGAAGAGCGTCGCCTGCTGGTGCCTGGGCGACGCTCAATGCTCGGACGCAAGCTGCTGAACTGGTTTAATTCGCAGGGGCTTAAGGTAGAAATCCTCGGTGAGTTCGACGATGCGGCGCTGATGAAAGCCTTTGGCGAAGCGCATAATGCGATCTTCGTTGCGCCGACGCTGTACGCGCACGATCTCTATTCGGACGACAAGATTACGGAGATAGGCAGAGTGGATAACGTGATGGAGGAGTACCACGCCATATTTGCCGAAAGAATGATTCAGCACCCGGCGGTGCAGCGAATCTGCAACCGTGACTACTCGGCGCTGTTTACGCCACCGGCAATCTGAAGGCATAAAAAAACCCGCGTTAAGCGGGTTCTTTAAACAAGCAACAACAAGTAGCGATTAAGCCAGTTTGTTGATCTGCGCGGTCAGGTTTGCTTTATGACGCGCTGCTTTGTTTTTGTGGATCAGACCTTTAGCAGCCTGACGATCCACGATTGGTTGCATTTCGTTAAATGCGTTCTGCGCTGCAGCTTTGTCGCCTGCTTCGATTGCTGCGTATACTTTCTTGATGAAAGTACGCATCATAGAGCGACGGCTTGCGTTGTGCTTACGAGCCTTTTCAGACTGAACGGCACGTTTCTTAGCTGATTTGATATTAGCCAAGTCCAACTCCCAAATATGTTCTATGTGGACAATTCAAAGGCCGAGGAATATGCCCTCTTTGCCTTCTTTTGTCAATGGATTTGTGCAAATAAGCGCCGTTAATTAGCGACGCTACGTTACGTAGTGATGGCGCAGGATTCTACCAGCTTGTCTTCCCTGAATACAGCCTTTCGGCATAAAAATCGCAGTTCAAGAGCAGATTTTTTCGCTGCGAAAGGTCAGCCTGATGAAATCATTACGGCTTTCTGTTTTGCGCGAACAATCGCCGGTTAACCTTAACCGCTGTACAAGGTATACTTTGGCGATTTTCACTGTTTTGAGCCAGACATGAAGCTGATACGCGGCATACATAATCTCAGCAGCGCGCCACACGGGTGCGTGCTGACTATTGGTAATTTCGACGGCGTGCATCGTGGTCATCAGGCGCTGTTGCAGGGATTGCGGAAAGAAGGGGAGGCCCGTGGCCTGCCCGTTGTAGTGATGATTTTCGAGCCGCAGCCGCTGGAATTGTTCGCGGGCGATAAATCTCCCGCCCGACTCACTCGCCTGCGCGAGAAATTGCGCTATCTGGCGGAGTCCGGCGTGGACTATGTATTGTGTTTACGTTTCGATCGTCGCTTTGCCGCGCTGACAGCACAAAATTTCGTCAGCGACCTGCTGGTTAAGCGTCTTGGCGTACAGTTTCTTGCCGTGGGCGATGATTTCCGCTTTGGCGCTGGTCGTCAGGGCGATTTCTTGCTATTACAGAAGGCTGGTCTGGAGTATGGATTTGACGTCACCAGCGCGATGACCTTCTGCGAAGGCGGCGTGCGCGTCAGCAGCACGGCGGTGCGTCAGGCGCTGGCTAATGATGACCTGGACACGGCAGAAACCCTGCTGGGGCATCCGTTCACCATCTCTGGCCGCGTGGTCCATGGCGATGCGCTGGGCCGCACGATAGGCTTCCCGACGGCGAATATACCGCTGCGTCGTCAGGTTTCCCCGGTTAAAGGGGTGTATGCGGTGGAAGTGGCAGGACTGGGCGATAAGCCGTTCTACGGCGTCGCCAACATTGGTACGCGTCCGACCGTCGCCGGTGTGCGTCAACAGTTAGAAGTGCACCTGCTGGACGTTGTAATGGACCTCTATGGTCGCCATATAGATGTGATACTGCGTAAAAAAATACGCAACGAGCAGCGATTTGGTTCGCTGGATGAACTAAAAGCGCAAATTGCGCGAGATGAATTGACGGCCCGCGAGTTTTTTGGGCTTTGAACCCGGCTTAACTGCCTACGTGATAAATACGGAACCGAGAATCTGATGAGTGACTATAAATCAACCCTGAATTTGCCGGAAACAGGGTTCCCGATGCGCGGCGATCTCGCCAAGCGCGAACCGGGAATGCTGGCGCGTTGGACCGATGATGACCTGTACGGCATCATTCGTGCAGCCAAAAAAGGCAAAAAAACCTTCATTCTGCATGATGGCCCTCCATATGCGAATGGCAGCATTCATATTGGTCACTCGGTTAACAAGATTCTGAAAGACATTATCGTGAAGTCCAAAGGCCTCACGGGATACGACTCGCCTTATGTTCCGGGCTGGGACTGCCACGGTCTGCCAATCGAGCTGAAAGTGGAGCAAGAGTTCGGCAAGCCGGGTGAGAAGTTCACCGCCGCCGAGTTCCGTGCGAAGTGCCGCGAATACGCAGCCACGCAGGTTGACGGTCAGCGCGCTGACTTCATCCGTCTGGGCGTGCTGGGCGACTGGTCGCACCCGTACCTGACCATGGATTTCAAAACTGAAGCCAACATCATCCGTGCGCTGGGTAAAATCATCGGTAACGGCCACCTGCACAAAGGCGCTAAGCCGGTGCACTGGTGCGTGGACTGCCGCTCTGCGCTGGCAGAAGCGGAAGTTGAGTATTACGACAAAACCTCTCCGTCTATCGACGTGGCGTTCAACGCTGTCGATCAGGATGCGGTGAAGGCTAAATTTGGCGTCTCCTCGGTAAACGGCCCGATCTCTCTGGTGATCTGGACCACCACCCCGTGGACCCTGCCAGCGAACCGTGCAATCTCCCTGTCCGGTGAGTTCGAATACGCGCTGGTTCAGATTGACGGTCAGGCGGTTATCCTGGCGAAAGATCTGGTTGAGAGCGTGCTGAAGCGCGCGCATATCACCGACTACACCGTGCTGGGCACCGTGAAAGGCGACGCGCTGGAGCTGATGCGCTTCAAGCACCCGTTCCTGGACTTCGACGTTCCGGCGATCCTGGGCGACCACGTGACGCTGGAAGCGGGTACCGGTGCGGTGCATACCGCCGGTGGCCACGGTCCTGATGACTACAACATCAGCCTGAAGTACGGTCTGGAAATCGCTAACCCTGTTGGCCCGGACGGATCTTACCTGCCAGGTACCTATCCGGCGCTGGACGGTATCAACGTCTTCAAGGCGAACGACATCATCGTCGACATGCTGCGCACCAGCGGCGCGCTGCTGCACGTTGAAAAAATGCAGCACAGCTATCCGTGCTGCTGGCGTCATAAGACGCCGATCATCTTCCGTGCGACCCCGCAGTGGTTCGTCAGCATGGATCAGAAAGGCCTGCGCGAGCAGTCTCTGAAAGAGATCAAAGGCGTGCAGTGGATCCCTGACTGGGGCCAGGCGCGTATCGAATCCATGGTGGCTAATCGTCCTGACTGGTGTATCTCCCGTCAGCGTACCTGGGGCGTGCCGATGTCTCTGTTCGTACATAAAGAGACGCAGGAGCTGCACCCGAACACTCTGGAACTGATGGAAGAAGTGGCGAAGCGCGTCGAAGTTGACGGCATTCAGGCGTGGTGGGATCTCGACTCCCGCGACATCCTGGGCACTGACGCAGACAACTACGAGAAAGTGCCGGATACCCTGGACGTGTGGTTCGACTCCGGGTCTACCCACTCCTCCGTGGTTGACGTGCGTCCGGAATTTGCCGGTCACGCTGCCGATATGTATCTGGAAGGGTCTGACCAACACCGCGGCTGGTTCATGTCATCTCTGATGATCTCCACCGCCATGAAGGGGAAAGCGCCTTACCGTCAGGTACTGACTCACGGCTTCACCGTGGATGGTCAGGGCCGTAAGATGTCCAAATCTATCGGTAACACCGTTTCTCCGCAGGATGTGATGAACAAGCTGGGCGCAGACATTCTGCGTCTGTGGGTGGCCTCTACCGATTACACCGGCGAAATGGCGGTGTCTGACGAGATCCTGAAGCGTGCTGCCGACAGCTATCGTCGTATCCGTAACACCGCGCGCTTCCTGCTGGCGAACCTGAACGGGTTCGATCCGGCAAAAGACATGGTGAAACCGGAAGAGATGGTGGTGCTGGACCGCTGGGCGGTAGGCTGCGCGAAAGCGGCGCAGGAAGATATTCTGAAAGCCTATGAGTCTTACGACTTCCACGAAGTGGTGCAGCGCCTGATGCGCTTCTGCTCCATCGAGATGGGCTCGTTCTACCTCGACATCATCAAAGACCGCCAGTACACCGCGAAAGCGGACAGCGTGGCGCGTCGTAGCTGCCAGACCGCGCTGTTCCACATCGCAGAAGCGCTGGTGCGCTGGATGGCGCCGATCATGTCCTTCACCGCGGATGAAATCTGGGGCTACCTGCCGGGCGACCGTGAGAAGTATGTGTTCACGGGCGAGTGGTACGAAGGTCTGTTCGATCTCTCCAGCACCGAAGCGATGAACGATGCCTTCTGGGACGAGCTGCTCAAAGTGCGTGGCGAAGTGAACAAGGTTATCGAGCAGGCGCGCGCGGACAAGAAAGTCGGCGGCTCTCTGGAAGCGGCAGTTACGCTGTATGCCGAACCGGAGCTGGCGGCGAAGCTGACGGCGCTGGGCGATGAATTACGATTTGTCCTGTTGACCTCCGGTGCGAAAGTTGCGGATTATGCCGATGCTTCTGCTGATGCTCAGCAGAGCGAGCTGCTCAAAGGACTGAAAGTCGCGCTGAGCAAAGCCGACGGTGAGAAATGCCCGCGTTGCTGGCATTACACCACCGATGTTGGCCAGGTGGCGGAACACGCAGACATCTGCGGACGCTGTGTAAGCAACGTCGCCGGTGACGGCGAAAAACGTAAGTTTGCCTGATGAGTAAAACTCTCTGTTCAACAGGACTGCGCTGGCTGTGGCTGGTTGTGGTGGTGCTGATTATCGATCTGGGCAGCAAGTTCCTGATCCTCCAGAATTTTGCTCTGGGGGAGACGGTTCCGCTGTTCCCGTCGCTTAACCTGCACTACGCGCGTAACTACGGCGCAGCGTTTAGTTTCCTTGCCGACAGCGGTGGCTGGCAGCGCTGGTTCTTTGCGGGTATCGCTCTCGGTATCTGCGTGATCCTCGCGGTGCTGATGTACCGCTCGAAGGCCACGCAAAAGCTGAATAACATTGCCTACGCGCTGATCATTGGCGGCGCGCTGGGCAACCTGTTTGACCGCCTGTGGCACGGCTTTGTGGTTGATATGATCGACTTCTACGTCGGCGACTGGCACTTCGCGACCTTTAACCTTGCCGATACGGCAATTTGTATCGGCGCGGCGTTAATCGTGCTGGAAGGCTTCTTGCCTAAACCGGCCGCGAAAGAGCAGGCGTAACACACTCGCCCGGTGGCGTAATGCTACCGGGCAAAACAAGCGAGCAATTTGCATGTCTAAATCCGTACAGAGCAACAGCGCGGTTCTCGTTCACTTCACGCTGAAGCTGGATGACGGCTCCACGGCCGAATCCACCCGCAATAACGGCAAACCGGCCCTGTTTCGTCTTGGCGATACCTCCCTGTCTGAAGGTCTTGAGCAGCAGCTTCTGGGCCTGAAAGAGGGTGAGAAAAAAGCCTTTTCGCTGGAGCCGGATGCCGCGTTTGGCGTGCCGAGTCCGGACCTGATCCAGTATTTCTCGCGCCGCGAGTTTATGGACGCGGGTGAACCGGAGATCGGAGCGATTATGCTCTTTACCGCTATGGACGGCAGCGAAATGCCTGGCGTGATCCGCGAGATCAACGGCGACTCTATTACCGTTGACTTCAACCATCCGCTTGCCGGGCGTACCGTTCATTTTGATGTTGAAGTGCTGGAAATCGATCCTGCACTGGAGGCCTGAAATGCAGATCCTGTTGGCTAACCCGCGCGGCTTCTGCGCCGGTGTAGACCGCGCTATCAGCATTGTTGAAAACGCGCTGGAGATTTACGGCGCGCCGATTTATGTACGTCACGAAGTGGTGCACAACCGCTACGTGGTCGACAGCCTGCGCGAGCGCGGCGCCATCTTCATTGAACAAATCAGCGAAGTGCCGGACGGTGCGATCCTGATCTTCTCCGCGCACGGCGTCTCTCAGGCGGTACGTAACGAAGCAAAAAGCCGCGACCTGACCGTATTCGATGCCACCTGTCCGCTGGTGACAAAAGTGCATATGGAAGTGGCGCGCGCCAGCCGTCGTGGTGAAGAGTCGATTCTGATTGGCCATGCCGGGCATCCGGAAGTCGAAGGCACCATGGGCCAGTACAGCAACCCGGAAGGGGGTATGTATCTGGTTGAGTCGCCTGAAGATGTGTTAACGCTGAACGTGAAAAATGAAGCCCGTCTGTCGTTTATGACCCAGACGACGCTCTCCGTAGACGATACCTCAGACGTGATTGACGCCCTGCGCCAGCGCTTCCCGAAAATCGTCGGTCCGCGTAAGGATGATATCTGCTACGCGACCACTAACCGTCAGGAAGCGGTGCGCGCACTGGCTGAACAGGCGGACGTGGTGCTGGTGGTCGGCTCCAAAAACTCGTCTAACTCCAACCGTCTGGCCGAACTGGCGCAGCGTATGGGGAAAATGGCTTTTCTGATTGATGACGCGTCGGATATTCAGGAAGAGTGGGTTAAACACGCGGCCTGTGTCGGCGTGACGGCCGGGGCGTCTGCGCCAGATATTCTGGTACAGAACGTCATTTCCCGTCTGCAGGAGCTGGGCGGTGGCGAAGCGGTGCCGCTGGAAGGACGTGAAGAGAACATCGTTTTCGAAGTCCCGAAAGAACTGCGCATCGACGCCCGCGAAGTCGAATAGACCTTTTTCTGATGAAAGGCCAGCACCTCCTGTGCTGGCCTTTTTTTTACCCGTTACTTTATCGTGACGACAAAATCATGTCTTTTACTGATATTTAAGTCGGTTTCACGTTAAATTCTAATTATCGGTGTTTTCAGTTGGCAGTGCTTCTCAAGGCTGGTTAATCTGAAAACGGTTTACATCATTTTAACGTAAGAGAATAACTATGCATGATGCACAGATCCGTGTCGCCATTGCGGGCGCGGGTGGACGTATGGGCCGTCAGCTTATTCAGGCGGCACTTCAGATGGATGGCGTCGCGCTTGGCGCGGCACTGGAGCGTGAAGGTTCGTCGCTTCTGGGAACCGATGCCGGTGAGCTGGCGGGCGCAGGCCACACGGGCGTTACCGTGCAAAGCAGCCTGGAGGCGGTAAAAGAGGACTTCGATGTATTCATCGATTTTACCCGCCCGGAAGGGACGCTCACGCATCTGGCGTTTTGTCGTCAGCACGGCAAGGGGATGGTGATCGGCACCACCGGTTTTGACGATGCGGGCAAGCAGGCTATCCAGGATGCATCAAAAGAGATTGCGATTGTCTTCGCGGCAAACTTCAGCGTGGGCGTTAACGTCATGCTGAAGCTGCTGGAGAAGGCCGCGAAGGTGATGGGCAACTATACCGATATTGAGATCGTAGAAGCTCACCACCGTTACAAGGTTGATGCGCCATCGGGTACGGCGCTGGCGATGGGCGAAGCGATTGCTCATGCACTTGATAAAGACTTAAAAGACTGCGCGGTCTATACCCGCGAAGGTTACACCGGCGAACGCGTGCCGGGCACTATTGGCTTTGCAACCGTGCGAGCGGGTGACATCGTCGGCGAACATACGGCGATGTTCGCCGATATTGGTGAACGTGTCGAAATTACGCATAAAGCCTCCAGCCGAATGACGTTTGCCAACGGCGCCGTACGCTCTGCTTTGTGGCTTAAAAACAAGAAAAACGGCCTTTTTGATATGCGAGATGTGCTCGATCTCAACAATTTGTAAGCATTATTACCCATCGTGATGTGGTTATTGCAGTCGTAATTGTTTGATTGCATAGGGCAATATTTTATTGCCCTTTTATTTTGTCTGTTTTATAGCGTATTTTTGTTTAAGTCTCTAAATATCTATCTCTTTTGGCGTTTTAACGTTACTGAAATGTAAATTTTGACCATCTGGTCTACTTTATAGTGCTGCACCATCTCATTTTTCATTAAACCAGGCGCGCAAGCGTTTTCCGCAGTGATTTACCTGATCTTTTTGTCGCTTAAGCCGCATTCCACTCGCCAGACTTGCAAAAGAGTAAACAAAATATCCGTTTTAAGTTGACTTTTACCCACCAAATCCCCAGAATGCCGCCGTTTGCCAAAAATCCGCTGGCAACACATTTGCATTGATCCATGACATGCTATGAATTAATATGCAAATAAAGTGAGTGAATATTCTCTGGAGGGTGTTTTGATTAAGTCAGCGCTATTGGTTCTGGAAGACGGAACCCAGTTTATCGGTCGGGCCATAGGGGCAACGGGTTCGGCGGTTGGGGAAGTCGTTTTCAATACTTCAATGACCGGTTATCAAGAAATCCTCACTGATCCTTCCTATTCTCGCCAAATCGTTACTCTTACTTATCCTCATATCGGCAATGTCGGCACCAATGCGGCTGACGAAGAATCTTCTCAGGTACATGCGCAAGGTCTGGTCATCCGCGACCTGCCGCTGATTGCCAGCAACTTCCGCAATACCGAAGACCTCTCTTCTCACCTTAAGCGCCATAACATCGTGGCGATTGCCGATATCGATACCCGTAAGTTAACGCGTCTGCTGCGCGAGAAGGGTGCACAGAACGGCTGCATTATCGCGGGTGATAACCTCGATGCGACGCTGGCGCTGGAAAAAGCGAAAGCCTTCCCGGGCCTGAACGGCATGGACCTGGCGAAAGAAGTGACGACCGCTGAAGCCTACAGCTGGACTCAGGGTAGCTGGACGCTGGAAGGCGACCTGCCGGAAGCGAAAAAAGAGAGCGAGCTGCCGTTCCACGTGGTGGCCTACGATTTCGGCGCCAAGCGCAACATCCTGCGCATGCTGGTTGACCGCGGCTGCCGCCTGACGGTAGTTCCGGCACAAACGTCTGCCGAAGACGTGCTGAAGATGAATCCGGACGGTATTTTCCTGTCCAACGGCCCTGGCGACCCGGCGCCGTGCGATTACGCCATCGCCGCCATCAAGTCCTTCCTGGAAACCGACATCCCGGTATTCGGCATCTGCCTCGGCCATCAGCTGCTGGCGCTGGCGAGCGGTGCGAACACCGTTAAGATGAAGTTCGGCCACCACGGTGGTAACCACCCGGTGAAAGACATCGATAACAACACGGTGATGATCACCGCGCAGAACCACGGCTTTGCCGTCGATGAAGCCTCGATGCCGGCTAACCTGCGCGTGACCCATAAGTCGCTGTTTGATGGCACCCTGCAGGGGATTCATCGCACCGATAAGCCAGCATTCAGCTTCCAGGGTCACCCGGAAGCCAGCCCGGGCCCACACGACGCCGCGCCGCTGTTCGATCACTTCATCGAACTTATCGAGCAATACCGTAAGACCGCTAAATAATCAGGAGCCGAGAAGACAATGCCAAAACGTACAGACATAAAAAGCATCCTGATCCTTGGCGCTGGCCCGATCGTCATCGGCCAGGCCTGCGAATTCGACTACTCCGGCGCGCAGGCGTGTAAAGCCCTGCGTGAAGAGGGTTACCGCGTAATCCTGGTAAACTCTAACCCGGCAACCATCATGACCGACCCGGAAATGGCTGATGCAACCTACATCGAGCCGATTCACTGGGAAGTGGTACGTAAAATCATCGAGAAAGAGCGTCCGGACGCGGTGCTGCCAACCATGGGCGGCCAGACGGCGCTGAACTGTGCGCTGGAGCTGGAGCGTCAGGGCGTGCTGGAAGAGTTCGGCGTGACCATGATTGGTGCGACCGCCGACGCGATTGATAAAGCAGAAGACCGTCGCCGCTTCGACGTGGCGATGAAGAAAATCGGCCTCGACACCGCGCGTTCCGGTATCGCACACAACATGGAAGAAGCGCTGGCCGTCGCGGCTGACGTGGGCTATCCGTGCATCATCCGTCCATCGTTCACCATGGGCGGCACCGGCGGCGGTATCGCCTACAACCGCGAAGAGTTCGAAGAGATTTGCGAACGCGGTCTGGATCTCTCCCCAACCAAAGAGCTGCTGATTGATGAATCGCTGATTGGCTGGAAAGAGTACGAGATGGAAGTGGTGCGTGATAAAAACGACAACTGCATCATCGTCTGCTCCATCGAAAACTTCGATGCGATGGGTATCCACACCGGCGACTCCATCACCGTTGCGCCAGCCCAGACCCTGACCGACAAAGAGTATCAAATCATGCGTAACGCCTCGATGGCGGTACTGCGTGAAATCGGCGTGGAAACCGGCGGCTCTAACGTGCAGTTCTCGGTGAACCCGAAAACAGGCCGTCTGATTGTTATCGAAATGAACCCGCGCGTGTCCCGTTCCTCCGCGCTGGCCTCTAAAGCGACCGGCTTCCCGATTGCGAAAGTGGCGGCGAAGCTGGCGGTGGGTTACACCCTCGACGAGCTGATGAACGACATCACCGGTGGCCGCACCCCAGCGTCCTTCGAGCCGTCCATCGACTACGTTGTGACCAAAATTCCACGCTTCAACTTCGAGAAATTCGCGGGCGCGAACGACCGTCTGACCACCCAGATGAAATCTGTCGGTGAAGTGATGGCGATTGGCCGCACGCAGCAGGAATCCCTGCAGAAAGCGCTGCGCGGCCTCGAAGTGGGCGCGACCGGCTTTGACCCGAAAGTGAGCCTGGACGACCCGGAAGCGCTGACCAAAATCCGCCGCGAGCTGAAAGACGCGGGCGCAGAGCGTATCTGGTATATCGCCGATGCCTTCCGTGCGGGCCTGTCCGTCGACGGCGTGTTCAACCTGACCAACATCGACCGCTGGTTCCTGGTGCAGATTGAAGAGCTGGTGCGTCTGGAAGAGCAGGTCGCGGAGCTGGGCATCAACGGCCTGGACGCTGACTTCCTGCGCGTGCTGAAGCGCAAAGGCTTCGCCGATGCGCGTCTGGCTAAGCTGGCGGGCGTGCGTGAAGCGGAAATCCGCAAGCTGCGCGACCAGTACGACCTGCACCCGGTCTACAAGCGCGTGGACACCTGTGCGGCTGAATTCTCGACCGACACCGCCTACATGTACTCCACCTATGAAGACGAGTGCGAAGCGAACCCGTCCGTCGACCGCGACAAGATTATGGTGCTGGGCGGCGGTCCAAACCGTATCGGCCAGGGCATCGAGTTCGACTACTGCTGCGTACACGCCTCGCTGGCGCTGCGCGAAGACGGTTACGAGACCATCATGGTCAACTGTAACCCGGAAACCGTATCGACCGACTACGACACCTCTGACCGCCTCTACTTCGAGCCGGTTACCCTGGAAGACGTGCTGGAAATCGTGCGCATCGAGAAGCCAAAAGGCGTTATCGTGCAGTACGGCGGCCAGACCCCGCTGAAGCTGGCGCGCGCGCTGGAAGCAGCAGGCGTGCCGGTTATCGGCACCAGCCCGGACGCGATTGACCGTGCGGAAGACCGCGAGCGTTTCCAGCAGGCGGTTGACCGTCTGAAGCTGAAACAGCCGGCGAACGCCACCGTCACCGCCATTGAAATGGCCGTTGAGAAGGCGAAAGAGATTGGCTACCCGCTGGTGGTGCGTCCTTCCTACGTGCTGGGCGGCCGCGCGATGGAAATCGTGTATGACGAAGCCGACCTGCGTCGCTACTTCCAGACTGCGGTGAGCGTTTCCAACGATGCGCCTGTGCTGCTCGACCGCTTCCTCGACGACGCGGTAGAAGTGGACGTTGACGCCATCTGCGACGGCGAAATGGTGCTGATTGGCGGCATCATGGAGCACATCGAGCAGGCGGGCGTGCACTCCGGCGACTCCGCCTGTTCTCTGCCAGCCTACACGCTGAGCCAGGAGATTCAGGACGTGATGCGCCAGCAGGTGCAGAAGCTGGCCTTTGAGCTGCAGGTTCGCGGTCTGATGAACGTCCAGTTCGCGGTGAAAGACAACGAAGTCTACCTGATTGAAGTCAACCCGCGTGCGGCACGTACCGTACCGTTCGTCTCCAAAGCCACCGGCGTTCCGCTGGCGAAAGTGGCGGCGCGCGTGATGGCGGGTCAGACGCTGGCGCAGCAGGGCGTGACCAAAGAGATCATTCCACCGTACTACTCGGTGAAAGAAGTGGTGCTGCCGTTCAACAAATTCCCGGGCGTTGACCCGCTGTTAGGGCCAGAAATGCGCTCTACCGGGGAAGTGATGGGCGTGGGACGCACCTTCGCAGAAGCGTTCGCGAAGGCGCAGCTGGGC
The DNA here is from genome assembly GCF_034106085.1 of Enterobacter sp. 302C9. NCBI lineage: Bacteria > Pseudomonadati > Pseudomonadota > Gammaproteobacteria > Enterobacterales > Enterobacteriaceae > Enterobacter > Enterobacter sp. 302C9. The sequence goes on from NZ_JAWNBW010000005.1 coordinate 177,174, forward strand.
AGTAGCTCCACCATGAGAAAATCAGGCCGTGCGCTGCTCTCCGTTCGCGAAGGCGACAAAGAGCGCGTGGTTGACCTGGCCGCCAAGCTGCTGAAACAGGGCTTCGAGCTGGACGCGACCCACGGTACCGCGATTGTGCTGGGCGAAGCCGGCATCAACCCGCGTCTGGTGAACAAGGTGCATGAAGGTCGTCCGCACATTCAGGACCGTATCAAGAATGGCGAATACACCTACATCATCAACACCACCGCAGGCCGCCAGGCGATTGAAGACTCCAAGCTGATTCGCCGCAGCGCGCTGCAGTACAAAGTGCACTACGACACCACCCTGAACGGCGGTTTCGCAACGGCCATGGCGCTGAACGCGGATGCCACCGAGAAGGTGATTTCAGTGCAGGAAATGCACGCGCAGATTAGCAAATAAGTAAAAATGCCCGGTGCCGTTCGGTTGCCGGGCATTCTCCCATCTTCAGAACCTTCTGGTTTTTCATCCGCTTTCAGTCAGTTAGCCTAAAATGGTTAGGTCGATAACGAAATTCAACTGAGAGCAGGGGAAAACACCATGCAAAATAAATTACTGATCGCTTCCGTTCTGGCTGCCACGACAATGTTCACCGTTGCGGGCTGTTCGTCTAATCAGGCCGTAAAAACCACCGATGGCAAAACCATTGTCACCGACGGCAAACCGCAGGTAGATGACGATACCGGTCTGGTGTCATATAAAAACGCCGAAACCGGTCAAACCGAGCAGATTAACCGTGACCAGGTGAAATCCATGGGCGAGCTGGATAACTAATTCAGAATTCTGACGTAAGCCCGTCAATAATATTCACTATTAGCCTGTTGAATTACTGACTACACTCTTTTGTTAAAAGAAAGCAGTAACAACAGGCTAATCAATGATTCTGATAATTTATGCCCATCCTTATCCGCAGCACTCGCATGCGAATAAGCGGATGCTTGAGCAGGTAAGGACGCTTGATAACGTAGAGATACGTTCCCTCTATCAACTCTATCCCGATTTTAATATCGATATCGCCGCCGAACAGGAGGCGCTCTCCCGTGCCGATCTGATTATCTGGCAGCATCCAATGCAGTGGTACAGTACGCCCTCGCTCCTGAAGCTGTGGATTGATAAAGTCTTCTCCCACGGCTGGGCGTATGGCCACAACGGCAATGCGCTAAAAGGAAAAAGCCTGATGTGGGCGGTCACCACCGGCGGTGGGGAAAGCCATTTTGATATCGGTTCCTTCCCGGGTTTTGACGTCCTGGCGCAGCCGCTGCAGGCGACTGCGCTCTATTGCGGTCTGAACTGGCTCCCGCCGTTTGCGATGCACTGCACGTTTGTTTGCGACGATGAAACGCTGCAGGCGCAGGCTCGTCATTATAAACAACGCTTACTTGAGTGGCAGGAGACGCACCATGGATAGCCATACGCTGATACAGGCGCTGATTTACCTCGGCGCGGCGGCGCTGATTGTGCCCGTGGCGGTACGCCTGGGGCTGGGGTCGGTGCTCGGCTACCTGATTGCAGGCTGCGTCATTGGGCCGTGGGGCTTTAGACTGGTCACGGATGCCGAGGCGATTCTCCATTTCGCTGAGATTGGCGTGGTGCTGATGCTGTTTGTGATTGGCCTGGAGCTCGACCCGCAGCGGCTGTGGAAGCTTCGCGCCTCGGTATTTGGCGGCGGGGCACTGCAGATGGTGGCCTGCGGGCTGCTGCTGGGTGGGTTCTGCATCCTGTTGGGTATGGACTGGAAAGTGGCAGAGCTCATTGGCATGACGCTGGCGCTCTCCTCCACGGCGATTGCCATGCAGGCGATGAACGAGCGAAATCTGACGGTCTCCCAGATGGGACGCAGCGCGTTCTCGGTGCTGCTGTTCCAGGACATTGCCGCTATCCCGCTGGTAGCGATGATCCCGCTTCTGGCGGCCAGCGGTTCCTCTACCACGCTGGGCGCTTTCGCGCTGTCGGCGCTGAAGGTGGCGGGCGCGCTGGCGCTGGTGGTGCTGCTTGGCCGCTACGTGACCCGCCCGCTGCTGCGGTTTGTCGCCCGTTCTGGCCTGCGCGAAGTGTTCAGCGCCGTGGCGCTGTTCCTGGTGTTTGGCTTCGGTCTGCTGCTGGAGGAGGCCGGGCTGTCGATGGCGATGGGGGCGTTCCTCGCAGGCGTTCTGCTGGCGAGCTCTGAATACCGTCACGCGCTGGAAAGCGATATCGAGCCGTTCAAAGGACTGCTGCTGGGACTGTTTTTCATCGGCGTCGGGATGTCCGTCGACTTCGGCACGCTGGTGACGCATCCGCTGCGGATCGTCATCCTGCTCGTCGGCTTCCTGGTCATTAAAATGGTGATGCTGTGGCTGATTGCTCGACCACTGAACGTGCCGGGCAGGCAGCGCCGCTGGTTCGCCGTGCTGCTGGGGCAGGGGAGTGAATTTGCATTCGTGGTCTTTGGCGCCGCGCAGATGGCAAACGTGCTCGATCCCGAGTGGGCGAAGGCGCTGACGCTGGCGGTCGCCCTGTCGATGGCGGCGACGCCTGTGCTGCTGGTGGTGCTGACGCGCCTGGAGAAATCGGACAGCGGTCAGGAGCGCGAGGCCGATGAGATCGACGAGGAGCAGCCGCGCGTCATCATCGCCGGATTTGGCCGCTACGGGCAGATCGTGGGTCGTTTACTGCTGTCGAGCGGGGTGAAAATGGTCATCCTCGATCACGACCCCGACCATGTCGATACCCTGCGTAAATTTGATATGAAGGTGTTTTACGGGGATGCGACCCGCGTCGATCTGCTGGAATCTGCCGGGGCGGCAAAAGCCGAGGTGTTGATTAACGCCATTGACGATCCGGAAACCAGCATGCAGATGGTGGAGCTGGTAAAAGAGCATTTCCCGGCGCTGACCATTATTTCCCGCGCGCGCGATGTGGATCACTACATCCGGCTGCGACAGGCGGGCGTAGAGGCGCCGGAACGTGAAACGTTCGAAGGTGCGCTGAAGTCTGGCCGCATGGCGCTGGAAAACCTGGGGCTCGGCGCGTATGAAGCACGCGAACGGGCAGACCTGTTCCGCCGCTTTAATACCGAGATGGTCGAAGAGATGGCGGCGATGGCCGGCAGTACGGCCACCGAGCGTGCGGCGGTGTTCAAACGCACCAGCGCGATGCTGACGGAAATCATTAACGAGGACCGTAACCACCTGTCGCTGATCCAGCGCCATGGCTGGCAGGGCACGGAAGAGGGCAAGCATACCGGCGATCCGGCTGACGAGCCCGAGAGTAAACCTTCCGCGTGAAGTGGAGTTGCCAGCAATATTAAAAAATTTCTTTATCTTTACCCTGCCGCCAGTCGACGAAAGATTAAGCTTTCCGTATAGTGGCGGCAATTTTTTGCATCCGGGAAATTTTCAATGATCAGTCTGATTGCAGCGCTGGCGGTGGACCGCGTTATCGGTATGGAAAATGCCATGCCGTGGAACCTGCCTGCCGATCTCGCATGGTTTAAACGTACTACGTTAAACAAGCCGGTAGTGATGGGCCGCCTGACCTGGGAGTCGATTGGTCGTCCATTGCCGGGCCGTAAGAATATCGTTATCAGCAGCCAGCCGGGCACTGACGATCGCGTCGAATGGGTAAAATCAGTAGACGAGGCGATTGCTGCATGCGGCAATGCCGAAGAGATCATGGTGATTGGCGGTGGGCGCGTGTACGAGCAGTTCCTGCCAAAAGCGCAGAAGCTGTATCTGACCCACATTGATGCAGAAGTGGAAGGGGATACTCATTTCCCGGACTACGATCCGGACGAGTGGGAATCGGTATTCAGCGAATTCCACGACGCGGATGCACAGAACTCCCACAGCTACTGCTTCGAGATTCTGGAACGTCGTTAAGTGATTTTCCCTCTCCCGGCCGGGAGAGGGAATTACGTATCAGGAGGCAACGGCCTCGCTTTCCCCCAGGTCCAGCTGTCGGTTGGACGGCTGCACAAAGTAAGCTTTATCTTCCCAGCGCAAGCAGGTTAACTCTCCGCCCCAGCAGCATCCGGTATCCAGACCGTAAATCCCTTCCGGTGTTCCTTTTCCTTCCAGCGCAGCCCAGTGGCCAAATACCACGCTGTACTCGCTTGTCACCGGCCCCGGAATGGCAAACCACGGTTTCAGCGGCGCGGGCGCGCTTTCCGGCGTTTCTTTGGAATACATATCCAGCTGTCCGTTCGGGAAGCAGAAGCGCATGCGGGTGAACGCGTTGGTGATAAAGCGCAGACGGGCCAGACCGCTGAGATCCTCGCTCCAGTGGTTCGGCATATCGCCGTACATGGCATCGAGGAAGAAAGGATACGAGTCGCTTGCCAGCACCGCCTCAACGTCACGCGCGCAGGTTTTCGCCGTCTCAAGATCCCATTGCGGGGTGATCCCGGCATGCGCCATGACCAGCTTTTTCTCTTCGTCGATCTGCAGCAGGGGCTGACGGCGCAGCCAGTTAATCAGATCGTCCGCGTCCGGCGCATCCAGCAGTGGGGTGAGGCGATCTTTAGGTTTGTTGCGGCTGATCCCGGCGAAAACCGCCAGCAGATGCAGATCGTGATTGCCCAGCACCATGCGCACGCTATCGCCCAGCGATTTGACGAAACGTAATACTTCAAGGGAGCCGGGGCCACGCGCGACTAAATCGCCCGTCAGCCAGAGCGTGTCCTGTCCTGGCGTAAAGTCGACCTGTTTTAATAATGCGATCAGTTCATCGTAGCAACCGTGAACGTCGCCAATCAGATATGTAGACATTAGATTAATGAATGAGTGTGGTTACGGCGAGACGGAACACAGGAATGGCAACGCGGAAATCATTGCCATCGACGTCGACCATTTCATAATGGCCTTGCATGGTACCCATCGGCGTTTCAATCACCGCGCCGCTGGTGTACTGGTACTCTTCGCCAGGGGCGATGTGGGGCTGTTCACCGACCACACCTTCGCCTTGAACTTCGATTTCGCGGCCATTGCCGTTAGTGATAAGCCAGTAGCGCCCGCGCAGCTGCACGGGCATCCGCCCCAGATTGCGAATGGTCACGGTGTAAGCAAAAACAAAACGTTCTTCGTCCGGTGAGGACTGTGATTCAACATAGACGCTTTGTACATGGACACATACGCGGGGCGAATCAATCATGGCTTAACTCTCCTTCGGCGGCGCATTATCGCTGATGTAATTAGCCAGCTTGCAGTACTGCTCTACGGAAATGTTCTCCGCACGCATTGCCGGGTCGATCCCCAGCTCGGCTAACACCTCAACGGTAAACGAATTGCTCAGGCTGTTACGGATCGTTTTACGGCGCTGGTTAAAGGCTTCTGTGGTAATGCGGCTCAGTACGCGCAGATCTTTAACCGGATACGGTTTCGTCTTGTGCGGCACAAGGCGCACAACCGCTGAATCCACTTTCGGTGGTGGTGTGAACGCTGACGGCGGTACTTCGAGTACCGGGATCACGTTGCAGTAATACTGTGCCATCACGCTTAAACGACCATACGCTTTACTGTTCGGGCCTGCAACCAGACGGTTAACAACCTCTTTTTGCAACATGAAGTGCATGTCGGCAATGGCATCAGTATAGCTAAAGAGGTGGAACATGAGCGGCGTGGAGATGTTGTACGGCAGGTTGCCGAACACGCGCAGCGGCTGGCCCATTTTTTCTGACAGTTCGCCAAAGTTCATAGTCATGGCGTCCTGCTGATAGATGGTCAGCTTCGGCCCGAGGAACGGATGCGTTTGCAGGCGTGCGGCCAGATCGCGGTCCAGTTCGATGACGGTCAGCTCGTCGAGGCGTTCGCCTACCGGCTCGGTCAGCGCGGCAAGGCCCGGGCCGATTTCGACCATCGCCTGGCCTTTTTGCGGATTAATAGCCGAGACAATGCTTTCGATCACGAACTGATCGTTAAGGAAGTTTTGCCCGAAACGTTTACGGGCTAAGTGGCCCTGATGGACTCGATTAGTCATTGAGTATTAACAATCATTTTGATGGCGAGATTAAGCGCCGTAATAAAACTGCCGACATCCGCTTTCCCCTGGCCTGCCAGATCCAGCGCAGTACCGTGGTCAACGGACGTTCGAATAAAGGGTAAACCGAGGGTGATATTCACCCCGCGGCCAAAGCCCTGGTATTTTAGCACGGGCAGGCCCTGATCGTGGTACATCGCGAGCACGGCGTCGGCATTATCCAGGTATTTCGGCTGGAAAAGGGTATCTGCAGGCAGCGGCCCGCTGAGGTTCATCCCCTTCGCCCGCATTTCGTTGAGTACCGGAATGATGGTGTCGATCTCTTCGGTGCCCATGTGCCCGCCTTCACCGGCGTGCGGATTCAGGCCGCAGACCAGCACGTGCGGCTGCGGGATCCCAAACTTTGTCTGCAGATCGTGGTGCAAAATCCCGATGATCTCGCGCAGGAGTTCAGGGGTGATCGCATCAGGAATGGCCTTGATCGGCAGATGGGTGGTCACCAGCGCAACGCGCATTTCCTCCGTCGCCAGCATCATCACCACTTTCGGGCTGTGCGAGCGCTCTTCGAAGAACTCCGTATGCCCGGTAAAGGGTATACCCGCTTCGTTGATGACGCCTTTGTGGACGGGGCCGGTGATCAGGGCGGCAAATTCGCCCTTCAGGCAACCGTCGCAGGCGCGCGCCAGGGTTTCAACGACATAGTGGCCGTTTTCCGTGCTGAGCTGGCCCGGTATGACCGGCGTACGAAGGGGGATGGAAAGAAGGGTGAGCGTACCGGCTTGCTGCGGTGCAGGCTGTTGGCCTTCAACGTAAGGGATGAGCGTTAAAGGCAGACCGAGCAGCGTTGCCCGGTCTTGTAACAGTGTTGCATCGGCGCAGACAACCAGCTCTACCGGCCAGCTGCGCTGGGCGAGCTGAACAACGAGGTCAGGTCCAATCCCGGCGGGTTCGCCGGGCGTGATAACAACACGATGCTGTTTCATTAGTTGCTCAGAACTTTCACGTAAGCGCTGGCGCGTTGTTCTTGCATCCAGGTTGCGGCTTCTTCAGAGAACTTACGGTTAAACAGCATACGGTAGGCTCTGTCTTTCTGTGCCGCATCCGTTTTATCAACGTTACGGGTGTCCATCAGCTCGATCAGATGCCAGCCAAATGAAGAGTGGACCGGCGCGCTGATCTGGCCTTTGTTCAGCTTCATCAACGCGTCGCGGAAGGCAGGATCGTAAATATCCACAGCCGCCCAGCCCAGATCGCCGCCCTGGTTAGCAGAGCCTGGATCCTGAGAGAACTCTTTTGCTGCCTTCGCAAATGAGGTTTTACCGCTCTTAATGTCAGCTGCGATCTGTTCCAGCTTCACACGCGCCTGATCGTCAGTCATGATCGGTGACGGTTTCAGAAGTATGTGGCGAGCGTGAACTTCGGTGACGGAGATATTTTGGCTCTGGCCGCGCAGATCGTTCACCTTCAGAATGTGGAAGCCCACGCCTGAACGAATAGGACCAACGATATCCCCTTTCTTCGCCGTGCTCAGCGCCTGGGCAAAGATAGATGGCAGCTCCTGAATACGTCCCCAGCCCATCTGGCCGCCTTTCAGCGCCTGTTGGTCAGCGGAGTAGGTGATTGCCAGCTTGCCAAAGTCGCCGCCGTTACGCGCCTGTTCAACAATAGAACGCGCCTGGCTTTCTGCTTCCGCAGCCTGATCGGACGTTGGGTTCTCTGGCAGTGGGATCAGAATGTGGCTCAGGTTCAGCTCTGTGCTCGCATCGTTCTGGTTGCCCACCTGTTTTGCCAGCGCGTCCACTTCCTGAGGCAGGATGGTGACGCGGCGACGCACTTCGTTGTTACGCACTTCCGAAATCAGCATCTCTTTACGGATCTGGTTACGGTAGGTGGCGTAGCTGATGCCGTCATAGGCCAGACGGCTGCGCATCTGGTCTAAAGACATATTGTTCTGCTTCGCGATGTTAGCGATCGCCTGATCGAGCTGCTCGTCAGTGATCTTCACACCCATTTTCTGCCCCATCTGCAGAACGATCTGATCCATGATCAGACGCTCCAGGATCTGGTGGCGCAGCGTGGCGTCATCAGGAAGCTGTTGACCGGCTTCGCCCGAATTGAGCTTCACCGATTTCATCAGACCGTCAACGTCACTTTCAAGCACGACGCCGTTGTTAACCACAGCAGCGACTTTATCAACAACCTGGGGGGCGGCGAAGCTGGTATTCGCAACCATAGCGACACCGAGCAGCAGCGTTTTCCAGTTCTTCATACTTTTTCCATTTCAATTAACCGCAAAGCGGATTACGTTGCAAATCAAGCACATTACAAGGCGCTACTGTACGGCAGAATATTCGAGCGCAGCATTTTCTGCGTACCCAGACCGTAGTTGGAACTCAGGCCGCGTAACTCGAAGTTAAAGCCAATCACGTTATCGTATTTGCTCTGATTGTTTTCACTGTTCCAGCCGTTAAGCTTGCGTTCGTAGCCGACACGCAGCGCGTAACAGCAGGAGTTATATTGCAGACCCACCATCTGGTCAGCAGGTTTATTGGCGTTAGTGTCAAAGTAGTAAGCGCCTACGATTGACCAGCGGTCGGCGATTGGCCAACTCGCTGCGCCACCCACCTGCGAAATACCGTCTTTATACTGCTCTGCAGTACCATAGTTTGGTAACGTCGCCTGAATATATTCCGGGCTGGCATAACGATAGGTCAACTGCACCATACGATCTTCATCCCGGCGGTACTCAATCGCCGCCGTACTGTTGGCGATATTGTCGAGACGGGTGTCATATTGCACGCCACCGCGAAGACCCCAACGATCGGTCATACGCCAGTAGGTATCACCAGCCCAAATCAGCGAACCTGTCTTGTTATCTTTCTCCCACTTAATATTGTCATCGCCGGTGCGAGACTCGGTGAAATAGTAGATTTGACCAACAGAAACGTTAAAACGTTCAACGGCAGCGTCATCATAAACGCGTGATGTGACCCCGGTCGTTAACTGGTTCGCTGAGGCGATGCGGTCAAGGCCACCGTAGGTACGGTCGCGGAACAGGCCGCTGTAATCAGATTGCAGTAAAGAGGAGTCATAGTTATTGATGTTGCTCTGATCGCGATAAGGCACATACAGGTACTGCATACGTGGCTCCAGCGTCTGGGTATAGCCATCCGCCAGAAGTCCCATATTGCGTTCGAAGATCAGCTTACCGTCCATTTTGAACTGTGGAAGCGTACGGTTTACGCTTTCCTCAAGATGAGCGTTGTTGCTGGTGTTGTAATCATCAATATTTTTTTGCTGATAGTGTGTCGCCATCAGCTTGGCTTCCGTGTTCAGGCTTGCCCAGTCATTCGACCATGGCAAGTTGATGACGGGCTCCAGGTGAACTCGGGTGGCTTCCGGCATATTGGAATTGGTGTTTACAAAATGCACCGCCTGACCATAAATACGGGTGTCGAACGGACCCACGTCATTCTGGTACCAGTTAACGTCCAGCTGCGGCTCGGCACCATAGGTACTCGCGGTCTGGCTGGAGAACACCTGGAACTGCTTGTTGGTTACCGTCGCATCGAAGTTCTGCACCGCATAGCCAACGCTGAAGATCTGCGTGGCATAACCGTCGGTACTCGAACCGTATTTTGACGAGAAATCGTTGAAGTAGTTCGGGTCACTGACCTTGGTGTAGTTAACGTTAAAACGCCAGACCTGATCCATTACCCCGGAATGCTGCCAGAAATACATCCAACGGTGTTTATCGCCTTCGGTCGGATGCTCGTCCTGGAAGACTTTATCCGACGGCAGATAATCCAGCTCCATCAGACCCGCACCGGCGTGGGTCAGATAGCGGAACTCGTTCTCCCACATGATGTTGCCGCGCTTGTGAATATAGTGCGGCGTGATCGTCGCATCCATGTTTGGCGCGATGTTCCAGTAATACGGCAGGTAGAACTCAAAGTAGTTCGTGGTGCTGTATTTGGCATTCGGGATCAGGAAACCGGAGCGACGTTTGTCACCCACGGGAAGCTGCAGATAAGGGCTGTAGAATATGGGAACAGGCCCCAGCTTAAAGCGGGCGTTCCAGATCTCTGCGACCTGTTCTTCGCGGTCATGGATAACTTCGCTACCGACCACGCTCCAGGTATTGGAACCCGGCAGACATGACGTGAACGTACCGTTTTCCAGGATCGTATAGCGGTTTTCACCGCGCTGTTTCATCAGGTCAGCGTCGCCGCGCCCCTGGCGACCCACCATCTGGTAATCACCTTTCCAGACGTTAGTATCTTTCGTATTCAGGTTTGACCAGGCTTTCGGACCTTTCAGGATGACCTGATTGTCGTCATAGTGCACATTACCCAGCGCATCCACCGTTCGTACCGGCTCGGCCGCACCTTCCGGCTGTTTCTGGTGCAATTGCACTTCATCTGCCTGCAGGCGGCTATTGCCCTGGTTAATATCGACATTGCCCGTAAAGGTGGCATTGTCAGGGTAAGTCCCTTTCGAACTGTCGGCAGTAATGGTTACCGGCAAGCTATTTGTATCGCCACTCACCAGTGGGCGATTATAACTTGGAACGCCAAGCATACACTGCGAGGCGAGATCGGCCGCCAGCCCCTGTTGACTGTACAGGGCGGAGCCAATCATTGTGGCCAGGAGGGTGGGGATACGTTTTTTCATACGTTGTATTTTATTGTTCCGTCATCAGTGGCTACGGCTTACAAACGCTCAGAGACTATCTTACTCATCTGCGCAGTACCAGCGTTAATCCTGCCCGTTTGCGTGCCAGAGTGTTAGGCTCGCTATCGAATGACGAGTATGATAAAGCAAATTATAGGCGATGTCCTTCAATTGACCGTGACTTGAACACAGTGATGATGACGTTGCGTCGGCCAGGAATATGACTATCCGGGGAGTATATGCAGTATTGGGGTAAAATAATCGGCGTTGCGTTCGCCATCATCATGGGTGCCGGGTTCTGGGGGATTGTGCTTGGGCTTATTATCGGCCATATGTTTGATAAGGCGCGCAGCCGCAAAATGGCCTGGTTTGCCAATCAGCGCGAGCGTCAGTCACTCTTTTTCTCCACCACCTTTGAGGTCATGGGGCACTTAACCAAATCCAAAGGGCGTGTCACAGAAGCCGATATTCAGATTGCCAGCGTCTTTATGGATCGCATGAACCTGCACGGCGACTCCCGTCTGGAAGCGCAAAATGCGTTTCGCATCGGTAAGTCGGATAATTATCCGCTTCGCGAAAAAATGCGTCAGTTCCGCAGCATCTGCTTCGGACGTTTTGATTTAATTCGGATGTTTCTGGAAATTCAAATCCAGGCGGCTTTCGCAGACGGTTCACTTCACCCTAATGAACGTGACGTGCTGTACGTCATTGCGGAAGAGCTGGGCATCTCCCGCATGCAGTTCGACCAGTTCCTGCGCATGATGCAGGGCGGGGCGCAGTTTGGCGGCGGCTATCACCAGCAGTCGTCCGGCGGTGCCTGGCAGCAGGCGCAGCGTGGTCCGACGCTGGAAGACGCCTGCAACGTGCTTGGCGTTAAGCCCTCTGACGATCAGACCACGATTAAACGTGCCTATCGTAAGCTCATGAGCGAACACCATCCGGACAAACTGGTCGCGAAAGGCTTACCGCCAGAAATGATGGAGATGGCGAAGCAAAAAGCGCAGGAAATCCAGAAGGCGTACGAGCTCATTAAAGAGAAGAAAGGTTTCAAATAAGAAAAAGCCCGACGATGTCGGGCTTTTTTTTTAGAAGTCCACCGGGGCTTTAAACGTCATCGCGTTACCGAAGGCCGGATGGGTGATGGTGAGCGTCTGCGCGTGCAGCTGCAGACGTGGCGCTAAGGCCAGCGCTTCAGGCGGCGCGTAGAAGCGGTCGCCCAGAATCGGATGACCCAGGGCGAGCATATGCACGCGCAGCTGGTGCGAACGTCCGGTAATCGGCTTAAGCAGGACGCGCGCGGTATTATCCGGCGCGTACTCCAGCACTTCGTACTCGGTCTGCGCGGCCTTGCCGGTTTCGTAACACACCTTCTGCTTAGGCCGGTTTGGCCAGTCGCAGATCAGCGGTAAATCTACCAGCCCTTCCGCCTGCGCGGGGTGGCCCCAGACGCGGGCGACATACTGCTTTTTCGGCTCGCGCTCGCGGAACTGGCGCTTTAACTCGCGTTCCGCCGCTTTGTTCAGCGCCACCACAATCACGCCGCTGGTGGCCATATCCAGGCGATGGACAGACTCCGCCTGCGGATAATCGCGCTGAATGCGCGTCATCACGCTGTCTTTGTGCTCGTCCAGACGCCCCGGCACGGACAACAGGCCGCTGGGCTTGTTGACCACCATAATGTGTTCATCCTGATACAGAATGACCAGCCAGGGATCCTGAGGCGGATTGTAAGGCTCCATCACCATCTTGCGCTCCGTTTACTGATGCGTCACAACGATAAGACGCAGGGCATCCAGACGCCAGCCAGCCTGATTCAGGCTTTCCAGCACCTGCTGACGGTTGTTTTCAATCGCCGCCAGCTCGTCGTCGCGGATGTTCGGGTTGACCGCTTTTAACGCTTCCAGACGGGACAGCTCCGCAGACAGTTTCTCGTCGGCTTCACTGCGCGCGGCGTCAATCAGCGCTCTGGCCGCTTTTTCAATCTGGGTTTCGCCCAGTTGCAGAATAGCGTGCACATCCTGCTGTACCGCGTTCACCAGCTTGCTGCCCGTGTGGCGGTTTACCGCGCTCAGCTGTCGGTTGAAACTCTCGAATTCAACCTGTCCCGCCAGGTTCGTGCCGTTTTTGTCCAGCAGCAGGCGGACGGGCGTTGGCGGCAGGAAGCGGGTGAGCTGCAGCTGTTTCGGCGCCTGCGCTTCCACAACGTAGATCAGCTCCACCAGCAGTGTGCCCACCGGCAGCGCCTTGTTTTTCAACAGGGAGATGGTGCTGCTGCCGGTATCGCCGGAGAGGATCAGGTCCAGCCCGTTGCGGATCAGCGGGTGTTCCCAGGTGATAAACTGGGCATCTTCGCGGGACAGCGCCACATCACGCTCAAAGGTGATGGTACAGCCATCTTCCGGCAGGCCCGGGAAATCCGGAACCAGCATGTGATCGGACGGGGTCAGGACAATCAGGTTCTCGCCGCGATCGTCCTGGTTGATGCCGACGATATCGAACAGGTTCATGGAGAAGCTGATCAGGCTGGTGTCATCATCCTGTTCTTCAATGCTCTCAGCCAGCGCCTGCGCTTTTTCACCGCCGTTGGAGTGGATCTCCAGCAGGCGGTCGCGGCCCTGCTCCAGCTGCGCTTTCAGCGCATCGTGCTTCTCACGGCAGGACTTGATCAGCTCATCAAACCCTTCCGCGTTTTCCGGCGTGGCCAGGTAGCCGATCAGATCGCCATGCACTTGATCATAAATGGTGCGGCCCGTCGGGCAGGTATGTTCAAACGCGTCCAGACCTTCGTGGAACCAGCGTACCAGCACGGACTGCGCGGTTTTTTCCAGATACGGCACGTGGATCTGAATATCATGCGCCTGGCCGATACGATCCAGACGGCCGATACGCTGCTCCAGCAGATCCGGGTTAAACGGCAGATCGAACATCACCAGGTTGCTGGCGAACTGGAAGTTACGGCCTTCAGAGCCGATTTCCGAGCACAGCAGAACCTGTGCGCCGCTGTCCTCTTCTCCGAACCACGCCGCGGCGCGGTCGCGCTCGACGATGGACATGCCTTCGTGGAACACGGCGGCGCGAATGCCTTCACGCTCGCGCAGAACCTGCTCCAGCTGCAGCGCGGTGGCCGCTTTGGCGCAGATCACCAGCACCTTCTGGGAGCGGTGCGCGGTCAGGTAGCCCATCAGCCACTCCACGCGCGGATCGAAGTTCCACCAGGTGCCGGTATCGCCTTCAAACTCCTGGTAGATTTGTTCCGGATAAAGCATGTCGCGGGCGCGCTCTTCCTGGGTTTTGCGCGCACCCATAATGCCGGAGACTTTAATCGCCGTCTGATACTGCGTCGGCAGCGGCAGCTTAATCGTATGCAGCTCGCGTTTCGGGAAGCCTTTGACGCCGTTACGGGTGTTACGGAACAGCACGCGGCTGGTGCCGTGGCGGTCCATCAGCATGTCGATCAGCTCTTTACGCGCGGATTCCGCGTTGTCGCTGTCGCTGTTCGCAGCCTGCAAAAGCGGCTCGATATCCTGCTCGCCAATCAGATCGCTCAGGGTGTTGAGCTCGTCATCAGAAAGACGCTTGCCCGCCAGCAGCATGGCGACGGCATCGGCAACCGGGCGGTAGTTATTCTGTTCTTCCACGAACTGCGCAAAGTCGTGGAAACGGTTTGGATCGAGCAGGCGCAGACGGGCGAAGTGGCTTTCCAGACCCAGCTGCTCCGGCGTTGCGGTCAGCAGCAGGACGCCAGGAACGCGTTCCGCAAGCTGCTCGATAGCCATGTATTCGCGGCTCGGCGCGTCTTCGCTCCAGACCAGGTGGTGCGCTTCGTCAACAACCATAATGTCCCACTCGGCATCGCACAGATGCTCAAGACGCTGCTTGCTGCGGCGCACGAAGTCCAGGGAGCAAATGACCAGCTGTTCGGTTTCAAACGGGTTGTCGGCGTCGTGCTGCGCTTCGGCATAGCGTTCATCGTCGAACAGAGAGAAACGCAGGTTAAAGCGGCGCAGCATCTCAACCAGCCACTGGTGCTGCAGGGTTTCTGGCACCACGATCAGCACGCGTTCGGCTGCGCCGGAAAGCAGCTGTTGATGGAGGATCATGCCCGCTTCGATGGTTTTACCCAGGCCCACTTCATCTGCCAGCAGCACGCGCGGCGCGTGACGACGGCCTACGTCGTGGGCGATGTTCAGCTGGTGGGGGATCAGGCTGGTGCGCTGGCCGCGCAGGCCGCTCCACGGCATGCGGTACTGTTCACTCTGGAACTTACGCGCGCGATAGCGCAGGGAGAAGCGATCCATACGGTCGATTTGCCCGGCAAACAGGCGGTCCTGCGGCTTGCTGAACACCAGTTTGCTGTCGAGCAGCACTTCACGCAGGATGACATTGGCTTCATCCGTATCAAGACGAGTACCAATGTAGGCGAGCAGTCCATTCTCTTCTTTTACGTCTTCAATCTTGAGCTGCCAGCCGTCATGGCTGGTCACGGTGTCACCCGGATTAAACATCACGCGGGTTACAGGGGAGTCATTGCGAGCGTACAGACGGTTTTCACCGGTGGCAGGGAAGAGGAGGGTAACCATACGCGTATCGATTGCTACGACGGTTCCTAGTCCAAGTTCGCTTTCTGTATCGCTGATCCAGCGTTGACCAAGTGTAAAAGGCATAGTTGTTCGGCTCTAATCTTTAATTGCAGGCAATAGTTCGACTACCGTCAAAAAAGACGGTCAACGAAAAATGGGTCCAGGAATGGAAAGGGCGCTATGGTACTGGATGGCAGCCATTTCGTCACGCGTCAAAATAGGCCAAGTTGCCCTGTAACCAGTGTAGCAAAATCATCGTCGATGAAGGGCAAAATTCCGTCGGCAACCGGCTGAAGCTGGCGCGTCAGATAGTGTTCGTAATCGAGAGGAGAGTGCTGATAATCCACGGGTTCCGGGCCGCTAATGGTCCAGACGTATTTGATGGTTCCCCGGTTTTGATACTGCGGCGCGCGGCCACGGCGTACGTTTTCCTCATCCGCCAGGCGCGCGGCGCGTACGTGCGGAGGAACGTTGCGCTGGTACTCCGCCAGCGGGCGGCGCAGGCGCTTGCGGTATACCAGCTGCGCGTCAAGTTCGCCCGCCATCAGGCTGGCTATCGTCTCGCGCACGTAGTCCTGATAGGGCTCATTGCGAAACACCCGCAGATAGAGCGTCTGCTGGAACTGCTGCGCCAGCGGCGTCCAGTCGGTACGTACCGTCTCCAGTCCTTTAAAAACCATCCGCTGCGCGTCGCCTTCCTGAATCAGCCCGGCGTAGCGCTTCTTGCTGCCCTGATCGGTGCCGCGAATGGTGGGCATTAAAAAGCGGGCGAAATGGGTTTCAAATTCCAGCTCCAGCGCGCTGGTTAACCGCTCTTTCTGCAAATGTTCCTGCCACCAGTCGTTCACGAAGGCGACCAGCGCGTTGCCGATTTGCGCGGCGTCGTCTTCTGAATGCGCGCCCTTAAGCCACACAAAGGTGGAGTCCGTGTCGCCGTAGATGACGTCATAGCCCCGGGACTCAATCAGCGCTTTGGTCTGGCGCATGATCTCGTGCCCGCGCATGGTGATCGAGGAGGCCAGACGCGGGTCAAAGAAGCGGCAGGCGCTGGTGCCCAGCACGCCGTAAAAGGCATTCATAATGATTTTCAGCGCCTGTGATAGCGGCTTGTTGCCGTGGCGCTTGGCCTCATCGCGGCCGTGCCAGATGTTTCCCACGATTTCAGGCAGGCAGTGTTTTTCTCGCGAGAAGCGTGCGCCGAGGAAACCTTCGGTGCTGTGCTCATCGTCCGGCTGGGCCATGCCCTCAACCAGCCCGACGGGATCGATCAGGAAGGTACGGATAATCGACGGGTACAGGCTTTTGTAGTCCAGCACCAGCACCGAGTCATACAAACCTGGCCGGGAGTCCATCACGTACCCGCCGGGGCTTGCCTGCGGCGGTACGTCCCCGAGGTTGGGGGCGACGTATCCCGCCCGGTGCATGCGCGGAAAATAGAGGTGGCTAAAGGCCGCCACGGAGCCGCCGTGCCTGTCTGCCGCCAGGCCGTTTACCGTCGCGCGCTCCAGCAGGAACGGCATAATCTCGGTTTTGTGGAAAATCTGCGTGACCAGCTCGCAGTCTTTCAGGTTGTAGGTGGCAAGCGCCGGTTTATCTTCATTAAAGCGCCGGTCGATCTCGTCCATTCTGTCCCAGGGGTTGTCGATGGATTTGCCTTCGCCAAGCAGCTCCTGTGCGACCGCTTCGAGGGAGAATGAAGAGAAGTTCCAGAAGGCGGACTTAAGCGCCTCGATGCCGTCGATAATCAGGCGACCGTTGGCCTGCGCGAAGAAAACACCGTTCTTAAAACCGTGTTCGCGCCATTCCAGCTCGCTGTTTCCGCGCCCCAGCATCAGCGGGATGCGGTAGCGCTCGGCGTGCTTTTGCAGCACGCGCAGGTCGAACTGCACCACGTTCCAGCCGATCAGGACGTCGGGGTCGTTGTCGGCAAACCACTGGTTAAGCTTCTCCAGCAGCTGCGGGCGGCTGTTGACGTACTCAAGCCGGAAATCCAGCGCGGACGCATCGCCATTCGGCGGCCCGAGCATATAAACAACCCGATCGCCGCAGCCTTCCAGACCGATGCAGTACAGTTCGCCGTGACGGGTGGTTTCGATATCCAGTGAGACCCACTTCAGCGGCGGGCGGTAGTGCGGATTCGGCTTCAGGCGCGCGTTAACGAGGCTGCCGCAATGCGCGGTGCCGTCGACCCAGACGGGGGCGGTAATAAACCGCTCCATCAGAAAGCGTTCCGGTGGGCGGATATCCGCCTCATAGAGCGTCACGCCAGCCTCGCGGAGCAGTTTTTCATAGCGCATCAGCTGACGATGGGCGCGACAGTAGAGGCCATAAACCGGCTGGCGGTGGAAATCCTTCAGCTCAAGCGGGGTGATGCGCCAGCCGTTTTCGCCGCGCAGCAGCTGCTTTACCTTTTCGACGTGGGCTTCAGGAATAAAGGCCACGGATTCCTGCGGGGGCAGCGTAACGTGCAGCGGACCGCTGTCGGTTGCCAGCCAGAACGCGACCTCGGTGCCCTGAGGGGTATCCCGCCAGTGTCGGGTCAGTAAAAAGCCTTCTTGCGCCTGCGCCACGCCGTTATCCCAGAAAACAAAACCAGGCCTGATTATAGCCTGGTTAAGATTTTAATGCTGGGTTTATATACAGTTTACTGCCCGTAATAGGCCTTCGCGCCGTGCTTGCGCAGGTAATGCTTATCCAGCAGGGTTTGCTGCATATCCGGCAGCTGCGGCGCCAGCTGGCGACAGAAGATCCCCATATAGGCGACCTCTTCGAGCACGATGGCGTTATGCACCGCGTCTTCCGCGTTTTTACCCCAGGCAAACGGGCCGTGGGAGTGCACCAGCACGCCGGGCATCTGCGCGGCGTCGATCCCCTGTTTTTCGAAGGTTTCGACAATCACGTTCCCCGTTTCCCACTCATATTCGCCGTTAATCTCGGCGTCGGTCATCAGACGCGTGCAGGGAATGGTGCCGTAAAAGTAGTCCGCGTGCGTGGTGCCGGTCGCCGGGATGGACTGGCCCGCCTGCGCCCAGATGGTGGCGTGGCGCGAATGGGTATGCACGATGCCGCCGATGGTCGGGAATGACCGATACAGCAGGCGGTGAGTCGGCGTATCGGAGGACGGTTTTTTCTTACCTTCGACCACTTCGCCGGTCTCGAGGCTGACAACGACCATATCGTCTGCGGTCATCACCGTGTAATCCACGCCGGAAGGCTTAATCACGAACACGCCTTTTTCGCGGTCAACGGCGCTGACGTTGCCCCATGTCAGGGTGACCAGATTATGTTTCGGCAGCGCCAGGTTGGCTTCGAGCACCTGACGTTTGAGATCGTCTAACATCGTTATCTCCCTGCCCGGTGAGCGTAGCGTCACCGGGCATTCCGTACTTAGCGTTTTGAACCGTAATAGACTTCGTTCCAGCGCAGCGCGTCTTTGAAGGCGGGCAGGCGGGTATCGTTATCAATCACGGTCAGCTCAATGTCGTGCAGCTCGGCGAACTGACGCATGTCGTTCAGATCCAGCGCGTGGCTGAACACCGTGTGGTGCGCGCCGCCGGCCAGGATCCAGGCCTCTGAGGCGGTTGGCAGGTCAGGCTGTGCTTTCCACAGGGCGTTGGCGACCGGCAGTTTCGGCAGAGAGTGCGGCGTTTCAACCGCATCGACGCAGTTCACCAGCAGGCGGAAGCGATCGCCCAGGTCGATCAGGCTGGCGTTGATGGCCGGGCCCGTACGGGTGTTGAAGATCAGACGCGCCGGATCGGCTTTGCCGCCGATGCCGAGGTACTGCACGTCGAGAATCGGTTTCTCTTCCACGGCGATCGTCGGGCACACTTCCAGCATGTGCGAGCCGAGCACCAGGTCGTTGCCGTTTTCGAAGTGATAGGTGTAGTCCTCCATAAAGGAGGTGCCGCCCTGCAGACCGGTCGACATCACCTTCATGATGCGAAGCAGAGCGGCAGTTTTCCAGTCGCCTTCGCCCGCAAAGCCGTAGCCCTGCTGCATCAGACGTTGTACCGCCAGACCCGGCAGCTGTTTCAGGCCGTGGAGGTCTTCAAAGGTAGTGGTAAAGGCGTGGAAGCCTCCCTGTTCCAGGAAGCGCTTCATGCCCAGCTCGATGCGCGCCGCGTCCAGCACGTTCTGACGCTTGTCGCCGTTGATTTGTGCCGCAGGCGTCAGGCGGTAGCTGCTTTCGTACTCGTCCACCAGCGCGCTCACGTCGCCGTCGCTGATTTCATTCACCACCTGCACCAGGTCGCCCACGGCCCAGGTGTTCACGGAGAAGCCGAACTTGATCTGCGCGGCCACTTTGTCGCCGTCGGTGACCGCCACTTCACGCATGTTGTCGCCGAAACGCACCACTTTCAGATGGCGGGTATCCTGCTTAGAGACCGCCTGACGCATCCATGAGCCGATACGCTGTTGCGCCTTGCCATCCTGCCAGTGGCCGGTGACCACCGCGTGCTGCTGGCGCATACGCGCGCCGATGAAGCCGAACTCGCGGCCGCCGTGCGCGGTCTGGTTCAGGTTCATAAAGTCCATGTCGATGCTGTCCCACGGCAGGGAGGCGTTGAACTGGGTATGGAACTGCAGCAGCGGTTTGTTGAGGATAGACAGGCCGTTGATCCACATTTTGGCGGGTGAGAAGGTGTGCAGCCACACCACCAGACCGGCACATTTATCGTCGTAGTTGGCATCGCGGCAGATGTGGGTAATTTCATCCGGCGTCGTGCCCAGCGGTTTCAGCACCAGTTTGCACGGCAGTTTAGCTTCCGCGTTCAGCGCGTTAACGACGTGCTCCGCGTGTTTCGTCACCTGCTGCAGCGCTTCCGGTCCGTACAGATGCTGGCTGCCAATCACAAACCACACTTCATAGTTATTAAAAATGGTCATCATCGTGTCCTTAATGGGTCAGGGTTGCCGTAGTGTCCGCGGTGCTTTTGGCCGGGGCGGCGACAGGGAGATAGTGAAGTTCGGCGCTTTTTGCCCATTGCTGGTAGCGCTGATAAAGCTGTTCAAAGCGTTGCGCCTGCTGGGCACGCGGCTGGAGCGTGTTTTCGACGGCGCTCGCCATATGCTGCTGCGCGGTCGGGATGTCGACATGCACGCCCGCAGCCACGGCAGCGAAAATCGCCGCGCCCAGCGCGCAGCACTGATCGGAGGCCACAATCTGCAGCGGACGGTTCAGCACGTCGCAGCAGGCCTGCATGATCACCGGGTTTTTACGGGCGATACCGCCCAGCGCCATCACGTTGTTGACGTCGATACCCTGCCCGGTGAAGCACTCCATAATGGCGCGGGCACCGAAGGCCGTTGCGGCAATCAGACCGCCGAACAGCGCAGGGGCGTCGGTCGCCAGGTTGAGATCGGTGATCACCCCTTTCAGACGCTGGTTGGCAAACGGCGTGCGGCGGCCGTTAAACCAGTCCAGCACCACCGGCAGGTGATCGAGAGACGGATTTTTTGCCCAGGCTTCGGTGAGCTGCGGCAGAAGCTGCTTTTTGCTGTCGGCTATCTGGGTTTTTAGTTCAGGATGTGCCGCCGCCAGCTGGTCCAGCGGCCAGCCGAGCACGCGACCAAACCAGGCGTAGATATCGCCAAACGCGGACTGACCGGCTTCAAGACCGATGAAGTCCGGCACCACGCTGCCGTCAACCTGGCCGCAGATGCCTTTCACCGCCCGGTCGCCGACGGTGGCTTTATCTGCCGTCAGGATGTCGCAGGTGGAGGTCCCGATGACTTTGACCAGCGTGTTTGGCTGTGCGCCCGCGCCCACGGCGCCCATATGGCAGTCAAAGGCGCCGCCGGAGATGGCCACGTTCTGCGGCAGGCCGAGGCGCGTCGCCCACTCTTCGCAGAGGGTGCCGACGGGAATATCGGCGGTAAAGGTGTCGGTAAAGAGCGGGTACGTCAGGCTCTTGTTGAGGATCGGGTCGAGTTCATCAAAGAACGCGGCCGGAGGCAGGCCGCCCCAGCTTTCGTGCCACAGGGATTTATGCCCGGCGCTGCAGCGGCCGCGGCGGATATCCTGCGGGCGGGTGGTGCCGGAGAGCAGGGCAGGCACCCAGTCGCACAGCTCAACCCATGACGCCGCAGCCTGCGCAACGGCTGCGTCGGCACGGGTGACGTGGAGGATCTTGGCCCAGAACCATTCGCTGGAATAAATCCCGCCGATGTAGCGCGAGTAGTCTGTCTTGCCCGGCTGATGGCACAGGCGCGTAATGGCTTCAGCCTCTTCTACGGCGGTGTGGTCTTTCCACAGCACGAACATGGCGTTCGGGTTGTCGGCAAACTCCGGGCGCAGCGCCAGCACGCGGCCTTCGGCATCCACCGGGGCAGGCGTGGAGCCGGTGCTGTCGACGCCAATTCCGACAATCTCAGCCCGCTGGGCGTCAGTCAGTTCGGCAAGGACGGTTTTGATCGCCGCTTCCATCGACTCGATATAGTCACGCGGGTGGTGACGGAACTGGTTGTTCGGCGCATCACAGTAGCGCCCCTCTTGCCAGCGCGGGTACCACTCAACGCTGGTTGCTATCTCCTGGCCGGACGTACAGTCCACTGCCAGCGCGCGAACCGAATCGCTGCCAAAATCGAGGCCAATCGCAATTGCCATGGTGTTGCTCCATCGAAAAAACAGGTATGGAAGAACATTAGAGACTGGGGAAAAAAGTCGTCAGGCAGGATCCGCTAATCTTATGGACTAAATTGCTGTTACAACGGAAAGTGTGACGCCGTGCAAATATTCAATGTGGACATTTCTGCCGCACTTATAGACACTTTTGTTACTGGTTATCTGCCTGCTCTGGCGGAGAAATCAGGGGGAAAGGCTGAAACATGGCGGACGTAAAAGCGGCGTGATGCTTTTTGGATTTTTTCGCGGGCCATTTTAAAGCTGCTTTTAGTGATATGGACAATTGGTTTCCTTCAGGACCCTTGGGAGAACTGAATCTATGGCCGAAACGCAAAACGATCCCCTGCTGCCGGGATACTCGTTTAACGCGCACCTTGTGGCGGGACTGACCCCTATCGAGGCTGAGGGATACCTCGACTTTTACGTCGACCGACCGCTCGGCATGAAAGGGTATATCCTCAACCTGACCGTGCGAGGAGAAGGGATCATCAAGAACGGTGACCAGCAGTTTGTCTGCCGCCCCGGCGATATCCTGCTGTTCCCGCCGGGGGAGATCCACCACTATGGCCGTCATCCGGATGCCAAAGAGTGGTATCACCAGTGGGTCTATTTCCGTCCGCGCGCCTACTGGCAGGAGTGGCTTTCGTGGCCCGCCATTTTTGCGCATACCGGTTTTTATCGCCCGGATGAGGTTCATCTGGCACAGTTTCGCGAGCTTTTTGCGCAGATTATCGAGGCGGGACAGGCCGGTGGGCGTTACGCCGAACTGCTGGCGATTAACCTGCTTGAACAGCTGCTGCTGCGACGGATGGAGGCGATTAACGAGTCGCTTAATCCCCCGCTGGACAACCGCGTGCGCGACGCCTGCCAGTACATCAGCGACCACCTGGCCGATAGCCAGTTTGATATCGCCAGCGTTGCTCAGCACGTCTGCCTGTCGCCGTCGCGGCTGTCGCATCTGTTCCGCCAGCAGCTGGGCGTCAGCGTATTGAGCTGGCGCGAGGATCAGCGCATCAGCCAGGCAAAGCTGCTGCTCAGCACCACCCGGATGCCGATTGCCACCGTCGGACGCAACGTGGGCTTTGAGGATCAGCTCTATTTTTCTCGCGTGTTTAAGAAGTGCACCGGTGCCAGCCCGAGCGAATTCCGCGCGGGATGTGAATAAACGGTAAAAAAAGATAAACAAACAGGTGAATGCAGAAAGCAACCTGTAAACTATTCAGACAATTGTTGCCTTGACGCGGTGCGGGGCGCTAAGCAGAATCGCTGATTCGTTTTCTGACCGGAATAGTTATGCAGGCATTGCTGGAACACTTTATTACCCAGTCCGTTATGTACTCGCTCATCGCCGTGGCGCTGGTGGCGTTTCTGGAATCGCTGGCGCTGGTTGGGCTGATCCTGCCCGGCACCGTGATGATGGCAGGGCTTGGGGCGCTGATTGGCAGCGGCGAGGTCAATTTCTGGCAGGCGTGGCTGGCCGGGATTATCGGCTGCCTGCTCGGCGACTGGATCTCCTTCTGGCTGGGCTGGCGCTTTAAGAAGCCGCTGCACCGCTGGTCGTTCATGAAAAAGAACAAAGCCCTGCTGGATAAAACCGAACATGCGCTGCATCAGCACAGCATGTTTACCATCCTCGTCGGCCGCTTTGTCGGGCCAACGCGTCCGCTGGTGCCGATGGTGGCGGGGATGCTGGATCTGCCCGTCGCGAAATTCGTGGTGCCGAACATTATCGGCTGCGTCTTCTGGCCGCCGTTCTACTTCCTGCCGGGGATCCTGGCCGGCGCGGCCATCGATATCCCCGACGGTATGCAAAGCGGTGAGTTTAAGTGGCTGCTGCTGGGCACGGCTGTGCTGCTGTGGCTGGCGGCATGGCTCTGCTGGCGGCTGTGGCGCAGCGCGAAAGCCAGCGTCGATCGCCTGACGCGCTATCTTCCGCGCTCTCGCCTTTTGTGGCTGGCCCCGCTGACGCTTGGCGTGGCTGTGGTAGCCCTGGTTGCGCTGATTCGTCACCCGCTGATGCCGGTATACGGTGAGATTTTATTAAAAGTGGTCAGCCGTTAAGGACTTTTCCCTCTCCCTGTGGGAGAGGGCATCAGACCGCACGAATGCCCAACAGTGAAGACGCCCCCGCCTTACCGCTCAGCAGTTCTTCTGTTTTTCCATCCCACAAAATACGCCCTTCGGCAATCACCACCGATCGCGGGGCGATGCGGGCGGCATCCTCAATACTGTGTGAAACCATCAGCATCGTCAGCTGCTGGCGCTGGCAGACGTCCTGAACCAGGGCGAGCATCTCCTGGCGCAGCGCGGGATCGAGCGCCGAGAACGGCTCATCCAGCAGCAGTATCGGCTGCTCGCGCACCAGGCATCGCGCCAGCGCCACGCGCTGACGCTGGCCGCCGGAAAGCTCACCCGGCAGCCTGTCGATGAACTCGTTGATCCCCATCTGGGCGGCAATGATCTCCAGCTTCTGGCGCTGGGCATCGTTCAGCCTGAGTCCCGGATGCATCCCCAGCGCGATGTTTTGCCGCACCGTCAGATGGGTAAACAGGTTGTTTTCCTGAAACAGCATTGAGACCGGACGTTTCGCGGGCGGCGTGTGGGTATGATCGTGATTGTTAATGACGATCGCGCCGCTTGCCGGCTGCAGAAAACCCGCAATCAGATTAAGCAGCGTGCTTTTTCCCGCGCCGCTTGGGCCAAGCACGGCGATCATCTCCCCCTGGCGCACGGAGAGCGTGAAGCGCATCGGCAGATGCTGGTAAAGCCAGGTTACATCAGTCAGTTTTAACATCACGCCCCGGAAGTTTTTCGATAACGGTAAATAAGGCAAAGCACAGCAGCAGCAGTAACAGCGCGGTGACCGCGCCGTCCTGACTGCGATAAGAGCCGATCTGCTGGTAGAGCCAGTATGGCAGCGTGCGGAAATCGTCATTGCCAAAGAGAGCCACCACGCCAAAATCCCCAATCGACAGCACGCAGGCAAACGCCAGCGCCTGCGCCAGCGGACGTTTTAGCGCGCGCAGTTCCACCACCTTCAGCCGCTGCCAGCCCTGCATGCCCAGCGACTGGCACAGCAAACCGTAGCGGCTGTTGACGTCGCGCATCGGGTTTTCCAGCACTTTGAGCGCGTAAGGGATGGCCATCAGGGCGTTGGTGAAAATCACAATGCCGTCGGCCCTTTCCGGCAGGCCGATGGTGCTGTTGAACAGTAAAAAGAAGCCCGTCGCCAGCACGATGCCCGGCATCGCCAGAATCAGCATCCCTGTCAGCTCCAGCGTCTGCCCGGCCTTTTGGGCCTGCCGGGCATAGAGTTCACGGCTGCTCCACAGCAGCATCATGGTTAGCACGACGCACAGTAACCCTGCCGCCAGCGCGATACGCAGCGAGGTCCATGTCGCCTGCCAGAGGATGGGCTGTTGCAGGACGGACATGAGATTGAGGTTCAGTCCGTCAACGATAACGGCCATCAGCGGCGGCAGCAGAAGCAGGAGCGCCAGCGCGATCAGGATAAAATCGGTAACGCGGCTGTGCAGGCTGTCCTGCGGATCGCGCCAGCCGGTTATTTGATTGCTGCCAGGGGGAATGGCTTTACTCAGCCGCTGGCTCAACAGCACCAGCACAAGGCAGCACGCCATCTGCACCATCGCCAGCAGCGCGGCGCGACCGGGATCGTAGTCGTAACTCAGCGCCTGGTAAATCGCCAGCTCAATGGTGGTGGCCTGCGGCCCGCCGCCGAGCGACAGCACGGTGGCAAAGCTGGCAAAGCAGAGCATAAAGATTAACGCCGCGACGGGCGGGATCTGGCGGCGCAGCCACGGCCATTCGACAAAGCGGAAGAATGAAACGCCGCGCATGCCGAGCTGGGCGGCAATCTGGCGCTGCTCGCCGGGAATGTTCTCCAGCGCCTGCAAGAAGAGGCGCGTTGCCATCGGCATATTGAAAAACACGTGCGCGAGCAGAATGCCCTGCAATCCGTAAGGAGAGAATGACCATTCCAGACCAAGCTGGCCGAACAGCGAAGCCAGCCAGCCCTGGCGACCGTAAACGCTGAGGATGCCAAATACCGCCACCAGCACGGGCAGGATCAGCGTCATGGCGCACAGGCGCAACAGTGCCAGCCTGCCGGGAAAACGGCGCCGATACAGGGCGCGCGCAAGGAAAATAGCCGGGAGCACCGACAGCAGGGCAGAGAGAGACGCCTGCCAGAAGGAGAACCGGATAACGTGCCAGAGGTAGCTGTCGTGCCAGAGGGCGAGCAGGTCGCTCTCTGGCGCGTTGAACCACAGTGCAAGAAAAGCCCCCAGGCTGACCGCCACCATCAATATAGCGGCGAGCAGCCCGGGAAGTAACCAGCCGGGAATCAACGGCTGACGGCGCGTTGCCATTTACTTACCCATGCTGCACGCTGCACGGCGACCTGCTGCGGCGTAAACTCCAGCGAGGTGTTTGGTTTGGTCAGCTGCTCGAAACCTGCGGGCAGCGCAACGTTCGTGACCGGATACATCCAGTTGCCTGCGGGAATCGCATTCTGGAACGCCGGTGCAACCATAAACTTCAGGAACTTCTCGGCCAGCTCCGGCTGCTTGCTGGCGGCGGTACGCGCGGCGACTTCCACCTGCAGATAGTGCCCTTCAGCAAAATCAGCGGCAGCATAGTTATCTTTCTTCTCGGCGATGATGTGGTAGGCCGGAGAGGTGGTGTAGCTCAGCACCAGATCGCTTTCACCTTTCAGGAACAGGCCATAGGCTTCGCTCCAGCCTTTGGTGACGGTGACGGTTTTGGCGGCCAGTTTCTGCCACGCCTCCGGCGCTTTATCCCCGTAAACCTTTTGCATCCACAGCAGCAGGCCCAGGCCTGGCGTACTGGTGCGCGGATCTTCATAAATCACGCGCCATTTCTGGTCACTCTCAACCAGCTCTTTCAGGCTCTTCGGCGGGTTTTTCAGCTTATTTTTGTCGTAAACAAAAGCAAAGTAGCCATAGTCGAACGGCACAAAGGTGTCGTTTTTCCAGCCGCCCGGCACGTTAACGGCCTCTGCCGCTACGCCGCTTTTGGCAAACAGTTTGGTTTGCGAGGCGGCTTCCAACAGGTTGTTATCCAGCCCGAGCACCACGTCGGCCTTGCTGTTTTTCCCTTCCATGCGCAGACGGTTGAGCAGCGACACGCCATCTTCCAGCGCCACGAACTTCAGCTCGCAGTTACAGTCCGCTTCAAAGGTTTTTTTAACCACCGGGCCAGGGCCCCAGTCGGCAGAGAAGGAGTCATAGGTGTAGACCGTCAGGACGGGCTTCGCAAAAGCAGGCAGCGCAAACAGCGCCAGCAGGGGGAGAACTTTTTTTAACACTTTGCACCTCAAAGTTGAGTGGCAAAGGATTTTGAGAGACAGCCTCAAATCCCTTCGCCGGCGTTATCCGGATCAGGTTCGACGGGTATTATCTCAGCGCACATCTGTGATGCAGCACCCCGTTGAGAACGGCGCTATTGTAATGATTTGGTGAATATTACGAAAGCGTTATGGCTCCGGCGGCGCAAACCAGGCGGATTTAAAATCAAACCAGCCCAGGGTGTTCATCCGCAGGCCGCGCATGCTGCGCTGGCCCTGGATCATCAGCCAGTGGTGGATCAAGGGTACGATCGCCTGCTCGGCCAGCAGCTGCTGGCACCACGCTGCAAGATTCATTTCTCCCGCGCGCCACAGGGCGGCATCCTGCTGCCAGTCACGGTCGATGCAGTGCTGGATCAGCGGGACTTCATACAGATGCGAGAAAAGGGAAAAATCGAGCGGCAGGGTAAAGTTGGCGCTGTTGAGCCAGATATCACTGGCGATCTCCCCCTGATGCCATTCGTCATAGTCCACTTCCCTGACCTCTAACGTGACCCCCTCGGCTGCCAGCAGCCGGGTCATGATTCTGGCGATAAAACGATGCTCCACGTGCTCGCGGTAGTAGGTCAGGGTGATGGACTCCAGCCCTGCGGGTTTGTCGCAGTGCACCGGGCGGGCGTGGTGCCAGCGCGGAAGCAGGCCGTACGCCGGGAACCAGTATGTCTGGTACTGCTCTTCCGCATGGTAAATCAGATTGGAAGGGGACAAAACGTGGCTAACCCACTTGCGGACGGCCTGGTTTGCCCCACGGTGGGTGCGGCGGTCAAACAGGAGATAGTAACACCCTTCCTCGAGGCGACTCTCCACGGCTTTTTCTCCCGTGGTGGGGCCTTCCAGCGTCAGCCCGCAGCTCAGATCTTCATTGAGATCCGGCAATACCCAGACGTTCACTTCGTCGATCAGCGCCCGATAGCCAAAGTAGTCGTCGAACGCGCGGATTTTCAGCTGATTGCTGTTATTGCGGGACACGGAGTAGGGCCCGGTGCCAATCGGCAGGCTGGCAAAATTGTTCATTGATTCCCACTCGCCGGGCAAAATCATCGACGGCACGTAGCCCAGCAGCCAGGGAAGCCACTTATCCTGCTGCGACAGCTCAATATCCAGCGTCCAGGCCGTGGGGGAGTGGATGCGGGAGATATGCGAGTAGAGCGGTAGCCTGCGGGCACGTTCCAGGGAGGTGATGACGTCGTGCATTTCCAGCTCGCGGCCGTGGTGAAAGTGGATGCCGGGGCGTAAAAAGAAGCGCCAGTGGCGCGGGGAAAGTTGCTGCCAGTGATGCGCGATATCCGCCTCCAGTTCCCCGTTTTCCTCATTTATCCGCGTCAGACCGCTGAAGATTTGCCGGGCCATATGCGTTTCTGAGCGGCGTAAGGCCGTGCCGGGCAACAGATTTTTCATCGGACGGTAGTAGAGCACCCGCAGAATGTGGCGGCCCTGACGAAAGCTGCGCCCGAGATGGGAAACCAGCATCTGGCGCACGGCGGCTTTGTCGCCCACCAGCTGGACCAGCTGATCGATGCGGTCCTGCTCGAGCAGATCTTCCGCGCGCGGCTGCTGCAGCGCCAGCCCGGTATAGAGGAAGGTCAGCCGCGAACGTTTGCCGCGTCCCGCCTCCGCTTCCCAGCTTAACCAGCCCTGCTGCTGCATGGTGTTGAGCAGCGTGCGCATATGGCGACGGGAGCAGCTAAGCAGGTCAGCCAGCTCGTTGAGCGTAGTCTCCTGCGATTGCCCCTCGCAGCACTGCCAGAGGCGGATAAACTGTTGTTGCAGACGACCGGAAGGCATAAAAGGGGAACTCCTGACAAAAAACCAGCAATTTATTTATCCCTATATTAGGCCAATAATTCTCCCCGATGAAGCGAGGAGGTAAATTATGAAGAGGTCTACCGCACGTCAGTTCTATCAGCAGTACTTTTCAGCGACAAAAGGATCGTCCTGGCTGGCCCGCCGGTGTGCAGAGCAACGGCTGAAAACGTTAGAAGAATTGATGCAGTGGGACGTTACAACACCGACCTCTTCCCGCTAACTCGCCTCGATCATGTGTGACTGAGTATTGGTGCTTATCACCCGCCAGCAAAATGTTTTTGCTGGCTTTTTTCGTTTACTATTCACCCAATTTCGATTCGCTTTCACAAGGACTTGCGCATGCTCTGGTTGATGACGATGGGGCGACGCCTTAACGGCGTGTATGCCGCTTTTATGCTGGTGGCCTTTATGATGGGCGTGGCGGGGGCGCTGCAGGCGCCGACGCTGAGCCTGTTTCTCAGCCGTGAGGTGGGGGCGCAGCCGTTTTGGGTCGGCCTGTTTTACACCGTTAACGCCATTGCCGGGATCCTGGTCAGCCTCGCGCTGGCGAAACGATCGGACAGCCAGGGCGATCGCCGCAGGCTGATCCTCTTTTGCTGCGCCATGGCCGTGGGCAACGCGCTGCTCTTTGCCTTCAACCGTCATTATCTGACGCTTATTACCTGCGGCGTGCTGCTGGCGTCGCTGGCGAACACCGCCATGCCGCAGCTGTTCGCGCTGGCCCGTGAATACGCGGATAACTCGGCGCGTGAAGTGGTGATGTTCAGCTCGGTGATGCGCGCCCAGCTTTCGCTGGCGTGGGTCATTGGTCCGCCGCTGGCCTTCATGCTGGCGTTGAACTACGGCTTTACCACCATGTTTTCCATCGCCGCCGGGATTTTTGTCATCAGCCTGGCGCTGATTGCCTTCGCGCTGCCGTCCGTGGCGCGCGTCGAACAGACGACGGATAAACCTGTCACCGAGGTGAGCGGCTGGCAGGACAAAAACGTCCGCATGCTGTTTATTGCCTCCACGCTGATGTGGACCTGCAACACCATGTACATCATCGATATGCCGCTGTGGATCAGCAGCGATCTGGGCCTGCCGGACAAGCTCGCGGGGATCTTAATGGGAACTGCCGCCGGGCTGGAAATTCCGGCAATGATTCTGGCGGGTTACTACGTTAAGCGCTTTGGAAAGCGCAGGATGATGATTGTCGCCGTGGCGGCCGGGGTGCTGTTCTACGCGGGGCTGATCCTTTTCCATTCGCGGGAAGCGTTGCTGGCGCTGCAGCTGTTTAACGCCGTGTTTATTGGGATTGTTGCCGGGATCGGCATGCTCTGGTTTCAGGATCTCATGCCCGGTCGTGCCGGCTCGGCGACCACGCTTTTTACCAACAGCATTTCAACCGGGGTGATTCTGGCGGGCGTGATTCAGGGGGCGCTGGCGCAAAGCTACGGGCATGCGTCTGTCTACTGGATGATTGCGGCGCTATCCATCGTGACGCTTCTGCTGACCTGCCGCGTAAAAGACGTGTGATCGGATGAACGAAACGGAGCCCGGGAACGCCGGGCTCTGTGAACCGTTTTATTCTGAATACTGGTATTTACGCTGCGCGCGTAGCGTCAGGTACATATGAACGAGGCCCATGAAGCCGTGTGCCCAGAAATATGTCTCAATAAAGACCGTCAGGAATTTATGCAAATCTAAGACGGATTCCGTGACGGACGAAACCGGCCCGAGCGTGGCGTTCAGCACGAACCAGGCCGCGCCGCAGAGTGCAACGCCCAGCAGCGCCAGCACGCCCAGACCTTGCACCGTTGCTGCCATACCGCCGGCATGCGCGTCAGGAAGCTGACGCTGCGCGAGGGTGCGAATATCGTCAACAATTCCGCGAAAATCCAGCGCCAGCCAGGCGAAGTAATACTTAAATCCGCGCTGGGTTAACATCCATGCCATCATGGCAATGCCACAAAAAATTAAACCAAACCCGGAGATAACATGGATCCAGGTGACAATTCCGTTCAGCCCGGATTCGTGGAGGGCTTCACTTTCGGTGAAATTAGAATTGATAATCTGGGCGAGGACCAGTACGGCCACAAGAATGTGCAGTATGCGAAGAAAAGGTGTTTCTTTATGGGGAAGCGTATCGCGTAATGTTGGTTTCATCGCTTTTTACCTCAATAATGAGAGAGCTGATGCGATGCAGTGTGACGCAGATTAATTAACGAAACCTTAACGGTCGGGTGCGTCACGCTGTATTTATGCGTTCCGGTTAGTGGGCAGGATCAATATGCGTCATCACGTTCAGCACATTGAATTTTTGCATCACGTTATTTCTGGCATTCACGGCAATCTGATGTCCTTCTTTTACGCTTAATTCGCCGTTCACTTCCAGATGGACATCGACAAGGGCTAAATCGCCCATCTTGCGGGTTTTTAAATCATGGAGTCCGGTGACGCCCTCGGTTGCGAGAAGACACGTTTTGATGTCGTGCTCCAGCTCGGGCTCAAGCGAACGGTCCATCAGATCGTGCAGGGCATCGGCAGAGAATGTGTAACCCATATGGGCGATGAACACTCCGACAATCAGGGCCGCAATGAGGTCCATCGCGTGAAAACCCACTAAATTCCCGGCAATGCCGATGGCGACAACCACTGACGACGCTGCGTCAGAACGGGCATGCCAGGCATTGGCTATCAGCAGCGAGGACTGAATACGTTTTCCCGTGGCAAACATGTATCTGAACAGGCTTTCCTTTACCAACAGCGCCAGAATCGCCACCCACAGCGCGGCCCCTTTAACCAGCTGATGCGTCTCGGGGTGAAGCAGTTTATTGCCTGCGGACCAGAGCATCCCGACCCCCACAAGCAGCAGAATAGCGCCAATAATGAGCTTTGCACCGTTTTCGAAACGCAGATGACCGTAATGATGATCGATATCAGAGGCTTTCTGGCTCTTTTTATTCGCAACCAGAACGACAAAGTCGGAGGATAAATCGGAAAGAGAATGAATCCCATCAGCAATTAAACCTTGTGAACCGGAGAATATCCCTGCAAGTATCTGAAAGGCGGTGAGTAAACTATTTATTATTACGCTCACTAATGTGCATTTATGTATTTCCCGAGAACGGATATGAGACTCATTGCCATTTTTCTTTTCCATGATTATTTCCGCTGCCAGCTGATTGAGCGGTTATTCTGCGCAGGAAACATTAAATTGACATTAAATATAACGTCATTATTGGCTGGGTTTGGGAAGTATTTACAGAAGGAGGGGGGATCGGGATAAAACGCGGCCTGCAGAATGGACTGCAGGCCGGAGGGTTATTTCATAAATGCAGGTTGTTTGTTTTCGTAAGTGGCAATCGCCGCGTCGTGCTGGAGAGTTAAACCAATGCTGTCCAGACCGTTCAGCATGCAGTGACGGCGGAACGCATCAATGCTGAAGCTGTAGGTCTTATCCCCGGCTTTCACCACTTCTGCTTCCAGATCCACTTCAAACGAAATGCCCGGATTCGCCTTAACCAGCGCGAACAACTCATCGACCTGTTCATCGCTCAGCGTGACGGGCAGCAGCTGGTTGTTGAAGCTGTTACCGTAAAAAATATCCGCGAAGCTTGGGGCAATGACCACTTTAAAACCGTAGTCGGTGAGCGCCCACGGCGCGTGCTCACGGGATGAGCCGCAGCCAAAGTTTTCGCGTGCCAGCAAAATGGAGGCGCCTTTGTATTCCGGGAAGTTCAGAACGAATTCCGGATTAGGCACTTCGCCCTTATCGTCCAGGAAACGCCAGTCGTTAAACAGATGTGCGCCGAAACCGGTACGCGTCACTTTCTGCAGAAACTGTTTTGGAATAATAGCGTCAGTATCGACGTTAGCGGCGTCCAGCGGGACAACCCGGCCCGTATGTTGGGTAAATTTCTCTGCCATGATTGTCTCCTTATTTCAGGCTGCGAATATCGGCGAAATGGCCGGTGACTGCCGCAGCGGCGGCCATTGCCGGGCTGACCAGATGGGTGCGCCCACCGCGGCCCTGACGGCCTTCAAAGTTACGGTTGCTGGTGGAGGCGCAGCGCTCGCCCGGATTCAGGCGATCGTTGTTCATGGCCAGACACATGGAGCAGCCGGGCAGGCGCCATTCGAAGCCCGCTTCGATAAAGATCTTATCCAGACCTTCGGCTTCCGCCTGGGCTTTCACCGGACCGGAGCCAGGTACCACCAGCGCCTGAACGCCTGGCGCCACTTTGCGGCCTTTGGCAATCTCGGCTGCGGCACGCAAATCTTCGATACGGGAGTTGGTGCAGGAACCGATAAATACTTTATCAATGGCGACATCGGTCAACGGCACGCCGGGCTTCAGCCCCATGTAGGCCAGCGCTTTTTCCGCACTGGCGCGCTCGACCGGATCGGTAAAGGATGCCGGGTCAGGGATATTGTCGTTAACGGAAATCACCTGGCCCGGATTGGTGCCCCAGGTCACCTGCGGCGCAATCTCTTCTGCCTGAAGAGTGACGACGGTGTCAAAGGCTGCGCCATCGTCGGTTTTCAGGGTTTTCCAGTACGCTACCGCGTCGTCAAAATTCTGACCTTTCGGCGCGTGCAGACGACCCTTCACGTAGTTGAAGGTGGTTTCGTCCGGCGCGACCAGACCGGCTTTTGCGCCCATCTCAATCGCCATATTGCACAGGGTCATGCGTCCCTCCATGCTCAGCGCCTGGATGGCTTCCCCGCAGAACTCAACAACGTGACCGGTGCCGCCTGCGCTGCCGGTTTTACCGATGATGGCCAGCACGATGTCTTTTGCGGTAATACCCGGTGCGGCTTTACCCTTCACTTCAATCTTCATGGTTTTGGCGCGGCCCTGTTTCAGGGTCTGCGTTGCCAGCACATGTTCCACCTCGGAAGTGCCAATCCCGAACGCCAGAGCGCCAAACGCGCCGTGGGTCGCGGTATGGGAGTCACCGCAGACGATGGTCATGCCCGGCAGGGTGATCCCTTGCTCTGGCCCCATCACGTGGACGATACCCTGATACGGATGGTTCAGGTCGTACAGCTCAACGCCAAATTCATTGCAGTTCTTAATCAGCTCCTGCATCTGGATACGCGCCATCTCACCCGAGGCATTGATGTCTTTGGTCTGGGTGGAAACGTTGTGATCCATCGTCGCGAAGGTTTTACCCGGCTGACGTACCGGACGCTTGTGCGCGCGCAGGCCGTCAAATGCCTGAGGAGAAGTCACTTCGTGTACCAGATGACGGTCAATGTACAGCAGCGGGGTTTCGTTTGGTGCCTCGTAAACAACGTGCGCATCAAACAACTTTTCATATAACGTCTTAGCCATGATTACACCCCTTCAGCGACATAGCGGGCAATGATGTCGCCCATTTCATCGGTACTGACTGCCGCCGTGCCGCGTGCTAAATCGCCGGTACGGACGCCTTCTTCTAACGCCCGGTTAATGGCGTTTTCAATTGCGGTTGCCGCCTCGCCTGCATCCAGGCTGTAGCGCAGCAGCAGGGCCAGGGAGAGGATCTGCGCAATCGGGTTGGCAATATTTTTGCCGGCAATATCCGGCGCGGAGCCGCCCGCAGGCTCGTACAGGCCAAAGCCTTCTTCATTCAGGCTTGCAGAGGGCAGCATGCCCATCGAGCCGGTGATCATCGCGCATTCGTCAGAGAGGATATCGCCGAACAGGTTGGAGCACAGCAGCACGTCAAACTGGGACGGATCTTTAATCAGCTGCATGGTCGCGTTGTCGATGTACATGTGCGACAGCGCGACGTCCGGGTACTGCTTAGCGACTTCACTGACGATCTCGCGCCACAAAATGGAAGACTGCAGCACGTTCGCTTTATCAATGGAGGT
Organism: Enterobacter sp. 302C9; assembly: GCF_034106085.1. Taxonomy (NCBI): domain Bacteria; kingdom Pseudomonadati; phylum Pseudomonadota; class Gammaproteobacteria; order Enterobacterales; family Enterobacteriaceae; genus Enterobacter; species Enterobacter sp. 302C9. The sequence continues at coordinate 212,071 of NZ_JAWNBW010000005.1, forward strand.
CACTTTATGGCGGCGTTTGCGCGCCGACTCGAACGCGATGTGGGCGATACGTTCGATTTCGAAACGGTGATACACCTCGGTGTCGAACGCTTTCTCGTGTTGTCCGCTGCCTTCGCGTCCTTTTGGCTGACCGAAATAGATCCCGCCGGTCAGTTCACGCACGCACAGAATGTCGAAACCGTTGGCGGCGATATCCGCGCGCAGCGGGCAGAACTCTTCCAGACCCTGATACAGCTTCGCCGGACGCAGGTTGCTGAACAGTTTGAAATGTTTACGCAGCGGCAGCAGCGCGCCGCGTTCTGGCTGCTCTGCCGGCGGCAGGTGTTCCCATTTCGGGCCACCGACGGAACCAAACAGCACGGCATCAGCATTTTCGCAGCCTTCCACGGTCGCTTTTGGCAGCGGCGTACCGTGGTTATCAATCGCAATACCGCCCACGTCGTAGTGGCTGGTGGTGATTTTCATCGCAAAACGCGCGCGAACGGCTTCCAGTACTTTCAGCGCCTGTGCCATCACTTCCGGACCAATACCGTCGCCCGGCAACACAGCAATATGGTAATTCTTCGACATTACACGGTTTCCTTGTTGTTCTCTTTATTCTGAGCTTTGCGTTGCAACTCTTTTTCGACTTCGGCGGCGCGCCAGATGTTGTTCAGAACATGCACCATCGCTTTCGCGGAGGATTCAACGATATCGGTCGCCAGGCCCACGCCGTGGAAGCGGCGGCCATTGTGGGTAACAACAATGTCGACCTGACCCAGTGCATCTTTGCCGTGGCCCTTGGCCGTCAGGTCATATTTCACCAGCTCAACGTCGTACTCGGTGACGCGATTAATCGCCTGGTAAATGGCATCGACAGGGCCGTTACCGTTAGCGGCCTCTGCTTTAATTTCATCGCCGCAGGCCAGTTTGACCGAGGCGGTGGCGATGTCGCTGGAGCCGGACTGCACGTTGAAGTAATCCAGACGGAAGTGCTCCGGCTCTTCCTGCTGCTTGTTAATAAAGGCCAGCGCTTCCAGGTCATAGTCGAACACCTGACCTTTTTTGTCGGCCAGCTTCAGGAACGCGTCGTACAGCTGATCCATGTTGTAATCGCTGTCCTTATAACCCATCTCTTCCATACGGTGTTTAACCGCCGCGCGACCGGAACGGGAGGTCAGGTTCAACTGCACCTGATTCAGGCCGATGGATTCCGGGGTCATGATTTCGTAGTTTTCACGATTCTTCAGGACGCCATCCTGGTGAATACCGGAGGAGTGCGCGAAGGCGCCGGTACCGACAATTGCTTTGTTAGCCGGAATGGGCATGTTGCAAATCTGGCTGACGGTCTGGCTGGTGCGCCAGATTTCGTTGTGATTGATGCGCGTGTGCACGTCCATGATGTCTTTGCGCACTTTGATCGCCATGATCACTTCTTCCAGCGAACAGTTGCCCGCGCGTTCGCCGATACCGTTCATCGCGCCTTCTACCTGACGCGCGCCAGCGTGGACGGCGACGATGGCATTGCCTACGGCCAGACCCAAATCATCATGGGTGTGGACGGAGATAATTGCTTTATCAATATTCGGCACGCGGTCATACAGGCCGGTGATGATGTTGGAGAACTCAAACGGCATGGTGTAGCCGACGGTGTCCGGGATGTTGATGGTTTTCGCGCCCGCGTTGATGGCGGCTTCCACAACGCGCGCCAGGTCTTCGATTGGCGTACGGCCCGCATCTTCACAGGAGAACTCAACGTCATCGGTATAGTTGCGTGCGCGTTTAACCATGTAGACCGCGCGCTCAATCACCTCATCCAGCGTGCTGCGCAGCTTGGTTGCGATGTGCATAGGCGAGGTAGCAATAAAGGTGTGGATACGGAACGCTTCGGCGACCTTCAGCGACTCGGCGGCGACGTCGATGTCTTTCTCTACGCAGCGCGCCAGGGCACAGACGCGGCTGTTTTTAATGGTGCGCGCAATGGTCTGTACGGATTCGAAATCACCTGGGGAAGAGACAGGGAAACCGACCTCCATCACGTCAACACCCATACGTTCGAGAGCCAGCGCGATCTGCAGTTTCTCTTTTACACTCAGGCTCGCCTGTAATGCCTGTTCACCGTCACGTAAAGTGGTATCGAAAATAATGACTTGCTGGCTCATGGGTTAGGTCCTTGTCAGTCTTAGGGCGCCTTGCTACGAGCATAAAAAAACCCGCGCAGTGGCGCGGGTTTTTAGTCTTACTGGTGACGATTCAACGCTGAATTTCGCCCGCCAGTCTACCGCGCACAGTGGATGCGTTTAGTAGTAGTAGACCGGTGAAACGAATGGTGCGTGTCATGAATCGTGCTCCGTTAAATTCAATATGCTTTTAGTGGTACTGGATACGGTTGTTCATGTCAACCCCTGAGGATGAAAACGGGCCCGACAGACGGAATCAACAGGGTGTTCACTTTAGCTAATTGTGCTGGTTTTAGCTTTTTTGACCCGATTAATTGTCTAATTTTGGACTTGAGAAAAGAGTTGCAGATACCAATAAATATAAATGTTTAAAAATGAGTGAAATGTTTTGAAGAGGATGCCTGGTGCTTAAAGGGTTTTGATATCATAAAGTTATAAATGCAGTGAATCTATTTCGAAACGCTGAAAAGCGAACAGAGATAACAGGTTGTTAACTAACTGTAGGGCGATAGTAATAATAGTTTAATAATGCTTAAGTCATCATTAACCTGACGGCAATTGTATATTGGTTTGATTTATGGTTTCATTTAAATCCTAAAGTCAAACTTATCAGTTTTGTTCATTAATTTTCGTTAATATAAAGTCTTTATTTATTCCGAATTTTAAATAATTCTCTTTCGCTGATCGTATTTGCATGATAAATGATATTTTTCAGGATTATTACCGTACGTTGGCAAAGGGGTGTAGCGTGACAGTGGAGTCAGAAGTGCCAGAAAATAATATTAAACAACCTCAAGCTACTGATGGGATTAAACCGCAGTTACGCACGGTGGATCTGAATCTTCTGACGGTGTTTGATGCTGTCATGCAGGAACAGAATATCACCCGCGCTGCCCAAACCTTGGGGATGTCACAACCTGCCGTGAGTAATGCCGTTGCCAGGCTTAAGCTTATGTTTAACGACGAATTATTTGTTCGCTACGGGAGGGGGATCCAGCCTACTGCGCGCGCATTCCAGCTGTTTGGCTCCATTCGTCAGGCGTTGCAACTGGTCCAAAATGAGCTGCCGGGATCGGGCTTTGAACCCTTAAGCAGCGAGCGCGTATTCCATCTTTGTGTCTGTAGCCCTTTAGATAATTATTTAACGTCGATTATCTATAATAAAGTTGAAGAGATCGCACCCAATATCAATCTTGTTTTTAAATCATCCCTGAATCAAAACACAGAACATCAGTTACGCTATCAGGAGATCGAATTCGTTCTGGGGTATGAAGAGTTCCGTCGTCCGGAATTTTCCTGCGTGCCGCTGTTTAAAGATGAAATGGTTTTGGTCGCCAGTAAAAAACACCCGCGCCTGAATTCTCCGCTGCGAGAAAACGATGTTTATAACGAGCAGCACGCCGTTGTTGCGCTCGACAGATATGCTTCCTTTAGCCTGCCGTGGTATGACACTGCGGATAAACAGGCGAGCGTGGCTTATCAGGGCATGGCCATGGTCAGCGTATTAAACGTGGTTTCCCAGACACAGCTGGTGGCAATTGCGCCGCGCTGGCTGGCAGAAGAGTTTTCTGACCCTTTAAATCTGCAAATTTTGCCTCTGCCGCTCAAGCTAAATAGCCGTACCTGTTATCTTTCCTGGCATGAAGCAGCGGGCCGGGATAAAGGACATCAGTGGATGGAAGAGTTGCTGGTTGGCATCTGTCGCCGATAAACGCATCAGGATAAATCGCATCGGTTTATGTGATTTATCCTGAGTTTTTTTAGATAACTGCTATTTTCTTCTGTGATGATTTTTTTTTGGCTGCTCTACGGCACGCAAAAATAGATGATTTCCTGCATTGTCGCGCTTTTCAGCGATGATTTATCACCTCACTCTCTATTCCCAGAGGAATTAACCATATCTTCTGTGAACGGCTGCTTTTTCTGCTTTACGCACCGTTTATCTCCCCGGGTTTGCTAATTGCCTGCCTCATAACGAGCGGTTAAGGTAAAGAACACTCTGCAAAATATAAGATTGGTTCATCCCAATCGTAAGACGGTGCGGAAATGAATTCGGCAGTCCGTCTATAACAAAATGCCTGGAGGCAAAGCATGGAGATGTTGTCTGGCGCGGAAATGGTCGTTCGATCGCTGATCGATCAGGGCGTAAAGCAAGTGTTCGGCTACCCTGGCGGTGCGGTTCTCGATATTTATGATGCGCTGCATACGGTTGGGGGCATTGACCATGTTCTGGTACGTCACGAGCAGGCGGCGGTACACATGGCTGACGGCCTGGCACGTGCGACGGGTGAAGTGGGCGTGGTGTTAGTCACGTCTGGCCCCGGCGCGACAAACGCCATTACCGGGATTGCGACGGCCTATATGGACTCTATCCCGCTGGTGATCCTCTCCGGGCAGGTGGCAACCTCACTGATTGGCTACGATGCGTTTCAGGAGTGCGACATGGTTGGGATTTCGCGTCCCGTTGTGAAGCACAGCTTCCTGGTCAAGCAAACAGAAGACATTCCCGGCGTACTGAAAAAAGCCTTCTGGCTGGCGGCGAGCGGACGCCCGGGACCGGTGGTGGTCGATCTGCCTAAAGATATTCTCAACCCGGCAAACAAGCTGCCTTATGTCTGGCCGGAATCGGTCAGCATGCGCTCTTATAATCCCACAACGCAGGGGCATAAAGGTCAGATCAAGCGAGCGTTGCAAACGCTTCTGGCAGCCAAAAAACCGGTGGTCTATGTCGGTGGCGGGGCGATCAACTCTGCCTGTGAAGCCCAGCTTCGTGAACTGATTGAAAAGCTTAACCTTCCCGTTGCGTCGTCGCTGATGGGGCTGGGGGCGTTCCCTGCCACCCATCGTCAGGCGCTGGGAATGCTGGGTATGCACGGTACCTATGAAGCCAACATGACGATGCATCATTCCGATGTGATCTTTGCCGTGGGCGTGCGCTTTGACGACCGCACCACCAACAACCTGGCGAAGTATTGCCCGAACGCTACCGTGCTGCACATTGATATCGATCCAACGTCAATTTCAAAAACGGTGTCGGCTGATGTGCCGATCGTCGGTGATGCCCGGCAGGTTCTGGAGCAAATGCTGGATCTGCTGACCCAGGAGAGTGCAACCCAGCCGCTGGATGAGATCCGCGACTGGTGGCAGCAGATTGAACAGTGGCGCGCGCGTCAGTGCCTGAAATATGACACGCAAAGTGAAAATATTAAGCCGCAGGCGGTCATTGAAGCGGTGTGGCGACTGACGAAAGGTGAGGCGTACGTGACCTCAGACGTGGGGCAGCATCAGATGTTTGCCGCCCTGTATTACCCGTTTGATAAACCGCGACACTGGATCAACTCCGGTGGTTTAGGAACCATGGGCTTTGGTCTGCCTGCTGCGCTGGGCGTGAAGCTGGCGCTGCCGAATGAAACCGTCGTCTGCGTGACGGGGGACGGCAGTATTCAGATGAACATTCAGGAGCTGTCTACCGCGCTGCAATATGAACTGCCGGTACTGGTGCTGAACCTGAATAACGGGTATCTCGGTATGGTGAAGCAGTGGCAGGATATGATCTACTCTGGCCGCCACTCTCAGTCATACATGAAATCGCTGCCGGATTTTGTTCGTCTTGCTGAAGCTTACGGCCATGTAGGCATGCGGGTGACCGATCCGGCTGAGCTGGAGACGAAGCTCGCGCAAGCGCTTGAGCACGTTAAAAACAACCGCCTCGTCTTTATGGATGTGATTGTTGATGGGACCGAGCACGTTTATCCGATGCATATTCGTGGTGGTGGTATGGATGAAATGTGGTTAAGCAAAACGGAGAGAACCTGATATGCGCCGGATATTATCTGTTTTACTGGAAAACGAGTCTGGCGCACTGTCGCGCGTCATTGGCCTTTTTGCGCAGCGCGGTTATAACATTGAAAGCCTGACCGTTGCCCCAACGGAAGACCCGACGCTGTCGCGCATGACGATCCAAACCGTCGGCGATGCCAAAGTGCTTGAGCAAATTGAAAAACAGCTGCATAAGCTGGTCGACGTACTGCGCGTGAGCGAGCTGGGGCAGGGGGCCTACGTTGAGCGTGAGGTCATGCTGGTGAAAATCCAGGCCAGCGGCTACGGGCGTGATGAAGTCAAACGCAATGCGGATATTTTCCGCGGACAAATTATCGACGTCACGCCTTCTCTTTATACTGTGCAGCTGGTCGGGACAAGCGACAAGCTGGATGCTTTCCTCGCGTCCGTGCGGGACGTCGCAAAAATTGTCGAGGTGGCGAGATCGGGTGTCGTAGGTCTGTCACGCGGCGAGAAAATCATGCGTTAGTTGCCAAAAAGGTTCGCCTCTTTCTGCCCGGTCACCAAAGCCGGGCTTTTTTTTGCGTAATCAGCCGACAACGCAGATAAAAGCGGTTGCCGCGAAGTCTTTTCTGCGTTTAGATGTTAAAAGATTTAACCATAACCTTGACAGGGCCATGGACTCTTTTCTTTTTTTAAGGGGCAATTGTGAAACTGGATGAAATCGCCCGGCTAGCCGGCGTGTCACGAACAACGGCCAGCTATGTGATTAACGGTAAAGCAAAGCAGTACCGTGTCAGCGACAAGACCGTTGAAAAAGTTATGGCGGTGGTTCGTGAGCATAACTACCATCCGAATGCTGTCGCAGCCGGTCTGCGTGCCGGGCGTACCCGCTCTATTGGTCTGGTGATCCCAGACCTGGAAAACACCAGCTATACCCGTATCGCCAACTATCTTGAACGTCAGGCGCGCCAGCGCGGCTATCAATTGCTGATTGCCTGCTCGGAAGACCAGCCCGACAACGAAATGCGTTGCATTGAGCATCTGCTCCAGCGCCAGGTGGATGCCATCATCGTGTCGACCTCCTTGCCGCCAGAGCATCCGTTCTACCAGCGCTGGGCGAACGACCCGTTCCCAATCGTTGCGCTGGACCGCGCGCTCGATCGCGAGCATTTCACCAGCGTCGTGGGTGCGGATCAGGATGATGCCGAAATGCTGGCCGCAGAGCTGAGAACGTTCCCCGCTGAAACAGTGCTGTATCTTGGCGCGTTGCCCGAGCTTTCCGTGAGCTTCCTGCGTGAGCAGGGATTCAGAACCGCCTGGAAAGACGATCCGCGCGAGGTTCACTACCTCTATGCCAACAGCTACGAACGTGAAGCCGCAGCGCAGCTGTTTGAGAAATGGCTGGAAACGCATCCGATGCCTCAGGCGTTGTTTACCACGTCATTTGCGCTGTTGCAGGGTGTCATGGATGTGACCTTACGTCGTGAAGGTAAACTGCCCTCCGACCTGGCGATTGCCACGTTCGGGGATAATGAGCTGCTCGACTTCCTGCAGTGCCCGGTGCTGGCGGTAGCACAGCGTCACCGCGATGTGGCTGAACGCGTGCTTGAGATTGTGCTGGCAAGCCTGGATGAGCCGCGCAAACCGAAGCCGGGTCTGACGCGTATCAAACGTAATCTCTACCATCGCGGAATTTTAAGCCGCCAAAAATGAAATGACCGGGGCGGAGAAATCTGCCCCATTTTGCTGTGATTATTCGTGCAGATAATTCCCGGAGAGAAATTAGGATAATTCTTGCGGGATCGTAATCGCCTATTTTTTTAATTCATTCTGGCTTTTAAATTGTCCTTTTAAAGAACATGCGGGCGATTTTAAACAGCTATCTTTGTATTATTTTGTTACAAACCCTCTTCGGTCGATGAATATTCAGACGTTTTTCCTCTTACTGCTTCAGCTTACGTGGCAACCTCCACGCTTACCGGGCACCTGGATGAATCTGGCGCTGTTATCCCCTGAGAATCTGTCATAAAATGCTGCCCGCGTCGCAAACTGACACTTTATATTTATCTGCGATGATATTGAGTGAGCTTTAACGCTAGTGTGCATATTCGGTTTTTTTCTTACAAATATTCATAACGTTAATTTTGCCTCGCCAGTTGTGCAGTTATTAACCAGGACTGTTTATCTCTGTAAATAGAGGGCTTTCGGGTCCTTATAGGGAGAGTCCTGGCTTGACAAGCTTTTCCCTCGCTCCGTAAACTCCTTTAGGTGGGAATTTGTGGGTTAAAGTGGTGAGGAGGGGTGAGACTGGCATGTTCCGTGGAGCTACGTTAGTCAATCTCGACAGCAAAGGGCGTTTATCGGTACCAACCCGATACCGCGACCAGCTGATTGAGAACGCTGCGGGTCAAATGGTTTGCACTATTGACATTAACTCCCCCTGCCTGCTGCTTTACCCCTTGCCTGAATGGGAAATTATTGAGCAAAAGCTGTCGCGACTGTCGAGCATGAACCCGCAGGAACGCCGCGTGCAGCGGCTGTTATTGGGACATGCCAGTGAATGTCAGATGGATAACGCAGGGCGGTTACTGATTGCCCCTGTGTTGCGGCAACATGCCGGTCTGACCAAAGAAGTGATGCTGGTCGGGCAGTTCAACAAGTTTGAACTGTGGGATGAAACGACCTGGTATCAACAGGTCAAGGAAGATATCGACGCTGAGCAGTCTGATTCCGCGACATTATCGGAACGGCTGCAGGACTTGTCTCTATAAATATGATGGAAAATTATAAACACAAAACGGTGTTACTGGACGAGGCCGTAAACGGTCTGAATATTCGTCCGGATGGCATCTACATTGATGGCACGTTTGGTCGCGGTGGTCACTCGCGTTTGATTCTCTCCCAGCTTGGAGAGGAAGGACGTCTGCTGGCAATCGATCGCGATCCGCAGGCAATTGCCGTTGCACAAACCATCAATGACCCACGCTTTTCCATCGTGCATGGACCTTTCTCTGCGCTCGCGGATTATGTTGCCGAGCGTGGCCTGACGGGCAAGATCGACGGGATTCTTCTCGATCTTGGCGTCTCTTCACCCCAACTTGATGATGCTGAACGTGGTTTCTCCTTTATGCGTGATGGTCCGCTGGATATGCGTATGGACCCGACGCGCGGTCAGTCTGCCGCTGAGTGGTTACAGACCGCTGACGAAGCCGATATTGCATGGGTCATCAAAACGTTTGGCGAAGAGCGCTTTGGCAAACGTATTGCGCGCGCCATCGTTGAGCGCAATCGCATTGAGCCCATGACCCGCACCAAAGAGTTGGCCGAAGTGATCGCGGCGGCGACACCGGTGAAGGATAAGCACAAACATCCCGCGACCCGTACCTTCCAGGCGGTTCGCATCTGGGTAAACAGTGAACTGGAGGAAATAGAGCTGGCGCTAAAAAGCTCGCTCGACGTGCTAGCCCCGGGTGGGCGGTTATCCATCATCAGCTTCCATTCGCTGGAAGACCGTATTGTGAAACGCTTTATGCGCGAGCAAAGCCGCGGTCCACAGGTGCCAGCGGGGCTGCCGATGACGGAAGAACAACTCAGGAAGCTGGGTGGCCGTCAGTTGCGAGCATTAGGCAAGTTGATGCCGGGCGAAGAAGAAGTGGCAGAGAATCCACGCGCCCGTAGTTCAGTGCTGCGTGTTGCAGAGAGGACGAACGCATGATCGGCAGAGTGACAGAGACCCTAAGCAAAGTTAAGGATTCGTTAGGAAGCAACGAGCGCCATGCCTTGCCTGGCGTGATCGGCGACGATCTTTTGCGGTTTGGGAAACTGCCACTCTGTCTGTTCATTTGCATCATTGTCACGGCAGTTACGGTGGTGACCACCGCCCACCATACACGTTTATTGACTGCGCAACGCGAGCAGATGGTACTGGAACGCGATGCGCTGGATATTGAATGGCGAAATCTGATCCTTGAAGAAAACGCGCTCGGCGATCACAGCCGGGTTGAACGGATCGCAACGGAAAAGCTGCAGCTGCAGCATGTTGATCCTTCGCAGGAAAATATCGTAGTACAAAAATAAGGGAAAACGCGACGCATGAAAGCAGCGGCAAAAACGCTAAAACCAAAACGTCAGGAAGAACAGGCCAACTTTGTCAGTTGGCGTTTTGCGTTGCTTTGCGGCTGCATTTTACTCGCTCTGGGTTTTCTGCTGGGACGCGTGGCCTGGCTGCAAATCATCGCCCCTGACATGCTGGTGCGTCAGGGCGACATGCGCTCCCTGCGCGTCCAGGAAGTGTCGACATCCCGCGGGATGATCACCGACCGCTCGGGTCGTCCGCTGGCGGTGAGCGTGCCGGTGAAGGCGATCTGGGCCGATCCTAAAGAACTGCATGATGCTGGCGGGATCACGCTTGATAACCGCTGGAAGGCCCTTGCGGATGCGCTGAAGATGCCGCTGGACCAGTTAGCTTCACGCGTAAATACGAACCCGCGAGGGCGCTTTATCTATCTGGCGCGTCAGGTGAACCCTGACATGGCGGACTACATCAAAAAATTGAAGCTGCCGGGGATCCATCTGCGTGAAGAATCCCGTCGTTACTATCCATCCGGCGAAGTGACTGCTCACCTCATTGGCTTTACTAACGTTGATAGCCAGGGGATTGAAGGCGTTGAAAAAAGCTTTGATAAATGGCTCACCGGCCAGCCCGGCGAGCGCATTGTGCGTAAGGACCGCTATGGTCGCGTGATCGAGGATATTTCCTCTACGGACAGCCAGGCCGCACACAATCTGGCCCTGAGTATTGATGAGCGGTTACAGGCGCTGGTTTACCGCGAGCTGAACAATGCCGTGGCCTTCAACAAAGCGGAATCGGGCAGTGCCGTGTTAGTCGATGTCAACACGGGTGAAGTGCTGGCGATGGCCAATAGCCCGTCCTACAACCCTAACAATCTTACCGGTACGCAGAAGGATATTATGCGTAACCGTACCATCACCGACGTGTTCGAACCGGGTTCGACCGTTAAGCCGATGGTGGTCATGACTGCCCTTCAGCGCGGTATCGTCAATGAAAACACCGTCCTGAATACCATCCCATACCGAATTAACGGCCACGAGATCAAAGACGTGGCGCGCTACAGCGAATTGACCCTGACCGGGGTGTTACAGAAGTCGAGTAACGTCGGTGTTTCAAAGCTGGCGTTAGCGATGCCGTCCTCAGCGTTAGTAGAGACTTACTCACGTTTTGGACTTGGAAAGGCGACCAATTTGGGGTTGGTCGGAGAACGCAGTGGCTTATATCCTCAAAAACAACGGTGGTCTGACATAGAGAGGGCCACCTTCTCTTTCGGCTACGGGCTAATGGTGACACCGTTACAGTTAGCGCGAGTCTACGCAACGATCGGCAGCTATGGCGTTTATCGTCCGCTGTCGATTACCAAAGTTGATCCACCGGTTCCCGGCGAGCGTATCTTCCCGGAATCAACCGTCCGTACAGTTGTTCATATGATGGAAAGCGTGGCGCTGCCCGGCGGCGGCGGCGTTAAGGCGGCAATCAAAGGTTATCGCATCGCCATCAAGACCGGTACGGCGAAAAAAGTAGGGCCGGACGGCCGCTATATCAACAAATACATTGCCTATACCGCAGGCGTTGCGCCTGCAAGCAATCCGCGTTTTGCGCTGGTGGTCGTGATAAACGATCCACAGGCGGGTAAATACTACGGCGGCGCCGTCTCCGCGCCTGTGTTCGGGGCTATCATGGGCGGCGTGTTACGCACCATGAACATCGAACCGGATGCGCTGGCGACGGGCGAAAAAAGTGAATTTGTAATTAATCAAGGCGAGGGTACAGGTGGCAGATCGTAATTTGCGCGACCTTCTCGCTCCGTGGGTGCCAAATGCACCGGAGCGAGCACTGCGAGAGATGGTACTGGACAGCCGCGTGGCTGCTTCTGGCGATCTTTTTGTGGCGGTGGTCGGTCATCAGGCGGACGGGCGTCGTTATATCCCGCAGGCGATTGCGCAAGGTGTGGCTGCCATTATTGCTGAGGCGAAAAATGAGGCAACCGACGGTGAGATCCGTGAAATGCACGGGGTGCCGGTCATCTATCTCAGCCAGTTAAACGAGCGTCTTTCCGCGCTGGCGGGACGTTTTTATCACGAACCTTCCGACCAGCTGCGCCTGGTAGGCGTCACGGGTACGAACGGTAAAACCACTACCACGCAGCTGATGGCGCAGTGGGCCCAGCTGCTGGGTGAAACCGGTGCGGTGATGGGTACCGTGGGTAACGGCCTGCTGGGCAAAGTGAGCCCGACGGAAAACACCACCGGCTCGGCCGTAGACGTACAGCATGTGCTTGCCGGTCTGGCAGGGCAGGGGGCAACCTTTGCTGCGATGGAAGTCTCTTCGCACGGTCTGGTTCAGCACCGCGTCGCGGCGCTGAAATTTGCCGCTTCCGTGTTTACCAACCTGAGCCGCGATCATCTTGATTATCACGGTGATATGGAGCATTACGAAGCCGCGAAATGGCTGCTGTTCTCTACTCACCATTACGGACAAGCCATCATCAACGCCGACGACGAAGTGGGCCGCCGCTGGCTGGCGAAGCTGCCGGATGCGGTTGCGGTGTCGATGGAAGACCATATTAATCCGAACTGCCACGGCCGCTGGCTGAAGGCGGTTGAGGTGAATTATCACGACAGCGGGGCGACAATCCGCTTTGCCTCTTCCTGGGGTGAAGGCGAAATTGAAAGCCGCCTGATGGGCGCGTTTAACGTCAGCAACCTGCTGCTGGCGCTGGCAACGCTGCTGGCGCTGGGTTATCCGATGGCTGAACTGCTGAAAACCTCAGCGCGTCTGCAGCCGGTTTGCGGCCGTATGGAAGTGTTCAGCGCGCCGGGGAAACCGACCGTTGTGGTTGATTATGCCCACACGCCGGATGCGCTGGAAAAAGCGCTGGAAGCGGCGCGCCTGCACTGCGCCGGTAAGCTCTGGTGCGTGTTTGGCTGCGGCGGCGATCGCGATAAAGGCAAACGCCCGCTGATGGGGGCTATTGCCGAGCAGTTCGCAGATATTCCGGTTGTGACCGATGACAACCCGCGTACCGAAGAGCCGCGCGCCATCATTAATGACATTCTGGCGGGCATGCTGGACGCGGGCCGCGCTCGCGTGGTGGAAGGGCGTGCGGAAGCCGTGACCAACACCATCATGCAGGCGCAGGAGAATGATGTTGTCCTGCTGGCGGGCAAAGGCCATGAAGATTATCAGATCGTTGGCAATCGCCGTCTGGACTACTCGGACCGCGTAACGGCAGCTCGTCTGCTGGGAGTCGTGGCATGATTAGCATCACGTTAAGCCAGGCAGCTGCCATTCTTAAGGGCGACCTGCACGGGCTGGACCTGACCATTGATGCCGTAACGACGGACACCCGCAAAATCACCGCAGGCTGTCTGTTTGTGGCGCTGAAAGGCGAGCGTTTTGACGCGCATGATTTTGCGGAACAGGCCAAAGAGAACGGCGCCGGTGCGCTGCTCGTCAGCCGCAAGCTCGATATCGATCTGCCACAAATTGTGGTGAAAGATACGCGTCTCGCGTTCGGTGAGCTGGCCGCCTGGGTTCGCCAGCAGGTCCCTACGCGCGTTGTCGCCTTGACCGGTTCATCAGGCAAGACGTCGGTGAAAGAGATGACGGCGGCGATCCTCAGCCAGTGCGGGAATACGCTTTATACCGCGGGCAACCTCAATAATGACATCGGCGTGCCGATGACATTACTCCGCCTGACCAAAGAACATGAATTTGCGGTAATCGAGTTAGGGGCAAACCACCAGGGCGAAATCGCCTGGACCGTGAGCCTGACTCGCCCGGAAGCCGCGCTGGTGAATAACCTCGCGGCGGCGCATCTGGAAGGCTTTGGCTCGCTGGAAGGCGTAGCGAAAGCCAAAGGTGAGATTTACACCGGTCTGCCGGATGACGGTATCGCCATTCTGAACGCCGACAACAACGACTGGCTGAACTGGCAAAGCATTATTGGTTCGCGTAAAACCTGGCGCTTCTCGCCGAATGCGGCCAACAGTGATTTTACCGCGACCAATATCCATGTGACGTCGCACGGTACGGAGTTCACCCTCACCACCCCAACGGGTGGCGTAGATGTACTGCTGCCGCTGCCGGGTCGCCATAATATCGCCAATGCGCTTGCGGCGGCGGCGTTGTCGACGGCAGTGGGCGCGTCGCATGAAGCGATTAAAACCGGGCTGGCGAACCTGAAAGCCGTGCCGGGGCGTCTGTTCCCGATTCAGCTTTCGGAAAACAAGCTGCTGCTTGATGACTCCTACAACGCGAACGTGGGCTCGATGACAGCGGCGGTGCAGGTGTTATCTGAAATGCCGGGCTACCGCATCATGGTGGTGGGCGATATGGCAGAGCTGGGCGACGAAAGCGAAGCCTGCCATACCCAGGTCGGTGAAGCGGCGAAAGCGGCAGGGCTGGACTGCGTGCTGAGCGCAGGAAAACTGAGCCAGGCGATTAGCCAAGCCAGCGGCGTTGGCGAGCATTTTGCTGATAAAACCGCGTTGATAGCGCGCCTCAAGGCGTTGATTACAGAAAAACAAATTGTGACTGTGTTAGTGAAAGGTTCACGTAGTGCCGCCATGGAAGAGGTTGTGCACGCATTACAGGAGAACGGGACATGTTAGTTTGGCTGGCCGAACATTTGGTCAAATATTATTCAGGCTTTAACGTCTTTTCGTATCTGACGTTTCGCGCCATCGTCAGCCTGCTGACTGCGCTGTTCATCTCGTTGTGGATGGGCCCGCGCATGATTGCCCGTCTGCAAAAACTCTCTTTCGGCCAGGTTGTGCGTAACGACGGTCCGGAATCGCACTTCAGCAAGCGCGGCACGCCGACCATGGGCGGGATCATGATCCTGACCGCCATCGTCGTTTCCGTGTTGCTGTGGGCCTATCCCTCTAACCCGTACGTCTGGTGCGTTCTGACGGTACTGGTGGGTTACGGGATCATCGGTTTTGTGGATGATTACCGCAAAGTCGTCCGCAAAGATACCAAAGGCCTGATCGCGCGCTGGAAGTATTTCTGGATGTCGGTGATCGCGCTGGGCGTGGCCTTTGCGCTGTATCTGGCAGGCAAAGACACGCCAGCTACCGAGCTGGTCGTGCCGTTCTTTAAAGACGTGATGCCGCAGCTGGGGCTGTTCTACATCCTGCTGGCCTACTTTGTGATTGTCGGTACCGGTAACGCCGTTAACCTGACCGACGGTCTGGATGGCCTGGCCATTATGCCAACCGTCTTTGTGGCCGCCGGTTTTGCGCTGGTGGCGTGGGCGACCGGTAACATGAACTTTGCGAACTACCTGCACATCCCTTATCTGCGCCATGCGGGTGAGCTGGTGATCGTCTGTACGGCGATTGTCGGCGCGGGGCTGGGCTTCCTGTGGTTCAACACCTATCCGGCGCAGGTCTTTATGGGTGACGTCGGTTCTCTGGCTTTGGGCGGTGCGCTCGGCATTATCGCCGTACTGCTGCGTCAGGAGTTCCTGCTGGTGATCATGGGCGGCGTGTTTGTGGTTGAAACCCTGTCGGTGATTTTGCAGGTCGGTTCTTTCAAGCTGCGCGGTCAGCGCATCTTCCGTATGGCGCCGATTCACCACCACTATGAACTGAAAGGCTGGCCGGAGCCGCGCGTGATTGTGCGCTTCTGGATTATTTCGCTGATGCTGGTGCTGATTGGCCTGGCAACGCTGAAGGTACGTTAATCATGGCAGATTACCAGGGCAAAAAAGTCGTTATCATCGGGTTGGGCCTCACGGGGCTCTCCTGCGTGGACTTTTTCCTCGCACGCGGCGTGACGCCACGCGTGATGGATACGCGTGTCTCTCCGCCGGGTCTGGACAAACTGCCGGAACAGGTTGAACGCCACCTTGGTGGTCTGAATGATGACTGGCTGCTGGCAGCCGATCTGATTGTCGCAAGCCCAGGTATGGCGCTGGCGCATCCTTCGCTGAGCGCTGCTGCGGATGCGGGCGTTGAGATTGTCGGCGATATCGAGCTGTTCTGCCGCGAAGCGCAGGCGCCTGTTATCGCCATTACCGGTTCTAACGGTAAAAGCACCGTCACCACCCTGGTGGGTGAAATGGCGAAAGCGGCGGGCATGAATGTCGGCGTTGGCGGTAACATTGGTTTACCCGCTCTGATGCTGCTGGACAAAGGCTGCGAGCTGTATGTTCTCGAGCTTTCCAGCTTCCAGCTGGAAACCACCTCCAGCCTGCACGCTGCGGCCGCGACGATCCTCAACGTGACTGAAGATCATATGGATCGGTATCCATTTGGTCTGCAGCAGTACCGTGCCGCCAAGCTGCGCGTTTATGAAAATGCCAAAGTCTGCGTTGTAAACGCCGATGACGCGCTGACCATGCCCGTACGCGGTGCAGACGATCGCTGTATCAGCTTCGGTATCACGATGGGGGATTACCACCTGAACCGTCAGCTGGGCGAAACCTGGCTGCGCGCGAAGGGTGAGAAAGTGCTGAACGTGAAAGAGATGAAGCTCACTGGTCAGCACAACTATACCAATGCCCTGGCGGCGCTGGCGCTAGCGGATGCAGTAGGGCTGCCGCGCTCCTCCAGCCTGAAAGCGTTAACCACGTTTTCTGGTCTGGCGCACCGTTTCCAGCTGGCGCTGGAGCACAACGGCGTGCGCTGGATCAACGACTCCAAAGCCACCAACGTGGGAAGCACGGAGGCCGCGCTGAACGGCCTGCACGTTGAGGGTACGCTGCATTTGCTGCTGGGCGGAGACGGTAAATCAGCTGATTTTTCCTCCCTGAAGCCGTATCTCGCCGGTGATAACGTCCGTCTGTACTGCTTCGGCCGTGACGGCAGCGAGCTGGCTGAACTGCGCCCTGAGGTTGCCGAGCAAACTGAAACCATGGAACAGGCGATGCGGCTGATTGCCCCTCGCGTGAAGCCAGGCGATATGGTGCTGCTCTCTCCAGCCTGTGCCAGCCTCGATCAATTCAAGAATTTCGAACAGCGTGGTGATGTCTTTACCCGCCTGGCGAAGGAGTTAGGCTAATGCGTTTATCTCTCCCTCGCCTGAAAATGCCGCGCCTGCCAGGATTTGGGATCCTGGCATGGGTGTTTGCGGCGCTCAAAGGCTGGGTGATGGGCTCTCGTCAAAAAGATAACGACAGCCTGGTCATGTACGATCGCACGCTGTTCTGGCTCACGATGGGGCTGGCGGCGGTCGGCTTCATTATGGTGACGTCAGCCTCAATGCCCGTCGGGCAGCGTCTGGCGAACGATCCTTTCCTGTTTGCCAAGCGAGATGGTCTTTACATCATCCTGGCGTTCTGCCTGGCGCTGGTGACCTTGCGCCTGCCGATGGAGTTCTGGCAGCGGCACAGTACGGCGATGCTGATCGCCTCGATTATTATGCTGCTGATCGTACTGGTGGTGGGGAGCTCTGTTAACGGGGCTTCACGCTGGATCGCCTTTGGCCCGCTGCGCATTCAGCCTGCGGAATTTACCAAGCTCTCCCTGTTCTGCTACTTGGCTAACTACCTGGTGCGTAAGGTAGATGAAGTGCGTAACAACCTCCGCGGCTTCTTAAAACCGATGGGCGTGATTCTGGTGCTGGCGGTATTACTGCTGGCGCAGCCTGACCTCGGTACCGTTGTCGTGCTGTTCGTTACCACCCTGGCCATGCTGTTCCTGGCGGGCGCGAAGCTGTGGCAGTTCATCGCTATCATCGGGATGGGGATTTCGGCGGTTGTGCTGCTGATCCTCGCCGAGCCTTACCGTATTCGCCGTGTGACCTCGTTCTGGAACCCGTGGGAAGATCCGTTCGGCAGCGGCTATCAGCTGACGCAGTCGCTGATGGCCTTTGGTCGCGGTGAAGTCTGGGGGCAAGGGCTGGGTAATTCGGTACAGAAACTGGAGTATTTACCGGAAGCGCATACTGACTTCATCTTCTCCATTATTGCGGAAGAACTGGGTTATATCGGTGTGGTACTAGCGCTTTTAATGGTATTCTTCGTCGCTTTCCGCGCCATGTCCATCGGCCGGAAAGCGCTGGAGATCGATCACCGCTTCTCAGGATTCTTAGCCTGTTCAATTGGTATCTGGTTTAGCTTCCAGGCATTGGTTAACGTCGGGGCCGCAGCGGGTATGCTGCCGACCAAAGGTCTGACGCTGCCGTTGATCAGTTATGGTGGTTCGAGTCTGTTGATTATGTCGACGGCCATCATGTTTTTGTTGCGTATAGATTATGAAACGCGTCTGGAAAAAGCCCAGGCGTTTACACGAGGTTCACGATGAATCAACCGAAGCGGTTAATGGTGATGGCAGGCGGTACCGGTGGACACGTGTTCCCGGGGCTGGCGGTTGCGCACCATTTAATGGATCAGGGCTGGCAGGTACGCTGGCTGGGAACCGCAGACCGCATGGAAGCCGATCTGGTACCGAAGCACGGTATCGAGATCGACTTTATTCGTATTTCCGGCCTTCGGGGCAAAGGCCTCAAGGCAATGCTGCTGGCACCGGTGCGTATTTTTAACGCCTGGCGTCAGGCGCGCACCATCATGAAGCGTTTTAAGCCTGATGTGGTGCTGGGCATGGGCGGCTATGTCTCGGGTCCTGGCGGGCTGGCGGCATGGTCGTTAGGCATTCCCGTTGTGCTGCATGAACAGAACGGTATTGCCGGTCTGACCAACAAGTGGCTGGCGAAAATCGCTACCAAAGTTATGCAGGCGTTTCCCGGCGCGTTCCCGAAAGCGGACGTGGTGGGTAACCCGGTGCGTGTCGACGTGCTGGCGCTGCCGCTGCCGGACGCTCGCCTGACGGGCCGTGAAGGGCCGGTTCGTGTACTGGTCGTCGGCGGCTCTCAGGGGGCACGCATTTTAAACCAGACGATGCCGCAGGTTGCCGCAAAGCTGGGGGATACCGTGACCATTTGGCACCAGAGCGGAAAAGGCGCTCAGCAGACCGTTGAGCAAGCTTACGCCGAGGCGGGGCAGCCGCAGCATAAAGTCACAGAATTTATCGACGACATGGCGGCGGCGTATGCCTGGGCCGATGTCGTGGTTTGTCGTTCAGGCGCGCTGACGGTGAGCGAGATCGCCGCCGCGGGTCTGCCGGCCCTGTTTGTGCCGTTCCAGCACAAAGACCGACAGCAGTACTGGAATGCGCTGACGCTTGAGAAAGCCGGTGCCGCGAAGATTTTTGAACAGCCACAATTTACCGCCGACGCGGTCGCCACCACCCTGGCGGGCTGGAACAGAGACGCACTGCTGGAGATGGCGCAACGCGCACGCGCGGCCGCTATCCCTGATGCGACGGAACGGGTGGCAAAAGAAGTGAGCCTGGCAGCCCAGGCTTAACCCTCGCAGCGCGTGTTGCGCTGCACGAATTTTAAGTAGTCGATGGCGTTTAGAGAATGAATACACAACAACTGGCAAAACTGCGTTCAATCGTGCCCGAGATGCGTCGCGTCCGGCACATTCACTTTGTTGGCATCGGTGGTGCTGGCATGGGCGGTATTGCCGAAGTGTTAGCTAACGAAGGTTATCAGATCAGCGGGTCTGACCTGGCGCCAAACCCTGTTACGCAGCAGCTGGCGTCGCTTGGGGCGACTATCTATTTCAACCATCGTCCGGAAAACGTGCGCGATGCGAGCGTGGTGGTGGTCTCAAGCGCCATCTCCTCTGACAATCCGGAAATCGTTGCAGCGCATGAAGCGCGCATTCCGGTGATCCGCCGTGCAGAAATGCTGGCGGAACTGATGCGTTTCCGTCACGGCATCGCCATTGCCGGGACTCACGGTAAAACCACGACCACGGCGATGGTCTCCAGTATTTATGCGGAAGCGGGTCTCGACCCGACGTTCGTCAACGGCGGTCTGGTCAAAGCAGCGGGCGTACATGCGCGTCTGGGCCACAGTCGTTATCTGATTGCCGAAGCGGATGAGAGCGACGCGTCGTTCCTGCACCTGCAGCCGATGGTGGCGATTGTCACTAACATCGAAGCTGACCATATGGATACCTACCAGGGCGACTTCGAGAACTTAAAGCAGACCTTCATCAACTTCCTGCACAACCTGCCGTTCTATGGACGCGCGGTTATGTGCGTAGACGATCCGGTGATCCGCGAGCTGCTGCCGCGCGTGGGTCGTCAAATCACCACTTACGGCTTCAGCGAAGACGCTGACGTCCGCGTGGAAGAGTACAAACAGATTGGTGCGCAGGGGCATTTCACGCTGGCGCGTCAGGACAAAGAACTGCTGCACGTCACGCTGAATGCGCCAGGTCGCCATAACGCCCTCAATGCCGCAGCGGCTGTGGCCGTCGCGACGGAAGAAGGCATTGATGATGATGCGATTCTGCGCGCGCTGGAAAGCTTCCAGGGCACCGGTCGTCGCTTCGACTTCCTCGGTGAATTCCCGCTGGACGCCGTGAACGGTAAAGCCGGCACTGCGATGCTGGTGGACGACTATGGCCACCATCCGACCGAAGTCGACGCCACCATTAAAGCCGCACGCGCAGGCTGGCCGGACAAAAATCTGGTGATGGTCTTCCAGCCGCACCGCTTCACGCGTACGCGCGATCTGTACGACGATTTCGCCAGCGTCCTGTCACAGGTAGACACCCTGTTAATGCTGGACGTGTACGCCGCAGGCGAGACGCCGATTCCGGGGGCCGACAGCCGCTCTCTGTGTCGTACCATCCGTGGACGCGGTAAAGTTGACCCTATTCTGGTTTCTGACCCTGCACAGGTGGCGGAAATTCTGGCACCGGTCCTGACAGGTAACGATTTGATTCTGATTCAGGGCGCGGGAAATATTGGCAAAATCGCCCGTACCTTAGCTGAAATCAAACTGAAGCCGCAAACCCAGGAGGATGAGCATCATGGCTGATAAGATTGCTGTCCTGTCTGGCGGTACCTCCGCCGAGCGCGAGGTTTCCCTGAATTCCGGCGCGGCTGTGCTGGCGGGACTGCGCGAAGGTGGCGTCAATGCGCACCTGGTCGACCCAAAAGAGGTCGACGTGACGCAATTAAAAGCCATGGGCTTCGATAAAGTCTTTATCGCTTTGCATGGTCGCGGCGGCGAAGACGGCACCCTGCAGGGGCTTCTGGATTTGATCGGCATGCCGTACACCGGCAGCGGCGTGATGGCCTCCGCTATCTCTATGGATAAACTGCGCAGCAAGCTTCTGTGGCAGGGCGCGGGGTTACCCGTTGCGCCATGGGTAGCACTGACGCGTCGCGAATTTGAATTGGGCCTGCCGGATAGCGTTAATACACGCATTGCTGAACTGGGCTTACCGGTTATTGTAAAGCCCAGCCGGGAAGGCTCCAGCGTGGGAATGTCCAAAGTCGACAAAGCTGATGATCTTTCGTCCGCTTTAGCACTGGCATTTCAACATGATGAAGAAGTTCTGATTGAAAAATGGCTCAGCGGGCCGGAATTTACCGTCGCGATGCTTGGCGAAGAAATTTTACCGTCAATCCGTATCCAACCGGCCGGAACCTTCTATGATTATGAGGCGAAGTATCTCTCTGATGAGACGCAATATTTCTGCCCTTGTGGTCTTGAAGCTGAGCGTGAAGCAGATTTACAGTCCCTGGTGCTTAAAGCCTGGCATGTTCTCGGTTGTCAGGGCTGGGGTCGCATCGACGTGATGCAGGACAGTGACGGACAATTTTATCTGCTGGAAGCGAACACCTCTCCGGGAATGACCAGCCACAGCCTTGTGCCGATGGCCGCGCGTCAGGCGGGGATGAGCTTCTCGCAGTTAGTCGTACGCATTCTGGACCAGGCGGGCTGATATGTCTCAGGCTGCATTGAACACGCGCAACCGCGATGACGAGGACGAATACGCCTCTTCACGCCGCAGTAATGGAACGCGTCTTGCAGGCATCATTTTCCTGCTCGGGGTGCTGTGCACCGTGTTTATCAGCGGCTGGATGGTCCTGGGCTGGATGGAAGATGCGCAGCGGTTGCCGCTTTCTAAGCTGGTGGTCACCGGTGAGCGTCACTACACGCGTAACGACGATATTCGCCAGTCAATACTGGCGCTGGGCTCACCTGGCACCTTTATGACGCAGGACGTCAATATTATCCAGAGCCAGATAGAACGTCTGCCATGGATAAAACAGGCGAGCGTAAGAAAGCAATGGCCTGATGAATTGAAGATTCATCTGGTTGAATATGTGCCCATTGCGCGTTGGAATGATCAGCACATGGTTGACGCAGACGGAAATTCCTTCAGCGTCCCGGCCGATCGTGTCAACAAGCAAAATTTACCGATGTTGTATGGCCCGGAAGGTAGCGAAAACGAGGTGTTACAAGGTTTTCGCGAAATGGGTCAGGTGCTGGCGAAGGACAGGTTTACGTTAAAAGATGCTGCCATGACGGCGCGCCGTTCCTGGCAGCTGACGTTAACGAACGGCATTAAGCTCAACCTGGGACGCGGCGACACAATGAAGCGTCTGGCGCGTTTTGTCGAACTTTACCCGGTTTTACAGCAGCAGGCACAGACTGACGGCAAACGGATAAGCTACGTTGATTTGCGCTATGACTCAGGCGCAGCAGTCGGTTGGGTACCGGCTCCGGTCGAGGAACCTAATCAGCAACAGAATCAGGCACAGGTACAGGCAGAACAACAATGATCAAGGCGACGGACAGAAAACTGGTAGTTGGACTGGAGATTGGCACCGCGAAGGTTGCCGCTTTAGTAGGGGAAGTTCTGCCCGACGGTATGGTCAATATCATTGGCGTAGGCAGTTGCCCGTCCCGTGGTATGGATAAAGGTGGGGTAAACGATCTTGAATCGGTGGTGAAATGCGTTCAGCGCGCCATCGATCAGGCTGAATTGATGGCAGATTGCCAGATTTCTTCTGTCTATCTGGCCCTTTCTGGTAAGCACATTAGCTGCCAGAACGAAATCGGTATGGTGCCGATTTCCGAAGAAGAAGTGACGCAGGAAGACGTTGAAAACGTTGTGCACACGGCGAAATCCGTCCGTGTCCGCGACGAACATCGCGTGCTGCATGTCATTCCGCAGGAATATGCAATTGACTACCAGGAAGGGATCAAGAACCCGGTCGGTCTTTCTGGCGTACGTATGCAGGCTAAAGTGCACCTGATCACATGTCACAACGATATGGCGAAGAACATTGTAAAAGCCGTTGAACGTTGTGGCCTGAAAGTTGACCAACTTATTTTCGCGGGTCTGGCGGCAAGTTATTCCGTACTGACCGAAGATGAACGTGAACTGGGTGTCTGTGTGGTCGATATTGGTGGTGGTACAATGGATATCGCCGTGTATACCGGCGGTGCGTTGCGCCACACGAAAGTGATCCCTTATGCAGGGAACGTTGTGACCAGCGATATTGCTTACGCTTTTGGTACGCCGCCGAGCGATGCAGAAGCGATCAAAGTGCGCCACGGCTGTGCGCTGGGGTCTATCGTTGGCAAAGATGAGAGCGTTGAAGTGCCGAGCGTCGGTGGTCGTCCACCGCGTAGCCTGCAGCGCCAGACGTTGGCAGAGGTCATTGAGCCGCGCTATACCGAGCTGCTCAACCTGGTCAACGAAGAGATTTTACAGTTACAGGAACAGCTTCGTCAGCAGGGCGTTAAACATCATCTTGCGGCGGGGATTGTATTAACCGGCGGTGCAGCGCAAATTGAAGGTCTTGCGGCCTGTGCTCAGCGCGTATTCCATACGCAGGTGCGTATTGGTGCGCCGCTGAATATCACCGGTTTAACGGATTATGCTCAGGAGCCGTATTATTCAACGGCTGTGGGCCTGCTCCACTACGGGAAGGAATCTCATCTCAGTGGTGAAGCAGAAGTGGAAAAACGCGTCTCAGTGGGGTCGTGGGTCAAACGACTGAACAACTGGTTGCGAAAAGAGTTTTAATTTTTTTAAGAGACCGGAGAGAATTAGCGGTCTCGGGCGACAGGCACAACGGAGAGAGAAATTATGTTTGAACCTATGGAATTGACCAACGACGCGGTGATTAAAGTCATCGGCGTCGGTGGCGGCGGCGGTAACGCCGTAGAGCATATGGTGCGTGAACGCATTGAAGGTGTTGAATTCTTCGCAGTTAACACCGATGCGCAGGCACTGCGTAAGACGGCTGTAGGCCAGACTATCCAGATCGGCGGTGGTATCACCAAAGGGCTGGGAGCAGGGGCTAACCCGGAAGTCGGTCGTAATGCGGCTGAAGAAGATCGTGAAGCGCTGCGCGCTGCACTGGAAGGTGCTGACATGGTCTTCATCGCAGCAGGTATGGGTGGCGGTACCGGTACCGGCGCAGCACCTGTTGTGGCTGAAGTGGCAAAAGATTTAGGTATCCTGACCGTTGCTGTCGTGACCAAGCCTTTCAATTTTGAAGGCAAGAAGCGTATGGCCTTCGCGGAGCAGGGTATCACCGAGCTGTCCAAGCATGTGGACTCGCTGATCACCATCCCGAACGACAAACTGTTGAAAGTTCTGGGTCGCGGTATTTCCCTGCTGGACGCATTCGGTGCAGCAAACGACGTGCTGAAAGGCGCGGTTCAGGGTATCGCTGAACTGATTACCCGTCCTGGCCTGATGAACGTTGACTTTGCAGACGTTCGCACCGTGATGTCCGAAATGGGCTACGCGATGATGGGCTCTGGCGTGGCGAGCGGTGAAGACCGTGCTGAAGAAGCGGCTGAAATGGCTATCTCTTCTCCACTGCTGGAAGATATCGATCTGTCTGGTGCGCGCGGCGTGCTGGTCAACATTACCGCTGGCTTTGACCTGCGTCTGGATGAGTTCGAAACCGTGGGTAACACCATCCGTGCGTTCGCCTCTGACAACGCTACCGTGGTAATCGGTACTTCCCTTGACCCTGAAATGAACGACGAGCTGCGTGTTACCGTTGTTGCGACCGGTATCGGTATGGACAAGCGTCCTGAGATCACCTTAGTGACCAACAAGCAGACTCAGCAACCGGTAATGGATCGTTACCAGCAGCACGGTATGTCTCCTCTGACTCAGGAGCAGAAACCGGCCGCGAAAGTGGTGAACGACCCAACGCCGCAAACGGCGAAAGAGCCAGATTATCTGGATATCCCGGCGTTCCTGCGTAAGCAAGCTGACTAAGAATTGGCTGGAATTAGGGGATTTGCGCTCTTTGTGCTAAACTGGCCCACCGTTAGTGATATACACTCTCGGTTGGATAGTTAATTTGGCGAGATTATACGATGATCAAACAAAGGACACTTAAACGTATCGTTCAGGCGACTGGTGTCGGTTTACATACCGGCAAGAAAGTCACGCTGACGTTACGCCCTGCGCCGGCCAATACCGGGGTCATCTATCGTCGCACCGACTTGAATCCACCGGTAGATTTTCCGGCCGATGCCAAATCTGTGCGTGATACTATGCTCTGTACTTGTCTGGTGAACGAGCATGACGTGCGGATTTCTACCGTAGAGCACCTGAACGCCGCCCTGGCGGGTCTGGGTATCGACAACATTATTGTTGAAGTCGATGCGCCAGAAATCCCGATTATGGATGGCAGTGCTGCACCGTTCGTCTATCTGTTGCTGGATGCCGGCATCGAAGAACTGAACTGCGCGAAGAAATTTGTACGCATCAAAGAGACCGTTCGCGTCGAAGATGGCGACAAGTGGGCTGAATTCAAACCGTACAATGGTTTCTCGTTGGACTTTACCATCGACTTTAACCATCCGGCGATTGACTCCAGCACCCAGCGCTATGCGATGAACTTCTCTGCCGATGCGTTTATGCGCCAGATCAGCCGAGCCCGTACATTTGGCTTCATGCGTGATATCGAATATCTGCAGTCCCGCGGCCTGTGCCTGGGCGGCAGCTTCGATTGTGCCATCGTTGTTGACGATTATCGCGTACTGAACGAAGACGGCCTGCGTTTCGAAGATGAATTCGTTCGTCACAAAATGCTGGATGCTATCGGCGACCTGTTCATGTGTGGTCACAACATCATTGGTGCATTTACCGCGTTCAAATCCGGTCATGCGCTGAACAACAAACTGTTGCAGGCCGTCCTGGCAAAACAGGAAGCCTGGGAATATGTGACCTTCGAAGACGAAGCTGAACTGCCGCTGGCTTTCAAAGCACCAAGCATGGTTCTGGCGTAACGGTTCAAACCGTTTCGTAAAAAAATCGACTGGTTAACCTGGTACTCTCTCCGACCAGGAAGACCAGTCGTTTTTATTTTTACCCTTCTTCGTTTACCCCAGCGCTATCTCTCGTTTGTCTTACTCAGAAAATATGTGCGTTAGCTGCATTCTTGACCGTTTTTCTCCGCGGCGGCACCTCATTCCTGCTGATGTATATTGGCTTTAGTGGTACTATCTGGGCGCTAAAATGAATAACTGAACTCAGCCTCTGCAAGGCTGGCTTATTGGGTGGAGCAGGTGAGCGGAATACTGACGCGCTGGCGACAATTTGGCAGACGTTACTTCTGGCCGCATCTCTTATTAGGGATGGTCGCGGCGAGTTTCGGCTTGCCTGCGCTCAGCAACAGTGCCGAAGCGGCGACGCCCGCAAAAACCTCCACCACTAAACACGATCTCAGCACGCGGGTTAACTTCACTAACCTCGCGTGGCTTGAAGCCAGTCGCCGCCCAAACTTCACCGTCGATTACTGGCACCAGCACGCTATCCGCACCGTTATCCGCCATCTGTCCTTTGCGATGGCACCGCAGGCCATGCCTGTTGCGGAAGAGGCGCTGCCGGTGCAGGCTCAGCATCTTGCCCTGCTGGACACGCTCAACGCGCTGCTCACGCAGGACAGCCAGCCGCCGGTCATGGTTCGTCAGACAACGCAGCGTGCGTTTGTTTCACCAGCTTCATTCTCTGTTTCAACCTGGATTAGCCAGGCTCACGGCATTCGCGCCGGGCCGCAACGCCTCAGCTAAATTAACTTTTTCAATACCTTAATTTATCTGCCCACAATGGGGCGTTTGAGAATTTATTATGCTAATCAAATTGTTAACTAAAGTTTTTGGTAGTCGTAACGATCGTACCCTGCGCCGTATGCGCAAAGCTGTTGCCGTCATCAACGGTATGGAACCAGCGATGGAGAAGCTCTCTGATGACGAGCTGAAAGCGAAAACTGCGGAATTCCGTGCGCGTCTGGAAAAAGGTGAAACCTTAGAAAGCCTGATCCCGGAAGCGTTTGCTGTCGTGCGCGAAGCGAGTAAGCGTGTATTCGGCATGCGTCACTTCGACGTTCAGCTGCTGGGTGGTATGGTGCTCAACGAGCGCTGCATCGCGGAAATGCGTACCGGTGAAGGTAAAACCCTGACCGCAACGCTGCCGGCTTACCTGAACGCGCTGACCGGTAAAGGCGTTCACGTGGTTACCGTCAACGACTATCTGGCGCAGCGTGACGCCGAAAACAACCGTCCACTGTTCGAATTCCTCGGTATGACCGTCGGCATCAACATGTCCGGCCTGCCTGCGCCAGCCAAGCGCGAAGCGTATAACGCGGACATCACCTACGGCACCAACAACGAATACGGCTTCGACTACCTGCGTGACAACATGGCGTTCAGCCCGGAAGAGCGCGTACAGCGTAAGCTGCACTATGCGCTGGTGGATGAGGTTGACTCCATCCTGATCGATGAAGCGCGTACTCCGCTGATCATCTCCGGCCCGGCTGAAGACAGCTCAGAGATGTACCGTAAGGTCGACAAAATCATTCCACACCTGCTGCGCCAGGAGAAAGAGGACTCGGATACCTTCCAGGGTGAAGGCCATTTCTCCGTAGATGAAAAAGCGCGCCAGGTGAACCTGACCGAACGCGGTCTGGTGAAAATTGAAGAGCTGCTGGTAGCTGAAGGCATCATGGAAGAGGGCGAGTCCCTGTACTCTCCGAGCAACATTATGCTGATGCACCACGTGACCGCTGCACTGCGCGCCCACGCGCTGTTCACCCGCGACGTCGATTACATCGTTAAAGACGGCGAAGTGATCATCGTCGATGAACACACCGGCCGTACCATGCAGGGACGTCGCTGGTCTGACGGTCTGCATCAGGCTGTGGAAGCCAAAGAAGGTGTGGATATTCAGAATGAAAACCAGACGCTGGCGTCTATCACCTTCCAGAACTACTTCCGTCTGTACGAGAAGCTGGCGGGGATGACCGGTACTGCTGATACCGAAGCGTTTGAATTCAGCTCCATCTACAAGCTGGATACCGTGGTCGTTCCAACCAACCGTCCGATGATCCGTAAGGATATGCCGGATCTGGTGTACATGACCGAAGCGGAAAAAATTCAGGCGATCATCGAAGATATTCGCGACCGCACTGCCAATGGCCAGCCGGTTCTGGTGGGGACCATCTCCATCGAGAAATCTGAAGTGGTTTCTCACGAGCTGACTAAAGCGGGTATCAAACATAACGTTCTGAACGCCAAATTCCACGCCAAAGAAGCGGACATTGTTGCGCAGGCGGGTTATCCGGCTGCCGTAACCATTGCCACCAACATGGCGGGTCGTGGTACCGATATTATGCTGGGCGGTAGCTGGCAGGCTGAAGTGGCGGAGCTTGAAAACCCAACGCCAGAACAGATTGCGCAGATCAAAGCCGACTGGCAGGTTCGTCATGACGCCGTTCTGGCGTCCGGCGGTCTGCACATCATCGGTACAGAGCGTCACGAGTCTCGTCGTATCGATAACCAGCTGCGTGGCCGTGCGGGTCGTCAGGGTGATGCCGGTTCATCTCGCTTCTACCTGTCTATGGAAGATGCGCTGATGCGTATTTTCGCCTCCGACCGCGTGTCCGGCATGATGCGTAAGCTGGGGATGAAACCTGGCGAAGCCATCGAGCACCCGTGGGTGACTAAAGCGATCGCTAACGCACAGCGTAAAGTGGAAAGCCGCAACTTTGATATTCGTAAGCAGCTGCTGGAATATGATGATGTGGCTAACGATCAGCGTCGCGCAATCTATACTCAGCGTAACGAACTGCTGGACGTGTCCGACGTGAGCGAAACCATCAACAGCATTCGTGAAGATGTGTTTAAAGCCACCATCGACGCGCATATTCCACCGCAGTCTCTGGAAGAGATGTGGGATATCGAAGGCCTGCAGGAACGTCTGAAAAATGACTTTGACCTCGATTTGCCAATCAAAGAGTGGCTGGATAAAGAGCCTGAGCTGCACGAAGAGACCCTGCGCGAACGTATCTTTGAAACCGCGCTGGACGTCTACAAGCGTAAGGAAGAGGTAGTTGGCGCTGAAATGATGCGTCATTTCGAAAAAGGCGTGATGCTGCAGACGCTCGACTCCCTGTGGAAAGAGCACCTGGCGGCGATGGACTACCTGCGTCAGGGTATTCACCTGCGTGGCTATGCGCAGAAAGATCCGAAGCAGGAATACAAGCGTGAATCCTTCTCCATGTTTGCCTCGATGCTGGAATCACTGAAGTACGAAGTGATCAGCACCCTGAGCAAGGTTCAGGTGCGTATGCCGGAAGAAGTGGAAGCGATGGAGCAGCAGCGTCGTGAAGAGGCCGAGCGTCTGGCACAGATGCAGCAGCTGAGTCATCAGACCGACGACAGCGAAGCCGCAGCGGCGATCGCCGCGCAGACCGGCGATCGTAAAGTGGGCCGTAACGATCCGTGCCCGTGTGGTTCCGGTAAAAAGTACAAGGCGTGCCACGGCCGTCTGAGCTAAGTACATAAAAAAACAAAAAGGCGCAGATTTCTGCGCCTTTTTTATGGAAGTGACAATATGAAAATACTGCAAATTGCCGTCGGGATTATTCGCAACCCGCAAAACCAAATCTTTATCACCCAGCGCGCTGCCGACGCCCATATGGCAAACAAGTGGGAGTTTCCAGGCGGTAAAATCGAGTCAGGTGAAACGCCGGAAGAGGCGCTGGTTCGGGAGCTTCAGGAAGAGGTGGGGATTACTCCGCTTGGCGCAACGCTGTTTGATAAGCTTGAGTACCAGTTTCCTGACAGGCACATCACGCTGTGGTTCTGGCTGGTGGAAAACTGGGAAGGTGAACCCTGGGGAAAAGAGGGACAGCCGGGTAACTGGGTGGAACTTCAGGCAAGTGATGCCGAAAAATTCCCGCCAGCTAATGAACCCGTGATCCTGCGGTTAGTCGCACAACCGTAGGCCTGCTGAGCGAAGCGCCAGCAGGCTTTACAGATTACTGCTGGGTTTCGCTCCAGTCATCGCTGTCCGAGAGATCGCCTTCGCTTGGAATGCGTTTCTCTTCCGCCGCCCATTCGCCCAGGTCAATGAGCTGACAGCGCTTACAGCAGAATGGGCGGAACGGACTGACTTCGCCCCAGACAACGGTTTTGCCACAGGTTGGGCAGCTTACGGTGGTGACATCAGACATCGGCACTCCTTAACAACAGGCCAGTTCAAAATCGAGACGTTCCGGCACGGTGCCATTTTCACTGTCCAGCGGCATAAAGCGAATCGCAAAGCGGCTCTTATGCCCGGAAATCTGTGGGTAAAGCTGTTCGCCGAGAGACAGATTGAGACGCAGAAGATCGGCATCATCACCGTTATCCTGGAAGAAACCATTCAGGCTGGTTTGCTTGCGGAACGGCGCAGAGTTACGGATCAGATCGAGGATCAGCGACAGCGTCTGGTTCATTGGCTCCAGGCTTGCCAGCCAGCTGTTCACCTGTGCGTCACGCTGCGCCTGTGGCATATGTAGCCACATATGTAGCGTCGGCAGGTCGAAGCTACAGCAGCCGCCAGGAATGCTCAGACGCTGGCGCACCAGGCCAATCAGGCGGTCTTCACGCAAAAACTGCCCGACGCGCGGCGCGGCCATCAGGACGGCGCTGCTGCTTTTCAACTGCTGGCGGAGCGCGTCGATACGGCTCTGATCTACGCCGGGGACCTCTGTCCATGCCTGCAATTTACGCTGCTGGCGCTCCAGCTCTTTGAGTAATTCTGTGCGGACATCGCCGCGTTCAATCACATCCAGCAGATCGCCTACGTTGCGGAAGAAGTGCAGCGCGGTGGCATGATCGTTAACAGGCAGATGTTGTGAAAGTTGTTGAATAAGGAATTCGATGCGCAGCCAGGTGCGCATTTTTTCGTTGAGCGGATGCTCAAAAAGGATGTGTGTCGACATTATGGTTTTTCCTGTGCAACGGCCTGCGCGGCGAACGTCAGATACTGCGCGTGCAGACGGGCAACATCCGATGCAATGGCATCTGGTGCGCCGTTATTATCAATAACATCATCCGCCACGGCAAGGCGCTGAGCGCGCGTAGCCTGAGCGGCAAGAATTTGTTCAGCATGCTCCCGAGAGACGAGATCGCGCGTCATGGTTCTCTGGATTTGCGTTTCGGGTGCGACATCAATCACCAGCACACGATCGGCTTTCTTCTGCAGCTGATTTTCAACCAGTAGCGGAACCACCCACAGGACATAGGGCGAGCGGGCTGCGGCTATCTGACGTTGAGTTTCCTGGTGGATGATGGGGTGGAGCAGGGCATTAAGCCAGGCTTTTTCCGCAGAATCAGAAAAAATACATTCTCGAAGCTGACGGCGATTCAGTGTGCCATCGGCACTGATGACTGCCTGACCAAAATGTTCTGCGATGGCCTTTAGCGCGGGTGTATTGGGCTCTACCACCTGGCGGGCAATGATATCGGCATCAATAATCGTGATACCCAAACGAGAGAACGCGTCCGCAACGGTACTTTTGCCACTACCGATGCCGCCGGTTAATGCGACGATATACCCCATTAATTCAAATCCTGGGAATTATTCATTATTAAAATCAGTTGTTTAAAACTATTAGGTGCGCTGGCAACTGTTTGGCCCTGTTTACCGGCTTTTTACCAGGTAAATTTATAGGATTGTAGCGTAAAAAAAGAGAATTTCGCAGTCTTGCGGAGCAGGTATTAGTGCGTATGATAACGTCACTGGAGTTGTGCTTTTAACATATTTGCCTCTAACCCCAGGAATCCGCACATGCGTATCGAAGAAGATCTGAAGTTAGGTTTCAAAGACGTTCTTATCCGCCCAAAACGCTCTACACTGAAAAGTCGCTCAGACGTTGAACTCGAACGTCAATTCACCTTTAAGCATTCCGGTCAGACCTGGTCTGGCGTGCCGATCATCGCCGCCAACATGGATACTGTGGGAACCTTTGAGATGGCAACCGCCCTGGCACAGTTCGACATTCTCACCGCCGTGCACAAACATTACAGCCCTGAAGAGTGGAATGCGTTTGTTGCGTCCGCGCCTGCTGACGTGGTCAAGCATGTGATGGTTTCTACCGGGACCTCCGATGCGGATTTCGAGAAGACCAAACAGATCCTGAACGCTAACCCGGCGCTCAACTTCGTTTGTATTGACGTGGCGAACGGTTACTCCGAGCACTTCGTGCAGTTCGTCAGCAAGGCGCGTGAAGCCTGGCCGACGAAAACCATCATCGCGGGTAACGTGGTGACCGGTGAAATGTGTGAAGAGCTGATCCTTTCCGGTGCAGATATCGTGAAAGTGGGTATTGGCCCGGGCTCCGTGTGCACGACCCGCGTCAAAACCGGCGTCGGTTATCCGCAGCTTTCCGCCGTCATTGAATGCGCCGATGCGGCGCACGGTCTGGGCGGTCAGATCATCAGTGATGGCGGCTGTACCATGCCGGGTGATGTTGCGAAAGCCTTCGGCGGCGGCGCAGACTTCGTAATGCTCGGCGGTATGCTGGCAGGCCACGAAGAGAGCGGTGGTACCGTTGTTGAAGAGAACGGCGAGAAATTTATGCTCTTCTACGGTATGAGCTCTGAATCCGCGATGACCCGTCACGTCGGTGGCGTGGCAAAATACCGTGCGGCAGAAGGTAAAACCGTGAAGCTGCCTCTGCGCGGCCCGGTTGAATACACCGCGCGCGATATCCTCGGCGGCCTGCGCTCGGCCTGCACCTACGTTGGGGCATCCCGCCTGAAAGAGCTGACGAAACGTACGACGTTTATTCGCGTTCAGGAACAGGAAAACCGCGTATTCAATAGCCTGTAATGGCTTCTGCTGGCGCATGCCCGTGCGCCAGCACTGTTTAGCCCTAACCCGCGCTCATCGCATCTCCCAGATGGAAAATCGGTAGGTACATTGCCACTACCAGCGTGCCGATGATGACCCCTGTCACAATCAGAAGCACTGGCTCGAGAAGTGCCGCCAGATTATCTGCCCGTTGAAAGGTCTGTTCCGTGTGGTGCCGGGCGAGATTTTCCAGCATGATGTCCAGCGCACCTGACATTTCACCGGTTCGTAAAAGCTGAATACACAGCGGGGTAAAGATGGCCGCTTTCTGAAAGGATGACCAGACGGGGAGACCTTTTTCAATGTCCTCCCGAACGCTGTGGAGTATCCCCCGCCAGTAACAACTTTCAACGGTCTCCTCTGCGCTCTCCAGTCCCTGTAAAAAGGGGATACCTGCCTGCTGCGTGAGTGATAGCACGGTAAAGATGTGTCCCAGCTTTTGGCCTTTTGCCAGCGCGCCCATCACGGGCGTATGGATCAGTATGCGCTGCCAGCGAGGGTTCTGCCTCAGAGCCCAGGCGGCGGCTAAGGGCGCTAATAACGCGGCGAACAACGCGAGGGCATAGGACTGGATAAATGCGGCCATCCCCATGACCATTTGTGTCAGCATCGGAAGCGGCGTGTTAAACGTTTTGTAGATCGCGGCAAACTCGGGCAAGACCAGAATGACCATCGCCAGCACCACGAGTACGGCCAGCGTCAGGACGATCGCCGGATAGCGCAGGGCCTTTTTCACCTTCTCTCTGAGCTGCTGCTGCGCTTTTTGCTGCTGCGCGAGCTGGCGGCAGCACTCCTCCAGTTTCCCTGTGAGCTCACCGGTTTTCACCATCGAGACATGCAGTGGGCTAAACACCGCTGGCCACTTTTTTAGCGACTCAGAAAAGGGGGATCCCTCACTGAGCTCATCGGCAATGCTTTGCAGCAGCGCCTGCCACGGTTTTAACGGATGTTGCTCTGCCAGCATCTGCAGGCTGTGGGACAACGTCAGCCCCGCCTGCAGAAGCGTCGCGAGCTGGCGAAACATCTCGTAGCAGTGATGCGGCCGCCAGCGGTGCCGCTGAGCGCATCGGGTCAGCGCCAGAGGATGGAGATCGCTACGCATCAGCCTGGTGAAGGCGGCATTGCGGTCTGTGGCCCAGAGTGTCCCGCTTCGGGGCTCACCTTCTTTGGTGAGTGCTCGCCAGCGCCAGAGCTGATTAGCAGCCATCCGGCATTCCCAGCACGCGCACCAGCTCTTCGATCGTGGTCAGCCCTTTTTCGACGGCCATGCAGCCGTGCTCAAAAAGAGAAATCATTCCCGCCTGCCGGGCGCTCGCCTCTATCACTTCGATTCCCGCCCTGCTGGCAATGGCCTGGCGCAGGGCATTGTCGATCGCCAGTACTTCAAAAATGGCCACGCGGCCATAAAAACCGTGATAACAGCGATCGCAGCCGGTGGGCTGCCAGCGTGGAAGCGGTCTTGACCATACGGCGCGCGGTAATTCAGCATGCTCGCTGGCTTCCCGGCGACAGTGCGGACACAAACGCCGGACCAGCCGCTGGGCAATCACCATCGACAGCGCGGAAGATATCATCCAGCGCGCGACGCCCATCTGCTCCAGGCGAATCAGGGTTTCCGTCGTCGAGTTGGTGTGCAGCGTTGACAGCACCAGATGACCGGTCTGAGCGGCATTAACGGCAATTTCTGCCGTTTCACCGTCACGGATTTCGCCGACCATAATGATGTCTGGATCCTGACGCAGCAGCGCCCTCAGCACGCTCTGGAATGTTAAACCCGCCCGGGGATTAATCTGCGTCTGGTTTAATCCCGCAAGGGGGATCTCAATCGGATCCTCCACGCTACAGATGTTGACGTCAGGGGTATTACGCGCCTGCAGCGCGCTGTACAGCGTCACGGTTTTGCCGCTGCCGGTAGGGCCGGTGACCAGAATCAGCCCCTGCGGCTGGTGGAGAACCTCATTGAAACAGGCCAGTTGTTCTGCGCTCATGCCAAGCGCTTTCGGCTCAAGAGCCTGTTGAACCTGATGCAGGAGACGCAGCACAATTTTCTCGCCACCGCTGCAGGGAAGCGTCGCGATCCGAAACGAGACCGGCTCGTTTGCCAGCTCAATCGTAAACTGACCGTCCTGAGGTAAACGACGTTCAGCAATATCCAGGTTACCCAGCACCTTTAAACGTGCGCTGAACAGGATGGCCAGCGAGGCGGAAAGCGGAGGCTGGGGGCAAAGAACCCCGTCGATGCGTAACCGAATCTGGCATGCATGCTCCATCGGTTCGATATGAATGTCGGAGGCGCGCTGGTTGATTGCCTGCTGCAGCGTGTGGTTGAGGATATCCACCGTCGAGTGTGTTTGCGAAACGACGGGCAGATGCGATTGTGACGTTAGCTGCTGGTGTTTTTCCATGCGCTCAGCGCTCCAGCACTCAATATCAATCCGTTTCTGGGTCGCGAAGCGCAGCGCCTCCATGAGTTCAGCCGCGGGGCTGCCCACGACGGCGATGCTGACCATGTCACTGTCGCTGGTGAGCAGCAGTGCGTGATGGCGCTGACAAAGCGCCACGAGTTGATCGGTATTCATTATCCGCTCCTCAGTTATTGTCGAAGCGGAAAACGTCTTCGCAGGCCTGTTTCAGGGCGCTGTCAGCACTGATGTTGCAGTCGCGCGTCCAGCCCGTCATACCGTTGCCGTCGCTCCACCGTGGCGTCATGGTTACCGTCAGCCCGTTAAGACTCTCTTGTCCTGTTAAGGTCACGGTCCCTTTCGCCACGCTCATTCCTGAAACGTAGCGTGTTGTGGTGGGGGAAGGGATACCGTTACTGCCGGCGTCGCAGCTCTCCACGCCACCGTGATCCAGCGCGCAAAGCTCAATGGCCGTGCGGTAGGGAACGAAGGTTTGCAGCATATCGGTCAGCGCCGCCTTGCGCAGGTAGTTCTGATAGGCGGGAACGCCGATGGCGCTCAGAATCGCAATGATGCCAATGACCACCATCAGCTCAATGAGGGTGAAGCCTTGTTGTCTGTCCATATCTGCTCCTTATGCAAAGTGGCGCTACTTTGTCAGCGAGAAAGAGCAGAAACGAGAGGCAAAAAAGGGAACGGGAATGAGGCTTCAGAGAATTTATTCAGTGTTGCAGGGAAGAACAGCGGATCTGCGAGCGGGGCTGAAATTCCCCTCTCCGGGTGGAGAGGGGAGAATGCGTTATTTGAAGCGCATTGAGAGGTCGAGGGCGCGAACGTGTTTGGTCAGCGCGCCGACGGAGATGTAATCCACGCCGGTTTCGGCGAATTCACGGATCGTTTCGAAAGTGACGTTCCCGGATACTTCAAGCTGGGCCCGGCCGTTAGTCAGTTTTACCGCCTCGCGCATCTGCTCTGTTTCGAAGTTATCGAGCATGATGATATCGGCCCCGGCCTTGATCGCCTGCTCCAGCTCTTCCAGGCTTTCGACCTCTACCTCGACAGGCACATCCGGGTGCAGCCAGAAGGCTTTTTCCACCGCCTGACGCACGGAGCCAGAGGCAATAATGTGGTTCTCTTTAATCAGGAAGGCGTCGGATAAGCCCAGGCGATGGTTTGCGCCGCCGCCGCAGAGCACCGCATACTTCAGCGCGGTGCGCAGGCCCGGCAGCGTTTTGCGGGTATCCAGCAGCTGGGTGCGGGTACCGGCCAGCAGGTCAACGTAGCGACGCACTTCACTGGCCACGCCAGAGAGCGTTTGTACAAAATTGAGCGCGGTACGTTCGCCGGTCAGCAAGACGCGGGAAGGACCGTCCAGTTCAAACAGCGGCTGGTTTGCCGTAATTGCATCGCCGTCCTCAACGTGCCAGATAATCTGCACATCATCACCCGCCAGCTGGGTAAAGACCTCTTCAACCCAACGCTTGCCGCAAAAAACGCCGTCTTCACGGGTGATAATGACCGCGTGCGAGCGCGTCTCTTTTGGCAACAATTGTGCGGTAATATCCTTATCAGCGTTAACGTCACCGCCCAGATCTTCTTTCAAAGCATGGGAGACGCTTGCCGGAATATCCATATTAATACGTTCCAGAAGCGCTTCACGTCGGTGGTCGGGGTTGTAGCGGCGAGGCGGCATGATAAAACTCCAAATTGGTAACGAATCATAATATTGAAACATGCTACTCTGAACCGAGTCATTGCACCATACAGAAGGAGTTCCAGCATGTTGTTAGAAAACGGATGGCTGGTGGATGCGCGGCACGTGCCCTCGCCGCACCACGATTGCCGCCCGGAGGATGAAAAGCCCACACTGCTGGTGGTTCATAATATTAGTCTCCCGCCGGGTGAATTTGGCGGCCCGTGGATCGATGCGTTATTCACGGGAACGATTGATCCCGATGCTCATCCCTTCTTTGCTGAAATTGCACATCTGCGCGTATCGGCTCACTGCCTGATTCGTCGCGATGGTGAAGTGGTTCAGTATGTTCCCTTTGATAAGCGCGCCTGGCATGCCGGCGTGTCGATGTATCACGGGCGCGAACGGTGCAACGATTTTTCTATCGGGATCGAACTGGAAGGCACGGATACGACGCCCTACACCGATTCACAGTATCAACAGCTAGCGGCAGTGACCCGCACGCTTATCGGACTCTACCCGGCTATCGCCGACAATATCACGGGACACAGTGATATAGCCCCGGAGAGAAAAACCGATCCCGGCCCGGCCTTTGACTGGCCCCGGTTTCGCGCCATGCTCACCGCGTCGTCAGAATAAGGAGATACCATGACGTTGTTTACCATGCTGCTGGTTATCATCGCTGAACGCCTGTTCAAGCTCGGCGAGCACTGGCATCTGGATCACCGGCTGGAGGTATTATTCCGCCGTATCAAACATTTTTCCATGCTGCGCACGCTGCTGATGATGGCTGGGGTGATGGTCATTACGTTCCTGCTCCTGCGTTCGCTGTACGGACTCTTTTTCAACGTGCCGCTGCTGGTGGTGTGGATCCTGCTTGGGGTGCTGTGCATTGGCGCAGGCAAGGTGCGTTTACACTATCACGCATACCTGAAAGCCGCCTCCCGTGACGATGCCCATGCGCGCGGTGCCATGGCGAGCGAGCTGACGATGATCCACGGCGTGCCGCCGGACTGTGACGAGCGCGAATTCCTGCGCGAGCTGCAAAACGCGCTGCTGTGGATTAACTTCCGTTACTACCTTGCGCCGCTGTTCTGGTTTGTAGTGGGTGGTCCGCTGGGGCCGGTACTGCTGATGGGATATGCGTTCCTGCGCGCCTGGCAGACCTGGCTTGCCCGTTATCTGACGCCGCATGAACGCCTGCAGTCCGGTATTGACGCCATCCTGCACGTGATCGACTGGCTCCCGGTGCGTCTGGTCGGCGTGGTGTACGCGTTAATTGGTCACGGTGAAAAAGCGCTGCCCGCATGGTTCGCTTCTCTTGCCGATCGCCATACGTCGCAGTACCAGGTGCTAACGCGTCTGGCGCAGTTCTCGCTGGCGCGTGAGCCGCATACCGACAAGATTGAAACGCCGAAAGCCGCTGTCTCCATGGCGAAGAAAACGTCGTTTGTGGTGGTGGTGATCGTGGCGCTACTGACGATTTACGGCACGCTGGTGTAGGCCAGCGCGCCGCAAAGGCTAAAGCGTATCCGCGGGCGGGATGCCGAAATCAGGCATCCCGCTTTCATTCCAGCGGACAAGCTTCAGTCGGGTATGGCGATTCGGATCGTACAGCGGGTCGCCCTCAATTTCGGTGTAATTCCGCGCGTGATACACCAGCACATCTTCCCCTTCCGGCGTTTGCGTAAAACTGTTGTGGCCCGGGCCGTACTGACGATTTTCGTAGCTAGTAACGAACACAGGACGCGGGGATTTGTGCCAGTTTGCCGGGTTTTGCGGATCGGCATTCAGGTCTATCCACAGTAAACCCATGCAGTAGTTCTCGTCGGTAGCGCTGGCGGAATAGCTGATAAACAGCTTATCGCCGTGAACCAGTACCGCCGGGCCTTCGTTGACCCAAAACCCGCGACGCTCCCAGTCGTGGTCAGGCTTGCTGAGCATCACCGGCTCGCCTTTCAGCGTCCACGGGTTCTCCATTTCACACAGATAAAGATTGGAGTTACC
Source organism: Enterobacter sp. 302C9 (assembly GCF_034106085.1). NCBI lineage: Bacteria > Pseudomonadati > Pseudomonadota > Gammaproteobacteria > Enterobacterales > Enterobacteriaceae > Enterobacter > Enterobacter sp. 302C9. Next base: position 251,171 of record NZ_JAWNBW010000005.1, read on the forward strand.
GGTGATGTCCGGCGCTTTTTGCGCCCACAGATACCAGCGTTTCCCCTGATGAACAAAGGTGGTGGCGTCCAGAGCGAAGGTATCGAAAGGCGTTTTGATTTGCCCTTTCTCCACCCACGTGCCGGTGAGCGGATCGCCGTCGGCACATTCAATGGCGAACATACGGTGCTGGAACATTCCGAGCGCGTCGAGCGCCTGGGTGTGCGTCGCAGCAAAATAGATGTACCACTTCCCGTCGATGTGGTGCAGTTCCGGCGCCCAGATCAGCTGGCTCATCGGGCCGGTGTTGGGCTTGCGCCAGACCACCACTTCTTCGGCATTACGTAAGCCTTCCAGAGACTCTTCGCGGCGGATCGCCAGCCTGTCGTACTCCGGCACGGAGGCGATAAAATAGTACTGCCCCTCGTGGCGTAAAATGTACGGATCGGCGCGTTGTTCAATAAACGGGTTTGGCCACTGATGCATTTGGCTCTCCTTATTTTGTCTCTGCGGCTTTGAGTTCCTGATAATCATTCAGCTCGCGGTAGTTATTGCGACGCTTTTCCAGATCGGACTGGATCTGCTTCATGGTTTCGCGGTCCACTTTCAGCAGGCGCACCACGCCCGCGGTAACTAAGTATCCAATGCCGGGAATGACGGTAAAGAGCAGCACGATCCCATTAATGGCGTCCGCGCTCTGCGCTTTTGCGCCCGCGTCATAGCCGTACCAGGAGAGCAGGAAGCCGACCATCGCCCCGGCAATCGCCAGCCCCAGCTTCAGGAAGAAGATGTTGCCGGAGAAGCTGATCCCGGTGATGCGCTTACCGGTCTTCCACTCGCCGTAGTCGTCCACGTCGGCCATCAGCGACCAGTGCAGCGGAGACGGGATCTGGTGCAAGATGTTCAGCAGGAAGTAGAGCACCACGATGGTGGCGGTGGCTTTCGGGTCGAAGAAATAAAAGGCGGTTGAGAAAATCGCCAGAACGATATTGGTCCAGAAGAAGACCTTGAGCTTACACCAGCGGTCGGTCAGCACTTTTGCCAGCACGCTGCCGAGCATCATGCCGACCACGCCCAGGCTGATAAACAGCGTGGCGAAATGGGTGCTCTGGCCCATCACCCAGGTGACGTAATACATGGTGGCCGCCATGCGGATAAAGCCCGGGCAGACGTTGCACAGGGTCAGGAGCAGAATGCGTACCCACTGGTCGTTCTTCCACACGTCTTTCAGATCGTTTTTCAGCTCGTCGTTGGTCTGTACCGCCGGGCGCACGCGCTCGCGCACGGTGGCGAAGCAGAACAGGAACATGCAGGTTCCAATCAGCGCCAGAACGGTCATCGCCATTTGATAGCCTTTGGCTTTGTTATCCCCGCCAAACCAGTCGGCCATCGGCAGCAGCGTTAATGAGAGCAGCAGCGTGGCGATGCCGACCAGCACGAAGCGATACGACTGGCAGGCCACGCGCTCCTTTGGATCGTTGGTGATCACCCCGCCCAGCGAGCAGTAGGGAATGTTGATGGCCGTATAGGTTAAAGAGAGCAGGAAGTAGGTGACAAACGCATAGATAACTTTGCTGTTATAGCTCCACTCCGGCGTGGTGAACATCAGAATGCTGAACAGCGCGTAGGGGAAAGCGATCCACAGCAGCCATGGACGAAACCGACCATATTTGCTGCGGGTACGGTCAGCAATCGCGCCCATGATCGGGTCCGTTACGGCGTCAATCACGCGCACGGAAAGCAGCAGCACGCCGACCAGCGCAGGGGCGAGGCCAAAAATATCCGTATAAAAATAGTTAACAAACAGCATGATGGCGCCGAAGATGATGTTGCATCCCGCGTCGCCCATCCCATAGCCGATCTTTTCTTTTACTGACAGTGTGTTGTTATCCATCGACAGCTCTCCGGTTTACGGTATGGAGAGAATTATTTGCTGGCAAAGGAATATATGCGTTGCAGTATCAGGGCGGTGATATGGATAAATGCGCTGTGGGCGTGAAAGTGTGAGGGAGGTAACAACGCGCGGCACCCGCAAAAGCAGGCGCCGCGGAGAGAGGCTTAGTGTGCTTTCATGGCATTACGGCTTTTCTGGCTGAAGAGATAGCCCACGCCAAGGATCGCAATCCAGACCGGGATCAGGTAGACGGAAATCGCCATACCCGGGGTGATCAGCATGATCACCAGTACGGCCGCCATGAACACCAGGCACACCCAGTTGCCCAGCGGATAGAGCAGGGCAGGGAAGCGGGTGGTGACGCCCTGCTGCTGCTTGGCGCGGCGGAACTTCATGTGCGCCAGGCTGATCATCGCCCAGTTGATGACCAGGGCAGAGACCACCAGTGCCATCAGCAGGCCAAACGCCGATTCCGGTGCCATATAGTTAATGAGCACGCACAGCGCGGTCACAACCGCCGAAACCAGAATTGTGTTTACCGGCACGCCGCGTTTATCGACGTTGAGCAGCGCTTTAGGCGCGTTGCCCTGCTGGGCCAGGCCGAACAGCATACGGCTGTTGCAGTATACGCAGCTGTTGTAAACGGAGAGCGCTGCTGTCAGAACAACCACGTTGAGTGCGTTTGCTACAAAGGTATCGCCCAGCTCGTGGAAGATCAGCACAAACGGGCTGGTGTCGGCGGTCACGCGCGTCCACGGCAGCAGGGAGAGCAGCACGGCCAGCGAGCCCACATAGAAGATCAGAATGCGGTAGATAACCTGGTTAGTGGCTTTTGGAATGCTCTGCTCCGGGTTGTCGGCTTCAGCGGCGGTGATGCCCACCAGCTCGAGTCCGCCGAAGGAGAACATGATGATGGCCATCATCATCACGAGGCCCGTCATGCCGTGAGGCAGGAAGCCGCCCTGTTCCCAGAGGTTGCGCACGGTTGCCTGCGGGCCGCCGTTGCCGCTGAACAGCAGCCAGCCGCCGAAGATGATCATCGCCACAACGGCAATGACCTTGATGATAGCGAACCAGAACTCCATCTCACCGAACACTTTTACGTTGGTCAGGTTAATGGCGTTAATAATGACGAAGAAAGCCGCTGCGGAGGCCCAGGTTGGGATCTCGGGATACCAGAACTGAATGTATTTCCCGACGGCGGTAAGCTCGGCCATGGCAACCAGAACGTACAGCACCCAGTAGTTCCAGCCCGAGGCGAAACCGGCAAAGCTGCCCCAGTATTTATAGGCAAAGTGGCTGAAGGAGCCTGCGACCGGCTCTTCAACGACCATTTCACCCAGCTGGCGCATAATCAGAAAGGCAATAAAGCCGGCAATCGCGTAACCCAAAATAATGCCGGGACCGGCTGACTGGATAACGGATGCGCTGCCCAGAAACAGGCCGGTACCAATCGCACCGCCCAGTGCGATGAGCTGTATATGGCGGTTTTTAAGCCCGCGCTTTAGCTGATCGCCGTGCTGTTGAGCTTCCATTTGAAACCTCGTGTGTGGTTGTTATGTTCACGCTGTGCGTGTGTAATTATGAAAATCCATATTCTGTATTTATTTCTTTACGGTTAACGAGACCGAAAAAAGCGGACATGACTTCCGTAAGCGCAAGAATAGTGGTAAGCGCCTGCGAATGCACCTGCTTTATGAAGGGGTGATGACGACTTGAATAAAAAGAAAGCATTTGTAAATCGGCCCGCTCATTCTTCCTAACCCAACCTATAGAATAGAAATGCTCCGTAAGTGGGCGAATTTTCATTATTTGCCTTGTTGAATCGCTTCAGATTGCAAAAGCCCTCGTTTCATTATGGTTAAAACTCCCTCTTAAGGAGTAATCAACTCATTTGTGCAAAGTTACATTTCTGAAACGTTATTTCTGTAAGGTTGTTAAAATGTGCAGGGTTTACTGATTTCAATCAAAACCAATATGGACAGAAGGTGAATACTTTGTTACTTTAGCGATACGAAATAGAAATTGGTAAGACCAATTGACTCCGGGCAAAAAGGCGTAAGACAGGGAATATGGCCTACAGCAAAATTCGCCAACCAAAACTATCTGATGTGATTGAGCAGCAGCTGGAGTTTTTAATCCTCGAAGGGACTCTGCGCCCGGGTGAGAAACTTCCGCCAGAACGCGAGCTGGCAAAACAGTTCGACGTTTCACGTCCCTCTCTGCGTGAGGCGATTCAACGTCTCGAAGCAAAGGGCTTGCTGCTTCGTCGCCAGGGCGGCGGAACCTTTGTGCAAAACAGCCTGTGGCAGAGCTTCAGCGATCCGCTGGTAGAACTTCTCTCTGACCACCCAGAATCCCAGTTTGACCTGCTTGAGACCCGTCACGCGCTTGAAGGTATTGCGGCCTATTACGCCGCCCTTCGCAGCACTGATGAAGATCGCGTGCGTATCCGCGAACTGCATCAGGCCATTGAACGGGCACAGCAGTCCGGCGATCTAGACGCCGAGTCCAGCGCCGTCGTCCAGTATCAAATCGCCGTCACCGAAGCGGCCCACAACGTGGTGCTCCTCCATCTGCTACGCTGCATGGAGCCGATGCTGGCCCAGAACGTTCGTCAGAATTTTGAATTGTTGTATGCCCGTCGGGACATGCTCCCACTGGTAAGCAACCATCGCACCCGAGTATTCGAGGCGATAATGGCCGGGGAACCGGAGCAGGCGCGCGAAGCGTCGCACCGACATCTGGCTTTCATTGAGGAAATCTTGCTGGACCGCAGCCGTGAACAATCGCGTCGCGAACGTTCATTACGCCGCATACAGCAACGAAAGGATTAAGCGCCAGGTACTTTTAGAGCGCGGCAACTAAACGCAGAACCTGTCTTATTGTGCTTTTGGTTGTTCAAATAGTTCGGGTTATATCGCGGCGGCAAGCGCGCGAATCCCCGGGAGCATAGCGAACTATGTGACCGGGGTGAGAAAGCGCAGCCAACAAAGAGATAACCCGAAATATTAAGAACAAAGAGCACAATGGGACAGGTTCCAGACAAATCAACGTATTAGATAGATAAGGAATACCCCCATGTCAGAACGTCTCCAAAATGACGTGGATCCGATCGAAACTCGCGACTGGCTACAGGCGATCGAATCGGTCATCCGTGAAGAAGGTGTTGAGCGCGCTCAGTATCTGATTGATCAGCTGCTTTCTGAAGCCCGCAAAGGCGGTGTGAAGGTTGCTTCAGGTGCAGGGGCTAGCAACTACGTAAACACGATTGCCGTCGAAGACGAACCGGAATACCCGGGCAATCTGGATCTGGAACGTCGTATCCGTTCTGCAATCCGCTGGAACGCCATCATGACCGTTCTGCGCGCATCCAAGAAAGACCTGGAACTGGGTGGCCACATGGCGTCCTTCCAGTCTTCTGCGACCGTTTACGAAGTGTGCTTCAACCACTTCTTCCGTGCAGCGAACGAGAAAGACGGCGGCGATCTGGTGTACTTCCAGGGCCACATCTCTCCGGGCATCTATGCACGTGCATTCCTGGAAGGTCGTCTGACTGAAGAGCAGATGAACAACTTCCGTCAGGAAGTACACGGTAAAGGTCTGTCTTCTTACCCGCACCCTAAACTGATGCCTGAATTCTGGCAGTTCCCGACCGTATCTATGGGTCTGGGCCCAATCGGTGCGATCTATCAGGCTAAATTCCTGAAATACCTGGAACACCGTGGTCTGAAAGACACTTCTGAGCAGACCGTTTACGCCTTCCTGGGCGACGGCGAAATGGATGAGCCAGAATCCAAAGGTGCGATCACCATCGCAACCCGTGAGAAGCTGGACAACCTGTGCTTCATCATCAACTGTAACCTGCAGCGTCTGGATGGTCCGGTAACCGGTAACGGCAAGATCATCAACGAACTGGAAGGCATCTTCGCAGGTGCTGGCTGGAACGTGATCAAGGTCATGTGGGGCGGTCGTTGGGATGAGCTGCTGCGTAAAGACACCAGCGGTAAGCTGATCCAGCTGATGAACGAAACCGTTGACGGTGACTACCAGACCTTCAAATCCAAAGACGGTGCCTACGTGCGTGAGCACTTCTTCGGCAAATATCCTGAAACCGCAGCACTGGTTGCAGACTGGACTGATGAGCAGATCTGGGCTCTGAACCGCGGTGGTCACGATCCGAAGAAAGTCTACGCTGCACTGAAAAAAGCGCGCGAAACCAAAGGTAAAGCGACTGTAATCCTGGCCCATACCATCAAAGGTTACGGCATGGGTGATACCGCAGAAGGTAAAAACATCGCTCACCAGGTTAAGAAAATGAACATGGACGGCGTGCGTTATATCCGCGACCGTTTCAACGTTCCAGTGACCGATGAGCAGGTAGAAAACCTGTCTTACATCACCTTCCCGGAAGGTTCTGAAGAGCACAAGTACCTGCACGAACGTCGTCAGGCGCTGAAAGGCTACCTGCCAGCTCGTCAGCCTAACTTCACCGAGAAGCTGGAACTGCCAGCGCTGGAAGACTTCTCTCAGCTGCTGGAAGAGCAGAACAAAGAGATCTCTACCACTATCGCTTTCGTTCGTGCCCTGAACGTGATGCTGAAGAACAAATCGATCAAAGATCGTCTGGTTCCAATCATCGCCGACGAAGCGCGTACTTTCGGTATGGAAGGTCTGTTCCGTCAGATCGGTATCTACAGCCCGAACGGCCAGCAGTACACCCCGCAGGACCGTGAGCAGGTTGCATACTACAAAGAAGACGAGAAAGGTCAGATCCTGCAGGAAGGTATCAACGAGCTGGGCGCAGGCGCATCCTGGCTGGCTGCTGCGACTTCTTACAGCACCAACAACCTGCCGATGATCCCGTTCTACATCTACTACTCCATGTTCGGGTTCCAGCGTATCGGTGACCTGTGCTGGCAGGCAGGCGACCAGCAGGCTCGCGGCTTCCTGGTAGGCGGTACGTCCGGTCGTACGACTCTGAACGGTGAAGGTCTGCAGCACGAAGATGGCCACAGCCACATTCAGTCTCTGACTATCCCTAACTGTATCTCTTACGACCCGTCTTACGCGTACGAAGTGGCAGTCATCATGCATGACGGTCTGCAGCGCATGTACGGTGAAGCGCAAGAGAACATTTACTACTACATCACCACCCTGAACGAAAACTACCACATGCCGGCAATGCCAGCAGGTGCCGAGGAAGGTATCCGTAAAGGTATCTACAAACTCGAAACCATCGAAGGTAGCAAAGGTAAAGTTCAGCTGCTGGGCTCCGGCTCTATCCTGCGTCACGTACGTGAAGCAGCGCAGATCCTGGCGAAAGACTACGGCGTGGGTTCCGACGTGTACTCTGTGACCTCCTTCACTGAACTGGCGCGTGATGGCCAGGATTGTGAGCGCTGGAACATGCTGCACCCACTGGAAACTCCACGCGTTCCGTACATCGCTCAGGTGATGAACGACGCGCCAGCGGTGGCGTCTACTGACTATATGAAACTGTTCGCTGAGCAGGTTCGTACTTACGTTCCAGCTGATGATTATCGCGTTCTGGGTACTGACGGCTTCGGTCGTTCTGACAGCCGCGAAAACCTGCGTCACCACTTCGAAGTTGATGCTTCTTACGTGGTTGTAGCAGCACTGGGCGAACTGGCTAAACGTGGCGAAATCGATAAGAAAGTGGTTGCGGACGCAATCACCAAATTCAACATCGATGCAGAAAAAGTTAACCCGCGTCTGGCGTAAGAGGTAAAAGAATAATGGCTATCGAAATCAATGTACCGGACATCGGGGCTGATGAAGTTGAAATCACCGAGATCCTGGTCAAAGTAGGCGACAAAGTTGAAGCTGAACAGTCGCTGATCACCGTAGAAGGCGACAAAGCCTCTATGGAAGTCCCGTCTCCTCAGGCTGGCATCGTTAAAGAGATCAAAGTCTCTGTTGGCGATAAAACCGAGACTGGCAAACTGATCATGATTTTCGATTCCGCCGACGGTGCAGCAGCTGCTGCACCTGCGCAGGAAGAGAAGAAAGCCGCTCCGGCCGCCGCTGCTCCAGCAGCTGCCGCGAGCGCGAAAGAAGTGAACGTGCCTGACATCGGCGGTGACGAAGTTGAAGTCACTGAAATCCTGGTGAAAGTGGGCGACACCGTTGCGGCTGAGCAGTCACTGATCACCGTAGAAGGCGACAAAGCCTCTATGGAAGTGCCGGCTCCGTTCGCGGGTACCGTTAAAGAGATCAAGATCAACACCGGCGACAAAGTGTCTACCGGCTCCCTGATCATGGTCTTCGAAGTGGCGGGTGCTGCACCTGCCGCCGCGCCTGCGCAGGCCGCTGCTCCGGCTCCGGCTGCTGCACCAGCAGCTGCTGGCGGCGCGAAAGACGTTAACGTACCGGACATCGGCGGTGACGAAGTTGAAGTGACCGAAGTGATGGTGAAAGTGGGCGACAAAGTTGCCGCTGAACAGTCACTGATCACCGTTGAAGGCGACAAAGCTTCTATGGAAGTGCCAGCGCCGTTCGCGGGTACCGTTAAAGAGATTAAGATCAGCACCGGCGACAAAGTGTCTACCGGCTCTCTGATCATGGTCTTCGAAGTGGAAGGCGCTGCGCCTGCCGCAGCTCCGGCTGCCGCGGCTGCTCCTGCCCCGGCTGCTGCACCGGCTCAGGCTGCTAAACCAGCCGCTGCCCCTGCTGCTAAAGCAGAAAAATCTGAGTTCGCTGAAAACGACGCTTACGTCCACGCGACCCCGCTGATTCGTCGCCTGGCGCGCGAGTTCGGTGTGAACCTGGCGAAAGTGAAAGGAACCGGCCGTAAGGGTCGTATCCTGCGCGAAGACGTTCAGACCTACGTGAAAGACGCGGTGAAACGCGCCGAAGCTGCACCTGCTGCAGCCGCTGGCGGCGGTATCCCGGGCATGCTGCCATGGCCGAAAGTGGACTTCAGCAAGTTCGGCGAAATCGAAGAAGTGGAGCTGGGCCGCATCCAGAAAATCTCTGGTGCTAACCTGAGCCGTAACTGGGTGATGATCCCGCACGTTACGCACTTCGACAAAACCGATATCACCGATCTGGAAGCGTTCCGTAAACAGCAGAACGCTGAAGCTGAGAAGCGCAAACTGGACGTGAAATTCACCCCAGTAGTCTTCATCATGAAAGCCGTTGCCGCTGCCCTTGAGCAGATGCCACGCTTCAACAGCTCCCTGTCCGAAGACGGCCAGAAGCTGACGCTGAAGAAATACATCAACATCGGTGTTGCGGTTGATACGCCAAATGGTCTGGTTGTTCCGGTCTTCAAAGACGTGAACAAGAAGAGCATCACTGAGCTGTCCCGTGAACTGACCGTGATCTCCAAGAAAGCGCGTGATGGTAAGCTGACTGCCGGCGAAATGCAGGGCGGCTGCTTCACTATCTCCAGCATCGGCGGCCTGGGTACCACCCACTTCGCGCCGATTGTTAACGCGCCGGAAGTGGCTATCCTCGGTGTGTCCAAGTCCGCGATGGAGCCGGTGTGGAATGGCAAAGAGTTCGTGCCGCGTCTGATGATGCCAATCTCTCTGTCCTTCGACCACCGCGTGATCGACGGTGCTGATGGTGCGCGCTTCATCACCATCATCAACAACATGCTGAGCGACATTCGCCGCCTGGTGATGTAATCGAAAAGCCGGCCAGTCGGCCGGCTTTTTTCTGATAATCTCATGGTGTTTGTGAGGTTATTGGCGAAAGCGACAATTCGTGAGCCGTTTGTTGTTTCAAAATTGTTAACAATTTTGTAAACTGCGGGCGGATAGAACGACCCGGTGGACGACGGGTATAAATTAAGAGGTCATGATGAGCACAGAAATCAAAACTCAGGTCGTAGTACTTGGGGCAGGCCCGGCAGGTTACTCCGCAGCATTCCGTGCAGCGGATTTAGGTCTGGAAACCGTCATCGTAGAACGTTACAGCACCCTCGGCGGTGTTTGTCTGAACGTCGGCTGTATCCCTTCTAAAGCGCTGCTGCACGTAGCGAAAGTTATCGAAGAAGCCAAAGCGCTGGCTGAACACGGTATCGTCTTCGGCGAGCCGAAAACCGATATCGACAAAATTCGTACCTGGAAAGAGAAAGTTATCACTCAGCTGACCGGCGGTCTGGCGGGTATGGCCAAAGGCCGTAAAGTGAAAGTGGTAAACGGTCTGGGTAAATTCACCGGTGCGAACACCCTGGAAGTGGAAGGCGAAAACGGCAAAACCGTGATCAACTTCGACAACGCGATCATCGCGGCAGGCTCTCGCCCAATCGAACTGCCATTCATTCCGCATGAAGATCCACGCGTGTGGGATTCTACCGATGCGCTGGAGCTGAAAACCGTTCCTAAGCGTCTGCTGGTCATGGGCGGCGGTATCATCGGTCTGGAAATGGGTACCGTGTACCATGCGCTGGGTTCAGAGATCGACGTGGTTGAAATGTTCGACCAGGTTATCCCGGCTGCCGACAAAGACATCGTTAAAGTCTTCACCAAACGCATCAGCAAGAAATTCAACCTGATGCTGGAAACCAAAGTGACTGCCGTTGAAGCGAAAGAAGACGGTATTTACGTTTCCATGGAAGGCAAAAAAGCCCCATCCGAACCACAGCGTTACGACGCCGTGCTGGTGGCTATCGGCCGTGTGCCGAACGGTAAAAACCTCGACGCGGGCAAAGCTGGCGTGGAAGTGGACGACCGTGGCTTTATCCGCGTTGACAAGCAGCTGCGCACTAACGTGCCGCACATCTTTGCTATCGGCGATATCGTCGGTCAGCCAATGCTGGCGCACAAAGGTGTTCACGAAGGTCACGTTGCCGCTGAAGTTATCGCCGGCATGAAGCACTACTTCGATCCGAAAGTTATTCCATCTATCGCGTACACCGAGCCAGAAGTTGCATGGGTCGGTCTGACCGAGAAAGAAGCGAAAGAGAAAGGCATCAGCTACGAAACCGCCACCTTCCCGTGGGCTGCTTCTGGCCGTGCTATCGCTTCCGACTGCGCTGACGGTATGACCAAACTGATCTTCGACAAAGAGACTCACCGCGTCATCGGTGGTGCGATTGTCGGTACCAACGGCGGCGAGCTGCTGGGTGAAATCGGTCTGGCTATCGAAATGGGCTGTGACGCTGAAGACATCGCGCTGACCATCCACGCTCACCCGACTCTGCACGAGTCCGTGGGCCTGGCGGCAGAAGTGTTTGAAGGCAGCATCACCGACCTGCCAAACGCGAAAGCGAAGAAGAAATAAGTTTCTTCAGATGAAAAAAAGCGGCCAATGGCCGCTTTTTTTATGCGCTGCGTTCAGGGGGCCACAGGCTGCCAGGTTTTATCAGGGCTATAGGCGGCTAGCGCCCGGGCTTTCTGCTCTGAATCGCTGCCGAGATCGGACTGATACACCTTGTCGTCCTGGTTTATCACAAAGCTCATTACGCCCGTCTGACCATAGCTGACCGGCCAGGCCACCATCGCGAAACCGTGATTGTCCGGCAGGATGCGGAAGCGATAGCCGTGATAGCCGGTACCCGGCTCTTTCGGGCTAAATGCCGGGCCGAGCGGGCTGGGCGCTTCGCCGGGCGAGGCTGGCCAGTACAAACCGTCTTTTTTGCCTTTCGAGCTGACAATCTTCTGCGCATATTTCTGGTTCATCGCAAAATAGCTTTGCTGCGCATCAACATAGGCATGTAAGGCTTCAATGGCGGCGAGTTCGTTACGCCCGATTTCGCGGGTCAGGATCTCTTCAGCGCCTTCTTTGATGTCGAACTGCCAGCCTGCAGAGGTTTTGATCACCGGGATGGGAAGCTGCCAGCCGCTGTCTCCGACAACCAGATGCGCCGTATCCCCTTCGACAACCGTGGTATGACGGACGTTCCAGTCGCGCAGGAAGCGATCGACAGCATCCGGATCAACGCCTTCAGGCGGGAGAAAATCGCGCCAGTTCTCTCCAAGCAGGTTGGTCATCGCGCTCTCATTTTGCTCACTGATGGCTTTGGTCAGCGCATCGGTTGCCTGAGCGGGCGTGCTAAAAGACTGCTGCGCCATCACCGGGGCCGAAAGCATGAATAACACCATTCCGCTGAGTAGTTTACTTTTCATGTCGGTTCCCTTAGCGATGTCGAATTTCACGGCGTTCAGCACGTCCACCAGACGCCTGACGTGGCTGCTGCTGGCGCGCCGCGAGCTGCCGGCTTTGCGCACCGCGCTGCTGCTGCGCCTGCCAGTTCGCCGAGCGGCTGTCGTTACCGCTCAGCGCATTGGCCCGCGGCTGGCTGCTTCGCTGCTGGAGCGTGCGTTGCTGCGCGGGCTGCGAAGCCCGCTTCTCTTGTCTCTGCGCGGTGGTCTGGCGGTTTTCTCGCTGCTGCGCGGTGCTCCGCTTCGCCGTCTGCGGTTTAGTGTCGTAGCCGCGGTAGTTATTGCGCTGCGAAATCTGCTTCAGCTGTTCACCTGAGGCCTGACGCTGCACGTCTTTCGTTCCGGTGCGCGCCTTTTGGGGGAAGGTTTTGCCCGTGGATTTCTCCATCTGGCTTAGCGCGGCCTGACGCTGGCTATCGCGGTTAACCGGTTTTTGCTGCGTTGAACTGAGCCCTGTCGCCGCGTTGGTGGAGTGGAAGCGAGTGTTGAGCTGGTTAGTCGGATAGGGCACGCCTTCCCGATAGGCCGGGTTGTGCTGCCAGGTGCGGTTGGCGTCCGTCAGACGCTGTCCGCTGATTTTATTGAAGTTCTCAACGTTGATATTGATATTGTTATCGCCGTTGCGGTTATAGCCGCCGTGATTATCCCAGTTGCCATGGTGATGATCCCAGTCATCGTCATCATCCCAGTCGATGTTGCTGAAGATGGCATAGGTTGTGGCGACGCCCAGGCTGAAGCCTAAACCGTTTACGAAGCTGTTGCCAAACTGCTCCCCGGGTGTAGGCGGGAGATAGGTGGGCGGATAGGCGGCGTTTGGCCAGGTCCCGTAAACCGTATTGGGGTTATAGGTCGGGACGTAAACAACCTGCGGATCGGCAGATTCAATTTTGATTACCGTTGGGGCGGGCGCGGACGTCGTGGTTGTTGTTGCCTCGGTGGCGCTGGTTTTCGCTGGCGCCGGTTTTGTCACGGTGGTGACCGTCTGCTGGGGCGTGGATTGTAAAGCGCCGGTCTTCTGGGCCAGCGCGCGCAGGCGCTGAACGGAATCCATCATGTCCTTCGGCTGCGCGAGAAACGCATCACCCAGATTTTGTACCCACGGCGGGTTTTCACCCATCAGGGACATAAGCTGAGGAAACGCGACCAGCGATTTTACGCTGGGATCCCAGGGCTGGCTGGCAACGGCCTGAATCGCGACGTCCCCTTCCATTTTAGGGTTGTCTTTGGACCACTGCGCCGCCTGGATCACGTTGGCCGGATAGGTCGACGCCATTAAAATTTGCGACAGCAGAGCATCCGGGTAGAGCGCGATGGGAGCAACCCATTGATCGATTTGCGCGGCAGTGTAGGCTGGCGCGACAACCGGTGCGGGCTGGGCTGCGGCAGGCGCAGGTGCAGCCGGTTGTTGTGCGACGGGGGCCGGCGCGGCGGGCTCCGTGACGCGGCCTTTGACAAACATGACGCCCGAGGCGGCAAACAGCCCGGCACTGCACAAAAGGACGAGCAGATGTGGCTTAAAGGGCAACTTCATAAAATGACTCCAACGAGACAAGCGCTGTGCCGTGAGGCGTTACGGTTGGCGTGAGTATTATTCACCCGCCTTTTACTGTTTTGACTTTTATTGGGAAGCGTCCGGGACGTCCGGATAAAGAGTGTGAGTATTTATTACACAATTATATCTGATGAAGAAAAAACTGAAGCGTCACGGTGCAGAAGATACCGCAAAAAGATGCCCTGAATCCTCGCTACACCATGCTTAACGATTCAGCAAATTTTTTAATGTTGCTTTTTTGTAAACGGATTAACACTGTGCAGAAATCCTGCTATGCTGCCCGACGCGGTATCGGGCATTTACCCTACAAACTGCTGTCTCACAGGAGCGTGAAGAGAACGCCCGCCGCATATGACAATGAGAGCGAGGAGAACCGTCGTGCTAGAAGAATACCGTAAGCACGTAGCAGAACGTGCCGCCGAGGGAATTGTACCCAAACCTTTAGATGCAACCCAAATGGCCGCGCTCGTCGAGCTGCTGAAGAACCCGCCTAAGGGCGAAGAAGAATTCCTGTTAGATCTGCTGATCAACCGCGTACCGCCTGGCGTAGATGAAGCTGCCTACGTAAAAGCCGGATTCCTTGCTGCTATCGCCAAAGGCGAAGCCACCTCCCCACTGGTTACTCCTGAAAAAGCCATTGAACTGCTCGGCACCATGCAGGGTGGTTACAACATTCATCCGCTGATTGACGCGCTGGATAACGACAAGCTGGCACCGATTGCCGCTAAAGCGCTCTCTTCCACGCTGCTGATGTTTGATAACTTCTACGATGTGGAAGAAAAAGCCAAAGCGGGCAACGTCTATGCGAAGCAGGTGATGCAGTCCTGGGCTGATGCCGAATGGTTCCTGAACCGCCCAGCGCTGGCTGAAAAAATCACCGTTACCGTCTTTAAAGTGACCGGTGAAACCAACACCGATGACCTCTCTCCGGCGCCGGACGCGTGGTCTCGCCCGGATATCCCTCTGCACGCCCTGGCGATGCTGAAAAACGCCCGTGAAGGTATTGAGCCGGATCAGCCGGGCAGCGTCGGGCCGATCAAACAGATCGAAGCCCTGCAGAAAAAAGGGTTCCCGCTGGCCTATGTGGGTGACGTTGTGGGTACCGGTTCTTCCCGTAAGTCCGCAACCAACTCCGTGCTGTGGTTCATGGGCGACGACATTCCGCACGTGCCGAACAAGCGCGGCGGCGGCCTGTGCCTCGGCGGCAAAATTGCGCCAATCTTCTTCAACACCATGGAAGATGCGGGCGCACTGCCGATCGAAGTGGACGTTTCTAACCTGAACATGGGCGACGTGATTGACGTTTACCCGTACAAAGGCGAAGTACGCAACCACGAGACCAACGAGCTGCTGGCAAGCTTCGAGCTGAAAACCGACGTGCTGATCGACGAAGTGCGCGCCGGTGGCCGTATCCCGCTGATCATCGGCCGTGGCCTGACCACCAAAGCGCGCGAAGCGCTGGGGCTGCCGCACTCAGACGTGTTCCGTCAGGCGAAAGACGTTGCTGAAAGCAACCGCGGTTATTCGCTGGCGCAGAAAATGGTGGGGCGCGCGTGCGGCGTAGCCGGTATTCGTCCTGGCGCGTACTGCGAGCCTAAGATGACCTCCGTGGGCTCTCAGGACACCACTGGCCCAATGACCCGTGACGAACTGAAAGACCTGGCGTGCCTGGGCTTCTCTTCTGATCTGGTGATGCAGTCCTTCTGCCACACGGCGGCCTATCCGAAGCCGGTTGACGTGACCACGCACCACACGCTGCCAGACTTCATCATGAACCGCGGCGGCGTTTCCCTGCGTCCGGGTGACGGCGTAATCCACTCCTGGCTGAACCGCATGCTGCTGCCGGATACCGTCGGTACCGGCGGTGACTCCCATACCCGTTTCCCAATCGGTATCTCCTTCCCTGCGGGCTCCGGTCTGGTGGCGTTTGCTGCTGCGACCGGCGTGATGCCGCTGGATATGCCGGAATCGGTGCTGGTGCGCTTCAAAGGTAAAATGCAGCCGGGTATTACCCTGCGCGACCTGGTTCACGCGATTCCGCTGTATGCGATTAAACAGGGTCTGCTGACCGTTGAGAAGAAAGGGAAGAAAAACATCTTCTCTGGCCGCATTCTGGAAATTGAAGGTCTGCCGGATCTGAAAGTGGAGCAGGCGTTCGAGCTGACCGATGCTTCCGCCGAGCGCTCTGCGGCTGGCTGTACCATCAAGCTGAACAAAGAGCCGATTATCGAGTATCTGACCTCCAACATCGTGCTGCTGAAGTGGATGATTGCAGAAGGCTACGGCGACCGTCGTACGCTGGAGCGTCGTATCCAGGGCATGGAAAAATGGCTGGCCGATCCGCAGCTGCTGGAAGCCGATGCTGACGCAGAGTACGCGGCGGTGATCGACATCGATCTGGCGGATATCAAAGAGCCAATCCTGTGTGCGCCGAACGATCCGGACGACGCGCGTCCGCTGTCTGAGGTTCAGGGCGAGAAGATCGACGAAGTGTTCATCGGATCCTGTATGACCAACATCGGTCACTTCCGTGCTGCCGGTAAGCTGCTGGATACCCACAAAGGCCAGCTGCCAACCCGTCTGTGGGTAGCGCCGCCAACCCGTATGGACGCGGCTCAGCTGACCGAAGAGGGCTACTACAGCGTGTTTGGTAAGAGCGGGGCGCGTATCGAAATCCCTGGCTGTTCCCTGTGTATGGGCAACCAGGCGCGCGTAGCCGACGGTGCGACGGTGGTTTCCACCTCTACCCGTAACTTCCCGAACCGTTTAGGTACCGGTGCGAACGTCTTCCTGGCCTCTGCGGAGCTGGCGGCGGTTGCGGCGCTGATTGGCAAACTGCCAACGCCGGAAGAGTACCAGATCTTTGTGGCTCAGGTGGATAAGACCGCGGTGGATACCTATCGCTATCTGAACTTCGACCAGCTTTCTCAGTACACCGAGAAGGCCGACGGGGTTATCTTCCAGACGGCGGTATAAAATAGTCAAGGGGAGGCGTATTGCCTCCCCTTTTTTATTACTGAATAAAGAGCATATCTTAAGCATTTTTCAAGAAGGATAAAATTTTATTTTTAGCGCAATCATACTCTAAGTTATCTTCGCGTAATAAGATATGAACTGCTTTATGGCAATTTGGGCAGAGCAAAACAAAATCATCAGTTGTAACAGTGTGTGAATTTTTATATGTGTGTAAAGGTTTTTTATGATGCGCTTCTATATATTTTTTAGAATAAGAATGTATGAATTCTAAATTGCATATATCGCATACCCAAGGAATTTCTTTTTTTAAATCTTTAATTACTTGTATGTTACGTTCTGCCAGTAGATGTGTGACGAATTTTCTTTCACCTTCCATATAACTTTTGTTTTTTTTTGTTGGGGTAATTGGTTCAATATCATTGTTTTTTGTTAATTCGAGTAAGGTTTTTATCCGCTTTAATACTACAGATGTTTTATCCATTTGCACTATCGTAAAAAATCCTTCAAAGATCCAATTACTCGATTTTTCGATGAAGAGAAGAATAGGATATCCGCCTGTAGGTTGATTAATAAGAGATTTGTTGGCTTTGTCATTGTAATTGATGATGCTTTTATGAGATTTAAATGAATAGCTAAAAACAGATTTCTCATTATCCTGCCATCCATCTTCAGCATAGCTTCCCTTTCTGGTTTTGATAATTACTGCTTTTAATTCAGGATTATTTCCAATCCAATTTATTCCTTGCTGCGGAGTATTGTTAATCTTCCATTCATCTTCTTCAAAATATTTAGACTCAGTTTGTTTGGAAAACTGTATGAGATCAAAAAGATTTCTTTTTGTGATTATTGTATTAGGTGCCAATTCTAATAGCTGTGAGGGCTTTTTTAATTCTAGTGTTATAGGCATGTTTTTTCCTTGTTGTAGATAACAAATTAAAAAATGATTTTTTTGAGTGGTTAATTGTTATTATATTTTTGTTTTGTATTTTCGTCAAATCTTGGGTTTCGAAAATACATTTTGAATGATTGATAAAATTGCGTTTGGCAAAAGTTATGAGAGAAGTTAGGTGTTAATAAGTTTCATTCTAAAATAAGGGTTAGCTAATTTTTTGATTCTTTAGGAATTTACTGCAAGTATATGATTACTATTAATTGCTTTTTTTAGTTCGATTTAGGACGTAAGATATTTTTCTTTTTTTTGTGAATCACGCTTTTTTTCTTCCTCGCTGCTGCGATAATTACCGTAATGGCTTTGCAGAGGAAAACACTATGGATTACGAATTTCTGCGCGACATCACCGGAGTGGTGAAAGTGCGTATGTCGATGGGCCACGAAGCCGTTGGACACTGGTTTAACGAAGAGGTGAAAGAAAATCTCGCACTTCTTGATGAGGTTGAACAGGCGGCAAATACGGTGAAAGGCAGTGAACGATCCTGGCAGCGCGCCGGGCATGAATATACGCTGTGGATGGACGGTGAAGAGGTCATGGTGCGTGCCAACCAGCTCGAGTTTTCAGGTGACGAGATGGAAGAGGGGATGAGCTACTATGACGAAGAAAGCCTGTCGATGTGCGGCGTAGAGGATTTCCTTCAGGTGGTAAATGCCTACCGCGACTTTATGAAACAGAAATAACAGCCCGGAGCATCCCTGCTCCGGCTTGCTCTTACACGGCCGGAATATTGCGGCCGTAGTAAATCTCGCGCATCTCTTTCCAGAGCAGGTCAGTAATCGCCTTACGCTCTTCTTCGCTCAAATCTTCCGGCTTCGTGTGGAACATATAGTGCTTAAGGTCGAATTCCTTAAGTAACATCTTGGTATGGAAGATATTTTCCTGATACACGTTCACGTCCATCATGTCGTACAGCGATTTCATGTCCTCGGACATAAAGTTCTGGATGGAGTTGATTTCGTGGTCGATGAAATGCTTCATGCCGTTGATATCGCGGGTAAAACCACGCACGCGATAGTCAATGGTGACGATGTCCGATTCCAGCTGGTGGATTAAATAGTTCAGCGCGTTCAGCGGTGAAATCACGCCGCAGGTCGACACTTCAATATCGGCGCGGAACGTGCACAGCCCGCCTTCCGGGTGACTCTCCGGGTAGGTGTGCACGCAGATATGGCTTTTATCCAGGTGGGCCACGACCACTTCCGGCAGCGGGCCCGGATGTTCAGTTTTGTCGATAAGCTTCGGGTCGACCGGCTCTTCGCTGACCAGAATAGTCACGCTGGCGCCCTGAGGTTCATAATCCTGTCGGGCGATGTTCAGGATGTTTGCGCCAATAATGGAACAGGTTTCTGACAGGATCTCGGTCAGACGGTTGGCGTTGTAGAGTTCGTCGATATAGGCGATGTAACCATCGCGTTCTTCCGCTGTTTTGGCATAGCAGATATCGTAAATACAAAAACTCAGGCTTTTCGTCAGGTTGTTAAAGCCATGCAGTTTAAGCTTTTTCAATTAGCTCACCCCCTTAGTGGATAATGCGTCTTGCAGGTACTGCGGCAGAGCAAACGCTGCGGTATGGATAGCCGGATTGTAGTATCGGCACTGAAGACCGGCCTGATGGAAGCGGGCCTGAATAATTTCGGTGGAGAGATGGCGTAATACGTCGTTATCGGTCGCCCAGGCAAAGGTCATGATCCCGCCGTAGTACGTCGGAATAGCGGCCTGATAGAAGCTGACGTCATCGAAATAGGTGCTGAGCTTACGATGGCTGTCGAGCGCTTCATCCTGCTGCAGGAAGCAGACGCCATTTTGTGCGACGAAGATCCCGCCCGGGTTCAGGCAGCGCTTGCAGCCTTCGTAGAAGGAGGAGGTAAACAGCGACGCGCCGGGGCCGATTGGGTCGGTGCAGTCGGAGATAATGACGTCAAAGGTCTGCGAGGTCTGGTTAACAAAGTTAACGCCGTCGTCAATCACCAGGCTAAAGCGCGGATCGTCATAGCTACCGGCATTGTGGTTGGGCAGATACTGGCGGCAGAAAGAGACGACGCCCGCATCGATTTCCACCATGGTGATGGTTTCAATGGAACGATGGCGGGACACTTCACGCAGCATTGCGCCGTCGCCGCCGCCGATAATCAGGACATGCTTCGCGTGTCCGTGCGCCAGCAGCGGAACGTGGGTCATCATTTCGTGATAGATAAACTCGTCGCGCTCGGTCGTTTGCACGACGCCGTCCAGCGCCATCACGCGGCCAAAGGCGGCGTTTTCGAAGATGATGAGATCCTGGTGATCGGTTTTCTCATGATAGAGCACGTTATCAACGGCAAAGTACTGACCAAACTGGTCATGCAGTGTTTCATGCCACAACGTGTGGTCGGCCATACGCGGACTCCTCCTTTGTTAACATCCGTTACGCTCACAAAAAATGAGCGAAACATGATAGCTAACTATAACCGTGGTTGCACGGCTATAGGTTCAACAGGGGGCGTCGGGAAGGTTATTTGACGTAGGCGAGCAGGCTGAGTGAGTCGCGAGCCAGCGCTTTACATTTTTTGGCAGTGGGAATACCAATACCGCTCAAGTCACGGTAGCTGTCTTCGCCGAGCGCCTTCATGTCGAAGCTGTCGTAGTTGCTGAGATCCCACTGGTTTTGCTGGGCAAAAAAGACCAGCGCGCGGCGAATCTGCCCGTTGGGTAAATTCTGGTAGCCACAATCATTTTTCAGGAATACAAAAACCGCCGTTAAATCGGCCATATCTTCCGCTTCATTTTCACTTAGCGCATAGCTGTTCGCACACATTGCCATCAGGCTTCCGAACAAAATTGTCCTGAAAAACGTCTTCATTGCTTCTACCACTTCTTCACGGAAAATTAACGTTAGCATACTTGATGCCGGTGCGACGATCTTTATTATTGCCGCTTTACTTGACCTTCCGGTAAGGGGAGGGTTTATGCTCAAAAGATCGCCTGCTGGAAATAAGGAAATGAACATGCAACGTCGTGATTTTTTAAAATATTCCGCTGTGCTGGGGGCTGCCAGCGCATTACCTCTCTGGAGCCGCGCGGTTTTAGCGGCCGACAGGCCTGCCTTACCCATTCCTGACTTACTGACCGCTGACGCCCGCAGCCGTATCCAGCTTGTGGTTCAGGCCGGTAAAACGACGTTCGGCGAGCACAACGCCACGACGTGGGGCTATAACGGCAATTTGCTCGGTCCGGCGCTTCAGCTACGTAAAGGGAAAGCGGTGACGGTGGATATCCACAACACGCTCGTCGAAGAGACGACGCTGCACTGGCACGGGCTTGAAGTGCCGGGCGAAGTGGACGGCGGGCCGCAGGGCATCATCAAAGCGGGCGGTACGCGCAGCGTGACCTTTACGCCCGATCAGCGCGCGGCGACCTGCTGGTTCCATCCGCATCAGCATGGCAAAACGGGCCATCAGGTGGCGATGGGGCTGGCGGGGCTGGTGCTGATTGAAGACGACGAAAGCCGCCTGCTGCGCCTGCCGAAACAGTGGGGCATCGACGACGTACCGGTGATTGTGCAGGACAAGAAATTCAACGCTGACGGGCAAATTGACTACCAGCTGGACGTGATGAGCGCGGCGGTAGGCTGGTTTGGCGACACGCTGCTGACCAACGGCGCCATTTACCCTCAGCACGCCGCGCCGAAAGGCTGGCTGCGCCTGCGCCTGCTCAACGGCTGTAACGCGCGCTCGCTCAATTTTGCCGCCAGCGATAAACGCCCGCTGTATGTGGTCGCCAGCGACGGCGGCCTGCTGCCGGAGCCGGTGAAGGTGAGCGAGCTGCCGATGCTCATGGGCGAACGCTTTGAGGTGCTGGTGGATATCAGCGACGGCAAGCCGTTTGACCTCGTAACCCTGCCGGTGAGCCAGATGGGGATGGCGGTCGCACCGTTTGATAAGCCGCATCCGGTGCTGCGTATTCAGCCATTGCTGGTGGCCGCATCCGGCACGCTGCCTGATACGTTAACCACCCTGCCAGCCCTCCCGTCGCTGGAGGGGCTTACGCAGCGCAAGCTGCAGCTCTCCATGAACCCGATGCTCGATATGATGGGCATGCAGGCGCTGATGGCGAAATATGGCGATAAGGCGATGGCGGGGATGCAGCACGGCCAGATGATGGGCCACATGAATATGGACCACGGCAAAATGGGCGGCATGGGGAATATGAATCACGGCGACCATGGCTTTGATTTCCACAACGCCAACATGATCAACGGCAAAGCGTTCGACATGAACACGCCGATGTTTGCTGCGACAAAGGGTCAGCTTGAGCGCTGGGTGATTTCAGGCGAAGGGGACATGATGCTGCACCCGTTCCATATCCACGGCACCCAGTTCCGCATTCTCACAGAGAACGGCAAAGCGCCGGATGCGCATCGCGCGGGCTGGAAAGATACGGTGAGAGTGGAGGGCGGCGTCAGCGAGGTCCTTGTGAAGTTTGACCACGACGCGCCGAAGGAGTTTGCCTATATGGCGCACTGCCACCTGCTGGAGCATGAGGATACGGGGATGATGCTGGGGTTCACGGTATAAAAAAATCCGGGTGGTCGCAGGTGCGGCCTGATGCCCTCACACTGACCCTCTCCCACGGGGAGAGGGAACAAACACAAAAACGGCAACCGAAGTTGCCGTTTTGCTTTTATTTGCCTTCGTCAGGCAACGCATACGCGACGATATAGTCGCCCATCTTCGTGCCAAACGAACCGTGACCACCCGCTGAGATGACAACGTACTGCTTGCCATTCACTTCATAGGTCATCGGCGTGGCCTGTCCACCCGCCGGCAGACGGCCCTGCCACAGTTTTTCACCGTTGGTCATGTTGTACGCGCGCAGGTAGTTATCTGCGGTTGCCGCGATGAACAGCACGTTACCGGCGGTGGAAATTGGGCCACCCAGCATTGGCATACCCATATTGAACGGCACCGGAACCGGCATCGGGAACGGCATGCTGTCCTGTGGCGTACCAATACGTTTTTTCCATACGATCTGGTTGGTTTTCAGATCCAGACCGGAGATATAACCCCAGGCAGGCTGTTTACACGGCAGACCAAACGGCGACAGGAACGGGTTCAGCGTTACGCCAAACGGTACGCCGTACTGCGGCTGAATGCCGGCTTCGGTACCGCTGCCTTTCGCGTCTTTCGGTTGCTCCATTGGGTTGCCCGGACCGCGTGGGATCAGGCGGGAAACGAACGGCAGCGCCATCGGGTTGGCAATTGCCACCTGACGGTTAGGGTCAACGGAGATCCCGCCCCACTCGAACATCCCCAGGTTACCCGGGAAGACCAGCGTGCCCTGCTCAGACGGCGGCGTGAAGATGCCTTCATAGCGCAGCTGGTGGAACATCACGCGGCACACCAGCTGGTCAAACATGGTGGCGCCCCACATGTCCGCACCGCTGAGGTCTTTCTTCGGACGGAAGCTCAGGTCAGAGAACGGCTGGGTTTTGCTGACGTAATCGCCTTTCGCCGCGCCCTGCGGAACCGGTTTTTCCGGTGCTGGCACAACCAGCTTACCGTTGCTGCGATCCAGCACGAAGATGTTGCCCGTCTTGGCCGGCGCGTAAATCACCGGAACGGTTTTGCCATCAACGGTAATGTCCGCCAGCGTCGGCTGGGACGGCATATCCATATCCCACAGATCGTGGTGAACGGTCTGGTAGCTCCATGCCAGCTTACCGGTGGTCGCGTTCAGCGCCACGATAGCGCTCGCATAACGCTCCTGCTCCGGCGTGCGGTTACCGCCCCAGATATCTGGCGTGGTCACACCCATTGGCAGATAGACCAGGTCCAGCTTCGCGTCATACGCCGCGGGTGCCCAGGAGTTTGGCGAGTTAAAGGTAAAGGTGTGCTCGTCCGACGGGATCGCGTTTGGATCTTTCGCGCCCGGGTCGAAGGCCCACAGCAGTTTACCGGTGTTCACGTCGAAACCACGGATTACGCCGGAGGTTTCACGCGTGGAGAAGTTATCCGTTACCGAACCGGCAATCACGATGGTTTTATCGGTGATGATTGGCGGTGAGGTTGGCTCATACAGACCCGGCGTGGTGTCCGGCATGTTGGTCTGCAGGTTCAGGATACCTTTGTTGGCAAAGGTTTCACACAGCTTGCCCGTTTCGGCATTGATGGCGAACAGACGGCCATCGTTCACCGGCAGCATGATGCGGCGAGGACAGTCAGCAATGACTTCCGGGCTCGCATTATCGGCGCGCGCTTCGTGGTAAGAGACGCCGCGGCAGGTGACGTGCTGGAAGGACGGGTTGGAATTCAGCTGCGGATCGAAGTGCCATTTCTCTTTACCGGTGGCCGCGTCGAGCGCGAACAGACGCTGGTGCGCCGTACACAGGTAGAGCATATTGCCGACTTTAATCGGCGTGACTTCGTTGGTCAGCTCGCCCGGATCGTTCGGCATCTTCAGGTCGCCGGTACGGAATACCCAGGCTTCCTTCAGGTTTTTAACGTTGTCCGCGTTGATCTGCTTCAGCGGGGAGTAACGTTGACCTTCCTGGTTACGACCATACGCTGGCCAGTCGCCGTCAGCGACCTGCGAGATAGCCGCAGCAGGCGTGGATTCTGCGTTCAGCGTACCGTTGATCTCCTGCGGGTCATTAAAGCCGGCCCAGGTCAGAATGCCGCCGGTAATCAGCAGGGCAACAACCAGGCCCGCCACCGCGCCGCTGGAAGGCACAATCAGGCGACGCCAGACGAACGGCAGGATCAGCCAGATACCGAAGAAGACCAGGATGTCGCTGCGCGGCGTCAGTGCCCAGAAGTCAAAACCAACTTCCCAGACGCCCCAGATCATGGTGGCAAGGAGGAGGGCGGCATACAGCCACAGTGCAGATTGTTTTCTACGCAACAGCAGGACGGTTACGCCAACCATAACCAGACCCGCAATCGGGTAGTACCAGGAGCCGCCTAAAGCGACCAGCCAGACGCCACCGATTAACAGATACAGCGCGCAGAAGGCTGCGAATGCGGCTGTTAATGTCACCAGTAGACGCGGCTGTTTAGAGTTTGTTTCAGCCATAGAAAGTGTACTCGTCAGTTTTTGTTAATAATTTGCTAGCAACTAATTATAGGTATTAACAAGTGTGATCGGAATCACAATATTTGCTTTTTATAACTCATACGCCAGGCTTATCCATTTGCTGATATAATGGCTGGCTTGCGTATCAGTGCTGGATATTAACTCATCCGTATTGAGAGATTTTCACTAAAATCATTTGGTTAGTAATATGAAACATACTGTTGAAGTGATGATCCCGGAAGCCGAGATCAAAGCGCGTATCGCCGAACTGGGTCGTCAAATCACCGAACATTACAAGGACAGCGGCAGCGAAATGGTGCTGGTCGGTCTGTTGCGCGGCTCTTTCATGTTCATGGCAGACCTGTGCCGTGAGGTGCATGTGCCCCATGAGGTCGATTTTATGACCGCCTCCAGCTACGGCAGCGGCATGTCCACTACCCGTGATGTGAAAATCCTGAAAGATCTGGATGAAGATATTCGTGGCAAAGATGTGTTGATCGTTGAGGACATCATCGACTCCGGCAACACGCTGTCAAAAGTGCGCGAGATCCTGAGCCTGCGCGAGCCAAAATCTCTGGCGATTTGTACGCTGCTGGATAAACCCGACCGTCGTGAAGTGCAGGTGCCGGTAGAGTTCGTGGGCTTCTCGATTCCGGACGAATTCGTCGTCGGTTACGGCATTGACTACGCGCAGCGCTATCGTCATCTGCCGTATGTGGGGAAAGTGGTACTGCTGGACGAGTAATCGAGGGCTGATGCCTTCACCCCGGCCCTCTCCCACAGGGAGAGGGAGAAAATCCCCGGCTTTATTTATGATTTACATGCTTAAGCTGAAGGTTGGCAATCCCCGAACGGTAACGCTGCTCCAGCGTTTCGCGGTTGGTGGCGGTCACTTCCAGATTGCGCAGCAGGCCATCGTGAATCCCGTACGCCCAGCCGTGGATAGAGACCTTCTGCCCGCGTTTCCACGCTGATTGCATGATCGTTGAGTGGCCCAGGTTATACACCTGCTCCATCACGTTGAGTTCGCAAAGGGTATCCATACGACGCTCCTGCGGCATTTCGCCCAGCAGTGAGCTATGTTTGAACCAGATATCGCGGATGTGCAGTAGCCAGTTATCAATGAGCCCCAGTTCCGTGTTTTCAACCGCCGCCTGCACGCCGCCGCAGCCATAATGGCCGCAAATGATGATGTGCTCGACTTGCAGAACGTCCACGGCATACTGAACAACAGAAAGACAGTTGAGATCGGTGTGAATCACGAGATTGGCGACATTGCGGTGAACAAACAGTTCGCCGGGTTCAAGGCCGGTCAGGCGCTCCGCCGGTACGCGGCTGTCGGAACATCCAATCCAGAGAAAGCGTGGGTTCTGAGCCTGCGCGAGTTTTCCAAAAAATCCGGGGTCTTCCTCCACCAGCATTTTTGACCATAGTGCATTGTTGCTGATGAGTGTATCTATGTTGTTCATGGAGGTTAGCGACCTGTAACCGAGTTATTGCGTTGCGCTACTATAGGGTAACCCGACTTTTAATGAAACCACACAACGTGTGTAAGAACTGAAGGTAAGTTAATTTCATGGCAATTGCACTGGAGCTTGAGCAGCTTAAAAAAACCTATTCGGGTGGCGTTCAGGCGCTACGCGGAATAGATCTGAAAGTAGAGGCCGGCGATTTTTACGCGCTTCTGGGGCCGAACGGGGCCGGGAAATCGACCACCATTGGGATTATCAGCTCGCTGGTCAATAAAACGTCCGGCCGGGTGAGCGTCTTTGGGTACGACCTGCAAAAAGACGTGGTGAACGCCAAGCGCCAGCTGGGGCTGGTTCCGCAGGAGTTCAACTTCAACCCGTTCGAGACGGTGCAGCAAATTGTCGTTAACCAGGCGGGCTATTACGGCGTTGAGCGTAAAGAGGCCCTCGAGCGTAGCGAAAAATACCTTAAGCAGCTCGATCTGTGGGAAAAGCGTAACGAACGCGCGCGCATGTTGTCCGGCGGGATGAAGCGCCGCCTGATGATCGCCCGTGCGCTGATGCACGAGCCAAAGCTGCTGATCCTCGATGAACCGACAGCGGGTGTTGATATCGAACTTCGTCGCTCCATGTGGGGCTTCCTGAAAGATCTCAACGACAAAGGCACCACCATTATTCTGACCACCCACTATCTGGAAGAGGCTGAAATGCTGTGCCGCAATATCGGCATCATTCAGAACGGCGAGCTGGTGGAAAACACCTCGATGAAGAATCTGCTCTCCAAGCTGAAATCCGAAACCTTCATTCTCGATCTGGCGGCGAAAAGCGCGCTGCCAAAACTTGAAGGTTACAACTATCGTCTGGTAGATACCTCAACGCTGGAAGTGGAAGTGCTGCGCGAGCAGGGGATTAACAGCGTGTTCTCACAGCTGAGCGCGCAGGGGATTCAGGTTTTAAGTATGCGTAACAAAGCGAACCGACTGGAAGAGCTGTTTGTCTCTCTGGTACATGACAAACAAGGAGACAAGGCATGACGCATCTTTACTGGGTCGCGCTGAAAAGTATCTGGGCGAAAGAGATCAACCGCTTTATGCGTATCTGGGTGCAAACCCTGGTGCCGCCGGTCATCACGATGACGCTCTATTTCATCATCTTCGGTAACCTGATTGGCTCCCGGATTGGTGAGATGCACGGCTTTACCTATATGCAGTTTATCGTGCCGGGCCTGATCATGATGGCGGTGATCACCAATGCCTACGCCAACGTGGCGTCGTCGTTTTTCAGCGCCAAGTTCCAGCGCAATATTGAAGAGCTGCTGGTCGCGCCGGTGCCGACGCACGTCATTATCGCGGGCTATGTCGGCGGCGGCGTGGCGCGCGGGCTGTGCGTGGGGATCCTGGTCACGGCGATTTCGCTGTTCTTCGTGCCGTTCCAGGTCCACTCGTGGCTGTTTGTCGCGCTGACGCTGCTTCTGACGGCGATCCTCTTCTCGCTGGCCGGTCTGCTGAACGCCGTGTTCGCCAAAACGTTTGACGACATCAGCCTGATCCCGACCTTCGTGCTGACGCCGCTGACCTATCTCGGCGGGGTGTTCTACTCCCTGACGCTGCTGCCACCGTTCTGGCAGGCGCTGTCGCACCTGAACCCGATTGTCTACATGATCAGCGGGTTCCGCTTTGGCTTCCTCGGCATCACCGATGTGCCGCTGTTTACCACGGTGGCGGTACTGGTGGTGTTCATCATCGCCTTCTACCTGCTCTGCTGGTCGCTGATCCAGCGCGGACGCGGGCTGCGCAGCTAATCTTTTGCCCGGCGACGCTCTGTTTGCCGGGCACTTTCTTTGACAGTTATCACCGTAAGCTAACCTTCACTCCGCTAAACTACTTGCCTGCTAAGGAGGGAGTTATGCTGGGATGGGTTATCACCTGCCACGATGAACAGGCGCAGGAAATGCTGGATAAGCTTGAAGCCAGATTTGGCCCGCTGGTGCAATGCCGGGCGGTAAACTACTGGCGCGGGTTGAGCACCAATATGCTGAGCCGCATGATGTGCGATGCCCTGCATGAAACGGACACCGGGGATGGCGTGATTTTTCTTACCGATAAATCGGGCGCGGCGCCTTATCGCGCAGCCGCGTTGCTGAGCCATAAGCACGCGTGCTGTGAAGTGATCTCGGGTATTAACCTCTCCCTGCTGGCGTTAATGTATCCGCAGCGTGGATCCTTAAGCAGCGCAGAGTTTCGCCAGGCCATCGTGGCGCAGGGCGTTCCGGGCGTCAGCAGCTTGTGGCATCAGCAGCAAAAAAATCCTCCCTTCGTCCTGCTCCACGATTTGTATAAGAATTAAACGTGGGTATTGATGTCTCATTTGTTACAATAGCGGCAGTTTTCCGCACCGATTAAGACACCATGCTACCGCGCATTCTTTTCTTGCTATTGATGCTCATTTCCGGCGTCAGCTCAGCCAGTTTACTCAGTCAGCACACGCTGCCTGCCCAGTACATGCAAACCACCGAAGACGCGGCGATCTGGGCGCAGGTGGGGAACAGCGTGATCAACGTCGGTAACGTGCGCGCCGGGCAGATCCTGGCCGTTGTGCCCGCGGCGGCGGACTACTACGAATTTCGCTTCGGTTTTGGCACGGGGTTTATCGACAAGGGCCACCTGGAGCCGGTTCAGGGGAAACAGCGCGTCGAGGACAGCCTCGGGGATCTCAATAAGCCCCTGAGCAATCAGAACCTCATTACCTGGAAAGACACGCCGGTGTATAACGCGCCGTCGAGCGGCAGCGCGCCTTTCGGCACGTTAAGCGCCAATCTGCGCTACCCCATACTGAATAAACTGAAAGACCGTCTGAATCAGACCTGGTTCGAGATCCGCATCGGCAATCGTCTGGCGTGGATCAGCAGCCTGGACGCGCAGGAAGATAACGGGCTTCCGGTTCTGACCTACCACCATATTTTGCGTGATGAAGAAAACACGCGCTTTAGACATACGTCCACAACGACCAGCGTACGTGCGTTCAACAACCAGATGGCCTGGCTACGCGATCAGGGCTATACCACCCTGACGATGTACCAGCTTGAAGGGTACGTGCGTAACAAAATGAACCTGCCTGCAAAATCGGTGGTGATTACCTTTGACGACGGCCTGAAATCCGTCAGCCGCTATGCCTATCCTGTGCTGAAAGAGTACGGCTTCAAGGCTACCGCGTTTATTATCTCTTCCCGTATAAAAGGCCATCCGCAGAAGTGGGATCCAAAATCGCTGCAGTTTATGAGCGTGCAGGAGATTAAGGGGATTCAGGATGTGTTCGATATTCAGTCCCACACCCACTTCCTGCACCGCGTGGATGGGTATAAGCACCCGATTTTACTGAGCCGCAGCTATCACGTGATTTTGTTTGATTTTGAACGCTCGCGTCGCGCGCTGGCGCAGTTTAATCCACGCGTGCTCTATCTTTCCTATCCGTTTGGCGGCTACGACAATAAAGCGATAAAGGCGGCGAATGATGCCGGTTTCCATCTGGCGGTGACGACGGTGAAAGGGAAGGTGAAGCCGGGGGATAATCCGTTCTTACTGAAACGCCTGTACATCTTAAGAACGGATTCGCTGGAGACCATGTCGCGGCTGATCAGCAATCAGCCGCAGGGATAGTGCTTAAGCAACCTGAACCGGAATCGCTTTCGCGGTACGTTTCATGTCGTTGTCGCCTTCAAAGTAGGCAACTTTCGGCTGCCAGCGGCGCGCTTCTTCATCAGACATCATCACGAAGCTGGCGATAATCACAATATCGCCCACGTCCGCGCAGTGCGCTGCCGCGCCGTTAACGGAGATGATTTTAGACCCGCGCTCGGCGGCGATGGCGTAGGTTGAGAAACGTTTGCCGTTGTTAACGTTCCAGATATCAATCGCTTCGTTTTCAAGGATGCCCGCAGCATCAAGGAAATCCTGGTCGATGGCGCAGGAGCCTTCATAGTGCAGGTCGGCCTGGGTGACTTTCACACGGTGAAGCTTACCTTGCAGCATTTTGCGAATCATTACGTTTACCTTTCATCTTCCGGGTAGAGAAACCTACGCCAGTTCAACCACTTTGTTGTCGATTAGGCGGGCCTGACCGAGCCATGCCGCCACCAGAATGACCGCACGTTTGCTGGTCTGTGTAAGCTCCAGAAGCGTATCGGCATCGCGAATTTGAATATCATCAGCGCGGAAGCCTTTATCGTTCAGCGCCTGTTCAGCCAGAGCAATAATCTCTTCGGCCGTTAACTCTTTCGCCAGCAGCTGTTCTGCCATGGTGTTCATGACCTTGCTTAAGCCCGGCGCGATTTTACGCTGGTCCGCGGTCAGGTAGCCATTTCGCGAGCTGAGCGCCAGACCGTCTTTCGCGCGTACAATCGGTACGCCAACAATCTCGATATCGTAACCCATGTCCGCAACCATCTTGCGGATCAGCGCCAGCTGCTGGAAATCTTTCTCACCGAAGCAGGCAACGTCCGGCTGCACCAGGTTGAACAGCTTGCTGACGATGGTCGATACGCCGCGGAAATGACCCGGGCGGCTTGCGCCTTCCAGCATGGTGGAAATGCCCGGTACGTCAACGTAAGTGGCCTCATCGGTACCCTGAGGATAGACATCCGCCGGTGCCGGAGAGAAGACAATATCCGCATGGCGTTTTTTGAGCTTCTCGCAATCTTCCTGCAGGGTGCGCGGATAGCGTGCCAGATCGTCGGCGCGGTCAAACTGCATTGGGTTAACGAAGATACTGACCACCACGATATCTGCACGGGCTCTTGCTTCGTCAACCAGCTTCATATGGCCGTCATGCAGGTTGCCCATGGTCGGGACCAGTGCGATACGTTTACCTTCCTGACGCGCACGACGGATATGCTGGCGCAGCAGCGGCAGGGTTTCAATGATTAGCACAACGAGACTCCTTAATGGAAACTGTGTTCTTCACCCGGGTAAACACCGGATTCAACGTCGGCAATATACTGCCTGACCGCAGCGCGCATGTCGCCCGCTTCGGTGAGGAAATTTTTGGCAAACTTCGGAATATGCCCGCCGGTGATGCCAAAGGCGTCGTGCATCACCAGGATCTGACCGTCGGTCACGTTGCCTGCGCCAATACCAATC
Source organism: Enterobacter sp. 302C9 (assembly GCF_034106085.1). Taxonomy (NCBI): domain Bacteria; kingdom Pseudomonadati; phylum Pseudomonadota; class Gammaproteobacteria; order Enterobacterales; family Enterobacteriaceae; genus Enterobacter; species Enterobacter sp. 302C9. The sequence goes on from NZ_JAWNBW010000005.1 coordinate 282,314, forward strand.
ACCGGAATCGACAGGGCTTCAGTAATACGCTTCGCCAGCTCAACCGGCACGCACTCCAGCACCAGCAGCTGGGCGCCTGCTGCTTCCAGCGCCAGGGCATCATCAAACAGCGTCTGGGCGGCGTCACCGCGGCCCTGCACTTTATATCCACCAAAGATGTTGACGGACTGCGGCGTCAAGCCCAAATGGCCGCACACCGGCACGGCGCGCTCGGTGAGCATCTTCACCGTATCCACCAGCCAGGCGCCGCCTTCAATTTTGACCATGTTAGCGCCAGCACGCATGACTACTGCCGCGTTTTCGAATGCCTGCTCCGGCGTGGCATAGGCCATAAACGGCAGATCGGAAAGCAGCAGGCAGGCTGGAGCCCCGCGGCGCACCGCACGCGTGTGGTAAGCGATATCCTCAACCGTGACCGGCAGGGTGGAATCATGTCCTTGTACCGTCATCCCTAACGAATCTCCGACCAGCATGACGTTGATACCCTCTTCGGCAAAGAGTTTGGCGAAGCTGTAGTCATACGCGGTGATGGTGGCGAAGCGTTTTTTTTCCTGTTTGCATTTCTGCAGTAAGGAGATGGTGGTTGGTTTCATACTGTTTCCTGATAGCCCAAAAGCGAATCTTTGCGCATTCTAACAGTAACATTCGGGGGAACAATGATTTTAGGTAACCGATTAGCCACAATTATTTTGAGGTTAATCGGCAGGGGAACCGGATCACCAGCGGGCGGGTCTTTCCGCGCTGAGGTTGTCCAGAATGGTCCGGAGTGGGATGCCATCCGGGAAGATGAGATCGGGGGCGACTTCAAACAGCGGCCAGAGCATAAACCCGCGGTTTTTCATGTCGTAATGCGGAACGGTGAGACGTTCAGTGTTAATGGTTTCGTGACCAAACAGCATAATGTCGAGGTCCAGCGTGCGCGGTCCCCAGCGCTCTTCTTTGCGTACGCGGCCCTGCTGCAGTTCGATGCGCTGGGTGTTATCCAGCAGCGTTTCGGCATCAAGGGCAGTTTCCAGCACCACGGCGGCATTGAGATAATCAGGCTGATCCTGCGGGCCCAGCGGCGGCGTGCGGTAGAAAGAGGAGACCGCCACGATCTTGCTTTGCGGGATCTCCCCCAGCGCCTGTACGGCAGCGTTCACCTGCTCCAGCGGAGAGGCTAAATTGCTGCCGATGGCGATATACGCGAGGGTCATGCTGTCCCTTCACGACGCGGCGCGCGTTTGCGCGGACGGCGATGGCGGCGACGCGGTTCCGGCTCTTCATCCAGCCCGGTGAGCATATCTTTTTGCTCCGGCGGGGCGGAAACCTGGAATTCGGCCCACCACTGCGCCAGGCGCTGCAGTTCCTGATTGCGTTCAATTTCAGCACGCAGCGACAGCAGATCGAAGGCGGCGCGGAATTTTGGATGCTCCATCAGCTTCCAGGCGCGTTTGCCCTGACGACGGGACATGCGCAGCTGAAGCTGCCAGATATCGCGCACCAGCGTGGTAATACGTTTTGGAATAGCGAGCGTACGGCACCCTTCGTCCAGCACGTCGTTTGCGGCCAGCGCGAAGGCGTCATAATAGGCAAGCCCGCTCTCCTGGGTAATTCGCTGGGCCGTTTCCAGCAGCGGATACCAGAACATCGCCGCAAACAGGAACGCCGGATTGACGCGCATGTCGTTGCGAATACGGGTATCGGTATTTTTCAGCACCTGCGCAATCATCCGCTCCATTGGGCTGTCACCGCTTTCGGTGAAGTAGCGGGTAATGGTCGGGAAGAGGGGCTGGAACAGGTTGTATTCGCGCAGCAGGTTGTAGGTTTCAAAGCCGTGGCCAGCCTGCAGCAGCTTCAGCGCCTCTTCAAACAGGCGGGCAGGCGGCACGTCGTTAATCAACGTCGCCAGACGCGGAATCGGCTCTGCCGTTTCCGGGCTGATGCGCATATTGAGCTTGGCGGCGAAACGCACGGCGCGCAGCATACGCACGGGATCTTCGCGATAGCGCGTTTCCGGCGTGCCGATCAGACGGATCAGACCTTCTTTCAGGTCCTGCATGCCGCCGACGTAATCACGCACGGTGAAATCCGCCACGCTGTAATAAAGGCTGTTGATGGTGAAGTCGCGACGCTGGGCATCTTCTTCGATAGAGCCGAAGATATTGTCGCGCAGCAGCATGCCGTTCTGGCCGCGCTGTGACGTGGTGCGATCGGATGCGCCCGCTTCGTGGTGGCCGCGGAAGGTCGCCACTTCGATAATTTCCGGGCCAAACATCACGTGAGCCAGACGGAAACGGCGGCCAACGAGACGGCAGTTGCGGAATAATTTGCGCACCTGCTCAGGCGTGGCGCTGGTCGTCACGTCGAAATCTTTTGGTTTTTTGCCCAGCAGTAAATCACGTACTCCACCGCCCACGAGATAGGCCTCGTAGCCCGCTTTATTCAGACGATAGAGCACCTTGAGGGCATTTTCACTGATATCTTTGCGGGAAATAGTGTGCTGCTCACGCGGAATAACCGACATGTGTGGCTGTGCAATAGCATCGTTCGCCATGCTCTCTTCGCGGCTTAGCACTTTACGGCAAAAATTAGCGACTCGGGTAAAAATGGTACACCTCGTAGTGTGTTTTGTTATGAAAAAAGCGGCTAATCATAGCTCAGCGCAACGCATTTGAGAATGCTGGATTTTTGGCACTGCCGCGAGCGTCCAGTTGGCAACGGCCATTTTCAGCAGTTCGTCAATACGCAGATCCTGCCATTCGTTGGTTACATTCTGGTTGAGAAATCGCAGCGCGTCGATCAAAACAGGACGCGGATCGCCGTCTGGCAGGGCCGGGGCGTGGTTCTGCTTTGACAATTTAAAGCCCTGCGCATTGACCGCCAGCGGCAGATGAATGTAGTCCGGGGCCGTCCAGCCAAACTGGTGATACAGCGATATTTGTCGCACGGTCGGCTCGACCAGATCCGCCCCGCGCACAATTTCCGTCACGCCCTGAAAACGATCGTCGACGACCACCGCCAGGTTATAGGCGAAAAGGCCGTCACGGCGGTGAATAATAAAATCCTCACGCGCCAGACGTTCATCGGCATGAATCTCACCGGAGAGGAGATCGTTAAAGTGCGTCACCGGGGAGCGCTGCTTTATACGTACGGCGGCATTTTCCGGGGGAAGATTAAGCGTGCGGCAGTGGCCGTCATAGACGCCACCCACGCTCTGGATACGCGCGCGGGTGCAGGTGCAGTTATAGGCAAGCCCCCGATCGCGAAGCCAGGCCAGACGTTCCCGATAGGCATCGTGACGTTTTGACTGCCAGAGCACCTCGTCATCCCAGTGAAGACCGTAATGTTCCAGCTGACGCAGAATAGTGTCTGCAGCACCGGGAACTTCACGCGGGGGGTCAATATCTTCAATGCGTACGAGCCATTTTCCCAGGCGGGCGCGAGCCTGCAGGTAGCTGCCGAGCGCGGCAATCAATGAGCCGAAGTGTAATTCACCGGAAGGAGATGGCGCGAAGCGCCCAATATAGTGTGATTCAGACATATCAACAGTAACAAGGCGGGAGAGACTCCCGCCTTTGGAGTGTGTAAACAGCGCTGGTATTAACCGGCCATCTGTTTTTCGCGGATTTCGGCCAGCGTTTTACAGTCGATGCACAGATCGGCGGTTGGACGCGCTTCCAGGCGACGAATACCGATTTCAACACCGCAGGATTCGCAGTAGCCAAAATCTTCGTCTTCGACTTTTTTCAGCGTTTTCTCGATCTTTTTGATCAGTTTGCGTTCGCGGTCACGGTTACGCAGTTCGAGGCTGAACTCTTCTTCCTGAGCGGCACGGTCTACCGGATCCGGGAAGTTGGCAGCTTCATCCTGCATATGAGTAACGGTGCGATCGACTTCATCCCTGAGTTGATTACGCCATGCTTCAAGAATACGCTTGAAGTGCGACAGCTGGGCTTCGTTCATATACTCTTCGCCCGGCTTCTCTTGATACGGCTCCACCCCAGCGATGGCGAGAATACTCAGGGACGATGTTTTACGGTTTTGCCCTTCTTGCATGTTGCTTCTCCTTAACACGCACTATCGATCCCCGTGTTGGGGGAAAAATCAGGTCGCTATAAATAGCAGATGCTTTTCCGTAAGGCAATTATCTAAACGTAACACTTGACAAGCCTGTGAGGAAAAGCGTATTTGCGCACGCGGCCAGAACACTTATTCGACAATCGTCTAATCCCTTACAAGACAATGGGAAGAGAGGATCTCAGAGTCATATTATCGGCAGAAAGTTCCGCTTTATAAGCGAAAACCTCTACCCCCTGCTTTTGTGCCTCATGCAACAATTGCGCGTATTTAGGATCAATATGGCGGGCAGGGGAGAAACGTTCAATGGCTGAATGCAACACCGCAAACAGCAATACGGCGCGTTTGCCCGCCGCCGCAACACTCATTAGCTCTCGCAGATGCTTCTGGCCACGCAGCGTTACCGCATCCGGGAAGTAGCCATTTTCCTGTTCCGCTAACGTCACTGATTTTACTTCAATATAGCACTCGGGCCTGTCTTCCGCCTGTAACATGAAGTCAATTCTGCTGCCTTCATCGCCATATTTCACTTCACTTTTATGCGTGCCATATCCCACCAGTTCGGGAATGGCGCCAAGGGTCAGCGCTTCCTTAACCAGCTGATTTGCGCGCTGGGTATTAACGCAAATAAATGCCCCGTTTTGGGTTTCGGTCACTTCCCAGGTATGGGCATATTTGCGTTTACTATTTTCTGAAGTGGAATACCAGACCCTGTCACCCGGCGTCGCACACCCCGTCATGGCGCCGGTATTGGGGCAGTGCAGGGTGAGCTGAACCCCTTCGGGGGTGATCACGTCGGCGAGGAAGCGTTTGTATCGCTGGATAAGCGTAGCGTGCTGCAGGGGAGGACTAAACTTCATCAGAATTCCTTTCAGTATTGCCCAGCGTCCAGCGCTGTAGCGGCGTATAGCGGGTGCGTCCCTGTGCAAAGACGGATTCGTAAAGCGCGAATGCGTTGACCGGAAAGGCCCAGTGAAAACCCGGCGGCGGGATGGCAACGGCCTGACCGGCATCGCGCAGCAGCGTGATATGTGGATGAAACGGCTGTGGGCTCTGATAACAGCCGCTGCGCGCCGCCTGGGCGCGCAGCATATTCGCCAGCTGCAATAATCCGCGCGGCGGCTGGCGCGTTCCCAGCCAGACCACGCGCGAACGCGGCCACTGACCCGCGTCGTCGAGATGCAGCGTAAATTCCGGCTGGGCAATACGCCCGGCCATTGCGGCTAACGCCCGCTGTTTTTCGGCACTAACGTCGCCCAAAAAGGCCAGCGTCATGTGCAGGTTGGCCGCCGCGACAGGGCGGCCCGCTTCCGGCGAAAAGCAATCGGCGCGCCAGCGAACAATTTGACGCTGTATGGTGGTGGGCAATTCAATGGCAAAAAACAGCCGTTTCGACTCAGGCATACGGAGGACTCGGTAATGATATGCGCCGATGCTACAATGTACGCCGACTAATGTTAACCCTCTGGAGCTGTTAGTGTCCTCATTGCCGGTCGCCGTCATTCTTCCTGAGCTTCTCGCTGCCTTACGCCATTCCCCACAGGTTTTGCTGAATGCCCCTACGGGCGCGGGCAAGTCCACCTGGCTGCCGCTGCAGATTCTGAAAGACGGAAATATCCGCGGGAAAATTATCCTGCTGGAGCCGCGCAGGCTGGCCGCGCGCAACGTGGCGCAGCGTCTGGCGGAACTGCTGAATGAAAAACCGGGCGAAACGGTAGGTTACAGGATGCGTGCCGAGGCCTGCGTTGGTCCGAACACGCGTCTTGAAGTAGTCACCGAGGGTATTCTCACCCGCATGCTGCAAAACGATCCGGAGCTGAACGGCGTTGGGCTGGTGATCCTCGATGAATTCCACGAGCGCAGCCTGCAGGCGGATCTGGCCCTCGCGCTGTTGCTGGACGTGCAGCAGGGGCTACGCGACGATCTCAGGCTGCTTATTATGTCGGCCACGCTGGATAACGAGCGGCTACGACAGGCATTACCCGATGCGCCGGTCATCAGCTCGGAAGGGCGGGCGTTTCCGGTTGAACGCCGCTATCAGCCGCTTCCCTCCCACCAGCGTTTTGACGAGGCCGTCGCCATTGCCACCGCTGAGCTGCTGCGCCAGGAAGCCGGTTCCCTGCTGCTGTTTTTGCCGGGCGTGGGCGAAATCCAGCGAGTGCAGGAGCAGCTTTCTACCCGCGTAGGCGGCGACGTGCTGCTTTGTCCGCTCTACGGCGCGTTGTCGCTACAGGATCAGCGTAAAGCGATTGTTCCCGCACCGGCGGGGCAGCGCAAGGTGGTGCTGGCAACCAACATTGCTGAAACCAGTTTGACCATTGAAGGGATTCGCCTGGTGGTGGATAGCGCGCAGGAGCGGGTGGCAAGCTTTGACCCGCGTACCGGCCTGACTAAACTCCTGACGCAGCGCATCAGCCAGGCGTCGATGGTGCAGCGCGCGGGCCGTGCGGGGCGTCTTGAGCCGGGCATCTGCCTGCATTTGACCAGCGCGGAGCAGGCTGAACGCGCCGCACAGCAAAGCACGCCGGAAATTTTACAAAGCGATTTGTCTGGTCTGGTGATGGATCTGCTCCAGTGGGGCTGCCCGAACCCTGAGCAGCTCACCTGGCTTAATCCTCCTCCTGTCGTAAACCTCACCGCTGCACGCACGTTGCTGACGCAGCTTGGCGCGCTGGAAGGCGAGCGTCTGACGGCGCGCGGCCAGAAAATGGCGGCGCTGGGCAACGATCCGCGTCTGGCCGCGATGCTGGTGGCCGCGCAAGGGGATGATGAAATTGCCACAGCGGCAAAACTGGCGGCTATTCTTGAGGAGCCGCCTCGCGGTGGCAGCAGCGATCTGGGGCAGGCGTTTTCGCGCAGCCAGGGTAACTGGCAGCAGCGGTGGCAGCAGCTGGGTAAACGCCTGAATAGCCGGGGAGGTGCGCCTGACAGCGATAAGATTGCCTTCCTGCTGGCCCAGGCTTTCCCGGACAGGATCGCGCGTCGGCGCGGGCTGGACGGTCGCTACCAGCTGGCAAACGGCATGGGAGCGATGCTGGACAGCGATGATGCGCTGACGCGTCACGAATGGCTGATCGCCCCGCTGTTGCTGCAGGGCAGCCATTCTCCGGATGCGCGTATCCTGCTGGCGATAGCCGTAGATATTGACGCCCTGACGCGTGCCTGTCCGCAGCTGCTTCAGCAATCTGATACCGTGGAATGGGATGACGCCCAGGGCACGCTGAAGGCCTTTCGTCGCAGCCAGATTGGCAAGTTGACGCTTGGGACGAAGCCGCTGGCGAAGCCGTCGGAAGACGAGCTTCATCAGGCGATGCTGAACGGTATTCGGGAAAAAGGGCTGAGCGCCCTGAACTGGACGCCGGAAGCGGAGCAGTACCGCATTCGTCTGCACTGCGCCGCGAAGTGGCTACCGGAATACGGTTGGCCTGCGGTGGATGACGAGACGCTGCTCGCTACGCTTGAGCGCTGGCTACTGCCGCAAATGAGCGGCGTACACTCTCTGCGAGCCCTTAAGGCGCTTGATGTTAAGACCGCGTTACAGAATTTACTGGACTGGTCATTACGTCAACGTCTGGATAGTGAACTGCCAGGGCATTACACTGTGCCGACCGGAAGCCGGATTGCCATCCGTTATCATGAGGATAATCCGCCGGCGCTGGCGGTTCGAATGCAGGAGATGTTTGGTGAAGCCACAACGCCGTCCATTGCGGAAGGGCGTGTGCCGTTAGTGCTTGAGCTGCTGTCGCCTGCGCATCGTCCATTACAAATCACCCGAGATTTGGGAGCGTTCTGGGCGGGAAGCTACCGTGAAGTGCAGAAAGAGATGAAGGGGCGATATCCCAAACATGTCTGGCCGGACGATCCGGCGAATACGGCGCCGACGCGGCGAACGAAGAAATATTCGTAGAAGGGGAGTGCGGCCTGATGCCCTCACCCCGGCCCTCTCCCACGGGGAGAGGGAGAAAACACTAAAGACTTTCCTGACAGGAAAGTCTTGCTGTTTATTTTGAGAGATTTCTTCTTTCACAGGCCTGTGAAAGAAAAGAAAATCTGGCCTTTGCGCCTGAAAGTTGCGGAGAAAAAGCATGGCGGGGAATGACCGCGAGCCAATAGGACGTAAGGGAAAACCAACGCGTCCGGCGAAAGAAAAGGTAAGCCGTCGTCGCCTCAGAGATGAGGACTATGACGATGACTATGAAGACGATTATGAGGATGAAGAACCGATGCCGCGTAATGGAAAAGGCAAAGGGCGTAAGCCTCGGGGCAAACGCGGCTGGTTCTGGCTGCTGCTGAAGCTGTTTATTGTTTTTGTTGTCCTGATGGCGATTTACGGCGTGTATCTGGATCAGAAGATCCGTAGCCGTATCGACGGAAAAGTCTGGCAGCTCCCTGCGGCAGTGTATGGCCGTATGGTGAACCTTGAGCCAGATATGTCCATCACCAAAAACGAGATGGTTAAACTGCTGGAAGCCACCCAGTATCGTCAGGTGTCAAAAATGACGCGGCCTGGCGAATTTACCGTGCAGTCCAACAGCATTGAGATGATTCGTCGTCCGTTTGATTTCCCGGACAGCAAAGAGGGGCAGGTGCGCGCGCGTCTGACCTTTGACGGCGATCGTCTGGACACCATCGAGAACATGGATAACAACCGTCAGTTCGGTTTCTTCCGTCTCGATCCGCGTCTGATCACCATGCTTTCGTCAGCAAACGGCGAGCAGCGCCTGTTCGTGGCGCGTAACGGCTTCCCGGATCTGCTGGTAGATACCCTGCTGGCAACCGAAGACCGTCACTTCTACGAGCACGATGGCATCAGCCTCTACTCGATTGGCCGTGCGGTACTGGCTAACCTGACTGCCGGTCGCACCGTGCAGGGAGCGAGTACGCTGACCCAGCAGCTGGTGAAAAACCTGTTCCTCTCCAGCGAACGCTCTTACTGGCGTAAAGCGAACGAAGCCTACATGGCCGTGCTGATGGATGCGCGCTACAGCAAGGATCGTATCCTTGAGCTGTACATGAACGAGGTGTACCTCGGTCAGAGCGGCGATAACGAAATCCGCGGCTTCCCGCTGGCGAGCCTGTACTACTTTGGCCGTCCGGTGGAAGAGCTGAGCCTGGACCAGCAGGCGCTGCTGGTGGGCATGGTGAAAGGGGCGTCCATTTATAACCCGTGGCGTAACCCGAAACTGGCGCTGGAGCGTCGTAACCTCGTTCTGCGTCTGCTGCAACAGCAGCAGGTGATTGACCAGGAGCTGTACGACATGCTGAGCGCGCGTCCACTCGGCGTTCAGCCGCGCGGCGGCGTGATTTCGCCTCAGCCTGCGTTTATGCAGCTGGTGCGTCAGGAGCTGCAAAGCAAGCTCGGCGATAAGGTCAAAGATCTCTCCGGCGTGAAGATCTTCACCACCTTTGACTCCGTGGCGCAGGATGCGGCCGAAAAAGCGGCTGTGGAAGGCATTCCGGCGCTGAAGAAACAGCGTAAGCTGAGCGATCTGGAAACCGCGATGGTGGTGGTTGACCGTAACACCGGCGAAGTGCGCGCGATGGTGGGCGGGGCCGAGCCGCAGTTTGCGGGCTACAACCGTGCGATGCAGGCGCGTCGCTCAATCGGCTCTCTGGCAAAACCGGCAACCTACCTCACAGCCCTGAGCCAGCCAAATCAGTATCGCCTGAATACCTGGATTGCGGATGCGCCGATCTCCCTGCGCCAGCCTAACGGCCAGGTCTGGTCACCGCAGAACGATGATAAACAGTTCAGCGGCCAGGTCATGCTGGTGGATGCGTTGACCCGTTCCATGAACGTGCCAACGGTGAACCTGGGCATGTCGCTGGGACTGCCGGCGATTGTCGATACCTGGCAAAAGCTGGGCGTGGCGAAAGATCAGCTGCATCCGGTGCCGGCGATGATCCTCGGTGCGCTTAACCTGACGCCGATCGAAGTGGCGCAGGCGTTCCAGACCATTGCCAGCGGGGGCAACCGCGCGCCGCTGTCTGCCCTGCGCTCAGTGATTGCCGAAGATGGTTCCGTGCTGTATCAGAGCTTCCCGCAGGCGGAGCGTGCCGTTCCTGCTCAGGCCGCCTATATGACGCTGTGGACGATGCAGCAGGTCGTGCAGCGCGGTACCGGCCGTCAGCTGGGCGCGAAGTATCCGGGTCTGCATCTGGCGGGTAAAACCGGGACCACCAACAACAACGTCGATACCTGGTTCGCCGGTATTGATGGCCGTGAAGTGGTGATCACCTGGGTAGGCCGCGACAACAACCAGCCGACCAAGCTGTACGGCGCGAGCGGGGCGATGTCGATTTACCAGCGCTATCTGGCGAATCAGTCTCCTGTGCCGCTGAATCTGGTTGCGCCGGAAGATATCGTCGATATGGGCGTGGACAGCTCCGGTAACTTCGTCTGCGGCGGCGGGATGCGTACGCTGCCTGTCTGGACCGCAAACCCGGACTCGCTGTGCCAGCAAAGCCAGCCAGAACAGCCAACGGGTAACCCGTTCGACCAGTCTTCTCAGCCACAGCAGCCGCAGCAGCAACAGCCGCAGCAGCAGAATGAGAAGAAAGACAGCGACGGTGTCGCGGGCTGGATTAAAGACATGTTCGGCGGTAACTAAGCTTTTAAAGCCCTCTTCCCTGGAAGGGGGCTTTTTTTACCCGTAAACCTCATTTCGTTAACCCTCTCTTTAACTCTGATTAACCCTTCGTTTTCTCTTGATGATTTCTTAAACCCTTAATTCTCATAGGGCCGCTTACTGCTTGCTATGCAACCAGCGTTTCGCATATTATTCTGGCGCTCATAATAATAATTCTCGTTTACGTTATCATTCACTTTCACATCAGAGATTCAACATGGCGCTTTCCAATACTGCTCAGCCAATGAATACGTCGCTGCGTAAGCTCGCGGTCGTCGTCGCCACAGCGGTTGCCGGCATGTCTGCTTATGCTCACGCGGCCGAAACCCCGAAAAAAGAAGAAACCATTACGGTAACCGCAGCACCTGCGGCACAGGAAAGTGCCTGGGGGCCTGCTGCGACCATCGCCGCACGGCAATCCGCGACCGGAACCAAAACGGATACCCCTATTCAAAAGGTTCCACAGTCTATTTCTGTGGTCACGGCCGAAGAGATGGCGCTGCATCAGCCGCGCTCGGTGAAAGAAGCCCTGAGCTACACGCCGGGCGTTGCGGTAGGCACGCGCGGCGCGTCTAACACCTATGACTATTTGATCATCCGCGGCTTCGCGGCCGATGGCCAGACGCAGAATAACTACCTCGACGGCATGAAAATGCAGGGGAACTTCTATAACGACGCGGTAATTGATCCTTACATGCTGGAGCGCGCCGAAATCATGCGCGGTCCGGTTTCCGTTCTGTACGGCAAAAGCAGCCCGGGCGGTTTGCTGAACATGGTCAGTAAGCGCCCAACAACCGAGCCGCTGAAAGAGATCCAGTTCAAAGTCGGCACGGATAGCCTGTTCCAGACCGGGTTCGACTTTAGCGATGCGATCGACGACGACGGCGTTTACTCTTATCGCTTAACGGGCGTTGCGCGTTCTAATAACGCTCAGCAGGAGCGTGCGGAAGAGCAGCGTTACGCCATCGCGCCATCGTTCTCCTGGCGTCCGGATGATAAAACCACCTTCACGTTCCTCTCCTACTTCCAGAACGAGCCTGAAACGGGCTACTACGGCTGGCTGCCAAAAGAGGGAACGGTGGAGCCGCTGCCGAATGGGGATCGTCTGCCGACGAACTTCAACGAAGGCGCGAAGAACAATACCTATTCCCGTAACCAGAAAATGGTGGGATATAGCTTCGACCACGAGTTCAACGATACCTTTACCGTGCGTCAGAACCTGCGCTTTGCCGAGAACAAAACCTCGCAAAACAGCGTATATGGTTATGGCGTCTGTACCGATCCGGCAAACAGCGGCAACAAACAGTGTGCCGCGTTAGCGCCATCGGACAAAGGCCATTATCTGGCGCGTAAATACGTTGTCGATAACGAAAAGCTGCAGAACTTTACCGTTGATACCCAGCTGCAGAGCAAATTCTCAACCGTCGAGGTGGACCACGTCCTGCTGACCGGCGTTGACTTTATGCGCATGCGGAATGACATCAACTCCTGGTTCGGTTACGACGACTCTGTTCCGCTGCTGGATCTCTACAACCCGGTGAACAGCGATTTTGATTTCGGCTCAAAAGATCCCGCGACCTCCGGCCCATATCAGATCCTCAACCGTCAAAAACAGACGGGTCTGTACGTTCAGGATCAGGCGCAGTGGGATAAAGTGCTGGTAACCCTGGGCGGCCGTTATGACTGGGCCGATCAGGAATCCTACAACCGCGTGACGAACACCACCTCCAAACGTGATGATACCCAGTTCACCTGGCGCGGTGGCGTTAACTATCTGTTTGATAACGGCGTAACTCCGTACTTTAGCTACAGCGAATCGTTTGAACCGGCTTCGCAGACCGATGCCCAGGGCAAGCTGTTCTCGCCGTCTAAAGGCAAACAGTACGAAGCGGGCGTGAAATACGTGCCGAACGATCGTCCGATCGTCGTCACCGGTGCGTTGTACCAGCTGACCAAAACCAACAACCTGATGGCGGACCCGGCGGGCTCCTTCTTCTCGGTTCAGGGCGGTGAAATCCGCGCGCGTGGCGTAGAACTGGAAGCGAAAGCGGCCCTGTCTGCAAGCGTCAACCTGGTGGGTTCTTATACCTACACCGATGCGGAATACACCACGGACACCACCTACAAAGGCAACACGCCTGCTCAGGTGCCAAAACACATGGCATCGTTGTGGGGTGATTACACCCTGTTTGACGGTGCGCTGTCTGGTCTGACGCTGGGTACCGGCGTGCGTTACACGGGCTCAAGCTATGGCGATCCGGCGAACTCCTTCAAGGTGGGCAGCTATACCGTTGTCGATGCGCTGGTCAGATACGATCTGGCACGCGTTGGCATGGCGGGCTCAAACGTGGCGCTGCACGTGAACAACCTGTTCGATCGTGAGTACGTTGCCAGCTGCTTCAATACCTACGGCTGCTTCTGGGGTGCTGAACGTCAGGTTGTTGCCACCGCGACCTTCCGCTTCTAATCTCTCTTCGGGCACGGTTCGCCGTGCCCTTTTTATTTAAGTTGGCTGATATGCAGGATATTCAAACGCAACCCGACACCACCTTTACGCTCAACCATCTCTCCTTTCGCGTACCCGGGCGCACGCTGCTGCATCCGCTCTCTCTGACGTTCCCTGCCGGTAAAGTGACGGGCCTGATTGGTCACAACGGTTCCGGTAAATCCACGCTTCTCAAGATGCTGGGGCGCCATCAGCCGCCTTCAGAAGGCGATATTCTGCTGGATGACCAACCTCTGGAGAGCTGGAGCAGTAAAGCCTTTGCCCGCAAAGTGGCCTATCTGCCGCAGCAGCTGCCGCAGGCGGAAGGGATGACGGTGCGCGAGCTGGTGGCGATTGGGCGTTATCCGTGGCACGGTGCGCTTGGGCGCTTCGGCGTCGCCGACCGAGAGAAGGTGGAAGAGGCGATTGCGCTGGTCGGGCTAAAACCGCTGGCGCACCGTCTGGTGGATAGCCTGTCCGGCGGCGAACGTCAGCGCGCGTGGATCGCGATGCTGGTGGCGCAGGACAGCCGCTGTCTGCTGCTGGATGAACCGACCTCTGCGCTGGATATCGCCCATCAGGTCGACGTCCTGGCGCTGGTGCATCGCCTGAGCCAGCAGCGTGGCCTGACGGTCATTGCGGTCCTGCACGATATCAACATGGCCGCGCGCTATTGTGACTACCTCGTCGCGCTGCGCGGGGGCGAGATGATTGCCCAGGGGACACCGGCAGAGCTGATGCGCAGCGAAACGCTGGAACATATTTACGGTATTCCGATGGGTATTCTGCCTCACCCGGCCGGGGCTGCACCGGTGAGCTTTGTCTACTGATGCTGAATAACACACGCATTAGCCGCCGTCGCCTGCTGACGGCGATGGCGCTCTCGCCGCTGCTGTTAAAAATGAATACGGCGCGTGCCGCCGCCGTCGATCCGCACCGTATTGTGGCCCTGGAGTGGCTGCCGGTCGAACTGATGATGGCGCTCGGCGTCACGCCCTATGGCGTGGCGGACATTCCTAACTATAACCTCTGGGTGAACGAGCCAAAGCTGTCGGACTCGGTGATCGACGTCGGCCTGCGAACGGAGCCAAACCTTGAGCTGCTCACCCAGATGAAACCCTCGTTCCTGTTCTGGTCCGCGGGCTACGGCCCGTCAGAGGAGACCATGGCGCGCATTGCGCCGGGACGTGGATTTGCTTTCAGCGACGGTAAAAAACCGCTGGCCGTGGCGAAAAACTCGATTAACGAGATGGCGCACTTTCTCAACCGCGAAGCGGAGGCCAAAAAGCATCTCGGCGAATTTGATGCCCTGATCGACTCCCTGAAGCCGCGCTTTGCTCACCGGGGCGATCGTCCGCTGCTGATGGTGACGCTGCTGGATGCCCGCCATATGCTGGTCTTCGGTAAAAACTGTCTGTTCCAGGAGGTGCTGGACAGCTTCGGCATTCGCAATGCCTGGGAAGGGGAGATGACCTTCTGGGGCAGTACCGCCGTGGGTATCGACCGCCTGGCGGCGTTTCGCGATGTGGACGTGCTCTGTTTCGACCACGGTAACGAACGCGACATGCAAACCCTGATGGCGACCCCGCTCTGGCAGGCGATGCCGTTTGTGCGCGAGAAGCGCTTCCAGCGCGCCCCGGCTGTCTGGTTCTACGGCGCGACGCTGTCGGCCATGCATTTTGCCTGCGTGCTGGATAACGCCCTGGGAGGTAAAGCATGAGTACGCGTATCGCCCGCTTCCCGGCGCTGCTGTTATCCCTGCTTTTTCTGGTTGCGCTGGTATTAACCGGGTTCAACCTCTCCACGGCCTTACCGCGCGCGCAGTGGGGGGCCGCTCTGGCCTCGCCGGATATCGACAATATTCAGCAGATGCTGTTCCACTACAGCCTTCTGCCGCGTCTGGCGATCTCCCTTTTGGTCGGGGCCGGCTTAGGGCTGGTGGGCGTATTGTTCCAGCAGGTGTTACGTAACCCGCTGGCAGAGCCAACCACGCTCGGCGTCGCGACCGGCGCGCAGCTTGGGATCACCATCACCACGCTGTGGGCGCTGCCGGGAGCGTTAACCTCGCAGTTTGCGGCACTCGCGGGGGCGTGCGTGGTGGGCGCGCTGGTCTTTGGCGTGGCCTGGGGCAAGCGCCTTTCTCCTGTGACGCTTATTCTGGCCGGGCTGGTGGTGAGCCTGTACTGCGGGGCGATTAACCAGCTGCTGGTGCTGTTCCATCACGATCGGCTGCAAAGCATGTTCCTGTGGAGTACCGGCACGCTCACCCAGACCGACTGGAGCGTTGTAGAGCACCTCTGGCCGCAGCTGGCTGGCGGCGTCGTGCTGACGCTGCTGCTCCTGCGCCCTCTGACGCTCATGGGGCTGGATGATGGCGTGGCGCGTAACCTGGGGCTGGCGCTGTCGCTGGCTCGTCTGGCGGCGCTGACGCTGGCGATTGTATTGAGTGCCCTGCTGGTCAACGCGGTCGGCATCATCGGGTTTATCGGCCTGTTTGCGCCGCTGCTGGCGAAAATGCTCGGGGCGCGTCGCCTGCTGGCGCGTCTGATGCTGGCGCCGCTGATTGGAGCGCTGATCCTCTGGCTTTCCGATCAGCTTATTCTCTGGCTGGCGCAGGTCTGGAGGGAAGTGTCCACCGGCTCTGTGACCGCGCTTATCGGGGCGCCGCTGCTGCTGTGGCTGCTGCCGCGCCTGCGCAGCATGAGCGCACCGGCGATGGACGCGGGCGATAAAGTCTACGCTGAACGTCAGTCGGTGCTGTGGTTTAGCCTTGCCGGTCTGGCGGTGCTGATTATCGCCTCGTTCGCGGCGCTCTCATTCGGACGCGATGCCATGGGCTGGCACTGGGCAACGGGTGATTTACTCAATGAACTGGTGCAATGGCGCTGGCCGCGTATCTTCTCCGCGCTGATCGCAGGGGTGATGCTGGCGGTGGCGGGGTGCATTATTCAGCGTCTGACCGGCAACCCGATGGCAAGCCCTGAAGTGCTCGGGATCAGCTCTGGCGCCGCCTTTGGCGTGGTGTTGATGCTGTTCTTTGTGCCGGGGAATGCGTTTGGCTGGCTGATGCCAGCCGGCAGTATCGGTGCGGCAGTCACGCTGATGATTATCCTGATAGCCGCCGGTCGCGGCGGATTTTCGCCGCACCGCATGCTGCTGGCCGGGATGGCGCTCAGCACCGCATTTACCATGCTGCTGATGATGCTGCAGGCCAGCGGCGATCCGCGTATGGCGAAGATCCTGACCTGGATTTCCGGCTCAACCTACAACGCCACCGGCAGCCAGGTGGTCTGGTCCGGGATCGTGATGCTCGTGCTGCTGGCGATGGTGCCGCTGTGCCGCCGCTGGATGACCATTCTGCCGCTCGGCGGCGATACCGCGCGTGCGGTGGGAATGGCGCTGACGCCAGCGCGCGTGGCCCTGCTGCTGCTGGCGGCGTGCCTGACGGCTGTGGCAACCCTGACGATTGGACCGCTGAGTTTTGTCGGATTAATGGCGCCGCACATTGCCAGAATGATGGGATTCCGCCGGACGATGCCGCATATCGTCATGTCGGCCCTGACGGGCGGGGTGATGCTGGTGTTCGCGGACTGGTGCGGAAGAATGGTGCTGTTCCCGTATCAGATCCCGGCGGGTCTGCTGTCGACCTTTATCGGTGCGCCGTACTTTATTTATCTGTTGAGAAAGCAGAGTCGGTAGTCAGGTGCGGCCTGTTGCCCTCACCCCGACCCTCTCCCACGGGGAGAGGGAGAACATCGTAGGCCGGGTAAGCTTTAGCGCCACCCGGCAATGCCCTTAGAGCTTCGCAAACACCTTGCGCGCCGCGTCGATGGTGTTGTTGATATCATCTTCGCTGTGCGCCACGGACATAAAGCCCGCTTCGAACGCGGACGGCGCCAGGTACACGCCTTCTTCCAGCATCAGGTGGAAGAAGCGCTTGAAGCGTTCAACGTCGCACTTCACCACGTCCTGATAGCAGGTCACGGTTTTCGCATCGGTGAAGAAAATCCCGAACATGCCGCCCACGTGGTTTACCACCAGCGGAATACCCGCTTCTTCTGCCGCTTCCAGCAGACCGTTTGCCAGCTGCGAGGTCAGGTCGGTCAGGGTTTCGTGAATACCCGGCTGAGCCACTTCGGTCAGGCAGGCAAAGCCCGCCGCCATGGCGATAGGGTTACCGGAAAGCGTGCCCGCCTGGTAAACCGGGCCGGTTGGCGCCAGGGCTTCCATCACGTCTTTGCGTCCACCGAATGCGCCGACCGGCATGCCGCCGCCGATGATTTTGCCGAGGCAGGTCAGGTCCGGCACGACGTCGTAGTAAGACTGGGCACCCGCCAGCGCCACGCGGAAGCCGGTCATGACTTCATCGATGATCAGCAGCGCGCCGAACTCGTCGCACAGGGCACGCAGGCCCGGCAGGAAGTCAGGCTGCGGTGGGATACAGTTCATGTTGCCGGCAACCGGCTCAACGATGATGCAGGCGATCTCCTGCGGATACTGCTCGAACGCCGCGCGAACGGTAGCAAGATCGTTGTAGGTGCAGGTCAGGGTGTGCTTCGCGAAATCTGCCGGTACGCCCGGGGAGTTCGGCTGGCCGAGCGTCAGCGCGCCGGAACCGGCCTTCACCAGCAGGCAGTCCGCATGGCCGTGGTAACAGCCTTCAAACTTGATGATTTTATCGCGACCGGTAAAACCGCGCGCCAGGCGGATGGCGCTCATGGTCGCTTCGGTACCGGAGTTCACCATACGCACCATGTCCATGGTAGGCACCAGTTCGGTCACCAGCTCCGCCATTTTCACTTCCATTTCGGTTGGCGCACCGAAGCTCAGGCCGCGCTGGGCGGCTTCAATTACCGCGTTACGAATGGCCGGATGGTTGTGCCCCAGCACCATCGGCCCCCAGGAACCCACATAATCGATATAGGCTTTGCCATCGACATCATACAGATACGCGCCGTCAGCACGTTCGATAAACAGCGGCGTACCGCCCACGCCGGTGAAGGCGCGCACAGGTGAGTTCACGCCACCCGGAATAAGCTCGCGGGCTGCACTGTAGAGGTTTTCAGACTTGCTCATGGCGTCGTTCCTGGTTCGAATAAAATGGTTAAGCCCACTATTCTATGTGATTCGGGGAAGGTTATGAAATTTTTAGCCGGGCAATGCTTTAAGATTTGTTAAGTAATTTTCAGGAGACGGTAGGGCCGTCTCTGGTAAAATCCTCGCGGCTTTTTGTGTGACAAATAAGAACAGGACATGAAATCAGATTCTCCGTCTTTTGAAGAACAACAGTTTACGCGCGCCCAGCACCGAATCAGCATTCGGCGGCTGCTCAATCGCGATAAAACGCCGCTGGCGATCCTGCTGGCCGCTGCCGTGGTGGGCACTCTCGCGGGCCTGGTTGGCGTAGCGTTTGAAAAAGCGGTTAATGCCGTACTCAACTGGCGAGTGGGCACCGTGGCCGGTTTCGCCGACAGCGAATGGCTGGTCTGGGTGTGGGCATTCGGGCTGTCCGCGCTGTTTGCCATGGTGGGGTATTTTCTGGTGCGTAAATTCGCGCCGGAAGCGGGGGGATCGGGGATCCCGGAAATTGAAGGCGCGCTTGAGGAGCTGCGTCCGGTGCGCTGGTGGCGGGTGATTCCGGTTAAGTTCATCGGCGGCATGGGGACTCTGGGTGCGGGAATGGTGCTTGGACGGGAAGGACCCACGGTACAGCTGGGGGGGAACGTCGGCCGCATGGTGGGCGATCTGTTTCGGATGCGAAGCGCCGAAGCGCGCCATACGCTGCTGGCAACCGGCGCGGCGGCGGGGCTTTCCGCCGCGTTTAACGCGCCGCTGGCAGGCATTTTGTTCATTATCGAAGAGATGCGCGCGCAGTTCCGCTACAACCTGATCTCAATTAAAGCGGTATTCACCGGCGTCATTATGTCGAGCATCGTGTTTCGCATCTTTAATGGCGAGGGCGCGGTCATTGAGGTGGGTAAACTGACCAACGCGCCGGTCAACACCCTGTGGCTTTACCTGATCCTCGGCATGATTTTTGGCGTGGTGGGGCCGCTGTTTAACACCTTTATCCTGCGCGCTCAGGATATGTTCCAGCGCATTCACGGCGGGAACACCACGAAATGGGTGCTGATGGGCGGTCTGCTGGGTGGAATGTGTGGCGTACTCGGGTTTATCGAGCCGAATGCCGCAGGCGGCGGGTTCGGGCTGATTCCCATTGCGGCGGCAGGGAATTTCAGCGTGGGTCTGCTGCTGTTTATGTTTATCTCCCGGGTTATCACGACGGTACTGTGCTTCTCTTCCGGCGCGCCCGGGGGGATTTTTGCCCCGATGCTGGCGCTGGGTACGCTGCTCGGCACCGCGTTTGGTATGGCGGCTGAAGTGGGCTTTCCCGCCTATCATCTTGAAGCTGGGACCTTTGCGGTGGCCGGAATGGGGGCGCTGCTGGCCGCGTCCCTGCGCGCGCCCTTGACCGGGATCGTGCTGGTGCTGGAGATGACGGACAATTACCAGCTCATTTTGCCAATGATCATTACCTGTCTCGGCGCGACACTATTAGCCCAGTTCCTGGGTGGAAAACCGCTATACTCCACCATCCTCGCGCGTACCCTGGCGAAACAAGAGGCTGAACGGGCCGCCACGCAGAATACTTGAATGAATTACCAGGGTATTAGATAATGAGACAAAGAATTGGGTGAATTTTACCCAATGGCAGTATTCATGGGAGCATAAGATGAGTGATGACGTAGTAGCTGTACCGCTCGAATTTACCGAAGCAGCAGCCAACAAAGTGAAAGTCCTGATTGCCGACGAAGACAATCCGGATCTGAAACTGCGTGTTTATATTACCGGTGGCGGCTGCAGCGGCTTCCAGTATGGTTTTACCTTTGACGATCAGGTTAACGATGGCGATATGACTATCGAGAAACAGGGCGTCGCGCTGGTGGTTGACCCGATGAGCCTGCAATATCTGGTGGGTGGTTCGGTGGATTACACCGAGGGTCTGGAAGGTTCGCGCTTTGTGGTCACGAACCCGAATGCGACAAGCACCTGCGGATGTGGATCTTCGTTCAGCATCTAAGAGAGTGCGGGCTGATGCCGTTACTCCGTCCCTCTCTCACAGGGAGAGGGAGAAAAGACTAAAAACGGTAACCTTGCGGTTACCGTTTTGCTTTTACCTGCCATTATCATCCAGCGCAAACGTCGGCAGCTTCAGGTGCCAGCGTATCGCCGCTAAGCGTATCACCAGCGTCACGACCATCCCCAGCATCGCGGCATTTTCCAGCGGGAGGGCGAAGGTATAGTACGCGGTAGCGTGAACAATCCCGCCCACAATGCAGGCCGTTGCGTAAATTTCAGTACGCAGGATCATCGGCACTTCACGCGCCAAAATGTCGCGTATGATCCCACCGCCCACGCCGGTTAATACGCCCATGCAGATTGCCACCATCGGACCGGTACCGGCATTAAACGCCTTGTTGACGCCAATACCGACAAACACGGCCAGACCCACGGCATCCAGTACCGGCAATATCCACTTGGGTAAGCGGCGGGGCTGGCGAACCAGCACAATGGTCAACAGGCAGGTGACCATCGCGACCACCAGATCGGTAGGATCTTTCACCCAAAACACCGGGCCATTTGCCAGCGCCATATCGCGGATAGTCCCGCCGCCGACGGCGGTCACGACGCCCAGCACCAGCACGCCAAACGGATCCATGCGTAGTTTTCCGGCGAGCAGAACGCCGGAGATAGCAAAAACGGCTGTGCCAAGAATATCCAGCCAATAAACGAGCATCGTTAAATCCTCGAAAAGGGTCTTATGTTAGTGACTCTCTGCCAGCGCGGCACAGAGCTGTTTTGCGGCGAGGATAATACGCGGGCTGGCGCGTTCAAACCAGTCGCTGTTGAGCGGGATCACCGGAATTTTTAGCTGCTTTTGCCAGAATTGTTCAATTTTAGGAATCTCGCTCGCATTTCCGACCACGACGATGGCCTGCGGCTGGCGCGCCAGCACCTGTTCGCGGCTCACCTGAGGCCACGGCACCCGGCTGGCAGCAAAGATATTTTCACCGCCACAGACTTCCAGCACCTGGTTCTGAATCGACCCTTTTCCGGTGGTGAACAGCGGATGGCTGCCAAACTGCAGGAAGATGCGTTTTTTAACAGGGGTATCGTATCGGGATTTCAGCGCGGCATAGTCGCTCAGCATCTGTTTCGCCGCAGCCTCAGCTTTTTTGGGCGTAGGGCTGTAGGGTGCCAGGGCGCGTAGCGCCTGAGCGACCTGCTCAATGCTGACGGCATCAATCCACATGACCTTTATGCCAAGCGAGGTGAGCTGGTTGACCTGCCGCTCGGCGTTGCCGCCGCGCCAGGCCAGCACGAGATCCGGTTTAAGCGCCACGATGCGCTCAAGGTTCATCCCCTGCCAGGTTGCCACCTGTTCAATACCCGCGGCTTGCGGTGGGTAATCCGAAAAGCTACTCACGCCAACGGGCGTGATCCCGGCGGCAAACGCCAGTTCCGTATTTGCGGGAGAGAGAGTAATCACGCGCGGTAACGCATAGAGCCACAGCGGTGCGAGAAGAAGCAGGGCGGCCAGCGCCCTGACGGTATGTTTAGCCACGTGCCAGATTCTGCACCAGGCGCTCCACCATCACGGTGGACTGTTTTGCCGCAACGGTCAGGAACTCGTCGAAGCTGATGTGGGACTGCTGGTCTGCCACGTCAGAGATGGCGCGAACCACCACGAACGGTACGCTGAAGTTATGGCAAACGTGAGCGATCGCGGTCGCTTCCATCTCAACGGCAACCGCCTGAGGGAAGTTATGACGGATTTTCGCCAGCCCAACGGAGCCGTTGATGAAGGCATCACCGCTGACAATCAGACCGCGCACCGCGTTGAGGTTGAGTTCTGCGATGCAGGTCTCTGCCGCCGCAATCAGTTTGTCGTCAGCTTTAAAACCAGCAGGGCAGCCCGGGAGCTGGCCGTACTCGTAACCGAACGCGGTGACGTCGGCATCGTGGTAACGCGCTTCGTCGGAAACAACGATATCGCCCACTTTCAGCGTCGGCGCCAGGCCGCCCGCAGAGCCGGTATTCACGATCACGTCCGGCTTGCAGCGCTCAAGCAGCAGGGTTGCACCCAGCGCAGCAGCCACTTTACCGATGCCTGATTTCAGCAGAGCCACGTCAACACCGTTCAGCTGGCCGGTGTAGATCTCACAACCTCCCAGAGAGAGGGTCTGACGGTTCTCAATTTTGTCACGCAGCAGCGTAACTTCTTCTTCCATTGCACCAATAATGCCGATTTTCATAGATTTACTCGCGATGTGCCTTGTTAAGATGCATAGTCTATCATGCGGTTAAGGGGAAACGCATTCTCACGCGGGGGAGCACATGTCACCAATCGATTTTCGCACCAAAATAAACTGGCACCGACGTTTCCGTTCGCCGCAGGGCGACAAGAGCGAACATGAGATCCTGCGTATCTTCGAAAGCGATCGCGGGCGGATCGTTAACTCGCCTGCCATCCGCCGTCTGCAGCAAAAAACTCAGGTGTTTCCGCTGGAGCGTAACGCCGCGGTGCGCACGCGCTTAACCCACTCGATGGAAGTGCAGCAGGTCGGGCGCTATATTGCCAAAGAGATTTTGAGCCGTCTCAAAGAGCAGCGTTTACTGGAAACCTATGGTCTGGACGAGCTGACGGGGCCCTTCGAGAGCATCGTTGAGATGGCCTGCCTGATGCATGACATCGGCAACCCGCCTTTCGGCCACTTTGGTGAGGCGGCTATCAATGACTGGTTTAAGCAGCGGCTTTATCCTTCGGATGCGGTAAGCCAGCCCCTCAGCGATGATCGCTGCATCGTACGCGATTTACGCCTGCGTGAAGGTGAAGAGGGGCTGAACGATCTGCGCCGCAAAGTGCGCCAGGATTTGTGTCACTTCGAGGGCAACGCGCAGGGGATCCGGCTGGTTCATTCCCTGATGCGCATGAACCTGACCTGGGCACAGGTCGGCTGCATTCTGAAATACACGCGTCCCGCGTGGTGGATGGGGGATACGCCCGCGTCCCACAGCTATTTAATGAAAAAACCGGGCTATTACCTTTCCGAAGAGGTCTATATTGAACGGTTACGTAAAGAACTTTCATTGACGCCAAACGGCCGCTTTCCATTGACGTGGATTATGGAAGCCGCCGATGATATTTCCTATTGCGTGGCCGATCTGGAAGATGCCGTGGAGAAAAGAATCTTCAGCGTCGAGGAGCTTTATCAACATCTTTATGCGTCCTGGGGTACCCATGAAAAAGGTTCGCTGTTTGCGCAGGTTGTCGAAAATGCCTGGGAAAAATCGCGCTCAAATACATTAAGCCGCAGTACGGAAGACCAGTTCTTTATGTATTTGCGGGTCAATACATTAAATAAACTGGTGCCGTATGCGGCGTCGCGTTTTATTGATAATTTGCCGCTCATTTTCAGCGGGGAATTCAACCACGCGCTGCTGGAAGATGACAGCAGTTTCAGTCAACTCCTTGAGCTTTATAAACATGTGGCGATGCGGCATGTATTCAGCCATCCGGATGTCGAGCAGCTGGAACTGCAGGGCTATCGGGTAATCAGTGGGTTACTGGAAATTTATTCCCCGTTGCTTCAGCTGTCGGTCGATGAATTCAGCGAACTGGTGGAACACGAGCGCGTGCGCAGAATACCCATCGAATCGCGGCTTTATCAGAAACTTTCTACCCGGCATCGTCTGGCGTATGTCGAAGCGATTGGCAAGCTGGAACGCAACTCTCCCCAATGGCCGGTGATGGAATATTATTATCGCTGCCGTCTTATCCAGGACTATATCAGCGGCATGACGGATTTGTATGCCTGGGATGAATACCGCAAGCTCATGGCGGTGGAATAATTCCGGAGTTTTGTAAAGACGGCCAATAAATTTTTACCTTTTCCATAAACTTATCGCCGGAACTAAGCGGTATAAAACGAATCTGAGTTACACAGCAATTTTGCGTTACCTGTAAATCGAGATTGAGAAACATGAAAAAAACCACATTAGCAATGAGTGCACTGGCTCTGAGTTTAGGTTTAGCGCTGTCTCCTCTGACTGCTACTGCAGCCGAGACCGCGTCGTCGGCAGCAACCGCGCAGCAGATGCCAAGCCTGGCACCGATGCTCGAAAAAGTGATGCCATCGGTGGTGAGTATTAACGTTGAGGGCAGCACGACCGTCAATACGCCGCGTATGCCGCGTAACTTCCAGCAGTTCTTCGGCGACAACTCGCCATTCTGCCAGGACGGTTCGCCATTCCAGAGCTCTCCGTTCTGTCAGGGCGGCGGTGCCGGGGATGACAGCCAGGGCGGCGGCCAGCAGCAGAAATTCATGGCGCTTGGCTCGGGGGTAATTATTGATGCGGCGAAAGGCTACGTCGTCACTAACAACCACGTTGTCGATAACGCGAACAGCATTAAGGTTCAGCTGAGCGATGGCCGCAAGTTCGATGCCAAAGTGGTGGGTAAAGACCCGCGTTCCGACATCGCGCTGATCCAGATTCAGGATCCGAAAAACCTGACGGCGATTAAAATTGCCGACTCCGATGCGCTGCGCGTGGGCGACTATACCGTGGCGATCGGTAACCCGTTCGGTCTGGGTGAAACCGTGACATCCGGTATCGTCTCAGCGCTGGGTCGTAGCGGCCTGAACGCGGAAAACTACGAAAACTTCATCCAGACGGATGCGGCGATCAACCGCGGTAACTCCGGCGGTGCGCTGGTGAACCTGAACGGTGAGCTGATCGGTATCAACACCGCTATCCTGGCACCGGACGGCGGCAACATCGGCATCGGTTTTGCTATCCCGAGTAACATGGTGAAAAACCTGACCGCGCAGATGGTGCAGTATGGCCAGGTGAAACGCGGCGAGCTGGGTATCCTCGGTACGGAGCTGAACTCCGAACTGGCTAAGGCGATGAAAGTTGACGCTCAGCGCGGGGCATTCGTCAGCCAGGTGATGCCGAATTCTTCTGCGGCGAAAGCGGGCATTAAAGCGGGGGATGTGATCACCTCCCTGAACGGTAAACCGATCAGCAGCTTTGCCGCCCTGCGTGCCGAAGTGGGCTCGATGCCGATTGGCAGTAAAGTGACCCTCGGCCTGCTGCGCGACGGTAAGCCGGTTAACGTGAGCCTGGAGCTGCAGCAGAGCAGCCAGAATCAGGTGGATTCCAGCACCATCTTCAGCGGTATTGAAGGTGCCGAGATGAGCAATAAAGGCGCAGACAAAGGCGTGGTGGTGAACAACGTGAAAGCGAATTCACCGGCAGCCCGTATCGGCCTGAAAAAAGGCGATGTGATCATGGGTGCTAACCAGCAGCCTGTGAAAAACATCGCTGAACTGCGCAAAATTCTCGACAGCAAGCCTTCCGTGCTGGCGCTGAATATCCAGCGTGGTGATACCTCTCTTTATCTGCTGATGCAGTAATCCTCTGAAGCCCCTGTTCGCAGGGGCTTTCTCGTTTTTGTGATTCTTGCCACAACTCCATACTTCTCCCTCTCTCTTTGTGCATTCGCACAATGCAGCCGTCGCTGAACTTCCCTATGCTTGAGCTCTGCTCACGGGAGGGTTACATGGCTGGCTGGCATCTTGATACCAAAATGGCGCAGGATATCGTGGCGCGCACCATGCGCATTATTGATACCAATATCAACGTAATGGATGCCCGCGGGCGCATTATTGGCAGCGGCGATCGCGAGCGTATTGGGGAATTGCACGAAGGTGCGCTGCTGGTGCTTTCTCAGGGGCGGGTCGTGGATATCGACGATGCGGTAGCGAAACACCTGCACGGCGTACGTCAGGGCATCAATTTACCGCTGCGTCTTGAAGGCGAAATTGTGGGGGTAATCGGCCTCACCGGCGAGCCCGAGTCACTGCGAAAATACGGTGAGCTGGTCTGTATGACGGCAGAGATGATGCTGGAGCAGTCGCGCCTGATGCACCTGCTTGCCCAGGACAGCCGCCTGCGTGAAGAGCTGGTGATGAACCTTATTCAGGCGGAAGAGCATACGCCTGCGCTCAGCGAATGGGCGCAGCGTCTGGGGATCGATTTAAATCAGCCGCGCGTGGTGGCGGTCATTGAGGTCGATAGCGGCCAGCTTGGCGTGGACAGCGCGATGGCAGAGCTGCAGCAGCTGCAAAATGCGCTGGCGACGCCGGAGCGCGATAACCTGGTGGCGATCGTTTCTCTGACGGAAATGGTGGTCCTCAAACCGGCGCTCAATGCGTTCGGCCGCTGGGATGCCGACGATCATCGTCGTCGCGTGGAGCAGCTGATCTCCCGGATGGAGGAGAACGGCCAGCTGCGTTTTCGCGTTGCGCTGGGCAACTACTTTACCGGGCCGGGCAGTATCGCCCGCTCCTGGCGTACCGCGCGCACCACCATGATGGTGGGCAAGCAGCGGATGCCGGAGAGCCGCAGCTATTTCTATCAGGATCTGATGCTGCCGGTGCTGCTCGACAGCCTGCGTGGGGGCTGGCAGGCCAATGAGCTGGCGCGGCCATTGGCGCGTCTGAAAGCCATGGACAACAACGGCCTGCTGCGCCGGACGCTGCAGGCGTGGTTCCGCCATAACGTGCAGCCGCTGGCGACCTCGAAGGCGCTGTTTATTCACCGTAATACGCTTGAGTATCGGTTAAACCGGATTTCGGAGCTGACGGGGCTGGATCTGGGAAACTTTGACGACAGGCTGCTGCTGTATGTGGCGCTGCAGCTGGACGAACAGAGATGATGCTGTATGCGGTCTGGTGCCCTCACCCCATCCCTCTCCCACGGGGAGAGGGCGCAAACACTAAAAACGGCAATCAAGGATTGCCGTTTTGCTTTTATTTCCGCGTTAATTTCTCAAGATCCGCTTCAATCTCGCTGATCTTATTTGTTACAACGCTTTCAAGGTGACGCAGATCGTCAAGGATCTTACGCTTAAGATCGACTTCGGTGCGGTCGCGCTGGCAGATCTGATCGAGTTCATCGATCACATAGCGCAGGTTAGGGCTGATTTCCTGTACTTCTTTGTAGCCCTGTCCTACACCGTCAGCCACAACGGTCTTACGCTGGCGTGGATATTTAAACTTCACGCTTTTGGCGAAAAACTCTCCTTTGTCCTTGTGAAAATAGATTTTCAGAATATCGTTATTGGCTTCCTGACGGAGGCTGTAACGATCAATTTCATCAGGATTGGTAATGCCCAGACTTTTCAGATTATCGTACATAGCGGTACCCTTGATCTCAACATAACCTTTGAATAATTAACGAAAAAATCTATTTTCGCCACCCTCAGATATAAAAAAAGCGGGGTTGCCCCCGCTTTTTGTTATACCCGATTAATCGATGGTGCGCAGCAATTCGTTGATGCCCACTTTACCGCGCGTTTTCGCATCCACTTTCTTCACGATAACCGCACAGTACAGGCTGTATTTGCCATCTTTTGACGGCAGGTTGCCGGAAACCACCACGGAGCCCGCCGGAACGCGACCGTAGTGAACTTCACCGGTTTCACGGTCGTAAATACGAGTGCTCTGACCGATGTAAACGCCCATGGAGATCACGGAGCCTTCTTCAACGATCACGCCTTCAACCACTTCAGAGCGCGCGCCGATGAAGCAGTTGTCTTCGATGATGGTCGGGTTAGCCTGCAGTGGCTCCAGAACACCACCGATGCCCACGCCGCCGGACAGGTGAACGTTTTTACCGATCTGCGCGCAGGAACCGACGGTCGCCCATGTGTCAACCATGGTGCCTTCGTCAACGTAGGCACCGATGTTCACGTAGGATGGCATCAGCACGGTGTTGCGTGCGATGAATGCGCCCTGACGCACTGCCGCAGGCGGTACCACACGGAAGCCTTCCTTCTGGAAACGCGCTTCGTCGTAGTCAGCGAATTTCATTGGCACTTTATCGAAGTAGCGGCTTTCTGCTCCGTCGATAACCTGGTTATCGTTGATACGGAAAGAGAGCAGCACGGCTTTCTTCAGCCATTGATGAGTGACCCACTGACCGTCGATTTTTTCTGCCACGCGCAGCGCGCCGGAATCCAGAAGGGAAATCACCTGGTTTACCGCTTCACGGGTCACGGTATCCACATTTGCCGGGGTAATCTCGGCGCGACGCTCAAAAGCGGACTCAATAACGTTCTGTAACTGCTGCATTGTTTACTCTTTCCATTTCACTAAAAAACATATCACCCTTTATCGTTTGGATTGAGGGCTGCTGTCAACCGTTGTTGCACTTCAAGCTGCAGGTCATTATTAAGGGCACGCCGGTCCGCTGTCGCGATTATAAATAAATCTTCTACTCGCTCGCCAATCGTTGTAATTCGGGCCCCATGGAGCGAAATTCCCAGATCGGCAAAAACCTGGCCGACGCGGGCAAGCAGCCCTGGCTGGTCGAGCGCGATCAGCTCCAGGAACGATTTACGGTCGGTGTGGGTCGGCAGGAAATTGACCTCGGTATCGACGGTAAAGTGGCGCAATTTCGCCGGCTGGCGACGCGGCTGCGGGGGCTGCCAGCTGCGCTGGGTAATCGCCTGTTCCAGACCAAAACGTATCCCTTCATGCCTGTCCGACGAGAGCGGGCTGCCGTCCGGCTCAAGCACGATAAAGGTGTCCATCGCCATGCCGTCGCGGGTGGTGAAAATCTGCGCGTCGTGAACGCTCAGGTTACGCCTGTCCAGCTCGGCGCAGACCGCAGCAAACAGGTAAGGTCGGTCCGGGCTCCAGATGAAAATCTCCGTCCCGCCGCGGGTGGCCTGCGGGCTCAGCAGGATCATCGGCTGGGACAGATCGTGCTTGAGCAGATGCCGCGCGTGCCACGCAAGCTGGTTTGGGCTATGGCGGACAAAATAGTTGGCGCGGCAGCGGGCCCAAATCTGATGCAGTGCCTCTTCATCAATGTTATCCATCCGCAGCAGCGCGAGCGCCTGCAGCTGGTGATGGCGCACGCGCTCGCGCATGTCCGGGGTGTTTTGCATCCCGCGACGCAGCTGTTTTTCGGTGGCGAAGTACAGCTCGCGCAGCAGGCTCTGCTTCCAGCTGTTCCACAGGGTCTCGTTGGTGGCGCAGATATCGGCCACCGTCAGGCAGACCAGATAGCGCAGACGATTTTCCGTCTGAACCTCTTCCGCGAACTGCTTGATCACTTCCGGATCCTGAATGTCACGACGCTGCGCGGTGACCGACATCAGCAGGTGATGGCGCACCAGCCAGGCCACCAGCTGCGTTTCACGCGAGTTCAGGCCGTGCAGTTCGGCAAATTTCAGCACGTCCTGCGCGCCCAGCACCGAATGGTCACCGCCGCGACCTTTGGCGATATCGTGGAACAGGGCGGCAATCAGGATCAGTTCCGGATGGGTCAGGCGCGGCCACAGTTCGACGCAGAGCGGGTGGCGGGAGCGCGTCTCTTCTCTCGCAAAGCTTTCCAGCTTTAGCATCACGCGGATCGTGTGTTCATCCACCGTGTAGGCGTGGAACAGATCGAACTGCATTTGCCCGACAATGTGCGACCACTGCGGCATATAGGCCCACAGCACGCTGTGGCGGTGCATCGGCAGCAGGCCGCGGCTGACGGCGCCCGGGTGGCGGAGCATGCTCAGGAACAGCGAACGCGCTTCCGGGATATAGCACAGCGGCTGCGTCAGATGACGGCGCGCATGGCGCAGATGGCGCAGAGTGGTGGAGTAGATCCCGGTGATGGTGCTGTTGCGCACCATGGTATAGAACATCCGCAGAATCGCTTCCGGCTCGCGGATGAACAGCGTTTCGTCGCGCAGATCGATAAGCGTGCCGCGCAGCTGGAATTCGTCATCAATCGGGCGCGGTTTTTCGTCCGCCGTCAGGGCCAGAATGGCCTCGTCGAACAGCTGCAACAGCATCTGGTTCAGTTCGGTCACCCGGCGGGTGACGCGGAAGAAATCCTTCATCATGTGCTCAACCGGCTCGTTGCCTTCGCCCTGATAATTCAGACGCTGAGCCACGCTGAGCTGGCGGTCAAACAGCAGGCGGTTATCGTAGCGGGTGACTTCCAAATGCAGGGCAAACCGGATGCGCCACAGCAGGTGCAGGCACTCGTTCAGCTCGTTACGCTCGGCCTCGGTTAAAAAGCCGAAGCCGACCATCTCGTCCATCGAGGTGGCACCAAAATGGCGGCGGGCGACCCACTGCAGGGTGTGGATGTCGCGCAGGCCGCCGGGGCTGCTTTTAATATCGGGTTCAAGATTATAGCTGGTGCCGTGGTAGCGCTGGTGGCGCTGGTTTTGCTCCTCGACCTTCGCGGCGAAGAACTTTTCTGACGGCCAGAAGCCGTCGCTGAAGATGTGCTTTTGCAGCTCCAGGAACAGGGCGACGTCACCAATCAGCAGGCGGGTTTCAATCAGGTTGGTGGCGACGGTCAGGTCCGATAACCCTTCCAGCAGACACTCTTCCAGGGTACGCACGCTGTGGCCGACTTCCAGCTTTACGTCCCAGAGCAGCGTCAGCAGTTCGCCAATTTTTTGCGCCTGTTCGTCCGGCAGCTTTTTGCGGCTTAAGATCAGCAGATCGATATCGGAAAGCGGATGCAGCTCACCGCGGCCATAGCCCCCGACGGCAACCAGCGCAACATCACTGATTTGCCCAAACCCGTAATCGATCCACAGGCGCTGCAGCAGCTGGTCGATAAATTCGGTGCGCGCTTCAATGAGCTGCTCGGCCGACACGCCTGCGTCAAACGCGCTGCCCAGCCAGCGATGGAAAACATCCATATGGGCTTTAATATGCGCGCAGGTCAGCTCGTGCGACGGCCAGACGCCCGGGTTATCGGGCTGGTCGGGGAGGGTGGGAAGTGCTGTGTTAGCATACTGTTCGGGTAAAAGATTACTCATCGTGCGCCACCCATAAGAAAAAGCTATAGCCATTAAAAAAGCCGGCATTTGCCGGCTTTTTTATCATTCATCGTGCGTCAGTATCGCCGGGATGGTGTCATCCTTGCGCAACGTCATAATTTCGCAGCCGTTGTCTGTTACCACAATAGTATGCTCGTACTGCGCAGACAAGCTTCTGTCTTTGGTTTTCACCGTCCAGCCGTCTTTCATGGTGCGGATGCGGTAATCACCCGCGTTGACCATCGGCTCAATGGTAAAGGTCATGCCTTTTTGCAGCACCACGCCGCCGTCATCTGCATCATAGTGCAGGACCTGCGGTTCTTCATGGAAGACGCGACCAATGCCGTGACCGCAGTACTCGCGCACCACGGAGAAACTTTCTGCTTCCACAAACTTCTGGATTGCCGCACCGAGGGTACGCAGGCGAATACCCGGTTTAACCATTTTCAGCGCCAGGTAGAGGCTCTCTTGCGTCACTTTGCACAGACGCTCGCCAAGAATAGTCGGCTTGCCAACGATGAACATTTTTGAGGTGTCACCGTGGTACTCGTCTTTAATGACGGTTACGTCGATGTTGACGATGTCGCCATCTTTCAGCAGTTTTTCATCGTCCGGGATGCCGTGGCACACCACTTCATTAATAGAGATACAGACGGATTTCGGGAAACCGTGGTAGCCGAGGCAGGCGGAAACCGCGTGCTGCTCGTTCACGATATAGTCGTTACAGATACGGTCCAGTTCACCGGTGCTGACGCCCGGCTTCACGAACGGCTCGATCATTTCCAGCACTTCCGCGGCCAGACGACCGGCGACGCGCATCTTTTCAATTTCTTCAGGTGTCTTAATAGAGATAGCCATGTAATCTGTCCATCGGTGTCGATTTTTTCGACAATACTAGTCTAAGTGTCGTCAATGGTATCAGTCAGGCACGCTCCGTGCCAAATTGAGAATCATTAACAGCACACTCCGCCAACAACTGTTGGTTTCTGGTCGTGTTTTGTGGTATAAAGCGCGCCGGACTTCCGATCCATCTCAGATACACAGGCTGGACGGAAGCGACAAATCTCACTTTGTGTAACAACACACACGTATCGGCACATATTCCGGGGTGCCCTTCGGGGTCGGTAATATGGGATACGTGGAGGCATAACCCCAACTTTCAATATAGAGGTTTTAAACATGGCAACTGTTTCCATGCGCGACATGCTCAAGGCTGGTGTTCACTTTGGTCACCAGACCCGTTACTGGAACCCGAAAATGAAGCCTTTCATCTTCGGCGCGCGTAACAAAGTTCACATCATCAACCTTGAGAAAACTGTACCAATGTTCAACGAAGCCCTGGCTGAGCTGAACAAGATCTCTTCCCGTAAAGGTAAGATTCTGTTCGTTGGTACTAAGCGCGCTGCAAGCGAAGCTGTGAAAGATGCTGCTAACAGCTGCGACCAG
This sequence comes from Enterobacter sp. 302C9, assembly GCF_034106085.1. NCBI lineage: Bacteria > Pseudomonadati > Pseudomonadota > Gammaproteobacteria > Enterobacterales > Enterobacteriaceae > Enterobacter > Enterobacter sp. 302C9. The sequence goes on from NZ_JAWNBW010000005.1 coordinate 314,844, forward strand.
TTCTTCGTGAACCATCGCTGGTTGGGCGGCATGCTGACCAACTGGAAAACTGTTCGTCAGTCCATCAAACGCCTGAAAGATCTGGAAACCCAGTCTCAGGACGGTACTTTCGACAAGCTGACTAAGAAAGAAGCGCTGATGCGCACTCGTGAACTGGACAAGCTGGAAAACAGCCTGGGCGGTATCAAAGATATGGGCGGCCTGCCAGACGCGCTGTTCGTAATCGATGCAGACCACGAGCACATCGCAATCAAAGAAGCTAACAACCTGGGTATCCCGGTATTCGCTATCGTTGATACCAACTCCGATCCGGACGGTGTTGACTTCGTTATCCCGGGTAACGACGACGCAATCCGTGCTGTTAGCCTGTACCTGAGCGCTGTAGCTGCTACCGTTCGTGAAGGCCGTTCCCAGGATCTGGCTTCTCAGGCGGAAGAAAGCTTCGTAGAAGCTGAATAATAAGGTTTTACCCCTTATTAGTACCGTGTATGAATAGGGGCCCATTACCGGCCCCTTTTTTCAATTTACACTGTTTGGCCCCCGGCCGGGCAGTTCACATCTCCCGAGGATTTAAGAATGGCTGAAATTACCGCATCCCTGGTAAAAGAGCTGCGCGAGCGTACTGGCGCAGGCATGATGGATTGCAAAAAAGCGCTGACTGAAGCGAACGGCGACATCGAGCTGGCAATCGAAAACATGCGTAAATCCGGTGCGATCAAAGCAGCTAAAAAAGCAGGCAACGTTGCTGCTGACGGCGTGATCATCACTAAGATCGACGGCAACTACGGCATCATTCTGGAAGTTAACTGCCAGACTGACTTCGTTGCTAAAGATGGTGGTTTCCAGGCATTTGCTAACAAAGTTCTGGACGCAGCTGTTGCGGGTAAAATCACTGACGTTGAAGTTCTGAAAGCACAGTTCGAAGAAGAACGTGTTGCGCTGGTTGCTAAAATCGGTGAGAACATCAACATCCGTCGCGTATCTTCTCTGGAAGGCGACGTTCTGGGCTCTTATCAGCACGGTGCACGTATCGGTGTTCTGGTTGCGGCTAAAGGCGCTGACGAAGAGCTGGTTAAACAGCTGGCAATGCACATCGCTGCAAGCAAACCAGAATTCGTTAAGCCAGAAGACGTGTCTGCTGAAGTGGTAGAGAAAGAGTACCAGGTTCAGCTGGACATCGCGATGCAGTCTGGTAAGCCAAAAGAAATCGCAGAGAAAATGGTTGAAGGCCGCATGAAGAAATTCACCGGCGAAGTTTCTCTGACTGGCCAGCCATTCGTAATGGACCCAAGCAAGTCTGTTGCGCAGCTGCTGAAAGAGCACAACGCTGACGTAACTGGCTTCATCCGCTTCGAAGTGGGCGAAGGCATCGAGAAAGTTGAGACTGACTTCGCAGCAGAAGTTGCTGCAATGTCCAAGCAGTCTTAATGATTGAAAAGGAGCCGCCTGAGGGCGGCTTCTTTTTGTCACCCGTCACAGGAAATCAGACAGGCTCCAGTATCGCTGTGCTGATTTGCGGCATATCATGTCGCCAGAATTAACCCCCATCTTAATCGTTGACAGTCTCAGGAAAGAAACATGGCTACCAATGCAAAACCCGTGTACAAACGCATTCTGCTTAAGCTGAGTGGCGAAGCGCTGCAGGGATCGGAAGGCTTCGGTATTGACGCAAGCATCCTTGATCGCATGGCACAGGAAATCAAAGAACTGGTCGAACTGGGTATCCAGGTTGGCGTGGTCATTGGCGGTGGCAACCTTTTCCGTGGTGCTGGTCTGGCGAAAGCGGGGATGAACCGAGTTGTGGGCGACCACATGGGTATGCTGGCAACCGTCATGAATGGCCTGGCAATGCGTGATGCACTGCATCGCGCCTATGTGAATGCCCGCCTGATGTCCGCGATTCCCCTGAATGGCGTTTGCGATAATTACAGCTGGGCAGAAGCCATCAGCCTGCTGCGCAATAACCGCGTGGTGATCCTCTCCGCCGGTACGGGTAACCCGTTCTTTACGACCGATTCCGCTGCCTGCCTGCGCGGTATCGAGATCGAAGCCGATGTGGTACTGAAAGCGACCAAAGTAGACGGCGTGTTTACTGCCGACCCGGCAAAAGATCCTTCTGCCACCATGTACGATCAGCTGAGCTACAGCGAAGTGCTGGATAAAGAGCTGAAAGTGATGGATCTTGCCGCCTTCACGCTGGCTCGCGACCACAAACTGCCGATCCGTGTCTTCAACATGAACAAGCCTGGCGCACTGCGTCGCGTGGTCATGGGCGAAAAAGAAGGCACTTTGATCACGGAATAATTTCCGTTGACGATAAATACAGGTAAGATTCCGCTTTATTTTGTAGTGGTATCTTACCCGGACGCGCCTTTGGCGTTGTCATGAATTAAACGCGACTATACTTAGCACACCTGTAGCGCTGTGCTGGCGGATAGTCTGCCTGAGACAAGTTTTCAAGGATTCGTAACGTGATTAACGACATCAGAAAAGATGCTGAAGTACGCATGGACAAATGCGTAGAAGCGTTCAAAAACCAAATCAGCAAAATCCGTACTGGCCGTGCTTCCCCAAGCCTGCTGGATGGCATCATCGTAGAATATTACGGTACGCCAACCCCTCTGCGCCAGCTGGCGAGCGTGACGGTTGAAGATACCCGTACGCTGAAAATCAACGTCTTCGACCGCTCTATGAGCCCGGCCGTTGAGAAAGCGATTATGGCCTCTGACCTCGGACTGAACCCAAGCTCTGCGGGCGCAGACATCCGCGTTCCACTGCCTCCGCTGACGGAAGAACGTCGTAAAGATCTTATCAAAGTGGTTCGTGGCGAAGCTGAGCAGGGTCGTGTATCCGTGCGTAACGTCCGTCGCGACGCGAACGATAAAGTGAAAGCACTGCTGAAAGAAAAAGAGATCAGCGAAGATGACGATCGTCGTTCTCAGGACGACATTCAGAAAATGACCGACGCGGCCATCAAGAAAATTGATGCGGCGCTGGCAGAAAAAGAAGCGGAACTGATGCAGTTCTGATTTCTGTCGTACACTGATAAACGCCGTTCAGAAGGACTTTGGGTCTTGCTGGCGGCGTTTTGCTTTTATCTGGTCTAACTTTTTTCGGGCATCTCATGAAGCATTTAACACTCCTCGGCTCAACCGGCTCTATCGGTTGCAGCACTCTCGACGTCGTTCGCCATAATCCTGAACTTTACACCGTGACAGCGCTGGTGGCCGGTAAGAATGTGCAGCGAATGGTCGAACAGTGCCTGGAGTTTGCGCCCCGCTATGCGGTGATGGATGACGAAGAGAGCGCGCGTCTGCTGAAAGCACAGCTGCGTGAAAAGGGCAGTCGAACCGAGGTGCTGAGCGGCCAGCAGGCGGCCTGCGAGATGGCGGCGCTGGATGAGGTGGATCAGGTCATGGCGGCCATTGTCGGCGCGGCAGGGCTGCTGCCCACGCTTGCTGCGATTGATGCCGGTAAGGATGTTTTGCTGGCCAATAAAGAGTCGCTGGTCACCTGTGGACGCCTGTTTATGGATGCGGTGAAGCAGCGCGGCGCGCGTCTTCTGCCGGTCGACAGCGAACACAACGCGATTTTTCAGAGTTTACCGCAACCTTTTCAACAGAACCTGGGGTACGCTGACCTGGAGCAGAATGGCGTGGTGTCTATTCTGCTTACCGGGTCTGGTGGCCCGTTCCGTGAAACGCCACTGTCTGAACTGCGTGCGATGACACCGGATCAGGCGTGCCGTCATCCGAACTGGTCGATGGGGCGTAAAATCTCCGTTGATTCTGCCACCATGATGAACAAAGGTCTGGAATACATTGAAGCGCGCTGGCTGTTTAATGCGTCAGCGAAACAGATGGAAGTACTGATTCACCCGCAATCGGTGATTCACTCGATGGTGCGTTATCAGGATGGCAGCGTGCTGGCACAGCTGGGCGAGCCGGACATGCGTACGCCGATTGCCCATTCAATGGCGTGGCCAAATCGAGTGAAATCCGGCGTGAAGCCGCTTGATTTCTGCAAGCTAAGTTCCCTGACGTTCAGTGAACCAGACTACGACCGCTATCCTTGTCTGAAGCTTGCGATGAATGCTTTTGACCAGGGGCAGGCGGCGACGACGGCACTTAATGCAGCTAATGAAATTACCGTTGAGGCATTTCTGAATCAGCAAATTCGTTTTACCGATATCGCGTCGTTAAATTTATCGGTACTGGAGATGATGGATTTGCGCGAACCACAAAGCGTGGAAGAGGTGCTGGCGGTGGATGCAGCTGCGCGTAATATTGCGCGCCAACAGGTGACACGTCTCGCAAGCTGGTGATAAAGCAAGCACTAGTCGTCGTGCTATTTGTTAGCGTTGGGCTTCAGTGATATAGTCTGCGCCACCTGATCGCAGGTATTTGACTTAATGTGGTCAGGTGAGCCGTGGTTTGACACGGCTTTTTTATGTATAGGCTTCAGTATTCCTGAGTACCGTTAAATCCTTTTCAGGGACAAAAAACGCGTTATGTTGTCTGCGAATCAACCAATAAGCGAAAATTTGCCAGCTCATGGCTGCCGTCATGTAGCAATCATTATGGATGGCAATGGCCGCTGGGCGAAAAGACAAGGGAAGATACGAGCCTTTGGGCATAAAGCGGGGGCGAAATCCGTTCGTCGCGCCGTTTCTTTTGCCGCCAACAACGGCATTGATGCGTTAACGCTCTATGCTTTTAGCAGTGAAAACTGGAATCGACCTCTGCAGGAAGTGACTGCGTTGATGGAATTGTTTGTGTGGGCGCTAGACAGCGAAGTAAAAAGCCTGCACCGCCACAACGTCCGCCTGCGTATCATTGGCGATACCAGTCGTTTTAACTCACGTTTGCAGGAACGGATTCGCAAAGCTGAAGCGCTGACGGAAAATAATACCGGTTTGACGCTGAATATTGCGGCGAATTACGGCGGACGCTGGGATATTATCCAGGGCGTTCGGCATCTGGCCGAACAGGTTCAGGAAGGGCTGTTGAGACCCGACCAAATTGATGAAGAGGCGCTGAGCAAGCAAATCTGCATGAATGAACAGGCACCTGTGGATTTGGTAATTAGGACAGGGGGGGAACATCGCATAAGTAACTTTTTGATATGGCAAATTGCCTATGCCGAACTTTACTTTACGGATGTTCTTTGGCCCGATTTTGATGAACAAGACTTTGAAGGTGCGCTGCATGCCTTTGCCAATCGAGAGCGTCGTTTCGGCGGCACCGAGCCTGGTGGCGACAAAGCCTGATGGGGGTAGCTTTTGCTGAAGTATCGCCTGATTTCCGCTTTTGTATTAATACCCATTGTCATTGCGGCGCTGTTTTTACTGCCCCCGGTGGGATTCGCTATTGTCACGCTGGTGGTGTGCATGCTCGCCGCGTGGGAATGGGGACAGTTTAGCGGCTTTACCTCGCGCACTCAGCGAGTATGGCTTGCGGTACTTTGTGGCTTTATCCTGGCCATAATGCTGTTTACGTTGCCTGAATATCACCATGATATTCATCAGCCCCTGGTTGCCGGATCTTTGTGGATATCGCTGGCCTGGTGGGTTGCCGCGCTGTTGCTGGTTCTTTTTTATCCGGGTTCCGCGGCATTGTGGCGTAATTCAAAAGTGCTGCGACTGATTTTTGGCTTGCTCACAATTATTCCTTTTTTCTGGGGTATGGTTGCGCTGCGAGCCTGGCACTACGACGAAAACCACTACAGCGGTGCGATCTGGCTGCTTTATGTGATGATTCTGGTCTGGGGGGCTGACTCCGGGGCCTATATGTTTGGTAAACTGTTTGGCAAACATAAGCTGGCACCGAAGGTTTCTCCGGGCAAAACCTGGCAAGGATTCATCGGCGGCCTGTTTACGGCAGCGATCATCTCCTGGGGCTACGGCGTCTGGGCGAATCTTGAAGTGGCACCGTCAATACTGCTGGTGTGCTCGATTTTTGCTGCGCTTGCCTCCGTGCTCGGTGATTTAACCGAAAGTATGTTTAAGCGTGAAGCAGGGATTAAGGACAGCGGACACCTGATTCCAGGGCATGGCGGTATACTGGATCGCATTGATAGCCTGACAGCGGCTGTTCCAGTGTTTGCGTGTTTGCTTTTACTGGTATTCGGGACGATTTAACGGAAGGTTTTATGCTGAGCATTCTCTGGAATCTGGCGGCGTTCATTGTTGCACTGGGTGTACTGATTACCGTGCATGAATTTGGCCATTTCTGGGTTGCTCGCCGCTGTGGCGTGCGCGTAGAGCGATTTTCCATCGGTTTTGGTAAATCACTCTGGACGCGCACCGACCGCCACGGCACGGAATTTGTCATCGCCCTTATCCCGCTGGGCGGCTACGTCAAAATGCTCGACGAACGCGTCGAGCCTGTTGCTCCTGAGCTGCGACACAGCGCATTCAACAATAAAACCGTTGGACAACGCGCCGCCATCATTGCTGCCGGACCGGTAGCCAACTTCATCTTTGCGATTTTCGCTTACTGGCTGGTGTTTATCATCGGCGTCCCTGGCGTACGTCCGGTGGTGGGTGAAATTGCCCCCAATTCCATCGCGGCGAGTGCGCAAATTACATCCGGGATGGAACTTAAAGCGATTGATGGCATCGAAACCCCTGATTGGGATGCCGTGCGACTGCAGCTGGTAGCCAAAATTGGCGATCCGCAGACCACCATCAGCGTATCGCCGTTTGGTTCAGATACGCGTCAGGACAAAGTACTCGATTTACGTCACTGGCGTTTCGAGCCAGACAAAGAGGATCCCGTCGCTGCGCTGGGCATTCGTCCACGCGGCGCGCAGATCGAGCCGGTATTAGCCGAAGTACAGGCAAATTCGGCGGCGAGCAAAGCGGGTTTGCAAGCGGGCGACAGGATCGTTAAAGTCGATGGTCAACCATTAACAGAGTGGATGACCTTTGTTACTCTGGTGCGCGATAATCCGGGAACGTCTCTCGCGCTGGAAGTTGAAAGGCAGGGCAGTCCGCTTTCGCTGACGCTGATCCCGGATACGAAGTCGGTCGGCAAAAAGGCAGAAGGGTTTGCAGGCGTTGTGCCAAAAGTGATCCCGCTGCCAGATGAGTACAAGACAATACGCCAGTATGGGCCGTTCAGCGCCATCCTTGAAGCCACGGATAAAACATGGCAACTGATGAAGCTGACGGTCAACATGTTGGGGAAATTGATAACCGGTGATGTGAAACTGAACAACCTCAGTGGGCCAATTTCGATTGCTCAGGGGGCTGGGATGTCAGCGGAATTCGGGGTGATTTACTATCTCATGTTCCTCGCGCTCATTAGCGTGAACCTTGGGATAATCAACCTGTTCCCGCTTCCCGTTTTAGACGGGGGTCATCTGCTGTTTTTGGCGATTGAAAAGCTAAAAGGCGGACCGGTATCCGAGCGAGTTCAAGACTTTAGTTATCGCATTGGCTCGATTTTGCTGGTGCTGTTAATGGGGCTTGCACTTTTCAATGATTTCTCTCGGTTGTAAGAGAGTGTTAGGAAGAACGCATAATAACGATGGCGATGAAAAAGTTGCTCATAGCGTCGCTGCTGTTTAGCAGCGCCACCGTATACGGTGCTGACGGGTTCGTAGTGAAAGACATTCATTTCGAAGGCCTCCAGCGTGTCGCCGTTGGTGCGGCCCTCCTCAGTATGCCTGTACGCCCCGGCGATACGGTTAATGATGATGATATCAGTAACACCATCCGTGCTCTGTTTGCCACCGGCAACTTTGAGGACGTCCGCGTCCTGCGCGATGGTGATACGCTGCTGGTACAGGTAAAAGAACGTCCGACGATCGCCAGTATCACTTTCTCCGGTAACAAGTCGGTGAAAGATGACATGCTCAAGCAGAACCTTGAAGCATCTGGTGTTCGTGTGGGTGAGTCCCTGGACCGCACAACCCTTTCAGACATTGAAAAAGGTCTGGAAGACTTCTACTACAGCGTCGGTAAATACAGCGCCAGCGTGAAAGCGGTTGTCACTCCGCTGCCACGTAACCGTGTTGACCTGAAGCTGGTCTTCCAGGAAGGTGTTTCTGCGAAGATCCAGCAGATCAACATTGTCGGCAACCACGCGTTCAGCACCGACGAACTGATCTCCACCTTCCAGCTGCGCGATGAAGTGCCATGGTGGAACGTGGTGGGCGATCGCAAATACCAGAAACAGAAACTGGCGGGCGACCTCGAAACCCTGCGCAGCTACTATCTCGATCGTGGCTATGCGCGTTTCAACATCGACTCGACTCAGGTCAGTCTGACTCCGGACAAGAAAGGTATCTACATTACGGTTAACATCACTGAAGGCGAGCAGTACAAGCTTTCTGGTGTTGAAGTGAGTGGTAACCTGGCGGGGCATTCTGCTGAAATCGAATCGCTGACCAAAATTCAGCCGGGCGATCTGTATAGCGGTTCCAAGGTAACCAAAATGGAAGACAGCATTAAGAAGCTGCTCGGCCGCTACGGTTATGCCTATCCGCGCGTACAGACTCAGCCGGAAATCAATGACGCGGATAAAACCGTTAAGCTGCACGTGAATGTTGATGCGGGCAACCGTTTCTACGTGCGTAAGATCCGCTTCGTCGGTAACGATACCTCCAAAGATTCCGTTCTGCGTCGCGAAATGCGTCAGATGGAAGGCGCATGGTTGGGAAGCGACCTCGTTGATCAGGGTAAAGAGCGTCTGAACCGTCTGGGCTATTTTGAAACGGTGGATACCGATACCCAGCGCGTACCGGGCAGCCCGGATCAGGTTGATGTCGTTTATAAAGTGAAAGAGCGCAACACCGGTAGCTTCAACTTCGGTGTGGGTTACGGTACTGAAAGCGGCGTCAGCTTCCAGGTCGGCGTACAGCAGGATAACTGGCTGGGTACGGGTTACTCTGTCGGTATTAACGGCACCAAAAACGACTACCAGACCTACTCTGAGTTCTCTGTGACTAACCCATACTTCACCGTTGACGGTGTAAGCCTGGGCGGTCGTATCTTCTATAACGACTTTAAAGCAGATGACGCGGACCTGTCTTCTTACACCAACAAGAGTTACGGTGTCGACGGTACGCTTGGCTTCCCGGTTAACGAATACAACACCCTGCGTGCGGGCTTGGGTTACGTGCATAACGACCTCTCCAACATGCAACCGCAGGTGGCGATGTGGCGTTATCTGGACTCTATCGGCCAGTCAACCAGTAAAAATGGTAATGACAATGGCTTCGCGGCGGATGACTTCACCTTTAACTACGGCTGGACCTATAACCGTCTCGACCGTGGTTACTTCCCAACGGAAGGTTCTCGCGTCAACCTGAACGGTAAAGTTACCGTGCCGGGTTCCGATAACGAGTTCTATAAGGTCACGCTGGATACCGCGTCCTACTTCCCGATCGATGACGATCATAAGTGGGTGGTTCTGGGTCGTACCCGTTGGGGCTATGGCGATGGTCTGGGTAGCAAAGAACTGCCGTTCTATGAAAACTTCTATGCGGGTGGCTCCAGCACCGTTCGTGGTTTCCAGTCCAATAACATTGGTCCGAAAGCGGTTTACTACGGCGGAAACGACAAAGATAACTGTGATAAGTCTTCCTCGTCAGAAGTCTGTAGCTCCAATGACGCGGTGGGCGGTAACGCCATGGCCGTTGCCAGCCTGGAGTTCATCACGCCAACGCCGTTTATCAGTGATAAATACGCGAACTCGGTCCGTACGTCCTTCTTCTGGGATGCCGGTACCGTGTGGGATACCAACTGGCAGAATACTGCCCAGATGCGCGCAGAAGGCATTCCTGACTACAGCGATCCGAGCAATATTCGCATGTCTGCCGGTATCGCATTACAATGGATGTCACCGCTGGGGCCGTTGGTCTTCTCCTACGCCCAGCCGTTTAAGAAATATGATGGAGACAAAGCGGAGCAATTCCAGTTTAACATTGGTAAAACCTGGTAATAATCCGCTGCAAAGGAATGCGTTGGCAGTGTAGCGCTGACAACTGGCGATCGGTAACACGGTCGCCTTGCCACGCAAAGAACGGTACCTTCTGGTGCCAATGGGATGGTAAGGAGTTAATTGTGAAAAAGTGGTTATTAGCTGCAGGTCTCGGTTTAGCGATGGCAACTTCTGCTCAGGCAGCAGACAAAATTGCAATCGTCAACATGGGTAATTTGTTCCAGCAGGTTGCACAGAAAACGGGTGTTTCTGCGACTCTGGAAAACGAATTCAAAGGCCGTGCAAGCGAACTGCAGGGTATGGAAAACGATCTTCAGTCCAAAATGCAGCGTCTGCAGCGTGATGGTTCTACCATGAAAGCAAGCGACCGCAGCAAGCTGGAAAAAGACGTAATGGCTCAGCGCCAGACGTTCTCCCAGAAAGCGCAGGCTTTCGAGCAGGATCGTCAGCGTCGTTCTAACGAAGAACGCGGCAAGCTGGTAACTCGCATTCAGACTGCTGTTAAAGCAGTGGCTGCCGATCAGAGTATCGATCTGGTTGTAGATGCGAACGCCGTTGCTTATAACAGCAAAGATGTTAAAGACATCACTGCTGATGTTCTGAAACAGGTTAAATAAGTAATGCCTTCAATTCGACTGGCTGATTTAGCTCAGCAGTTGGATGCAGAATTACACGGTGATGGCGATATCGTCATCACCGCTGTTGCGTCCATGCAATCTGCTAAAGCTGGCACGATTACCTTCATGGTAAGCCCTAAGTACCGTGAGCAACTGGCTCAATGCCAGGCGTCAGCTGTTGTACTGACGCAGGACGATCTTCCATTTGCCACTGTAAGCGCGCTGGTAGTGAAAAACCCCTACCTGACGTATGCACGCATGGCTCAAATTCTTGATACCACGCCGCAGCCGGCCCAGAACATTGCGGCCAGTGCAGCGATTGATGCGACGGCCAGGCTTGGTAACAACGTCGCCGTTGGCGCGAATGCAGTTATCGAATCCGGCGTTGTGCTGGGCGATAACGTCGTCATTGGCCCGGGCTGCTTCGTTGGGAAAAATACGAAAATCGGCGCCGGAACCCGTTTATGGGCCAATGTGTCCGTTTATCATGATGTTGAAATTGGCGAAAATTGCCTCGTCCAGTCCAGCACCGTTATTGGTTCTGATGGCTTTGGTTACGCTAACGATCGTGGTAACTGGGTTAAGATCCCGCAGCTTGGTCGCGTTATTATTGGCGATCGCGTAGAGATCGGCGCCTGTACCACCATTGACCGTGGCGCGCTTGACGACACGATCATTGGCAATGGTGTTATCATCGATAACCAGTGCCAGATTGCGCATAACGTTGTGATTGGCGACAATACCGCGGTTGCGGGTGGCGTCATCATGGCAGGCAGCCTGAAAATTGGCCGTTATTGCATGATTGGCGGCGCGAGCGTGATTAATGGCCATATGGAAATATGCGACAAGGTGACTGTGACGGGAATGGGCATGGTAATGCGTCCTATCACTGAACCTGGCGTCTATTCCTCAGGTATTCCGCTACAACCCAACAAGGTATGGCGTAAAACAGCAGCTCTGGTGATGAACATTGATGATATGAGCAAGCGCCTCAAGTCTCTTGAGCGTAAGATCGATCAACAAGATTAAGCGTCATCCGTTGAACGCTATTTTTCCCGGCCTGTCGGCTTTCTAATAAACCGGCAGGCCGTGTTATTATTGTTATCAGTACATTTTGACAGGAAGAGTATTTTGACTACTGACACTCATACTCTGCATATTGAAGAGATTTTAGAACTTCTGCCGCACCGCTACCCGTTTCTGCTGGTAGACCGTGTGCTGGATTTTGAAGAAGGTCGTTTTCTGCGCGCAGTGAAAAATGTTTCCGTGAACGAGCCGTTCTTCCAGGGGCACTTCCCTGGTAAGCCTATCTTCCCGGGTGTGTTGATTCTGGAAGCGATGGCTCAGGCTACCGGTATTCTGGCGTTTAAAAGCGTTGGCAAACTGGAGCCAGGTGAGCTGTATTACTTCGCGGGTATTGATGAAGCGCGCTTTAAGCGCCCTGTCGTGCCTGGTGATCAGATGATCATGGAAGTCACTTTTGAAAAAACGCGTCGTGGCCTGACTCGCTTCAAAGGCGTAGCGCTGGTTGACGGCAAAGTTGTTTGCGAAGCGACGATGATGTGTGCTCGTAGCCGGGAGTCCTGATACGTGATTGATAAATCCGCCTTTATTCATCCTACCGCTATTGTGGAAACCGGTGCCATCATTGGCGCTAACGTCCACATTGGCCCGTTTTGTATTGTTGGACCCCATGTCGAAATTGGTGAGGGTACAGTACTGAAATCTCACGTTGTCGTGAATGGTCACACGACCATTGGCTGCAATAACGAGATCTATCAGTTCGCTTCCATCGGCGAAGTTAACCAGGATCTGAAATATGCTGGTGAGTCGACCCGTCTGGAAATTGGCGATCGTAACCGTATTCGCGAAAGCGTCACTATTCATCGTGGAACAGTACAGGGTGGTGGGTTGACGAAGGTGGGCAGCGATAACCTGTTTATGGTTAATGCACACATCGCGCACGACTGTACCGTGGGTGACCGCTGTATTCTTGCCAACAACGCAACGCTGGCAGGACACGTATCGGTTGATGACTTCGCAATTATTGGCGGCATGACCGCAGTCCATCAGTTCTGCATCATTGGTGCGCACGTGATGGTTGGCGGATGCTCCGGTGTGGCGCAGGACGTCCCACCGTATGTGATTGCGCAGGGCAACCATGCCACGCCGTTTGGCGTGAACATCGAAGGCCTCAAGCGTCGTGGTTTTAGCCGCGAAGCGATTACTGCCATCCGCAACGCGTACAAACTGCTGTACCGTAGCGGTAAAACGCTGGAAGAGGCGAAGCCGGAAATTGCCGAGCTGGCGAATAAGCACCCGGAAGTGAACGCGTTCATGGAATTCTTTGACCGTTCAACAAGGGGTCTGATTCGTTAATGGTCGACAGTCGTCCGCTTACGATAGCCCTGGTCGCCGGAGAAACCTCCGGCGATATTCTTGGTGCCGGTCTCATCCGCGCGCTTAAGGCGCGTGTACCCAATGCTCGCTTTGTCGGCGTTGCTGGCCCGCTGATGCAGGCCGAAGGCTGTGAAGCCTGGTATGAAATGGAAGAACTCGCCGTGATGGGCATCGTTGAGGTGCTGGGACGGCTACGCCGTTTGCTGCACATCCGCGCCGATCTCACCCGCCGTTTTACCGAACTCAAACCCGATGTGTTTGTCGGTATCGATGCGCCTGATTTCAACATTACCCTCGAAGGGAATCTGAAAAAGCAGGGTATCAAAACCATTCACTACGTCAGTCCGTCCGTCTGGGCGTGGCGACAGAAACGCGTTTTCAAAATCGGACGGTCCACCAACCTGGTGCTGGCTTTCCTGCCTTTCGAAAAAGCGTTTTACGACAGATTTAATGTTCCGTGCCGTTTTATCGGTCATACCATGGCGGATGCGATGCCATTGGATCCGGATAAAAACGCGGCGCGCGACGCGCTGGGCATCCCGCACGATGTGCACTGTCTGGCACTGCTACCGGGCAGCCGTGGCGCAGAAGTTGAGATGCTGAGCGCCGATTTCCTCAAAACTGCGCAAATTCTTCGCCAGACCTATCCGGATCTTGAAGTGGTTGTTCCGCTGGTAAATGCGAAACGCCGTGAGCAGTTTGAGCGCATCAAAGCGGAAGTCGCCCCGGATCTTCACGTCCGTCTTCTGGACGGGAAAGGGCGGGAAGCGATGTATGCGAGCGATGCCGCGCTGCTGGCCTCCGGCACGGCGGCGCTGGAATGCATGCTGGCGAAATGCCCGATGGTGGTCGGTTATCGCATGAAGCCGTTCACTTTCTGGCTGGCAAAACGTCTGGTTAAAACGGATTATGTCTCCCTGCCAAACCTGCTTGCCGGGCGCGAGCTGGTGAAAGAGCTGCTGCAGGATGAGTGCCAGCCGCAGGCGCTTGCCGATGCACTACTGCCGCTGCTCGCGAACGGCAAGACCAGCCACCAGATGCACGATACCTTCCGCGAACTGCATCAACTGATCCGCTGTAATGCTGATGAGCAAGCGGCTGATGCGGTGCTGGAGTTAGCAAAATGATGGAATTTGTTTATCCTCACACTCGCCTTGTGGCGGGCGTGGACGAAGTGGGTCGTGGCCCGTTGGTCGGGGCTGTGGTGACTGCCGCGGTGATCCTCGATCCGGCTCGCCCGATTATCGGGCTGAACGACTCAAAAAAATTGTCTGAAAAACGCCGTCTGGCGCTGTTCAGTGAGATTCAGGAGAAGGCGCTGGCCTGGAGCCTGGGGCGCGCTGAACCGCATGAAATAGACGAGCTGAATATTTTGCATGCCACGATGCTGGCGATGCAGCGTGCGGTAGCAGGTCTGAAAATTTCCCCGGAATATGTCCTGATTGACGGCAACCGCTGTCCGGCATTGCCCATGCCTTCAATGGCGGTCGTCAAAGGCGATAGTCGGGTCGCAGAAATTAGCGCCGCTTCTATCATTGCCAAAGTGACGCGCGACGCCGAAATGGCCGCGCTGGACCTCACTTATCCTCAGTATGGTTTCGCCCAGCATAAGGGTTATCCCACACCTTTCCATCTGGAAAGGCTGGCTGAACATGGCGCAACCGAACATCACCGGCGTAGTTTTGGCCCGGTGAAACGCGCGCTGGGACGGGTGTCCTGAATCAATACGCAAGCAATTAAGTAACGCGGAATCTGAAGATGGCTGAACCACGTTTCGTACACCTGCGGGTGCATAGCGACTACTCCATGATCGATGGGCTGGCGAAGACCGGGCCGCTGGTAAAAAAGGCGGCCTCCCTTGGCATGCCCGCGCTGGCGATCACCGATTTTACCAACCTGTGTGGCCTGGTGAAGTTCTACGGAACGGCGCACGGTGCGGGAATGAAGCCTATCGTCGGCGCAGATTTTCATGTCCAGAGCGATCTCGTCGGCGATGAAATGACGCAAATCTCCGTGCTGGCGATGAACAACACGGGCTATCAAAACCTCACTCTGCTTATCTCAAAAGCTTATCAGCGCGGATATGGTGCGCTGGGCCCGTGGATCGACAGGGACTGGCTGGCTGAGCTGAACGAAGGGCTGCTGCTGATCTCTGGCGGCCGTATGGGCGATGTCGGTAAATGTCTGCTGCGCGGCAATAGCGCGCTGGTGGATCAATGCGTCTCGTTCTATGAGGAGTATTTCCCGGATCGTTATTATCTGGAGTTGATCCGCACCGGTCGCCAGGACGAAGAGAGCTATCTCCATGCGGCGGTCGCACTTGCGGAAGAACGCGGGCTGCCCGTCGTCGCGACAAACGATGTACGCTTCCTCGAGCCGGGAGATTTTGACGCTCACGAAATTCGCGTGGCGATCCACGATGGCTTCACGCTCGACGATCCGAAACGGCCGCGTAATTACTCCGCTCAACAGTACATGCGCAGCGAGGAGGAGATGTGTGAACTCTTCTCTGATATCCCCGAAGCGCTGGAAAACAGCGTAGAGATCGCCAGGCGCTGTAACGTTACCGTCCGCCTCGGTGAATACTTCCTGCCGCAGTTCCCGACGGGTGACATGACCACGGAAGATTTTCTGGTCGTGAAATCAAAGGAAGGTCTGGAAGAGCGTCTGGAATTCCTGTTCCCGGATGAGGCCGTTCGCAAAGAGAAGCGGCCGCCGTACGATGAGCGCCTGGATATTGAACTCCAGGTAATCAACCAGATGGGCTTCCCGGGCTACTTCCTGATCGTAATGGAGTTTATCCAGTGGTCGAAGGATAACGGCGTACCGGTTGGACCGGGACGTGGCTCCGGTGCGGGATCGCTTGTGGCCTATGCGCTTAAAATTACCGACCTCGATCCGCTGGAATTCGACCTGCTGTTCGAACGTTTCCTTAACCCGGAACGTGTTTCCATGCCCGACTTTGACGTCGACTTCTGCATGGAGAAACGCGACCAGGTGATCGAGCACGTTGCCGATATGTACGGCCGTGATGCGGTATCGCAGATTATTACGTTCGGTACGATGGCGGCGAAGGCGGTTATTCGTGACGTCGGCCGCGTGCTGGGCCACCCGTACGGGTTTGTCGATCGTATTTCGAAGCTGGTGCCGCCCGATCCGGGCATGACGCTGGCAAAAGCGTTTGAAGCCGAACCTCAGCTGCCGGAAATCTACGAAGCTGACGAAGAAGTGAAAGCGCTGATCGACATGGCGCGCAAGCTGGAAGGCGTCACGCGTAACGCCGGCAAGCATGCGGGGGGCGTGGTTATCGCCCCGACCAAAATTACCGACTTCGCGCCGCTCTACTGCGATGAAGCGGGTGAGCACCCGGTTACTCAGTTTGATAAGAACGACGTAGAATACGCCGGGCTGGTGAAGTTTGACTTCCTCGGCCTGCGTACGCTGACGATCATCGACTGGGCGCTGAAGATGATCAACCCGCGCCGGGAAAAGCAGGGCCTTGAGCCGATAGACATTGCCGCCATTCCGCTGGATGACAAGAAAAGTTTCGACATGCTGCAGCGCTCGGAGACGACGGCCGTCTTCCAGCTTGAATCCCGCGGCATGAAAGATCTGATTAAACGCCTGCAGCCCGACTGCTTCGAAGATATGATCGCACTGGTCGCCCTGTTCCGTCCGGGCCCACTGCAGTCAGGGATGGTAGATAACTTTATCGACCGTAAGCACGGTCGCGAAGAGATTTCTTACCCGGACGTTCAGTGGCAGCATGAAAGCCTGAAGCCGGTGCTGGAGCCAACCTACGGCATTATCCTGTATCAGGAACAGGTCATGCAGATTGCTCAGGTGCTTTCCGGCTATACGCTCGGCGGCGCGGACATGCTGCGTCGTGCGATGGGTAAGAAAAAGCCGGAAGAGATGGCCAAGCAGCGCTCCATCTTTGAAGACGGGGCGAAGAAAAACGGCGTTGACGGCGAGCTGGCGATGAAAATCTTCGACCTGGTGGAGAAATTCGCCGGGTACGGATTTAACAAATCCCACTCCGCCGCCTATGCTTTGGTATCGTATCAAACGCTGTGGCTGAAAGCGCACTATCCTGCTGAATTTATGGCGGCGGTAATGACGGCCGATATGGACAACACCGAGAAGGTGGTTGGCCTGGTGGACGAGTGCTGGCGCATGGGGCTTAAGATCCTGCCGCCGGATATTAACTCAGGGCTCTACCACTTCCACGTCAACGACGACGGAGAGATCGTTTACGGGATCGGCGCGATCAAAGGCGTGGGCGAAGGTCCGATCGAGGCGATCATCGAAGCGCGTAACAACGGCGGGTATTTCCGCGAGCTGTTCGATCTTTGCGCCCGTACCGACACCAAAAAACTGAACCGTCGCGTGCTGGAAAAACTGATCATGTCCGGCGCGTTTGACAGGCTGGGGCCGCACCGTGCCGCGCTGATGAATTCCCTCGGCGACGCCCTGAAAGCGGCGGATCAGCACGCAAAAGCGGAAGCCATTGGTCAGGCGGATATGTTCGGCGTGCTGGCGGAAGAGCCAGAGCAGATCGAGCAATCTTATTCCAACTGCCAGCCGTGGCCAGAACAGGTGGTACTGGATGGGGAGCGTGAGACGTTAGGCTTGTACCTGACGGGGCACCCGATCAACCAGTACATCAAAGAAATTGAGCGCTATGTCGGCGGCCACAGGCTTAAAGACATGCATCCGACAGAACGTGGTAAAATCACCACTGCTGCGGGGCTCGTGATTGCCGCAAGGGTTATGGTCACCAAGCGCGGCAATCGTATCGGCATCTGTACGTTGGATGACCGTTCCGGGCGTCTGGAGGTGATGTTGTTCACCGACGCGCTGGATAAATACCAGCAATTGCTGGAAAAAGACCGCATACTTATCGTCAGCGGACAGGTCAGCTTTGATGACTTCAGTGGGGGGCTTAAAATGACCGCCCGCGAAGTGATGGACATTGACGAAGCCCGGGAAAAATATGCTCGCGGGCTTGCTATCTCGCTGACGGACAGGCAAATTGATGACCAGCTTTTAAACCGACTCCGTCAGTCTCTGGAACCCCACCGCTCGGGGACAATTCCAGTACATCTCTACTATCAGAGGGCGGATGCACGTGCGCGGTTGCGCTTTGGTGCAACGTGGCGTGTCTCTCCGAGCGATCGTTTACTGAACGATCTCCGTGGCCTCATTGGTTCGGAGCAGGTGGAACTGGAGTTTGACTAATACAGGAATACTATGAGTCTGAATTTCCTTGATTTCGAACAGCCGATTGCTGAGCTGGAAGCGAAAATCGATTCTCTGACAGCGGTAAGCCGTCAGGATGAAAAACTGGATATTAACATCGACGAAGAAGTGCATCGTCTGCGCGAGAAAAGCGTAGAGCTGACGCGCAAAATCTTTGCCGATCTCGGCGCATGGCAGGTGGCCCAGCTGGCTCGCCATCCACAGCGTCCGTACACCCTGGATTATGTCCGCCTGGCGTTTGACGAATTTGACGAACTGGCAGGCGATCGCGCATACGCTGACGATAAAGCTATCGTTGGTGGTATCGCGCGTCTGGACGGACGCCCGGTGATGATCATTGGTCATCAGAAAGGTCGTGAAACCAAAGAGAAAATCCGTCGTAATTTCGGTATGCCAGCACCAGAAGGCTACCGTAAAGCCCTGCGTCTGATGGAGATGGCTGAGCGTTTCAACATGCCAATCATCACCTTCATCGACACCCCGGGTGCATACCCTGGCGTGGGCGCGGAAGAGCGCGGTCAGTCTGAAGCTATCGCGCGCAACCTGCGCGAGATGTCTCGTCTGAAGGTGCCGGTCATCTGTACCGTTATCGGTGAGGGTGGTTCCGGCGGTGCGCTGGCGATTGGCGTGGGCGATAAAGTGAATATGCTGCAGTACAGCACCTATTCCGTTATCTCCCCGGAAGGCTGTGCGTCCATTCTGTGGAAAAGCGCCGACAAAGCGCCGCTGGCTGCAGAAGCAATGGGCATCATTGCGCCACGCCTGAAAGAGCTGAAGCTGATCGACTCCATCATTCCGGAACCGCTGGGTGGTGCGCATCGTAAGCCGGAAGTAATGGCGGCTTCTCTGAAAGCGCAGCTGCTGGCTGACCTGGCAGATCTGGACGTGCTGAGCAAAGACGATCTGCTCAACCGCCGCTACCAGCGTCTGATGACCTACGGTTACGCGTAAGCTTCACAATTATCTGAAAAGCCGCACAATGTTGCGGCTTTTTTTATACCTGCGGTTTAGCCGGACTATGCTTAGCTAATGTTTTTTAAGGAGGAAGCCCATGAATATCATTGCCATTATGGGGCCACACGGCGTCTTTTATAAAGATGAGCCGATTAAGGAGCTGGAGCAATCCCTGCAGTCGCGCGGGTATCAGCTAATCTGGCCGCACAACAGCGCTGACCTGCTGAAGTTTATCGAGCATAACCCGCGTATCTGCGGCGTGATCTTCGACTGGGACGAATACGATCTCGAACTGTGCAGCGACATCAACAAGCTGAACGAATATCTCCCGCTGTACGCGTTTATCAATACCCACTCAACCATGGACGTCAGCGCCAATGATATGCGTATGGCGCTGTGGTTCTTTGAATATTCCCTCGGCGTGGCGGAAGATATTGCGACCCGCATTCAGCAATACACGAATGAATATCTCGATAACATCACTCCGCCCTTTACCCGCGCGCTCTTCACCTACGTGAAGGAGGGCAAATATACCTTCTGTACGCCAGGTCATATGGCGGGAACGGCCTATCAAAAAAGCCCGGTGGGCTGCCTGTTCTATGATTTCTTCGGTGGCAACACGCTGAAAGCGGACGTGTCGATTTCAGTCACCGAACTAGGCTCCCTGCTGGATCACACCGGCCCGCATCTTGAAGCCGAAGAGTATATCGCCCGCACCTTTGGCGCCGAGCAGAGCTATATGGTGACCAACGGCACGTCGACCTCGAACAAAATTGTCGGGATGTACGCTGCGCCTGCTGGCAGCACCTTGCTGATTGACCGTAACTGCCATAAATCGCTGGCACACCTGCTGATGATGAGCGACGTCGTACCGCTCTGGCTGTCGCCCACGCGTAACGCGCTCGGTATTCTTGGCGGCATTCCGCGCCGGGAGTTCACCCACGAAGCCATCGAAAGTAAGGTCGCGGCAATTCCTGGCGCAAGCTGGCCTGTCCATGCGGTCATCACCAACTCCACCTACGACGGTTTGCTGTACAACACAAACTGGATCAAACAGACGCTGGACGTGCCGTCGATCCACTTCGATTCCGCATGGGTGCCTTACACTAATTTCCATCCGATTTACGCAGGCAAAAGCGGCATGAGCGGTGAACGGGTGCCGGGGAAAGTGTTCTTCGAAACGCAGTCGACGCATAAAATGCTGGCGGCGTTTTCCCAGGCTTCGCTTATCCACATCAAAGGCGAGTACGACGAAGACACGTTCAACGAAGCCTTTATGATGCACACCACCACCTCGCCGAGCTACCCGCTGGTGGCCTCTATTGAAACGGCCGCGGCGATGCTGCGCGGCAATCCCGGTAAGCGTCTCATCAATCGTTCGGTGGAACGCGCGCTGCATTTCCGTAAAGAGGTGCAGCGGCTGAAAGACGAAGCCGACGGCTGGTTCTTTGATATCTGGCAGCCGGAAGAGATTGATGAAGCAGAATGCTGGCCCGTCTCGCCCGGCGAAGACTGGCATGGCTTCCGGGATGCCGATAGCGACCATATGTTCCTCGACCCGGTAAAAGTGACGATCCTGACGCCGGGCATGGATGAGCAGGGCAAGATGAGCGATGAAGGTATTCCGGCCGCGCTGGTCGCGAAATTCCTTGATGAACGTGGCGTGGTGGTAGAGAAAACCGGCCCCTATAACCTGCTGTTCCTGTTCAGCATCGGGATCGACAAAACCCGCGCGATGGGGTTGTTGCGCGGCCTGATGGAGTTTAAGCGCGCCTACGATCTCAACCTGCGGGTGAAGAACATGCTGCCGGATCTCTACGCGGAGGATCCTGACTTCTATCGAAATATGCGCATTCAGGATCTGGCCCAGGGGATCCACAGGCTGATCCGTCAGCACGATCTGCCGCGTCTGATGCTTCAGGCGTTCGATGTCTTACCGGAGATGAAGTTTACCCCGCACAAGGCATGGCAGCGCCAGGTGAAAGGGGAGGTCGAAACCGTCGAGCTGGAAAACCTGGTCGGCCGCGTATCGGCTAACATGATCCTGCCTTACCCGCCGGGCGTTCCGCTCCTGATGCCGGGAGAGATGATTACCGAAGAGAGTCGGGCGGTGCTTGATTTCCTGCTGATGCTCTGTTCGGTAGGGCGGCACTATCCCGGTTTTGAGACGGATATCCACGGTGCGAAGCGCGACGAGAGCGGCGTTTACTGGGTGCGAGTCCTAAAATAAGGGTGACCGCTTGCCAGGCGCGGGTTTTCGGTTGTAACGTTCAGGCATCATAAAAAGGAGAAGCTATGCTGGGTTTAAAAGCTGTTCATCATATTGCGATCATTGCGACCGATTACGCGAAAAGTAAGGCCTTCTACTGCGACATCCTGGGCTTTACGCTCATGAGCGAGGCCTACCGCGAGGAGCGCGATTCATGGAAGGGCGATCTGGCGTTAAACGGGCAATATGTGATTGAGCTGTTCTCTTTTCCTTTTCCGCCTGCGCGTCCGTCCCGCCCGGAAGCCTGCGGCCTGCGTCATCTTGCCTTCAGCGTTGATGACCTGGATAGCGCGGTAAAACATCTGGAAGCGCACGGCGTGACGTGCGAAGCGATACGCGTCGATCCGTTCACCGACAAGCGATTTACCTTTTTCAACGATCCGGACGGCCTGCCGCTGGAGCTTTATCAGCAGTAATGGTTGTCCTGTGTGATAATGCCCGCTCAGTTCGGGCATTTTTTATGTGTAATCTCCTATGACCTCACCCGCTATCGCACAAGCCGTTTCACCGTACCGCCAGCTGCTGGTGGGGTTTAGCGGTGGCCTGGATTCTACCGTGTTGCTGCATCGCCTTAAGCTTTGGCGCGATCGGGAACCTGACGTCCAGCTTCGGGCTATGCATATTCACCACGGATTAAGTCCTCACGCAGAGGCGTGGGTGGTGCACTGTGAAGCCTTGTGTGCGGCCTGGGCGATCCCGCTCATCGTTGAGCGCGTCACGCTTGCGGAGGAGGGGCTGGGCATCGAAGCGCAGGCGCGGAAAGCCCGCTATGCCGCATTTGCCGGGGCGTTACGTCCTGGAGAAGCGCTGGTCACGGCCCAGCATCTGGACGATCAGTGTGAAACCTTTCTGCTGGCCCTTAAGCGGGGCAGCGGCCCGGCGGGACTTTCTGCCATGCCGACGCGTTCTGAATTTGCCGGCACAACGTTACTGCGTCCGCTGCTTGGCGAGACGCGTGCCTCACTGGAAGCCTGGGCGCGAGAACATCAGCTGAACTGGATCGAAGATGAGAGTAACCAGGATGACGGCTATGACCGTAACTTCCTGCGTCTGCGCGTCCTCCCGCTTTTAGGCGAGCGCTGGCCGCATTTCGCCGACGCGACGGCAAGAAGCGCCATGCTGTGCGCCGAACAGGAATCGTTGCTGGATGAACTGTTGAGCGACGAGCTGGCTGCACTCATTTCTGCCGACGGGGCGTTGGCGATCGCACCGATGAAAGCGATGAGCCCGGTACGTCGCGCCGCGCTGTTACGGCGCTGGCTGGCCTTACATCGCGCCGCGATGCCGTCGAGGACAATGCTGAGCCGTCTCTGGGACGAAGTCGCACTGGCGCGGGATGATGCTTCTCCGTGCGTCCACCTGAACGGTTTTGAGGTGAGACGTTATAAAGGGGAGCTCTGGTGGATAAAATCCATGCCCTCGCTGACCGATGTGGTGCTCGACTGGCTTTCTCCTGACGCGCCCCTGATATTGCCCTGTGAGGCAGGACGCGTTTCTCTTCTGTCGTCTGGTCATGTGCGGCTGCCTAAGCCCGATGAACCTGTCACCGTGCGCTTTAAGGCTGGCGGCCTGCTGCATATCGTCGGGCGCAACGGGGGACGGAAGCTGAAGAAAATATGGCAGGAGTGTAACGTGCCGCCGTGGCTGCGCGACACCACGCCGCTACTGTTCTACGGTGAAACGCTTATCGCTGCGGCAGGGGTGTTCATCACGGAAGAGGGGTGGTCAGAAGAGGGCGTTCGTTTTGAGTGGCAGAAAGCGTAACGGGCAGCCAGGCTGCCCGTTAGTGTCATCAGGATTCGCTCACCACGACGGTGCCGATTTGCGGGTGGCTGAAGCTGGCTATTTTGTCCAGACGCAGCTCACGCGTCGCCCCGGCGTCTTCCACTATCAGGTATTCCACATTCTTTCGTGAAACCAGATCGCTGGCTTTCGCCTTCAACACTTCGCCATCTTTTAGCTCCAGCGTCAGTAATAAATGATGCTGGCAGGCGAGTTCGAGGTTGTCATAGTCATCACAATTGATGGGTTGATAAGTATCATTCATCGACATAATCGCTCACCAGTAAATTCGCCGCAGCATACGCTGCTTTTTCCCTGACCGACTCTGAAAGGCTCTCATCAGAGGCCACTTCATTAAGCACCTTCAATACACAACCCAACGCGTCCGGGATATACCCCAGATCTCCGCTGGCGATTTCCGCATACCGTTTGCGAATTAACTCACAATAATTATTCACATCCCCTCCCGCCAGCGCACTGACTTACTGTGAGATATCATTAAGCCTACGAAGATAAACTCGGTTTAGCAAGGTGACTATACCATACTCATTTAAGCAATATCAGAGCCTTGATAGCGGTGTATTTAACACCCTGTAACAGCCTTTTGCCGCGGTTTTCGCTACAATGTGCGCCTGATTCGAATGGAGTTCTCTCATGGCGCTGAAAGCGACAATTTATAAAGCAGTGGTCAATGTGGCCGATCTGGATCGCAACCAGTTCCTCGATGCGTCGCTTACGCTGGCACGCCACCCCTCCGAAACCCAGGAGCGCATGATGCTGCGCCTGCTGGCGTGGATTAAGTATGCCGACGAGCGTCTGCAGTTTTCCCGTGGGTTAAGCGCAGAAGACGAGCCTGAAGCCTGGCTGCGCAACGATCATCTGGGTATCGATTTGTGGATCGAACTCGGCCTGCCTGACGAGCGCAGAATTAAGAAGGCCTGCACCCAGTCCGCTGAAGTGGCCTTATTCGCGTATAATCAGCGCGCGGCGGAGATCTGGTGGCAGCAAAACAAGAGCAAGTGCGGACAGTTTAAAAATCTCACGGTCTGGTATCTGGATGATGAGCAGCTGGCGCAGTTGAGCGAGTTCGCCAGCCGGACCATGGTTTTGCAGGCGACGATTCAGGATGGCGCCATCTGGCTCTCTGATTCTCAGAATAATCTGGAAATTCATTTGACGGCGTGGCAACCCGCGTCATGATCGTCTTGTCCCGAAACGTCAGCATCCCTGACAGCGAGCTGGAGATCACCGCCATTCGTGCGCAGGGGGCTGGCGGGCAGCACGTCAACAAGGCGTCGACGGCTATCCATTTGCGTTTTGACATTCGGTCCTCAAGCCTGCCAGAGTATTATAAAGAAAGCCTGCTTGCCGCCAGCCATCACCTGATCACCAGCGATGGCGTGATTGTGATCAAAGCCCAGGAGTACCGCAGCCAGGAGCTCAACCGGGAAGCGGCGATAGCCAGGCTGGTGGCGGTAATCAAAGAGCTAACGGCAGTACAAAAAAGCCGCCGGGCAACGCGGCCGACCCGCGCATCGAAAGAGCGTCGGTTGTCCTCGAAGGCCCAAAAATCCACAGTGAAAGCACTACGCGGTAAAGTTCGTCGCCCGACAGAGTGACGAAAGGGAACACACTTTTCATAAGGAATTCATTGTGAAAAAAGCATTATGGTCAGCGCTGGCAGTGAGTACGCTGTTTGCGCTTTTTGGGTGTAACAACCGCTCCGAAACGCAGGTTTTACAACCCACGCAAACGGAAGAATTAAAACCGATGCAGCAAAGCTGGCGCGGCGTATTGCCTTGCGCGGACTGCGAAGGCATTGAAACGTCTCTGTTCCTGCAAAAAGATGGCACCTGGGTGATGAATCAGCGCTATCAGGGCGCTAAAGAGCCTTCTTCTTTTGCCACTTATGGAACATGGGCGCGTACGGCAGAGAAGCTGGTCCTGACGGATACCTCCGGTGAGAAAACCTTTTTCCGCGCCAAAGGCGAGGGGATGGAGATGCTCGACCGCGAAGGCAACCCGATTGAATCCCAGCTCAACTACACGCTGGCGCCGGTAAAAGCGGCTCTGCCTGCCACGCCGATGGCAATGCGGGGGATGTACTTCTATATGGCGGATGCGGCGATCTTTACCGACTGCGCAACCGGCAGGAAGGTCAGCGTGGCAAACAATGCGCAGCTTGAACGTGATTACGCTGTGGCACGCGGCAATGACAGTAAGCCGGTACTGCTGACGGTTGACGGTCACTTTACGCTGGAGCCAAACCCGGATAGCGGGGAGATGGTGAAAACGCTGGTGGCAGATAAAGACGCGAAGTTTGTTGCGGGTAAAGACTGTAACAGTAAATAAGCCGACGCTGAGCCATTAAAAAACCCCGCCTGAGCGGGGTTTTTGTTTAGCCTTTGATGGCTTTCACCAGGTAATCAAGAATGTCGCCGGTCTTGATCATCTGTTTCTCGCCGCTGCGACGGTATTTGTATTCAATCTCATCGCTGTCGAGGTTACGGTCGCCGATGACGACGGTGTGCGGGATACCGATCAGTTCCATATCGGCAAACATCACGCCTGGACGCTCTTTACGGTCATCCATCAGCACTTCGATACCCTGAGCGCGCAGCTCGGCATACAGCTTCTCGGCCAGCTCCTGCACGCGGTAAGACTTGTGCATGTTCATTGGCAGAATGGCCACCTGGAACGGCGCAATATTGTCCGGCCAGACGATGCCGCGTTCGTCGTAGTTCTGCTCAATCGCCGCAGCCACCACGCGCGTCACCCCGATACCGTAGCAACCCATGGTCAGGATCTGGTTACGGCCATCTTCACCCTGAACGGCCGCGTTCAGCGCGCGAGAGTATTTATCGCCCAGCTGGAAGATGTGACCCACTTCGATGCCGCGCTTAATCATCAGGGTACCCTGACCGTCCGGGCTTGGATCGCCTGCAACCACGTTACGGATGTCAGCCACTTCCGGCGTCGCCACGTCGCGATCCCAGTTGATGCCGAAGTAATGTTTACCGTCGATGTTCGCACCTGCAGAGAAGTCGCTCATTGCAGCAACCGTGCGGTCAATGACAACCGGCACCGGCAGATTGACTGGACCCAGTGAACCTGGACCCGCATTCACCACGGCGCGGATTTCCGCTTCCGTTGCGAAGGTCAGCGGGCTGGCTACCTGCGGCAGCTTCTCGGCTTTCACTTCGTTCAGCTCGTGATCGCCACGCACCAGTAGGGCAACCAGCGGGTAAGCGCTGCCTTCGGTGGATTTCACCAGCAGCGTTTTCACGGTTTTTTCGACAGGCAGATTGAACTGCTCAACCAGCTCGGCAATGGTTTTAGCGTTTGGCGTATCAACCAGCGTCATCTCTTGCGTTGCCGCCCCGCGTGGTTCTTTTGGCGCCAGCGCTTCTGCAAATTCGATATTCGCCGCGTAATCTGAAGAGTCAGAGAAGATCACATCGTCTTCACCGCTCTGCGCCAGTACCTGGAACTCATGGGATGCGCTACCGCCGATGGAGCCGGTATCAGCCTGCACAGCACGGAAATCCAGACCCATGCGGGAGAAGATTTTGCTGTACGCCGCGTACATTGCGTCGTAGGTCTCTTGGAGTGATTCCTGAGAGGTATGGAATGAGTAAGCATCTTTCATCAGGAATTCGCGAGAGCGCATGACGCCGAAACGTGGGCGAACTTCGTCACGGAACTTGGTCTGGATCTGGAAGAAGTTCAGCGGCAGCTGTTTGTAAGAGCTCAGCTCATTACGAATCAGGTCGGTAATGACTTCTTCATGCGTTGGGCCGAGAACGAACGGACGCTCGCCGCGATCGACAAAGCGCAGCAGTTCAGGACCATATTGCTCCCAACGGCCGCTCTCCTGCCACAGGTCAGCGGGCTGAACCACAGGCATGGACACCTCGATAGCACCGGCGTTGTTCATCTCTTCACGCACGATGTTTTCGACTTTTTTCAGGACGCGCACGCCGGTCGGCAGCCAGGTGTATAACCCGGAGGCCAGCTTGCGGATCATCCCGGCGCGCAGCATCAGCTGATGGCTGATCACTTCGGCGTCGGCAGGCGTCTCCTTCAGAGTGGAGAGCAGATATTGGCTAGTACGCATGTTGTTACGGTTCCATTTCGACGATTGGAACAGGCTGAAACACCAGCCTGACACAAAAAAAGTGGTTTAGTTTACCAGTGTGGCAAAGATGCCAAAAGAGAGGAGAACAAAATTACCTGGGTTCAAGGGCAAACACTTCAAAACCTGCCCCGGTGACGCGCCAGCGAACGTTGAAATCGAGCAGCCAGACGGCGTACGTTTTTCCTTCTTCCTCTTCTTTACGGTAGGCCGGACGCGGGTCCTGTGCCAGAACTTCAGTGATGAAATCCCGTAAGCGAGGATAGCGTTTCTCCAGCTGACCGAGCTGCGCGGTTATCTCTGGCGTAAAATAAACAGGCATATCCGCCTGCGGCGCGTCCTGAGCATAACTTGCACGCGCGTCCGGGAGCGCTTCGGCGAAGGGCAAATAGGGTTTGATGTCGATTACCGGCGTGCCGTCCACCAGGTCCAGGCTACCTAACTCCAGTATCACCCGATCTTTCTGGCAGCGTATGCCTTTCAGTTCAACCAGCGACATTCCAACCGGGTTTGGGCGGAAGGTCGAGCGAGTTGCAAACACGCCCATTCTCGCATTTCCGCCAAGACGAGGAGGGCGCACGGTAGGACGCCAGCCGCCTTCCATCGTCTGGTGAAACACGAACACCACCCATAAATGGCTGAAAGCCTCGAGCCCGCGTACCGCATCGGCCTGATTGTAAGGCGCAATCAGGTGAAGCTCACCGCTTCCGCTGGTGACCAGACCGGGCTGGCGGGGGACGGCGAACTTCTCTTTATAAGGAGAGTGGATAACGCCTATCTGCTCGAACTGAAATGCACTCATTTCGCCGTGATGTTCAGCGCAGAACCGATGCAAACCGCCTGACGGTAGCAGCCCGGCGTGCCGCTGGTGACTTCGCAGCTGTGCAGCAGAACCGCGTTGGCTTTCATTTTTGCGGCATTAATCTGCATACGTTTACGCGCTGTCGGAATATTTGGTGGTGAGTCCTGATTGGTCGCCTGACAGGATTCGCCGCTCACTTCGCCCAGTTCACGGAACGGTTTACCGACGAGTTCGTCTGCTTTCGTGATAATGCGAACCGGCGCAGGGCGAACCACTTTCGGTTTTGCAGGCTCGGTTTTTGGCGGGGTTGCCGTGCTTTGAACAGGTTCAACGGGAGATCTGCTTAGCATAGAACAGCCGCTCAGCATGAGTGCTAAAAGACAGATCGGTAAAGCACGCATAATAGTTCCTCAATGGATAATCAAAACGTCAGATATTGAATCAGTTGACTGCACAAATGACAAGACGGGCATAAGCCCGTCCTGATGATATTACACTGAGGTGAGATTACCAGCCTTTAACAGCGCCGCCGTTAAACACTTTGTTGGCTTCCTGGTAAACTTCATCAGACTGATAAGCCTGAACGAATTTCTTCACGTTTTCCGCGTCCTTGTTGTCTTCGCGAGTCACGATCAGGTTAACGTACGGGGAGTCTTTATCTTCAACGAAGATACCGTCTTTAGCTGGCGTCAGGCCAATCTGGCTGGCATAGGTGGTGTTGATCACGGCCAGGGCAATCTGCGCATCGTCCAAAGAACGTGGCAGCTGCGGTGCTTCCAGTTCAACAATTTTCAGATTTTTCGGGTTCTCGGTGACATCCAGAACGGTTGGCAGCAGGCCAACACCGTCTTTCAGTTTAATCAGGCCCACTTTCTGCAGCAGCAGCAGGGAACGGCCAAGGTTGGTTGGGTCGTTAGGCACGGCAACCTGAGAGCCCGGCTGCAGCTCGTCCAGCGATTTAATTTTCTTAGAGTAACCGGCAATTGGATAAACGAAGGTGTTACCAACACCCACCAGTTTATAGCCACGATCTTTGATCTGCTGATCCAGGTATGGCTTATGCTGGAAGGCGTTAGCGTCGATATCGCCTTTGCTCAGCGCTTCGTTCGGCAGAACGTAATCGTTGAAGGTCACCAGCTCAACGTCCAGGCCATACTTCTCTTTCGCCACTTTCTGAGCAACTTCAGCAACCTGTTGTTCTGCACCCACGATAACGCCCACTTTAATGTGGTTTGGATCTTTTTCGTCCTGACCGCAACCCACCAGTGCCAGAGAGCCGATCAGCGCGCCTACTGCTGCAAAGGTCTTTAATTTAAACGCCATGTTTTATCCTTAACTCGTAGAGTTTGTGTTGTGTGTAACGTTATTTGTGAGTAACGGTCCGGACGATGCGATCGCCGGAGAACTGGATTAAATAAACCAGAACAACCAGCAATACCAGAACGGTATTCATCACGGTAGCGTTATATCCAATATAGCCGTACTGGTAACCAATCTGGCCTAAACCGCCAGCGCCAACTGCGCCACCCATTGCGGAATAACCGACCAGCGTGATGAGCGTGATGGTTGCCGCGTTCACCAGGCCTGGCAGTGCTTCCGGGAGCAGGACTTTGCGGACGATCTGCATCGGCGTTGCGCCCATCGCGCGTGAGGCTTCGATCAAACCGGTTGGGATCTCCAGCAGGGCGTTTTCCACCATACGGGCGATAAACGGCGCAGCCCCCACGGTTAGCGGAACAATGGCCGCCTGCAGACCGATAGACGTTCCGACGATCACGCGGGTAAACGGAATCATCCACACCAGCAGAATAATGAAGGGAATAGAACGGAAGATGTTCACCAGCGCAGAGAGCGTACGGTACAGTTTCGCGTTCTCAATGATTTGACCCGGACGCGTCACGTACAGCAGTACGCCGACCGGCAGGCCAATCACAAAACCAAAGAAGCCAGAGACAAAGGTCATTGCCAGCGTTTCCCAAACGCCGCGAACCAGCAGCCACATCATCGGCTCAGACATAACCCAGTACCTCTACTTTTACGTGGTGTTCTTGCAGCCAGGCAATCGCGGCCTGGGTTTCTTCTTGTGTGCCGTGCATTTCTGTCAGCATGATGCCGAACTTCACGCCACCGGCGTAATCCATCTGCGCGCTGATGATGTTGTTGTTTACGTTAAAGCGACGCGCGGTTTCGGAAAGCAGGGGAGCGTCAACGGACTGACCGGTGAACTCCATGCGCAGCATCGGGACGCTGTCTGCTGCGGGTTCGGTTTTCAAACGCTCCAGATAATCTTCCGGAATATCCAGATGCAGCGTGGACTGGATGAACTGCTGTGCCAGCGGCGTCTTCGGATGCGAGAAGACTTCACTTACCGTGTCCTGCTCGATCAGTTCACCGTTGCTGATGACCGCCACGCAGTCGCAGATGCGTTTCACCACATCCATCTCATGTGTAATAAGGAGGATCGTCAGGCCCAGGCGACGGTTAATGTCTTTCAGCAGTTCCAGAATCGAACGCGTGGTTGCCGGATCCAGTGCGCTGGTGGCTTCATCACACAGCAGAACCTTAGGATTGCTTGCCAGCGCGCGGGCAATGGCCACACGCTGCTTTTGCCCACCGGACAGATTTGTCGGGTAGCTATCATGCTTGTCGCCCAGACCCACGAGGTCGAGCAGTTCGGTGACGCGACGCTTCACTTCTTCTTTTGGCGTGTTATCAAGCTCAAGCGGCAGGGCAACGTTGCCGAACACGGTGCGGGAAGCCAGCAGGTTAAAGTGCTGGAAGATCATGCCAATCTGACGACGCGCTTTGGTGAGTTCTTTCTCTGAGAGGGCGGTAAGTTCCTGGCCGCCAACTTCTACGCTGCCCTGGGTTGGGCGCTCAAGCAAGTTAACACAACGAATCAGCGTGCTTTTACCTGCACCCGATGCGCCAATGACGCCATAAATTTGACCAGCAGGAACATGCAGGCTGACGTTGTTCAGCGCCTGAATGGTTCGGTTCCCCTGCTGGAACACTTTGGTGATATTGGAAAGTTTAATCATTAGATTATTTTTATCGTATGTAAGTTAGCCGTGGCATTTTCTTCTGCCAGATACGGGTGATGACCGTAAACAAAACGGATGTTAAGGCATCCAGACGTCTAAATCAATCCAACTCTGTACGATGAGCACTTTATTGCGCTGCGATTCATGAGATACTAGTCGAACATGCCTTTTTCAGGAGCAAACCGGTGGCAAAATCAGTACCCGCAATTTTTCTCGATCGTGACGGCACTATTAATGTGGATCACGGTTATGTTCATGAGATTGATGAGTTCGAGTTTATCGAGGGCGTAATAGATGCCATGCGCCAGCTGAAAGAGATGGGTTATGCGCTGGTGGTTGTGACGAACCAGTCCGGTATTGCACGCGGTAAATTCACCGAGGCGCAGTTCGAGACGCTGACGGAATGGATGGACTGGTCGCTAGCCGACCGCGGTGTGGATCTCGACGGCATCTACTATTGTCCGCACCACCCGCAGGGAACCGTTGAAGCGTATCGTCAGACCTGTGACTGCCGTAAGCCGCATCCCGGGATGTTCATCTCTGCACAGGAGTTCCTGCACATTGATATGTCTGCTTCTTATATGGTGGGCGATAAACTGGAAGATATGCAGGCAGCCGCCGCAGCGGGTGTAGGAACCAAAATATTAGTTCGCACCGGTAAGCCAGTGACGCCAGAAGCAGAAAATGCAGCGGATTGGGTGATTAATAGTCTGGCCGATCTGCCAAAAGAGATTAAAAAGCACCAAAAATAGCCTTTTTGGTGAAAAGATGAGCGGTTGAAATAAAAATGCATTTTTCCGCTTGTCATTCCTCGGCGGCCCCCTATAATGCGCCTCCATCGACACGGCGGATGTGAATCACTTCACACAACAGCCGGTTCGGTTGAAGAGAAAAATTCTGAAATAACGGGTTGACTCTGAAAGAGGAAAGCGTAATATACGCCACCTCGCAACGGTGAGCGAAAGCCGCGTTGCACTGCTCTTTAACAATTTATCAGACAATCTGTGTGGGCACTCAAAGTGACATGGATTCTTAATGTCTTCGGACAATAAATGAATACCAAGTCTCTGAGTGAACATACGT
>NZ_JAWNBW010000006.1:0-248736 GCF_034106085.1 Enterobacter sp. 302C9
AATATATTCTCTTGTTAATATATTAAGCATTGCTAAACAAGAACGAATAACAGTAGCAAAGCTCCTTAAATATGAGGGCGATCGTGTCGTCTCACCGCGGGCGATACTATCGCTTAACATGGCTGGAGACCAGTATCACAGCATGCTGAGCAAAACATTTTCACTAATACGCTCTTTTTATCTGACTTAACGTAAATCTCAGGATGCTAACGGCGAAACAAAAAACAAGCGTTGTTTGCGATGAAAAACTTCCGGGCCAATGCTATAAGTCTAAGTGCCGACCAAAATATAAAACGTGGGTATTATCATGCTAAGAAATATTAGTGTAAGGACCTTTATTATCGGGTTCCTTTTCTCTCTTTTTTTGGTAAGTGCAGGTGTCGTTGTTCTATTTTCCAGCAATACGTCTCTCTTTATTTCGCTTAATGTCATCAATTTCGTTGCGCTATTTTTGCTCTGGGTCTATATGACGAAGTATCTTGTGACGCCGATCAATACGGTGAAGAGAAGTATTGAGGAGGTGACCGCAGGTAACCTTGGCGTCTCTATCCCAGAATTTGGCAATAACTGCGCGGGCCGGCTCATCCCCGGCATTAACAGCCTTTCCGGCAATATTGCGACGCTGTTGCGTGAGATCAGGGCGTCATCGCAAACCGCCATGACCTTATCGGATCAACTTTCGGCACGTAGCGCTCAGCTATCGGTGAAAACCGAGCAGCAGTCCGCGTCTTTGGTGCAAACCGCAGCCAGCATGGAGCAAATGGCCGCGAGCACCAAAAACAATGCCGATAACACCCGCCTGGCGAGCGAGCAGGCAAATGTGGCGACGTTACAGGCGCGTAAGGGCGGCGAGCTGATGGGGCAGGTCGCCAGCAATATGCAGTCCATTACCGAATGCGCGCAGCAGATGACGGAGATTATTTCGCTCATTGACGGCATTGCGTTCCAGACAAATATCCTGGCGCTCAACGCGGCCGTGGAGGCGGCAAGGGCGGGCGATCATGGCAAGGGTTTTTCTGTCGTCGCGGAAGAGGTAAGAAACCTGGCACACCGCAGCGCGGAGGCCGCGAAGAATATCAAAACGCTGATTGAAGTCACCAGCAGTAACGTCACGCAGGGAGCCAGCGTTGTGTCACAGGCAGAGAAAAACATGCATGAAATCGTGACGGGGTCGGGAAATGTCAGCCGCTTAATGGACGACATTTCCGCGTCAACCTCAGAGCAGGAGAAAGGCATTTCTCAGATTACCCTGGCGCTATCGGAGCTGGAGCGGGTCACACAAAGTAACGTGGCAATGGCAGAGGAACTCAACGGTTCGTCTGATGTACTGCGTAATCAGGTGATTGAGCTGCAAACCCGGACGCGTAATTTCAGGCTCGATCAGTCATCCTTATCCTCATCACCTGGCGGTTCGCCATCCTTCCTCCAGCGGCCAGAGCACTCTCTCTGACAGCACCTCAAAGCCTGGCATGCCAGGCTTTTTTCATGCCTCCGCCTGGTATGTACAATTCCTGAGCGATTTCAGCGCGATGGGATACATAGTTGTTGCTTAACACCTGATGAAAGCTAGACTGACACCGAAGAGCTAAAAAGGTGGAGGCGCTGTGGAAAGCATTAAAGGATCTGAACTTAACGTTCCAGACGCAGTTTTTGCGTGGGTGCTGGATGGTCGCGGCGGTGCGCGACCGCTGGAAGATAATGATGTGATCGATAGTGCGCATCCCTGCTGGCTACATCTGAACTACACCCACCCGGACAGCGCTGACTGGCTGGCCTCGACGCCGCTATTGCCCAATAACGTGCGCGATGCGCTGGCGGGTGAAAGCCTGCGGCCCCGCGTAAGTCGAATGGGTGACGGGACGCTGATCACCCTGCGCTGCATTAACGGCAGCACGGATGAACGCCCGGATCAGCTGGTTGCGATGCGTGTCTACATGGACGACGGGCTCATTGTGTCGACCCGCCAGCGAAAAGTTCTGGCGCTGGATGACATTGTCAACGATCTGAAAGAGGGCACCGGGCCGGTCGACTGCGGCAGCTGGCTGGTGGACGTCTGCGACGCCCTTACCGATCATGCGAGTGAATTTATTGAAGAGCTGCACGACAAAATCATCGACCTGGAAGATAACCTGCTCGATCAGCAAATCCCGCCCCGCGGTTTTCTGGCCTTATTGCGTAAACAGTTGATTGTGATGCGCCGCTACATGACGCCGCAGCGCGACGTGTATGCGCGTCTTGCCAGCGAAAGGCTCGCCTGGATGAATGACGATCAGCGACGCAGAATGCAGGATATTGCCGACAGGCTGGGGCGCGGGCTGGACGAGATTGATTCCTGTATTGCCAGAACGGCGGTGATGGCGGACGAAATCGCGCAGGTGATGCAGGAGTCGCTGTCG
This sequence comes from Enterobacter sp. 302C9, assembly GCF_034106085.1. Classification (NCBI taxonomy): domain Bacteria; kingdom Pseudomonadati; phylum Pseudomonadota; class Gammaproteobacteria; order Enterobacterales; family Enterobacteriaceae; genus Enterobacter; species Enterobacter sp. 302C9. The sequence goes on from NZ_JAWNBW010000006.1 coordinate 2,397, forward strand.
AGAAGAACCTATACGATGTCCCTGATGGCGATGGTGTTTTTACCCAGCACGTTTCTTACCGGGCTGTTTGGCGTGAATCTGGGTGGAATTCCGGGTGGCGCCTATCGCTACGGCTTTACCGCGTTTTGCGTGATGTTAGTTGTTTTGATTGGTGGTGTTGCATGGTGGTTGCATCGTAGTAAATGGCTGTAAATTTACGCTTTTTTCAGCTTTCAACGGGATCAAAACGCTCTTTTAATTGAGCGAAGTCAATAAACATCTACCCCGTAAGGTGCAATATTACTCCCGCAGGTGAATGCAACGTCAAGCGATGGGCGTTGCGCTCCATATTGTCTTACTTCCTTTTTTGAATTACTGCATAGCACAATTGATTCGTACGACGCCGACTTCATAGTCGGCTTTTTTTTGCCTCCTGATTCTCAGCGTCTACCCTAAAAGGGACGACAGCAAATTCTGGAGGGAATGATGAGCATCCTGAACGCTCTGCTACTGCAACAATCGCGTCAATCCGATCCCGTCCCCACCGATCCGGTGCCAATGCCCGATCCCATCCCGCGTCCGCAGCCGATGCCCGACCCGCCGCCAGATCAAGAACCGATTAAATTGTCGCATCGAACCGCGAGATCTGCGAGGATACGCGCCATCTGACCGCAAAGATGACCACGAGAGACTACTGTGACCGCTTTTTCTACCCTGAATGTTCTGCCCGCCGCCCAGCTCGATAACCTCAACGAGTTGGGTTACCTCACGATGACGCCTGTTCAGGCGGCCGCGTTGCCCGCCATCCTTGAGGGCCGTGACGTGCGCGTGCAGGCGAAAACGGGCAGCGGGAAAACGGCGGCATTTGGCCTTGGCCTGTTGCAGCACATCGATGCGGCGCTTTTTCAGACCCAGTCTCTGGTGCTGTGCCCAACCCGCGAACTGGCAGACCAGGTCGCGGGTGAACTGCGTCGCCTGGCGCGTTTCCTGCCCAACACCAAGATTTTAACCCTCTGCGGCGGACAGCCGTTCGGCGCGCAGCGTGATTCACTCCAGCATGCGCCGCACATTATTGTCGCAACGCCCGGTCGCCTGCTGGATCACCTGCAAAAAGGCACCGTCTCGCTGGATGCGTTACAAACGCTGGTGATGGATGAGGCAGACAGGATGCTGGATATGGGCTTCAGCGATGCGATTGACGAGGTGATCCGTTTCGCCCCGGCCGATCGTCAGACGCTGCTGTTCTCCGCGACCTGGCCGGAGGCCATCGCCGCCATCAGCGGGCGCGTGCAGAAAAATCCGCTTACCATTGAAATCGACAGCGTAGATGCGCTGCCCGCTATCGAGCAGCAGTTCTTTGAAACCTCGCAGCAGGGGAAAATTTCGCTCCTGCAGAAATTGCTGAGCCAGCATCAGCCTGCGTCCTGCGTGGTGTTCTGTAATACCAAAAAAGACTGTCAGTCGGTCTGTGATGCCCTGAATGCCGCCGGCCAGAGCGCATTGTCGCTGCATGGCGATCTGGAGCAGCGCGATCGCGATCAGACGCTGGTCCGCTTCGCTAACGGCAGCGCCCGCGTTCTTGTCGCAACCGACGTCGCTGCGCGCGGTCTGGATATTAAATCCCTGGAGCTGGTGGTGAACTTTGAGCTGGCGTGGGATCCTGAAGTGCACGTGCACCGTATTGGTCGTACCGCGCGCGCGGGAAACAGCGGTCTGGCGATCAGCTTCTGCGCACCGGAAGAGGCGCAGCGCGCCAACATTCTCTCTGAGATGCTGCAGATTAAGCTGAACTGGATGAATGCACCGGCCAGCGCCAGCATTGTGCCGCTGGAGGCTGAAATGGCGACGCTGTGCATTGATGGCGGTAAAAAAGCCAAGATGCGTCCAGGTGACGTATTAGGGGCGCTGACCGGGGATGTGGGTCTGGACGGGGCGGATATCGGCAAGATTGCGGTCCATCCGGCGCATGTCTACGTAGCGGTTCGCCAGGCGGTTGCCCATAAGGCATGGAAGCAGCTGCAAAACGGGAAAATTAAGGGTAAAACCTGTCGCGTACGTCTGCTGAAATGAAGAATGAAGCGTCTCAGAAGGTGTTTCTGAGACGCTAATCGCTTACTTCACTTCAAGCACGTTGAGACGCAGCTCTTCAAACTGATTGTCATCTTCTTCCGGCTGCCAGCCCGCTGGCTGCATGGGAATATCTTCCCGATCAAACGCCAGGTCTCCGCCGTTCACAACTTCTGACTCGTGGTTGATGCCTTTAAAGTCGAACAGCTCCACATCCGCGAGATGGGAAGGGACAACGTTTTGCATCGCGCTGAACATGGTTTCGATACGCCCTGGATAACGCTTATCCCAGTCGCGCAGCATGTCTCCAATCACCTGACGCTGCAGGTTCGGCTGAGAGCCGCACAGGTTACATGGAATGATCGGGAAACCTTTAGCCTGAGAAAAACGCTCAATGTCTTTTTCGCGGCAGTAGGCGAGAGGGCGGATCACAATGTGCTTGCCGTCATCGCTCATCAGTTTAGGCGGCATGCCTTTCATCTTGCCGCCGTAAAACATATTGAGGAACAGCGTTTGCAGGATATCGTCGCGGTGATGGCCCAGCGCAATTTTGGTCGCGCCCAGCTCCGTCGCGGTACGATACAGAATGCCGCGGCGCAGACGAGAGCAGAGTGAGCAGGTGGTTTTCCCCTCCGGGATTTTCTCTTTCACAATGCCGTAGGTATTTTCTTCGACGATTTTATACTCAACGCCCAGCTTCTCGAGGTATTCCGGAAGAATGTGCTCCGGGAAGCCCGGCTGTTTCTGGTCAAGGTTGACCGCCACCAGGGAAAATTTCACCGGTGCGCTTTGCTGAAGATTACGCAGGATCTCCAGCATGGTATAGCTGTCTTTACCCCCTGACAGGCAGACCATGATACGGTCACCTTCTTCAATCATGTTGAAGTCTGCAATGGCTTCGCCCACGTTACGGCGCAGTCGCTTTTGCAGTTTATTCAGGTTGTATTGCTCTTTTTTGTTAATTTCTTGATTCTGTTGCATTTAGTACTACCTTCGGAGCCAGCAGGGGCAAACATTGTATGCCGCGTATGGTACGGATTCCGGCGACGAATACCAGCACGTTTTACAGCGGGGTTATATCTGGCGCTGCAACGCTGTCAGCGTGCTCTGCGATTTCAGGATCTCATATAGCATCTTACTCGTGTTAGTTTTCCATATTTGTTATATGACCGCAGGGAACTTATATGGCATAAGAGCGTTAAATGAACATCAAAAGGAATGACTTTATGTCGCTTTATGACCTCAAAACAGAAGCACTTGCCTTACCGGAGACCTGGCACTCTCATGTATTGGGCCGCATTGGAACTGCAAATCTCAAAGTTTTACGAATGGATGAACGCTCAGTGATTGAAGAGGTTCATGAGTATGACGAGGGGTTACTTGTCATTGATGGACGTCTGGAGCTGGGCGTGAGGGGTAAAAAAATCTCTGTAACGCCTGGACAGCTCTATATCGCTAAAGCTGGCGCTCCCCATACTGTAGAAACAGGCAGTTTTGGCACACTGGTTATCATAGATTTACCAGAAACGGAGGTGGCTCAACTTTAGGCCGCTTGTAGTAAAAATCATTAAAAATAACGAATTGCGATAAGGTTATTGATTGTCAGGATTGTTCGACGTGCTGATCCAAACTTTAATCAGACTCAACGTTATCAACCCCATAACAACGGCAACAGTGGTTACTACAATATAAGATGTCATAAAATAATCTTTTCTGGTAAGAGTCTTCATTTGACTCATTTCTTTTGCATTAGTTCCTGCAAAGTGCAAAATTTTAATGAAAAGAAGTGTCGAGTTTTAGTCAGTGTTATTTAAATAAAGATGAGAGGGTGTATTTGCAGGTTTTATAAAAAAATGCCTGCATTTAGCAGGCTTTAATAGTAAGGCATTTTTATTATTTTAATTCAATAGATAAAGCCTAAAAACGCTCACTGAAAATACTGGTGATTTTACTGAGGTTTTATCTTTCCTTTTATGAAGTACTGAGATTTAGCCGGAAATGCTGCTCACAAATGGATTTTTGCAGCATCAAGTATCTTCTGAGAGGTGAGTTCTGTATCAGAGGCAACATAAAGAAAGCTGCGATCTCCGGTTAAAGATGGGAAACCAGCAGACATAATCTGAAGGTGTATTTCTTCACCGTCCGGATATTCTTGTCTTACGGACGTAGTTGCTTGTTGCACTGTGACAACTTTACCAGGTTTCCCATTGAAAAAAAACGATTACATTCTTCATAAACCACCCTGTGTTTTTGAGATCTTTCCAAAACTAAAGCAAGCATTTTTTAGCTTTAACGTGTATGGTGGCAGTCCGTAAAATCAGGAGATGCCTATGTCTGGACGTAAAAATACACAATCCCGTCGAAATCATTTAGTCAAATGTCCATGCCCAAATTGCTCTAAAGATTCAGAGCATAGCTTTAATCGCGTACAAAAGGGCGCTCAACTTGTCTGCCCGTACTGCCACGCTTTGTTTAAAACCACTCAACGATTATAAATCAAAGTAGTGGAAAAAATGAGTTAGCTTTGAGTTTAGATTACTTGTGCACCAGTTCTGCACTTCATCACATTAGTTAGCGCACTCGTTAAGAAAATATGTCGGCTGTTGATATGAATAACAGTCATATAATCCAGGGCCCGTTTACTCAGAAAACCTTGTTGGTAATCACGGGCCATTGATAATGTTATCTATCCAGAAGAATGACATTTGCAGCAGCAGGTCCTTTATCGCCGCTGAGAATCGCAAATTCGACTTTCTGACCTTCAAATAGTGTATTAAAGCTTTCTCCCTGCAGGGCAGAGAAACGAACAAGAACATCTTTACTGCCATCAAGGGGGGAGATAAAGCCAAAGCCTTTATCTTCATTAAACCACTTAACCAGACCTTGAATTCGTGAAGACATAAATACTCCTTTAAAGACTCTTTAAATGATAAGAAATGACTAAAACGTATGGACTCAAAAGGAGGGGATATCAGCGATAGCGCCTGGTTATGAGGACTGCGTGGTAAAATATTGTATTCGGTATTGCATCGAACCAACTAAATCATTAAGGCATGGACTGTGCTGATAAGCAAACGTTATTTTAGCCATCCGGATGGCTTTCGTGGCGCGTTTCCGGTCACGTTGAATCTGGTATCAATTCTCAATAAAAAGTCGTCGGCTTGATGTTCGCATTTGCGAATCCGGGGCAGGAAAAAGGGTTGCGCGCATTGACCTTGTGAATATATTTTGATTAGGCTATGTATGTTCAGCACCACGCTTTTTCTTTAAATATTATCCCATTGGAAGGGTTTAACGTGTTCAAGCTTAGTTCATCTCTACTGGCCATTTTCCTGCTGTCAGGCTGTAGCTCCGATCTGGTTCTCAGCCCACCTAAACAACCCGAATACAAGTCAATGCCTGAAATAACCCAGTCTGTGACGCCAACGCAACAGCGTGCCATCATGGCCGGCGAGCGGCCAGACTGGTCAGAAAGAACCCCGATCAATACAATGAAGCGATATTAATAGACACTTATCCACCAGGGCTGCCGTTCGGCGGCCTTTTGTTTCCCCTGAACCTGGTTTACGAGAACTTTTCTGACGCCTGTCATGGTATTTATTACGTTATCAACCATGCTTAAGACGATGACAATTCAATCACTTCAGCATCGTTGAAGCGGCTACGTCACTTAAATCGAGAACCCTAAATGCGCCATGCATCTATCCCCGTAGCTGCAGCCACGACAATGTTTTTGCTCGGCGTTTTTATCATCAATTTACAGGTTTGGTATTCTGCACGGGCCGATAGCCTGGCAGAGGCGCACTACGTCGTGCGGAACATGAATGTTATTCTTAAAGAAGCTCGTCATGCGACTGAGATGGCAAAGCAACTTGCCGAGAATGAGTGTGATGCTGAAGGGCAATATCGGCTGGGCACCGAGGCGGCATTACAGCCTCACCTGAGAACGATCGTTATTCTGAAAAATGATGCGGTCTGGTGCTCCTCGTTACCGGGAAACCGCGTATTGTTGGTCAACAGCTCAGTGCTGCCTGAGTCATCATTGCTCCTCGTCCCTTCGGCCAGTACCGTCAACGGTCTTCCGGTTTTCTTATACCAGACAATTCACGCCGGAAGCCGAATCATCGTTAGCATCAGCGATAGCCATATCCGGGATGCGCTGGATATGCCATTAAATGGCGTAGAATATTCCCTGAGAGTAGGCAATACCCTTTTAGGTCTGACAGGGGATGTTACGATGGCAGACCCTACGAAGAAAGAGGTATTAATGGTAAAAGCCTCTAATTATCCTTTCTCGGTACAATTCAACTCTCCACCTCTTTTTAGTCTTAAGAGATTATTCAATCGAGCCGGAGGCGTGGTGTTATTCCTGCTGATAATATCGTCTCTCTCTGCTTATATTCTTCAACGCTATATTTCTAAGGATGTTTCACCCGAAGAATCACTGCGCATCGCCATTTACAGAAATGAAATTATTCCGTATTACCAACCCGTTGTGAGCGGCAAAGAGGGAACCTTACGGGGTGTGGAGGTGCTGGCCAGATGGAAGCATCCTCAATCAGGATTTATTTCTCCCGCATCCTTCATTCCTCTTGCTGAGAAATCCGGTTTAATTATTCCTTTGACTCAAAGCTTAATGAGGCAGGTTGCAATACACATGAATGCTATTGCGACATTGCTGCCAGAAGGCTTTCACGTAGGGATTAACTTCAGCGCTTCTCATATCGTTGCGCCCACCTTTGTTGAAGAGTGTATCCACTACAAGCGCAGCTTCACTCAACAGGATCTTAACCTCGTCGTTGAGGTGACGGAGCGTGAACCACTCGACATTGATGAACATCTCGTTAATACATTGAATGAGTTACATAGCAACGGATTTGCCATTGCGCTGGATGACTTTGGTACGGGTTATTCCGGTCTGTCCTATCTGCAGGATCTGCATATTGATTACATTAAAATCGACCAGAGCTTTGTTGCCAGGGTTAACGCGAATGAGGACTCAACCCTAATCCTTGATTCGGTACTGGAGTTGGCCAAAAAACTCTCAATTAGCATCGTGGCGGAAGGCGTTGAAACAGAAGAGCAGCTCGATTACCTCACACGCAATCATATCCGGTTTTTACAGGGTTTTTTCTTTTACAAACCTCTTCCTTTCAAGGAACTGGTCAAAGTTCTCTTGTCGAAGCCAAAAGTTAAGGTCAGGGTGGAATAATGTTTATTCGGTTGTTTCTGAGGAAATAAAAAGGGGGGACATCATCCCCCAAAAATGCAGACCATTATTGTTTTAACCACGGTAATATTTTGTTATGTATTGACCGGATGGTCAAATTAATTGTTTTCAACATTCTCTTTGGGATTCTTAAGCAAATGGGTGATTTGGAATATTAGCTGCCTAACGTTTAATTTGACTTTAATCAAAATTGTCGCATCCTCTTAAGATTGATGGATGCAATGATTATTGTTTTGTTAAAACAATGCGCTTACGCTGTGTTTTCGACGTAAGTTGCTTCAGGTTAATTTTTTAAGAAAAAAATGCTAGCGGCCATAGCATAATGAAGTAATGCTTACTTATTACCGCAGTTTAAATATTAACTAGTAAAGGCCGGGGCGCAGTTTGCATTTAGAATAGCTGTCTCATTCTGAGATTTTCGTCAGTTAGCGTATAATGCGTCATCCAAAACCGCTAAACACTCCGTGACTCGTGCTATGACCCTTAATCGCTTTTGTTATTTACTCCTGATTATCGCTGCGATCGGCAGCCTTCTTACTACCCATCCTCTGGTCACGTGGTTTCTGGCGATCAACGTGATGACGTTGGTCATGTATGGCGCCGATAAAATGGCGGCGCGAAAGGGGATGCGCAGGGTTCCGGAAGCGACGTTGCTGATATTTGGCGTGACAGGTGGCTGGCCTGGCGCCATTGTGGGCCAACAACTCTTTCGCCATAAAACCCAAAAGCAGCCCTTCAAAAGCTACTTTTTCATCAGCGTCGTCGTCAGCATCGCCATGATGGCGGCCGTTTACCATTTTTCTTCTTATTCTCTTTTATGAGCGTTGGCTGGGACTGCTGACGGTAAGGCATATCTTTAATTTATTCCTCCGTCATTGCCAATAGTAGTAGGACTATTCTTAAGTGGTTGCTGTTTTTTGCACAATCTGAATAATACGTGCAACAACACGGACGACAACATCCCATGAAAATAGAATCTCTTATCCTGGCAGTGCTGGTGCTCTTTTCTGCGCCTTCCTGGTCTGCTTTTCAGGAGCGGGAATATAATACCTGGTATATAAAAAATGCGGTCCTTTATGATATGACGCAGACATCGGAAGGTTTCCCTGTCATGGTGAGCGTCTCCCAGCCCGGGAGAAAATCCGCTAATTTACTGGTTTCATATATTACTGAAGGCCGTTGCGGTGAGAATAACCTGCCGCTAAATGTGAATGGCAAAGTACTGCCCGCCAAATATTATTGCGTTCAGGTAGGACAGAACAGAATTGAACATTTTTCAGTGGTTGATGCGGACAGCGTCAATGGCATGGTGACGCATTTAAAATCCGATTTCACGATCCTCCTGCAAAACGATATCAAGATTTGGGCTGCAAACATCAAAACGCCAAAATACGGTTTGACGCCGCGTTTTTAAAAATCCTGCTAAGCTTGTTGGTTGGATCAGGAGCGTAAGCATGATGAACAAAGATGAACAAACCGGATTAGTGGGGCTGGCGATCGGGGCCGCCGTTATTGGGCTGGTTTCAGCGCAAAAACCGATCCACCGCAACAGTATTGTCGATGAACTGGTCAGGCTCGGCAGGCAAAAAGGCGATGGCGTAGAAGATGAGGTTTTCGTGAAAGCCGCCGAGCTGGTGAGAAAAGGGGTATAGCCCATGGCTGAAAGACGTAATGCGAAGTGCCATTGCGGCGCGGTAGCGTTCACCGTTGAGCTCACTGATGGTCTGAATACCGCGCGGCGCTGCAGCTGTTCCTTTTGTCGCATGCGGGGCGCGGTCGTCGTCTCTGCGCCGCTGTCAGGCATTAAGGTAACCAAAGGTGAAGATAAGCTCACCGAGTACCGCTTTAACACGGGAACGGCACGGCATTTCTTCTGCTCGGTATGCGGGATCTACACGTTCCATCAGCGGCGTTCTAACCCAAACGAATATGGCGTTAATGTCGCCTGTTTTGAAAACGTTTCACCTTTTGATTTTCCAGAGGTGAAGGTGATGGACGGCGTTAACCATCCCATGGATGGGGATAGTGGGGTATTAGGTTATCTCTCTTTTCGCGAGAAAGGGGAAGATCAGGCATGATTGCCGCCTGGCCACTCTTTTACTCCTCCGGCTATAGTAGGCAGTGGGTAACTGAAACAGGAGAAACTATGCTCTGTGTTGAAAAAGACGATCCGCGTGAGGCCCCTGAATCAGGTGATAAAAAGCCTCAACCTGTGAAAAAATAACGCGACTTACGCGTTTACCCGCCACCGGCAACGCTGGTGGCTTTTTATTTCCAGGGACAATAGTTAACTGCCATCCAGATGGTTTAATAGCGCGCCGAGATGCCCGACGATATCACCAAAATCAAAAATTAACGCCATCCACAGCAATGCTAAAAGGGTAAGTAAGGCAAGGGATACACGACCAAACAACGCTGTTATCCTTAGTGACGAAAGGGCTATCACCGCAGTTTAACCAGCTTACTTTCAACTTTCCCTCAACCAACCCCTTTCTTAAACTGTCTTATGTGACGGACTTCAAAAAACAAGCGAGCCCGCATGATTATGCGGGCTCTGACAATCAGAACTGGTAAACCAGACCTAACGCTACAACATCATCGGTGCTGATGCCGTTGTCTTTGTAGAAGTTGTCGTCTTCATCCAGCAGGTTGATTTTGTAATCAACGTAGGTGGACATGTTTTTGTTGAAGTAATAGGTGACCCCTACGTCAGCGTATTTAACCAGATCTTGGTCGCCCTGGCCGTTGCCCAGATCCTTACCTTTCGACTGCAGGTAGGAAACGGACGGACGCAGGCCGAAGTCGAACTGGTACTGCGCGGTCACTTCGAAGTTCTGGGTTTTGTTCGCCACGGCGTCGGTATTATCACCATAAGGGGTCATATTGCGGGTCTCAGAATACATCGCCGCCAGGTAGATGTTATTGGCGTCATACTTCAGGCCCGCCGTCCATGCATCCGCCTTGTCTCCACCTGCTGTGGTATTCATGACCTGCTCGTTGGTGCGGTCAGAAGAGGTATACGCGGCACCCGCAGTAATCCCCATGCCGAAGTCATAGGTTGTGGAGATACCGAAGCCGTCACCGTTCTCGTGACGCGTGTCGCGACCGTTGTTGGTACCTTCCTGGTTGTTGCTGGCGTCTTCATTTTTGCCCTGATACTGCAGCGCAAAGTTCAGGCCCTGCACCAGACCGTAGAAGTCGGTGTTACGGTAGGTTGCCACGCCGTTTGCGCGGCCGGTCATGAAGTTGTCGGCTTTGGTGTAGGAGTCGCCACCGAACTCAGGCAGCATATCGGTCCAGCCTTCCACGTCGTACAGGACACCGTAGTTACGACCGTAATCGAAGGAGCCGTAGTCACCCACTTTTACACCGGCGAAGGCCAGACGCGTCCAGGACTGATTATCAGACCCTTCCGTGTTATTGGCCTGAATGTTGTATTCCCACTGCGCATAGCCGGTCATCGTGTTGTTGATCTGCGTTTCACCCTTGAAACCCAGACGCATATAGGTTTGATCGCCGTCAGCACCTTTGTTATCGGAAAAGTAGTGCAGACCATCTACTTTTCCGTACAGATCTAATTTGTTACCGTCTTTATTATAAATTTCTGCTGCTTGAGCAGAACCAGCTATTAACAGAGCCGGAATCATCAGAGCCAGTACTTTTCTTTGCATTGTGATATTCCTTTGCAGTTGTTTTTATTTAATTACCTGTTGAACTTTCAGAATGAGAAAGTTGTCTCATGCTAAATCACTCCCGTGTAAGAGTAATAAAATATAATTGTTACGAACTAAGTAAAATCTAAACCGAATAAATCGGCGGAAATGATCATCGGTTTGATGAATGATTTAAAAGTAAGTATATTAAATTGAAATTATTAATCAGGCGTTAATTAAGGTAATCTGGCCGGCGTTATATGCCTGTAAGATGATTCATCCATAATTAACATGAATGCTATTAAGGAAACTAAATAGATATTCAATGATTATCTGGATTCGCCCGGTGTGAATACGCCGGGCTTTTTTTATGGCAAAAAAATGCCCGGATAAGCCGGGCAGGGGAACTAGTCGCTGGTTGGTTTTTCGGCTTTACCCGCCATCTGCGCCAGGAAGTCATAGCGTTTTTGCAGGTCAGCAGCGGCATCTTTCCAGAGCTGTTCGGCCACTTCCGGCTGCTGGGCGTTAAGGCGACGGAATCGCTGTTCCTGCATTAACGTCTCGGCCAGGGCATCCGACGGCGGACGCGAATCCAGCGCCAGCGGTAATTTACCCTCGTCTGCACGACGCGGGTCGAACCGGTACAGCGGCCAGAAGCCGGTCGCGGTCAGCTGGCGCATCTGGTCGTGGCTGAGGGCCAGATCGTAGCCATGCTCTTCGCAAGGGCTGTAGGCAATGATCAGCGACGGGCCAGGATACGCTTCCGCTTCCTGAATCGCTTTCACCGTCTGGTTAAGCTGGGCACCCAGCGAGATTTGCGCGACGTAAACGTGACCGTACATCATCATGCTCACGCCGAGATCTTTGCGCGCCTTGCGTTTACCGTGTTCGCCGAATTTCGTTACCGCGCCTAACGGCGTCGCTTTCGACGCCTGGCCGCCGGTATTGGAATAACACTGCGTATCCAGAACCAGGATGTTGACGTTTTCGGTCAGGCTCAACACGTGATCCAGCCCGCCAAAGCCGATATCGTAAGCCCAGCCGTCACCGCCAATCAGCCAGATTGATTTTTCGACCAGAGCGTCAGCGTCGGTCAGCAGCTGTTCAGCCCCCGCAACGCCCTGCAGCGCGCGGCGCAGCTCAGCAACCTGCTCACGACGTTCTTCTGGCGTCGCGTCCGCATGAAGCGCGTCATTGAGCTGAGCGGGGATCTGCCCGGCAAACTGCTCCAGCAGGCGCATCACGCGCGCGCGGTGCTGGTCGACGGTCAGGCGGAAGCCCAGGCCGAATTCGGCGTTGTCCTCGAATAGCGAGTTTGCCCACGCCGGACCGCGCCCATTCGCGTCGGTGGTGTACGGCGTAGAAGGCAAATTGCCCCCGTAGATGGATGAACAGCCGGTTGCGTTGGCAATCAGCATCCGGTCACCGTACAGCTGGGTAAGCAGCTTGATATACGGCGTTTCACCGCAGCCGGAGCAGGCCCCGGAGTACTCAAACAGCGGCGTAATCAGCTGTGACGTACGAATATCAATACGTTCCAGTTTGCTGCGATCGATTTCCGACAGATTCAGGAAGAAGTCATAATTGACCTTCTCCTCTTCGACGTGCTCCAGACGCGACATCATATTGATGGCTTTGATCTCCGGATCCTGCCTGTCTTTCGCCGGACAGACCTCGACGCACAGGTTACAGCCGGTGCAATCTTCCGGCGCGACCTGCAGAACGTACTTCTGTCCGCGCATATCGCGAGATTTCACATCCAGCGAATGCAGGCTGGCAGGCGCGGCTTCCATCTCTTCCGGTGAAACCACTTTGGCACGAATAGCAGAGTGCGGGCAGGCCGCAACGCAGTGGTTGCACTGGGTACACAGCTCTTCTTTCCAGATGGGGATCGCTTCGGCAATGTTACGTTTTTCCCAGCGCGTGGTGCCCATCGGCCAGGTGCCATCCGGCGGTAGCGCGGAGACGGGAAGGGCATCGCCCAGGCCGGCCAGCATCGCCGCCGTCACGGTCTTCACGAAATCGGGCGCCGCATCGGACACCACCGGAGGGCGGTTCGGGCTTGCGGCATTCACCGGCTGCAGCGGTACCTCAAACAGCGATTCGCGTGCCAGCGCCAGCGCCTGCCAGTTTCGTTCGACCAGCTCCTGGCCCTTGCTGCTGTAGCTTTTGGCAATCGCACCCTGCAGTTCCACCAGCGCGCTGTCGCCCGGGAGAATATTGGTCAGATGGAAGAAGGCCATCTGCATAACGGTATTAATACGCGCAGCCAGGCCACATTCGCGGGCAATTTTTGCGGCGTTGACCACATAGAAACGGGCTTTTTTCTGGTTCAGCACCGCCTGAACTTCCTGCGGCAGGCGCCCCCAGACTTCGTCCGCGCTGTACGGCGTATTGAGGAGGAAAATACCGCCGGGCTTCAGGCGCTCGGCCATCTGGTATTTATCGATAAACTGCAGCTGGTGGCAGCCAACAAAATCGGCCTGAGAGATAAGATACGCGGAGCGGATGGGCTGTTCGCTCACGCGCAGGTGGGAAACGGTCAGGCCGCCTGCTTTTTTGGAGTCGTAGACGAAGTACCCCTGGGCGTACCACGGCGTTGAGTTGCCGATAATTTTGATGTTGTTTTTGGTCGCGGAGACGCTGCCGTCGCTGCCCAGACCATAGAACAGCGCCTCAAGTTTGGCGGTCGAGGGCAGGGTGTTTTCCGGCAACGACAGGGAAAGATTCGTCACATCATCATAAATGCCGACGGTAAAGCGCGGCTTAGGTTTTGCCTCGCTTAACTCGTTGAATACCGCCAGCACGCAGTCCGGCCCAAACTCCTTGGAGGACAAGCCATAGCGACCCCCAATCACGCGCGGCAGCGTTTCACGTTCGCCCTGATTAAAGGCTTCTGCCAGGGCGGTCATCACATCCAGATAGAGGGGTTCCGCCTGCGCGCCCGGCTCTTTGGTACGGTCGAGCACCGCCACAGCGCGGGCGCTTTCAGGCAGAGCCGAAAGCAGATGTTTAGCCGAGAACGGACGATAGAGACGCACCTTAAGCACGCCGACCTTTTCGCCGCGCGTCAGCAGCTCGTCAACCACCTCTTCACAGGTCCCAATGGCTGACCCCATCAGCACGATCACCCGTTCCGCCTGCGGATGGCCGTAGTACTCAAAGGGTTTGTACTCACGGCCGGTCGCGGCGGCAAAGTCATTCATTGCCTGTTCAACATGGTCGTAAACCGCGTTGTACCAGGGGTTCGTGGCCTCGCGGGACTGGAAATAGGTATCCGGGTTCGCCGATGTCCCGCGAATAACCGGGTGTTCAGGATTAAGTGCCCGTCCGCGATGCGCGTCGATTTCCGCCTGCGGCAGCAGATTGAGGATAGTATCGTCAGCCAGCGGGACGATTTTGTTGATTTCGTGAGAGGTGCGGAAACCATCAAAGAAGTGAATAAACGGCACGCGGCTTTTAAGCGTGGCGATATGCGAAATTAAGGCAAAGTCCTGCGCTTCCTGAACGCTGCTGGCGCATAGCATCGCGCAGCCGGTCTGGCGCACGGCCATCACGTCGGAGTGGTCGCCAAAGATAGAGAGCGCGTGGGTGGCAACGGTACGCGCGGCAACGTGCAGAACGAAGGGGGTCAGCTGACCGGCGAGTTTGTAAAGCGTAGGGATCATTAATAGCAATCCCTGAGAAGAGGTAAACGACGTGGAAAGCGCGCCGGTCTGAAGCGCGCCGTGAACCGTGGCAATCGCACCGGCTTCAGACTGCATCTCAACCACTCTCGGGACATCGCCCCAGACGTTTTTTAACCCGTTACCCGCCCATGCGTCCGCCTGCTCGGCCATGGTAGAACTTGGCGTAATCGGGTAGATGGCGATAACTTCACTGGTGCGAAACGCGACTGAGGCAACTGCACCATTACCGTCAATAGTTTGCATAGGACAACACCCTTACATTGCGCAAAAAAATAGGGGTCTGTATTACGGCAACAAACCCTGAATATTATCTGTGTATTCTAGCAAACGAGGGATTTTACGATTTTCGCTTTTGTGTCCTTGGTATTCCTGCCATCAATGGGTAGATCAAACTTTTGGCGAAAAAATTGCGAGAAATTGTTTCCGGAGCGCATAAATACGCACTTCCACTCTCGACGACAAGGGATGTGATGCCTATTATGCATAGGTTTCGCATTATTCATGGGGGAGAGAGCATGCGCTCAGCATTTTGGGTAGGGTGTGCCGCGTTATTGTTGTCGGCATGTAGCAGTGAGCCAGTCCAGCAGGCAACGGCAGCCCACGTGGCGCCGGGAATGAAAGCGGCAATGTCCAGTTCAGGTCAGGCCAACTGCGCGATGATTGGCGGTTCGCTGTCTGTCGCCCGCCAGCTTGATGGTTCTGCTATTGGGATGTGCGCCTTGCCAAACGGCAAACGCTGTAGCGAACAGTCGCTTGCCGTTGGAAGCTGCGGTAACTACTGATTATTCTGCACGCTTAAACATCAGCGTTTTATCGGCTGTCGCCAGCGTTAACTGGTCCTCAGTCAGGTCGACCTGCGCCCCTTTGCGCAGCATGTCGCCGATGGTCTGATCCAGCTCATTCAGCTGCGGCTCAGTACAGAGCTTACGCGTCATGGCCAGCGTTTTAACCTTCAGCTCGCCTTCGGACAATTTCCCCTGTCCGTTGAAGCGGTTACACATCTGACCAGAAACGCTGATGTTATTCACCAGGCTGATATCTGGCAGCGCGCTAAAACCGATCTCAGGTTGCGTTGTCGCGGTCTTCACGGCCTTACCGTTGACATTTTCCAGCACAAAGCGATGGTTTTTAAGTTGCTCCGGCTGTACGGAGGCTTTGCCCGGATTAACGCACCCGGAAAGGACAAGACTAATAACGCTTAACGCAATGAGCTTTTTCATTTTTCTTCTCAAACTATAAATACTGTGAATCTTTTTCCAGTGTAACGATACTCTGCCGTGCGTTAATGGGGTTTATCTGAAAGTGCGGGGAGAAGTACCGGGCAACGCAGCGGTTGCCCGGAATAACATTAATGCGATTTAAATCCTGCCGCCGTCATCAGCATGCGGAAGAGCATACTGCCAGCAGCCAGCGCCAGTACGCTGCCGCCCCAGATAATGGCCAGCCACAGCAATCTTTTCCAGACCGGTTGTTGCATCAGTGATAACCCTCCCCATGCTGAACTTTGCCGCGAAACACGTAGTAGCTCCAGAAGGTGTAGACCAGAATAACGGGAATGATCAACAGCGCGCCCACCAGCATAAAGCCCTGGCTTTGCGTCGGGGCGGCAGCCTGCCACAGGGTGATCGAAGGTGGAATAATATGCGGCCAGATGCTGATCCCAAGCCCGCTAAAGCCGAGGAATATCAGCCCCAGCGTCAGAATAAACGGACGGCTATGGCTGGCGGGATTATTCAGGCAGCGCCACTGGTACAGGCTAAAAATCACCACCAAAGCAGGGACCGGCAGCAGATAAAACAGATTCGGCAGCGTAAACCAGCGCGCAGCGATGGCCGGTTGCGCCAGCGGCGTCCAGAGGCTGATCGCCGCAATAAACGCCAGCAGCACGATTAACAGCGTTTTCGACACCTCACGCATCCGCTCCTGCAGCGCGTTTTCGCTTTTCATCACCAGCCAGGTAGAGCCTAACAGCGCATAAGCCACCACCAGCCCCGCGCCGCAAAACAGGTTAAACGCGGTAAACCAGTCAAAGGGGCCGCCGGTATAGGCCCGGCCGGTGACGGTAAAGCCGTTAATGACGGCGCCTACCGTCACGCCCTGGGTGAACGTTGCCAGAATTGAACCGCCAATAAACGCCTTATCCCAGAAGGGGCGGTGGGCAGGCGTGGCTTTAAAGCGAAACTCAAATGCCACCCCGCGGAAAATAAGCCCGATCAGCATTAACGTCAGCGGAATGGTGAGGGCATCAACGATCACCGCATAGGCCAGCGGGAATGCGCCGAACAGGGCGGCACCGCCAAGCACCAGCCAGGTTTCATTTCCGTCCCACACCGGCGCGACGCTGTTGACCATCACGTCGCGATCGTCGGCGTTCTGCGTGGCCGGGAACAGAATGCCAATCCCCAGATCAAAACCGTCCATCACGATATACATCAGCGTGGCGAAGACGATGATCACAAACCAGATAATGGAAAGATCGATACCCATTATGGCTGCTCCTTATGTTCAGTTGTGACGGCAGAAAGCGGGCGCGCCGGACGTCCGTCGGACTCGGTGGCGAAAGTTTCATGCGGCTGCGGGCCTTTTCGGATGAGGCGCACCATATAGCTGTAACCCACGCCGAATACCGAGGTATAGACGACGAAGAAGGCCAGCAGGCTCACGCTCATATGCAGGTCACCGTGGGCTGATACCGCATCCTTTGTACGCTGGAGTCCGTAGACCACCCACGGCTGGCGGCCCACTTCGGTGGTGATCCACCCGGCCAGGATGGCAATCAGCCCGGTTGGCCCCATCAGCAGCGCAAACCACAGGAAGGGGCGCGACGAATACACGCGTTTTTTGTAGCGCAACCAGAGAGCCATCACCCCGAGCAACAGCATCAGCATGCCCAGGCCCGCCATGATGCGGAATGACCAGAACACGATGGTGGAATTCGGACGGTCTTCCTTCGGGAACTCTTTGAGGGCCGGAACCTGTTTATCCAGGCTGTGCGTCAGGATAAGACTCCCCAGCGCCGGGATCTCCAGCCCAAAACGGGTGCGCTCCTGCTCCATATCCGGCCAGCCAAACAGCAGCAGTGGGGTAGGCTCACCCGGCGGATTTTCCCAGTGGCCTTCAATGGCGGCAATCTTGGCGGGCTGGTGCTTTAAGGTGTTCAACCCGTGCATATCGCCAACCATGGCCTGGATGGGGGCGACAATCAGCGTCATCCACAGCGCCATCGAAAACATCGCCCGGATGGCAGGGGTATTATTCCCGCGCAGCAGATGCCATGCCGCGGATGCGCCCACAAACAGGGCGCTGCTCAGGAATGCGGCTATCGACATATGCAGCAGGCGGTAAGGGAAGGAGGGGTTAAACACCACGGCGAACCAGTCCACCGGTACCACCTGACCGTTGACGATCTCATAGCCCTGCGGGGTCTGCATCCAGCTGTTCGACGAGAGGATCCAGAAGGTGGAGATAATGGTGCCCAGCGCCACCATGCAGGTGGCGAAGAAGTGCAGACCCGGCCCGACTTTGTTCCAGCCGAACAGCATCACGCCGAGGAATCCGGCTTCGAGGAAGAAGGCGGTCAGCACTTCATAGGTCAGCAGCGGGCCGGTAATGCTGCCCGCAAACTGTGAAAATCCGCTCCAGTTGGTGCCGAACTGGTAGGCCATCACCAGCCCGGAGACCACGCCCATGCCAAAGTTGACGGCAAAAATCTTCGACCAGAAATGGTACAGCGAGCGCCAGACCGGATTTTTGGTTTTCAGCCACAGCCCTTCGAGTACGGCAAGATAGCTTGCCAGGCCGATGGTGATCGCCGGGAAAATAATGTGAAAGGATACGGTAAAGGCAAACTGTATCCGTGCAAGGTGAAAAGCATCTAAACCAAACATGCACAGCCTCAATGTCAAACGGTGTGCTGTTATGGTATAGGGGCAAAGTTCGGACTATCAGACGCAGAAAAGTGATTTTTAACCATAACAGTTGGCTTAAAGCTCATGCTTTAGACATCTGATATACCTCGCGTGAGGAATAAAAACCGTATTTTTATGAATTTTACGCATAAAACTGCTTGCCTTGTCGTCTGCGCCGTGCGTTAATGGCCCTCTGGTTTTGAGTCCAAATAAATATCTGACGTAGTTTTATAAAGCAGTTCTCATCACGTTGTGCCTCTCCGCAGCCTCTCTTGGGTCTTTATCTACTTTCCGATTCGTTTTGTTTAAAACCATTATTGCCCAATCGGCCCATTAGTAATTTACGTTTTTACGTTTACAGGAGAATCCTATGACTTCTTATATTCATTTCCGCTGCCCATGCTGTCATGGCTCGCAGTACCGTACCTCAGTCTTTGATATGTCTGAGAAAAACCCACTCGGCGCGAAATGCATCTTTTGCAAATCGTCGATGATTACGCTCGATCACCTGGCCGCCGCGCGTCAGGCGCAAAGCCACGTTACCGAGTACCGTAAGTAATTCGTTTCACGAACTATAACAGTTAGCTAAATCTTCTCTTTTTCTCCTGCTGATATACACTGTCGGTCACAAGGAGAATTTGATGAAAAAATACCAGCGTCTGGCGCAACAAATTATCTCGCAGATTGAGCTTGGCGTATGGCTGCCGGGCGATAAGCTGCCTTCGCTGCGAGAGCAGGTGGCGAGCAGCGGCATGAGTTTTATGACCGTTGGCCACGCGTATCAGATGCTGGAAAGTCAGGGGCGCATTGTCGCCAGACCGCAGTCGGGCTATTACGTTGCCTCGCGCCCGACCGCACATCAGCCTGCTCCACCTGCCCAGGTGATGCGTGACGAAGTGGTGGATATTAATACCTACATCTTCGACGTCTTACAGGCCAGCCGCGACCCGTCCGTTGTTCCTTTTGCCTCCGCGTTTCCCGATCCCCGACTTTTCCCGCTGCAGCAGCTCAACCGCTCGCTGGCGAACGTCAGCAAAACCGCGACGGCGATGAGCGTGATTGAGAACCTGCCGCCGGGTAACGTCGATCTCCGCCACGCCATTGCCCGTCGCTACGCGCAGCAGGGGATGAACATCTCCCCGGAAGAGATTGTGATCACCGCAGGCGCGCTTGAAGCGCTCAATCTCAGCCTGCAGGCGGTAACCGAGCCGGGCGACTGGGTGATAGTCGAAAACCCGTGTTTCTACGGCGCGCTGCAGGCGCTGGAACGCCTGAAGCTCAAAGCGTTGTCGATTGCGACGGATGTCCGCGAGGGGATTGATCTGAATGCCCTTGAACAGGCGCTGAAGGAGTACCCGGTTAAAGCCTGCTGGATCATGACCAACAGTCAGAACCCGCTTGGCTTCACGCTGAGCGCGGAGAAAAAAGCGCAGCTTGTCGCGCTGTTAACGCAGCACAACGTCCCCCTGATTGAAGACGATGTCTACAGCGAACTCTATTTTGGCCGCGAAAAGCCGCTCCCGGCGAAAGCATGGGATCGCCAGGACATGACGCTTCACTGCTCGTCCTTTTCAAAATGCCTGGTGGCCGGTTTTCGCATCGGCTGGGTTGCGGCAGGAAAACACGCGAGACGCATTCAGCAGCTGCAGCTGATGAGCACGCTCTCAACCAGCTCACCCGTGCAGCTGGCGCTGGTGGATTATCTGGCGACGAAACGCTACGACGCCCATCTGCGCCGCCTGCGGCGTACCCTCGCCGAGCGAAAACAGCAGGCCTGGCAGTCTCTTTTGCGCCATATGCCTGCCGGCGTCAAAATTCACCATAACGACAGCGGCTACTTTTTATGGC
The DNA here is from genome assembly GCF_034106085.1 of Enterobacter sp. 302C9. Lineage (NCBI taxonomy): Bacteria > Pseudomonadati > Pseudomonadota > Gammaproteobacteria > Enterobacterales > Enterobacteriaceae > Enterobacter > Enterobacter sp. 302C9. Next base: position 22,771 of record NZ_JAWNBW010000006.1, read on the forward strand.
TGGAGCTTCCGGCGCAGCTGGATGCGGGTCTGCTGAGCGAAAAAGCCTTAACGCACCACATCAGCATTGCGCCCGGAAAGATGTTTTCCACCTCCGACGCGTGGACACCGTTCTTCCGGTTTAATACCTCCTGGGCCTGGGGAGAGCGAGAAGAGCAGGCGGTCATTCAGTTAGGAAAATTAATTAGCACGATGCTGGAATAAACTTTTCTCCGTTATTTAAATAATCAATTCTTATCCTGATGACGGCGCTGCGAATATTTCGCGGTGCCCTGTCATAGGAAATCTGCATACCGTCTCTCGCGGCTAACTCCTTGTCTATAATCCAGTTAACGGGGAATGCGCCCTCGGTCACACCTTGATGAAATTTCCTGAAGCCGTACGGTGCGGCGCATTTGCGCGGTCTACGTTTAATAAGGGAGATATTTTTACGGCACGGCTGCCGCTAAATTTCATTGCGACAGGAGTAACTCTTATGAGCAAACATTTTGCCCGCAGCAGCCTGTGCGCGCTCGGCATGACTATCATGACAGCGCAAGCCGCAGAACCACCAAAGGCCATCGGCGACGGGGAAGGTCGGCTGGATATTATCGCCTGGCCGGGATACATCGAACGCGGACAGACGGATAAAAATTATGACTGGGTCACCCAGTTTGAAAAAGAGACCGGGTGTGCGGTCAACGTCAAAACGGCGGCCACGTCGGATGAAATGGTCAGCCTGATGGCGAAAGGGGGCTATGACCTGGTCACCGCCTCGGGTGACGCCTCCCTGCGCCTGATCATGGGTAAACGCGTTCAGCCCATTAACCCCGACCTCATCCCCAACTGGAAAACGCTCGACGCGCGGATTGTAAAAGGGGAATGGTTTAACGTCGGCGGGAAAGTCTACGGCACGCCGTATCAGTGGGGGCCAAACCTGCTGATGTACAACACCAAAACCTTCCCGACGCCGCCGGACAGCTGGAGCGTGGTCTTTACCAAACAGGATCTGCCGGACGGTAAAAGCAATCAGGGACGCGTGCAGGCGTATGACGGCCCGATTTATATCGCCGATGCCGCGCTGTTCGTCAAAGCCACTCAGCCGCAGCTGGGTATCAAAGACCCGTACCAGCTCACCGAAAAACAGTATGCCGCCGTGCTCAAGGTGCTTCGCGACCAGCACGCGCTGATCCACCGCTACTGGCATGACACCACCGTCCAGATGAGCGACTTCAAAAATGAAGGCGTTGTGGCCTCCAGCGCCTGGCCGTATCAGGCGAATGCCCTGAAGGCTGAGAACCAGCCCGTTGCCACCGTCTTCCCGAAAGAGGGGGTGACCGGCTGGGCGGATACCACCATGCTGCACGCGCAGGCAAAACACCCGATGTGCGCCTACAAATGGATGAACTGGTCGCTGACGCCGAAAGTGCAGGGCGATCTGGCGGCCTGGTTTGGCTCCCTGCCCGTGGTTGCAGAAGGGTGTAAGGCCAGCACGCTGCTGGGTGATAAAGGCTGCGAAACAAACGGTTATAACGAGTTCGACAAAATCATGTTCTGGAAAACCCCCATCGCAGAAGGCGGCAAATTTGTCCCTTACAGCCGCTGGACGCAGGATTACATCGCCATCATGGGCGGTCGTTAATTGCCCGGGAGCAGAACATGACGTACGCGGTAGAGTTTAACAACGTTTCCCGTCTGTACGGCGACGTACGGGCGGTGGATGGGGTCACCATTGCTATTCGTGACGGAGAATTTTTCTCCATGCTGGGGCCTTCGGGCTCCGGCAAAACCACCTGCCTGCGTCTGATAGCGGGTTTTGAACAGCTGTCAGGCGGCACGATTTCTATCTTCGGCAAAGAGGCGAGCGAACTGCCTCCCTGGGAGCGGGATGTGAACACCGTCTTTCAGGACTACGCGCTGTTCCCGCATATGTCGATTCTCGACAATGTTGCCTACGGGCTGATGGTCAAAGGCATCGACAAGAAAAAACGCCATGCGCAGGCCCGTGATGCCCTGGAAAAAGTGGGCCTGAGCTTTGCCGTTGCCCGCAAACCTTCGCAACTTTCCGGCGGCCAGCGACAGCGTGTCGCCATCGCCCGGGCGCTGGTCAATGAGCCGCGCGTCCTGCTGCTGGATGAGCCCTTAGGTGCGCTCGATCTCAAACTGCGTGAACAGATGCAGTTCGAGCTGAAGAAGCTTCAGCAGGAAATCGGCATCACCTTTATTTTTGTCACCCACGATCAGGGCGAGGCCCTTTCCATGTCAGACCGGGTGGCGGTGTTCAATAACGGGCGCATCGAGCAGGTGGATACCCCGCGCGATCTCTACATGCGTCCGCGCACGCCGTTTGTCGCCGGTTTTGTCGGCACGTCCAACGTCTTTGATGCGGGCCTTGCGCAGAAAATATGCGGCATGGAAGGTAGCTATTCCCTGCGCCCGGAACATATTCGCCTTAATGAGGTGGGAGAGGTTCAGGTTCAGGGCATCGTGCAGGCCGTCCAGTATCAGGGAGCGGCCACGCGTCTGGAGCTGAAGCTCGCCGATGGCGCCAAACTGCTGGTGAGCCAGGCCAATCTCAGTGAAACCTCGTCGCTGAGCGGCATTGCGCCGGGGCAGGCGGTGATGGCGTCGTGGTCACGCGAGGCGATGATTCGCCTGCACGAGGAGAGGTGAAATGGCTATGAGCGTTGCGCATCCTCCCGCCTCGCACGGCCGCTTAAGCCGCATGACGGCGCTGTTCTGGCGTAAACCGTCGCTCGGCCTGTTCCTGCTTCTGCTCGCGCCGCTCATGTGGTTTGGCATCGTCTATTTAGGATCGCTTCTGACCCTGCTGTGGCAAGGTTTTTACACCTTTGACGATTTCACCATGGCCGTCACGCCGGATCTGACCCTGGCGAACATTCAGGCGCTTTTCAACCCGGCAAACTACGACATCATCCTGCGCACGTTAACCATGGCGATTGCGGTGACGATAGCCAGCGCCATCCTGGCATTCCCGATGGCCTGGTACATGGCGCGATACACCCGCGGCAAGTGGAAAGCGTTTTTCTATATCGCCGTGATGCTGCCAATGTGGGCGAGCTACATCGTCAAAGCCTACGCCTGGACGCTGCTGCTGGCGAAGGATGGGGTGGCGCAGTGGTTTCTCAACCATATGGGGCTGGAGCCGATCCTGACCTCACTCCTTACGCTCCCGGCAATTGGCGGCAACACCTTGTCCACCTCCGGGCTGGGACGGTTTCTGGTCTTCGTCTACATCTGGCTGCCGTTTATGATCCTGCCGGTCCAGGCGGCGCTGGAACGCCTGCCTGCCTCGCTACTGCAGGCCTCAGCCGACCTCGGCGCGCGCCCTCGTCAGACCTTTCGCTACGTCGTTCTGCCGCTGGCGATCCCGGGTATTGCCGCGGGCTCAATATTCACCTTTTCCCTGACGCTGGGGGATTTCATCGTTCCACAGCTGGTGGGGCCGCCGGGCTACTTCATCGGTAATATGGTCTACTCGCAGCAGGGTGCCATTGGCAATATGCCCATGGCCGCCGCGTTCACGCTGGTGCCCATCGTGCTGATTTCACTCTATCTGGCGTTCGTGAAACGTCTGGGAGCATTCGATGCACTCTGAACGCGCACCGCTGTTCCTGAAAGTGGCAGCGTGGGGAGGCGTTATCTTCCTGCACTTCCCGCTGCTGATTATCGCGACCTATGCCTTTAATACCGAAGACGCGGCCTTCAGCTTTCCGCCGCAGGGGCTGACGCTGAAGTGGTTCAGCGTGGCGGCGGGGCGCGGCGATATTATTGAATCCGTGACGTTGTCACTTCAGATTGCCGCGCTCTCCACCGCGATTGCCCTTGTGCTTGGCACGCTTGCTGCAGCGGCGCTGTGGCGAAGCGAGTTTTTTGGCAAGAATGCGATCTCGCTGTTGCTGCTGTTGCCGATTGCGTTACCGGGGATCATCACCGGTCTGGCGCTGCTGACGGCATTCAAAACGATTGACCTTGAGCCGGGTTTTTTCACCATCGTGGTGGGACACGCCACCTTTTGCGTGGTGGTGGTGTTTAACAACGTGATTGCCCGGTTCAGACGCACCTCCTGGAGCCTGGTGGAAGCGTCGATGGATCTCGGGGCCGACGGATGGCAAACCTTCCGCTATGTGGTGCTGCCTAATCTGGGTTCCGCGCTGCTGGCCGGGGGAATGCTGGCGTTTGCCCTGTCGTTTGACGAGATAATCGTCACAACGTTTACGGCGGGACACGAGCGCACGTTACCGCTGTGGTTGCTCAATCAGCTCGGTCGTCCGCGCGACGTGCCGGTCACCAACGTTGTAGCACTGCTGGTGATGCTGGTGACAACTATCCCCATTCTGGGAGCCTGGTGGCTAACCCGCGACGGCGAGAACATCGCCGGCAGCGGGAAATAACAGTGAATTCAACAGGAAAATGCTATGCAAACACAACTGCTGATAGAGGGAAAACTGGTAACCGGAGAGGGAGAAAAACAGCCGGTCTATAACCCGGCCACTGGAGAACTCCTGCTGGAGATTGCCGAGGCGTCAGCGGCTCAGGTCGACGCGGCGGTTCAGGCGGCCGACCGTGCTTTTGGTGAGTGGGGGCAAACCACGCCGAAAACCCGTGCCGAGTGCCTGCTGAAGCTGGCGGATGCGATTGAAGCGCATGGGGAGGACTTTGCCCGGCTCGAATCCCTCAACTGCGGCAAGCCGCTGCACTGTGCTCTGGGAGATGAAATTCCGGCGGTGGTCGACGTTTTCCGTTTCTTTGCCGGGGCCGCCCGCTGTTTGAACGGGCTGGCCGCCGGGGAGTACCTTGACGGCCACACGTCGATGATCCGCCGCGATCCGGTGGGCGTGGTTGCCTCTATTGCCCCCTGGAACTATCCGCTGATGATGGCGGCCTGGAAGCTGGCACCCGCGCTGGCGGCTGGGAACTGCGTGGTGATTAAGCCCTCAGAGATCACGCCCCTGACCGCGCTGAAGCTGGGGGAGCTGGCAAAAGATATCTTCCCGGCAGGCGTTCTGAACGTCCTGTTTGGCCGGGGTAAAACGGTCGGTGACCCGCTTACCGGGCATGAAAAGGTCCGTATGGTCTCGCTGACCGGTTCGATTGCTACCGGGGAACATATCATCGGCCATACCGCGTCCTCCATTAAACGCACCCACATGGAGCTGGGCGGTAAAGCGCCGGTTATCGTCTTTGATGATGCCGACCTGGATGCGGTTGTCGAAGGGGTGCGGACGTTTGGTTTCTACAATGCCGGACAGGACTGTACGGCGGCCTGCCGGATTTATGCCCAGAAGGGCATTTATGCCGCGCTGGTGGAAAAGCTGGGCGCAGCGGTCGCCAGCCTTAATATGGGTGCGCCGGAGGATGCCTCGACCGAACTGGGCCCGCTCAGCTCGGCCGCCCATCTTTCACGCGTCTGTCAGGCGGTCGATGAGGCGAAAGCGCTCGGTCATATCCGCGTTGTCACCGGCGGGAGCAAAAAAGAGGGGGCGGGCTACTACTTCCAGCCAACCCTGCTGGCGGGGGCAAAGCAGGACGACGCTATCGTTCAGCGCGAGGTGTTTGGCCCGGTGGTGAGCGTCACCGAATTTGACGACGAGGCGCAGGTGCTGGCCTGGGCGAACGATTCGCAGTATGGCCTGGCGTCATCGGTCTGGACCAAAGACGTGGGCCGCGCCCATCGCCTGAGCGCGCGCCTGCAGTACGGCTGCACCTGGGTGAATACCCATTTTATGCTGGTGAGCGAAATGCCGCACGGCGGCATGAAATTATCCGGCTACGGCAAAGATATGTCGGTCTACGGGCTTGAGGATTATACGGTCGTGCGGCATATCATGATCAAACACTAAGCCCGCCATGCCTGGTCGCATGCGCGGCCAGGCGTTCCCCGCGCCCGCCATGAGTGTTACGCAAGATACTCAGTTGTTATTATCCATAATCTTTAAGTGGTTATTCTGTAACGAAAAAACTTGATCTGTATCAACATATGACGCATATTGCGTGCGGTTATTTTTTCGGCTCTGGTATACAGAATGACGTTGTATCAAAAGATGTTGGTTTTTTACGCAATCATGGCTTCCATCTGGGCATTAATTACCTGGTTCCTCTCTAAAGACCGCAAACGTATCCGCCTGCTCAGCGCTTTTCTGGTGGGGTCAACCTGGCCAATGAGCTTTCCCGTTGCGCTGCTGGTCTCGCTTTTCTGAAGCACGCTTCCATTTTTAAAAGATGAATATGGCATTCCAGATACGGTAACTGTATAAATACACAGTGCATCGTAAAAGGAGTGCTTATGAACAGTTTTTACTCGCAGCAGGCCGGCTGTACCGTGCGCTGGCATGACCTGCCCGGCACCGGCGATCCCGTGGTGTTCATTCACGGGCTGGGCTGCGCCTCTTCCTATGAATATCCCCGTGTCGTTCATGACCCGCTGTTTGGCGCGCGCAGAGCGATTCTCATCGATTTGCCCGGCAGCGGCTACAGCGACAAGCCTGAACGCTACAGCTATAAAACCACCGACCAGGCCCACGTTGTGGCGGAGCTGATTGACCACCTTAAGCTGGATGCCTTCTGGTTATACGGCCACAGTATGGGCGGCAGCATTGCTATCGAAACGGCGGGGCTGCTTGCAACGCGCGTGAAGGGGCTGATGGTGTCAGAGCCCAATTTTCATTCGGGTGGGGGGATGTTCAGCCGGTCTATTGCAGCGCAAACCGAGCAGCAGTTTCTGACGCAGGGCTATGACGCCATGCTCAGTGCGGAAAAAACGGCGTGGGCAGGGTGTCTGCAGAGTAATGCGCCGTATGCCGTCTGGCGGGGCGCATCGAGCCTGGTGGCGGGCATAGAGCCCGAATGGGAAGCGCAGTTCCTGTCACTTCCTTGCCCGGTAACGTTGATTTTCGGCGAGCTGTCTCTGCCGGATGACGATGTGGACAATCTGAAGCAAAAGGGCGTTGAGGTAAAAATTATCCCTGCGGCGGGGCATTCGATGTCGTGGGAGAATCCGTCTGCGCTGGCACAGACGTTAGCCGGGTGTATGACGATGTGATTATTGTGCAATTTATCATCGTTGCGAAATGTAGGCCGGGTAAGCGCAGCGCCACCCGGCAACAAAGGCGGCTACTTTATCAAAGCCCGTAGTGCCTGACGTGCGTCAGGCTGAACATCATGCGGATGCTGGTAATCAATGTTCTCTATCGCGCGGCTATAGAGGGCGACCAGCCAGTCGTAAACGTATGCGGTGGCCGCATGCACAGGCTGTTCCCCCAGGCGCGTCAATCGAGGCTCCGCGCTGCTGACCACTGGCGTGACGAAGATTGCCTGCCCCTTGCGGATGCGGCTTGCCGGACGTGTAGCCACGGGCGTCTGGTCATAACCCAGCCAGCCAATGAAATTGCCCATCACGGCATGCAGCTGTGCCGCGCTGCTTTTATCCGCTTCGACAATGCGCTGAAGCTGTTGTGGCAGATTAAGCCGGTAGCTGGTGACCACCAGCACATCCGCGATTTGCTGTAATACCGAAGGATCCAGCCCGAGGCGCGCGGCCGTGGCCTCGTTGCGGCTCCACTGACGCAGATGATTTATCCAGACTCTGTGCGCCAGGCGCGCTTTGTCTTTTGTCTGGAACAGGCCGGTGCTTTCCTGGGTATTCTCGGCAAACAGGTCAATAGTGTCCGTAAACAGCCCGTTCACCTGCTCCTCGCGCGGCTGCTGAACGGCGAGCAGCGTTTCAAAGGCTTTCAGCGGCGGCAGCAGGCCTTCAAGCAGTTCGCCGTGGCGGGCGGCGCTGCTTTGCAGCGTGCGCACCATGCTTTCGGCCTGAGCGCGTCTTTTCCCCGGATCTTCAACCAGCGGCGCCAGATAGCTTTGCATCAGCGATGAGAGCTCCTGTCGCAGCAAGCCTTTCAGCGTGCCGAGACGCTTCTGTCGCTGGGCGGGTAACGTGGCCTGAGACAGCCATTCGATGACGCGCTGCATGCTGTGGCTGTCCAGCGCCTGCAGCGTGCCCCAGCGTAAACCCGGCTTTCCGAGCAGATGCTGTACGGCTTCATCGAGATTCTGTCGGGTGGTAAAGCGGGCGTCGTGAGGGGTAATCGCCCATACCAGCCCCGGCAGGGCAGATTCTTCAGCAGGCTGCGTCTCCTTGACCCAGTTCATCAGCACTTTTGCTTTTTTGGCCGTCTGCTCGTGCTGCGCCGTCGCATTACAAATCACCAGCACATCCGGCTGAAGCTGTTGACGATAATGCTCGAGCAGCCACTGGGACTTCGCCTGGCGTAGCGGGTCGGCACGGTTATCTTCAAAAACAGGAATATCAATAATATCGACGTTATCCAGCGCGCCGTTCTCAACCGGCAGCACCAGCTCGCGGGTCAGGAAGGCCAGCACGTCGACGGGGATGCTGATGGCGTTAAGCATTTCACCGCTATTTAGCGGATGAAGCAGCGTCTCCTGCGCGTCCTGAAGATCTAACGTGCCGTCGTGCGTCAGGAACCCTTCACCCGGCAGGCCAAAGCTGTCCACCAGCAGGCTAAGCGGGGCAGCAAGCTCGCCGGCATGGCTGGTCTGGTGCAGCACATGGGCCAGTTTTAACCACTGCTGGGTCAACTCCTGTTGCTCGCCCCACAGCAGCGACCAGACGCTGGCCCGCGTGCTGAGATCGAGAGAAGGCACCAGCCGGGCGAACTCATGCCACAGGGCATCATCGATTTGCTGCTTAGCGGCGGGTACGGTGCTTTGCCAGAAGCGGGCTATCGCACCCACTTCCTGAGCCGTTATGCCGGGCACGCCCTGCGGCTGGCGCAGCCCGCGCCATTTCTCCAGACGTGTCTCAATGACCGCCTTATCCACCGCGCGCATCTGCGGATGCAGCGTCGTGCGGGCAATAAACAGCTGTACCAGCTCGGCCTCGGTGACCAGGCTCAGACGCAGCGGGAACGCCTCATCCGCCACCTCCGGGCTTTCCGGCGTGAAGCGGACGGCCATGTTGGTCAGGGCATGTCCCGGATTGATATGCGAAAAATAGTCAAAGGTGCGCTGGCCCGGCGTCACGTTCAGGCGTCCATTACCGCTGCCGCACAGGGATAACAGCAGATGGGCTTTCGCGCTCTGTGAATGACCGTAAAGCCCAATACTGCTCTGGCGGGTCATGGCGCGTTCAATGGCCTGCTCCCGCGCCTGCGCCGCGTTGATGCGAGCAAGCAGGGCGTCGGCATCGTTATCCAGCACAGGGGCGTTCAGGCGCGTCTCATTAATCCACCCGATTAAGGCCTGAGTGGTGGTCGTCGTCACTGTCATTTCAGGTATACGCTCCCGCTGTCGATCCAGTAGTGGCTACCGCTGTGTCGGCGATCGGCCAAGGTATTCAGTTTGAAGGTTAATGCGTCAGGGGCAACCGGCGTGCCGTCCTGCAGCCAGGCATCGCTCAGCTCGAAGGCCTCAGGACCTTCCTGCTTGCTGCCGCCGCAGAGCTTCAGCCGCACGTTCAGCACGCCGTCACCGGCAATGGCTTTCGCCAGTTCAGCCGAGTTGATGCTGAGCGTGTAGAGCGGCGTGGCGGGCCAGCGCGCGTTCGCCAGCTGGCGGAAGCCGAGGGTAACGTTACCGCGCAGCGGGAAGTGCAGACGCGCGTCGAGCTTCGCGCCCGGCTTATCAAGATCGATATCCTGATACCAGACGTTTTCCTCGCGCAGGGTATTGACGGTGTTATCCAGCACGCCGAGATACCGCACGGTTGAATACGCGCCAATGTCCGCGGCTTTAAAGTTGAAGCGCGGCAGACGCAGGTCGAGCGCCAGGCTGCAGAGCATGGCTCCCACCGCGGCCGTTGATTTCGGGTTGCCAATGCGCCCCTGCTGGCTGAACGGATACCACTCGTGCACCTGGTATTTATCCAGCCAGACGATGCGGTTTACCGGCACCGGCTGCAGATGACGAATGAGCGCCTGAACGCCCGGCAGGCAGCCGGGGCGTCCGGTGATCAGCAGAATATCGCAGCTGTAATGGGATATCGCCTCGCACACCGCGTGGAGCGGCGAGGCCAGCGTAAACTGCCCGGCCAGCATCGCATCCTGCATCTCGCGGAAATTCACGTGCAGCGGCACGGCGAACAGGTCAAACGCGTCTGAACCCGCAGGCAGGGCATGGTCGATCGCCTGCTGCAGATAATTCATTACGTTGCGGGTCGGTTTCTGCGGCAGGAGATCGCCAAAGGTGGCATGCAGACCGGCCAGCGGATCGTCAACGTCGCTCGATTCCCACGCGGCAAGAATAGCGTGGCCAATCGGCATAAACAGCTGAAGCGTCGTTTGCTGGCGGAGTACGGCCTGGGTGTCAATACGCCCGGAGTCGCCGAAGAGTGACGCCATCAGCAGCGAGGCGTCCGCGATACCGGATTTCTGCAGCTGCGTTTGCAGGGCAGGCAACACGTAGCGCTGAATCACGTCCAGAAGCGTATCGTCGCCCGCGACCTTAAAGCCTTCACGGAACAGCAGCTGCGGGGTGATTTTGACGTTATTGCCGGAACCGTCATCCAGCTGATAATGGGTGATCGCCATATCCGTTGTGCCGCCGCCGATGTCGATGGAGGCAACGCGCAGCGCGCGGCCCGGCTGGTTACCCGGCTCAGGCTCACGGTCCGGGCGGGCCAGGGAGGCGAAGAAGGCTTCGGTCTGACCGCCAAAGCGGGAGATCGCTTCGTTATACAGCCAGACCAGCTGACCGCAGCTGGCTTCATCCCACTCCATCTGGATTTCAGGAACCGGCACCACGCTTTTATCCTGCTGTTTGCGGGTGACAAAATCCTCATCCTGCGGGTGCCAGCCCATCGCTTTCCAGACGATGGCGATGGCTTCAAACATGCGGCGACGGAAAATCTCGCGCTCCTGCTTTGGCATGGCCGAGGGCAGGGTCAGGATCAGGGTGCGCAGCTGGCGCGGCGATGCCGGGAAGCCCAGACGCAGGCGCGTGGCGACGCTGTTGATCTGCCCCAGCGCCTGCGCCAGCAGCTCGCACAGCATGTGCGTCATCAGCGTACTGCGGCTGTACTGCGGCGAGAAGACCGGCAGCCGCTCGTCCTGCGGCAGCGTGAAGAGCGGTTCGCCGTCATCGTTCATCAGATTCATCAGCGGAAACGCGGTGGCAAGCGGCTCACGCTGGGTTTTGCTGTTCATCTGGCTAAAGCGCCAGTCCTGCACGACCGGCGTTTCATCCCACAGGTAGCGACGCGGGCTGGAGATGCCGCTGTTGCCTTCGGTCCCCAGACGCTGCATCGCCAGCTTGCGGGCTTCATCGCCCACGCGAACAATCGACGGCCAGACAAAGGCATCTTCGCGACCGCTTTCAACCGAGAAGTGCTGCTTGCCAAAACGCGCTTCCGAAAACTCAAGACGGCTGGTGAACAGCGGCGCATTCAGGAACTGCGGCTCGCTTAATGAGCGTACCTGCAGCTCGGCGGTCTGGCGCAGGCCATCGTTCGCGTCGCCGTGGTCTTCGATAATGACGCCGCAGGTGTGGGTATTGCCCACGTCGAGGATCAGGTCGACCGGAATGGCAGGCGTGCTGAGCGTATGGGTAACAAATTTCACTTCCGGCACGGTGAGCTGTTCACCGAGCATGGTCAGCAGGTTAAGCCAGTGGGCCTGATATTCAAACCCGCGCATCGCCTGCTGGAGATCGCGTTCTGAGCGGTTTTCAACGCCGTCGGCATACTGGGTAAAGGCCTCGCGCAGCCAGCCGTCAATCCAGGTCTGGTCGAGGAAACTTTCTACCTCATTGTCTCGCCAGGCCAGCGCGAATCGGGTCCCGTTCAGAATATCGTTTTCAACCGGGGACAGGGCGGACGTGGCGTGTTCTGCAATCTGGCTGTCAAGGGCGAGCGTGACGCGGTGCGTATTGCCTGCCGTATCGGGTGTATCCAGCCTGCGCACCTGAACGCGGGCCCAGTTATCCGGCCCCTCAACAAAGGTTCGCGGCGGGTTGAAGCGCAGGAACGGAACCGGAAGCCAGACGCCGTCCAGCACCGCCAGGGACTGATGCAGCGGGATGGTGGTTTCCGGTTTAACCACTTCAGGCTGACCACCGTTCGTTCCCGGCACGGTATAGCGCCCGTTAACCAGGTCGAAATCGAGCCGCAGCAGCGGGCCGTTCGCGGTTTTACGTACGAAGCGCCCGTTGCTGGCGGTGTCCTGCGGCGTCAGACCGAAATCAAGGAACTGCACGCCGCTGTTGGCAATAAGCGTGACGCTTTGTTTATAGTCGCAAAGATTAACCAGCATAGGATCAGGCACCTGCTTTCTTGAACGTCAGGGGAACGACGGTATTGGCATCATAACGGGCGCGACATTCTGCGATATCGCTGGCGCCTGCTTTACAGGCAACCTCCGGCATCGGGTAGCGGGAGCCGTCGGTGCAGCGGGCAGTACCGCGACTTTTAATCATCAGCTCGCCGTTGCTGTGCAGGCCGGAGAACACTTCCGCGCGGCAGACAACGTTGTCGCCATGGACAACCCGGGCGAAGCCCTTATTGTTCTGGATCTGATAGCGCATTGACGGCGGCTTGCCGGTGACCGGATCTTTCACGTCCAGAACCGCACGCCAGGTGCCGTTCAGGAAACGCGTCGATCCCGCTTTCACCTGGTTCGCTTCCATCACCATGGCATCTTTCGGGATGGCGACAATCACCACCGGGGCAGGCTGTGGCGCAGGCGCCAGAGCAGGCTCTTTTTCTTTGCTTGCCAGGACCTCTGCCTGATGCAGCGGTAATTTCATGGCCAGCGGCTCAACCGCTTTGATCGGCTTTGGCGCAATCTCTACGGGCTGGGGTGCGGGCACCGGGGCGGGCTCAGCGGAAGGCGACTGTTTTGGCCACAGCAGCGGTGCGGCAATGGCGGCAACGATCGCGACGGCAACCGGCAGCGTCCACAGGGGAACGCGGCGCTTTTTCGCGACGATCGGCACAGCCGGTTCCTGAACGGGTTGCGCAACGGCCGGGGCCGGCTCAGGCTCATACAGATCTTCCGGCGTGATACGCACCACCGTGGAAGGGGCGATCAGCGGCTCGTCGGCGTGTTCAAAGGCCACCACCGGTTCTGGCTCTGGCTCGGGCTCGGGTTCAGGATCTTCAATCACAACGGGGGCGGGCTCAGGGACCAGCGATTCACGCAGGCAGTCGAGGACATCGTCGCGCGCATTTTCGTTCAGGTTTACAAACCCCCAGAAGCTGATGACTGGCTTTCCGTCCACCAGGAAGAGGAAGTTTTCACCCGGGAACTGAAACGCCTTTGACAGCAGAGACCCAAAAAGCTGCTGTGCGGTTTTGGGGGACTGGAGGCATTTCTTGCTTAACGACTCAACGCTGGCTAGCGTGTTTTCCAGATAGCGCAGGGCGCGATAACGGTCATCTTCATCGGCCGCTTTCCAGCTGGTTACGCTCCCTTCAACAGGGGAATACCAGTCCACGCGGTCACCGCTGTCGTTGACCTGAGGAATAGCCAGACAGTCGACGATGGCCTGTTGTTTGCGCAACCGGAGCGCTTCCCGGATTTGTAACGCTGATTCAAAAACGGCTTGTCCGCCGCCGCCCACGGCCTGAAAGTCATCCAGGTTACCGCTGCGTAAAAGAGTTTTTGCCACGATTTGATCCCATATACTTCTTCACACCGTTACTTTAACGAAACGAGGAAGCAACCAAACGGGGGAAGAGACGCTAAAAGGACCGATTTCTTGCGGCATAGAAAGTGACGGTTGTGCTTGACGAATAATGGCCCTTAAGGCAAATCACCTTTTCGGGCGCTGGCTGTTAAAACAGCAAAAAACGCGGCTTTAGAATAACCTGATAGTGTTTCGTTATTTGCCAGGTCATATCGCCTGTGCTGTTATTACTGTCTTATATAATAAAACTGTCAGGGTTATAACCATGTCTACAGGGAAAACACTGCTCGCCCTTGCGCTGAGCGCGCTGTTACCAGCCGGTGCCGCATCGGCGGCAAACAACGACACCCTTATTTACTGTTCTGAAGCGTCCCCCGAGTCCTTCAACCCGCAAATCGCCAGCTCTGGCCCGTCTTTTGTGGCCAGCTCTCAGGTACTGTACAATCGCCTGATCAACTTTGACCCGGTGAAAAACACCCCGGTCCCGTCGCTGGCGGAGTCCTGGACGATTTCGCCTGACGGCAAGACCTATACCTTTGCCCTGCGCAAAGGGGTGAAGTTCAACAGCAATAAATACTTCAAACCGACGCGCGATTTTAACGCCGATGACGTTATTTTCTCGGTTCTGCGTCAGAAAGACCCTAAACACCCTTATCACAACGTGTCGCAGGGCAACTACGAATACTTTAACGACGTCGGGCTCGATAAGCTGATTCAGGACGTGAAAAAGGTCGACGACTATCACGTTCAGTTCACCCTCAGCGAGCCTAACGCCGCGTTTCTGGCCGACTGGGGGATGGATTTCGCCTCGATTCTTTCCGCCGAATACGCCGACGCGATGCTGAAAAAAGGCACGCCTGAAAACGTGGACACCTGGCCGATTGGCACCGGGCCTTATGTCCTGCAGCAGTACAAGGTGGATTCGCTGATTCGCTACGTCGCTAACCCGAACTACTGGGAAGGCGAGGTGCCGACGAAGCATCTCATCTTCTCCATCACGCCGAACGTGGAAACCCGTCTGGCGAAGCTGCAGACCAACGAGTGCCAGATTATTCCTGCACCGTCCCCGGTTCAGTTTGACGCCATCAAGAACAACAAAGACCTTACGCTGCACTCGGTCGATGCGCTGAACGTCGGCTATCTGGCGTTTAACACCGAGAAAAAACCGTTTGATAACGTGCTGGTGCGCCAGGCGCTTAACTACGCGACCGACAAGAAGGCTATCGTCAATGCGGTCTTTATGGGGTCCGGTACGGTGGCAAAATCGCCGATCCCGCCAAATATGCTGGGCTTTAATAAAGACCTGAAGGACTACAGCTACGATCCTGAAAAAGCGAAAGCGCTGCTGAAGCAGGCGGGGCTGGAGAAGGGGGCGGAAGTCACGCTGTGGTCAATGCCGGTTCAGCGTCCGTACAACCCGAACTCTCGTCGTATCGCGGAGATGATCCAGAGCGACTGGGCGAAAGTCGGCGTGAAGGCCAAAATTGTCTCTTACGAGTGGGGCGAATATCTCTCCGGAATGCGTAAAGGCGAACATGACTCCGCGCTGTTTGGCTGGATGTCCGATAACGGCGACCCGGACAACTTTGCCGACGTGCTGCTGGGCTGCAACAGCATTAAAACCGGATCAAACGCCGCGCGCTGGTGTGATAAGAGTTATGATGATCTGGTGCAAAAAGCGAAGCTGACCAGCAGCCCGGCGGAGCGCGCGAAACTCTACGGCCAGGCGCAGGAGATTTTCTACCAGCAGGCGCCGTGGATCGCACTGGCAAACGGGAAAACGTTCTATGCGACCCGCAGCAACGTCACCGGATACAGCGTGAGCCTGATGGGCAGCGATTTCTCTAAGGCGAAGCTGAACTAATATGTTGCCCGGTGGCGCTGCGCTTACCGGGCCTACGGTTCCCCTGTAGGCCGGGCAAGGCGCAGCCGCCACCCGGCGATTCACAAGGAGTGACAATGTCACATTTAAATGAAGTTACCGCCCGTGTCGATGCCGCCATTGAAGAGAGCGTCATCACCCATATGAATGAACTGCTGATCGAATTAAGTGATGATGCAGATCTCAGCCGTGAAGAACGCTACACCCAGCAGCAGCGTCTGCGTACCGCGATTTCGCACCACGGTAAGCAGCATAAAGAGGAGTTGGACGCGCGTGAGGAACAGCTGACCAAAGGCGGCACCATACTGTAACGATCAAAACTGGCGTCGCGCCACCAGCCAGGCCCCGACGACCAGCATCACCGCGCCGCACACCGGGCCAATCAGGGCGCGCAGCGGAATGCCGTTGCTCCTCAGCACGTCCATCACCAGCCCGCCAATCAGCTGGCTTGCCACCAGCACGGCGATAGTCGTGGCCGCGCCAACGTTCTGATACCCGCTGATGCTGGCAAACACGAAAAATGACCCCAGCAGCCCCGGGATAAGCGTCCACCAGCGCACCGTTGCGGCCAGCTCGCTGAATCCGGCTGCGCCCTGTTTCAGCAGCAGAATGCTGACAAACAGCACAATGCCGACCAGGGAGTTCAGCAGCATCGCGATAAGGATCGTGGAGGAGGACTGGGTGATGCGCACCATTAAGGTGTTTTGCACCACCAGACCAATTCCCGCCGCCACCAGAAACGCCAGGGTCAGGGATTGATTCATGGGATGGCGTCCGGATCGCTGCGCTCGTCCAGCTGCAGCTGCATAAAGGTTAAGTCCAGCCAGCGGCCAAACTTGGTTCCCACCTGCGGCATCTGCCCCGTGGTGACAAAACCAAGCGTTTCGTGGAGGTGAATCGAAGCATGGTTTTGCGCTTCAATACCGGCCACCATCACGTGTTTGCCGATGGCGCGGGCCTCGTTTATCAGCGCGATCATTAGCGTGCGGCCAATGCCTTTTCCCTGATGGTCCGGGTGGACGTAGACCGAATGTTCAACCGTATGACGGAAACCGTCGAAGGCGCGCCAGTCGCCAAAAGAGGCGTAACCGGTGATAACGCCGTCTTCCTCACTCACCAGAACCGGGTAACCCGCGAGCGTGCGCGCCTCAAACCAGGCGATTCGGTTATCGGTATCGACGGTTTTATCGTTCCAGATCGCGGCAGTATGCAGCACCGCGTGGTTGTAGATTTCGCCTATCGCAGCGCAGTCTTCCTTGCAGGCATGACGAACGATCATGATTAACCCTCTGTGTATTGTTTACTATAGTATTACGTTATTCCTACGATATTACACAATCGTATCGCCCGATCGCTACGGCATAAGCCATATTTTTTTGTTATCAAAAGCCCATTGAAATGCCGTTCATACACTATAGTATGACGTCATGAACACCATAACAGACACAATGAATCAACGGATTAGCGCAAGAATTCGCCTTGAACGCGAGTCTCGCGGATGGTCCCTGAGCGAGCTTGCTGACCGGGCCGGGGTCTCGCGCGCGATGATCCACAAGATAGAGCGCGGAGACAGTAGCCCGACAGCTACCTTGCTGGCCCGTCTGTCCGGCGCGTTTGGCATCAGCATGTCCACGCTCATTGCCCGGGCCGAAATGCAGGAAGGCAAGCTGCTGCGCCTTGCAAACCAGCCCGTCTGGCGCGACCCTCAGACGCACTACCTCCGCCGCCACGTTTCTCCCCGCACCGATCTGCCCATCGACCTTGTTCAGGTTGAACTGCCCGCGGGCAGCGATGTTCCGATGCCTGCATCTTCTTACGCGCTGGCACGTCAGCTTATCTGGCTTCAGTCCGGCGAGCTGGTGTTCCAGGAGGGCGATACGCGCCACGAAATGCACGCCGGAGACTGTCTCGAGCTGGGGCCGCCAAATGACTGCCGGTTCATCAACGAAACGAATGAAACCTGCATCTATCTGGTTGTACGGCTTAACCAGTCTGCCTCGTAATGCTAATGCGATAACGCCGATCGTGAGCCAGGCTGTAATGACATTTGTACCAGAAGGAGATCCCGATGAATCAACCTGTTTCGCAAAATCGCCGCTGGGTACTGGCCTCCCGTCCTCAGGGTGCGCCGGTGGCGGAAAATTTTCGTCTCGAAACGCAGCCTGTTCCCGCCCCGGCTGAGGGACAGCTTTTGCTGCGCACCGTCTGGCTGTCGCTGGACCCTTACATGCGGGGGCGCATGAGCGATGCGCCATCCTATTCACCACCGGTTGAGCTGGGCGCGGTGATGGTGGGGGGAACGGTCAGCCGCGTTGAGCAGTCAAATCATCCCGACTTCAAAGCCGGGGAGTGGGTGCTGGGCTACAGCGGCTGGCAGGAATATGAACTCTCAGACGGCAGCGGCCTGGTGAAGCTGGGCGAAAATCCGTCTCATCCTTCCTGGTCACTGGGTATTCTGGGCATGCCGGGCTTTACCGCCTATATGGGATTGCTGGATATCGGGCAGCCAAAAGCGGGCGAAACGCTGGTGGTCGCCGCGGCGACAGGCCCGGTTGGCGCGACCGTCGGGCAGATCGGTAAAATCAAAGGTTGCCGGGTGGTCGGGGTCGCCGGTGGGGCTGAAAAATGCCGCCATGCCGTTGAGGTCCTCGGGTTTGACCTGTGTCTGGATCACCACGCGGCCGACTTTGCCGAACAGCTGAAACGCGCCTGCCCGAACGGGATTGACGTCTATTATGAAAACGTCGGCGGGAAAGTATTTGACGCCGTGCTGCCGTTACTGAATACCTCCGCGCGCGTGCCGGTGTGCGGCCTGGTGAGCGGCTACAATGCGACGGGCCTGCCCGAGGGGCCGGATCGCCTGCCGCTCCTGATGGCGACCATCCTGAAGAAACGCATTCGTATGCAGGGCTTTATCATCGGCCAGGATTACGGTCACCGCATTAAGGAGTTCCAGGAAGCGATGGGGCGCTGGGTGCAGGAGGGCAAAATTCACTATCGCGAACAGATAACGGACGGACTGGAGAACGCGCCCGAGGCGCTGATTGGCCTGCTCGAAGGGCGTAACTTCGGCAAAGTCGTGATTCGCGTCGCGGGTGACAATAAATAAACAGCATTATGGCGGGGTTTCCCGCCATATTTATTTGTGAAGATACGATATATTGTCTTTAATTAATGGACATGGCATTTCGCGCCCGCATCCCGGATGGGCCCGGAACCAATAAAAAAAACAAACTTTGCTTTTTTGATGTTTTTACGTACTTCCCACCACCAGGCATGACGATACAGGATATATCGGACCAGCGTCGTTTTATTAAAACTGGCGTTTAAAAATAGCATTAAGTTTTAGCTACAGGAATTGAACATGCTTGATTTGGACCACTTAGAAAAAGCCCAAAGGGTCAGTCTTACCATGCAAGTTGAACACAGTTTGAAAGGAGCGTTAATTACAGGCTCACTCAAACCTGGGGCACGACTGATTACGAAAGAGATTGCCGATAAATTAGGAACCAGTATTACCCCTGTTCGCGAGGCGCTGTTGCGTCTGGTGTCATCAGGGGCGTTACACGCCACGCCGGCGCAGGCATTTCTGGTTCCGGAGGTCACGCTGGAGCGCTATAACGAGATTAACGCTATCCGCAAGCAGCTTGAGCCGATGGCGGTCGCCGCGGCCTGTCAGAATATGTCTGATAGCAAACTGGAGGCGTTGCGCAAATTGTCGGATGCCTTTCATGAGGCCATGCGCAACGGGAACGTCCAGCAGGCATTGCATGCGAATCGCGTCTTCCGGTTTACGCTTTATCAGTATGCGGAAATGCCTACGCTTAATGCATTAATTGAGCAGCTGTGGGTGCGCATCGGGCCCTGTATGAACTATCTGCATCAGGAGCTTAACGACATCAAAGCCTCGACATATCACTATGACGAACTGCTTTCCGCCCTGGAGCGAAGAGATGTTGTTGCCTGCCAGAAGGCGATTGATAAGGTGATTGATGAAGCGAATTTGCTTTTACAGCGACAATATTTTAACTAAGAGATTATTTAGCAGAGCGACTATATTTCGCCCCTAATTATTTATCTGGTGAATAACTCCTGATGGTTTATTGCCATCAGGAGCGTTATTTCATTAATTAAATAATCTTTTCTTATCGCTTACTCGAAGCGATAAGAGACCGACAGCCCGACCCCGTAGTTACGGCCTGGTGCAGGCTCGTAATAACGACCGTTAGACTCGTTGACAATAACCGAGCCCGCGTACTCTTTATCGAACAGGTTATCGACGCGGCCAAAGACGTCCATGCCCCAGCTGCCGTAGTTGAATTTATACCCGGTGTTCAGCCCGACCACCGTATACGACGGCGCTTTCGCCGTATTCTCGTCGTCGGCCATGATATCGCTCATGTAGCGCACGTCTGAACCCGCGTACCAGCCTTCCTCCGGCTGCCAGCCAAACGAGGCGTAACCCATGTTGCGGGCAATGCCCGGCATCCGGTTACCGTTACAGTCTGCGTCGCTGCAGACGTTAGTCCGGTAGGTGGCATCAAGGTAAGTCCATGCCATCTTCAGCTTCCAGTTCTCGGCAAACTGCTGGTCGAGGGAGACTTCCACCCCCTGACGACGGGTTTTACCGGCATTTTTATAGCTGGTACGCCCGCCAGAGCTGGCATCCACCACGATCTCATCATCCGTATCGGTGCGGAACAGCGCCGCGGTCAGCAGGCCATTGCCGATGCGGGTTTTGCTGCCCACTTCATACGTGTTGTTGGTGGACGGCTGCAGGCCGATGTTCAGGCCGCCCTGGTTATCGGCGCGATAGGACAGTTCGTTGATGGTTGGCGTTTCGAATCCACGCCCTGCGGCAGCGTAGAGGTTCCATGCGTCCGTCACCGCATACTTCACGGAACCGGCCGGGAGCCACTTGTGATAGCTCGCGTCACCGCTGTCATCGCCGTTGCCCGGCGTAACGTAATGGTCGTTGGAATCAAACCAGACCGAGCTGTAGCGCACTCCCGCATCCACCGACAGTTTCTGCGTCAGCTGCCAGCTGGTTTGCAGGTAAGGGTCAACGTTCCACATCAGGTTACGTTCGTTTCGACGCTTGTCACCCTTCACGCCGTAATCCGGCACGCCGTTGTTCATCACGAAGTTCTCGTATCCGCGACGATCTTCGCTCAGGTTTTCGTAGTTCAGGCCGGTGGTAAATGTTACCGGCACCAGCAGCTCGCCGCGGTGCGTCCAGCGGGTATCCACGCCCTGATAGTGTCGCTGCATATCGATCACGCCGCCGGAGTGGGAGGCTTTCAGCTGCGGCTGATACGGAATCGACTGGTACTGCGTCATTTCACGCTCGCCGGCGTACATCATCACGCTGAGATCGTCCTGGGTGCTGAGCTGACGATCGTAGCGCAGGCCGGCCTGGGTCTGCTTGATGGTCTTGCGGGTGTTGTACTGATCGCCGCGCGGAGACTGACGCGGATTGTTCTGCCACTCCTGATAGCTCAGCCCGCCCGGATCGTTGGCCTTCATGTCCACGCTGTTGAAAATCAGCGTCAGCTTGCTGACGTCGTCAATGCGCACGCCCAGTTTGGCGTTAGCGAGGTTTTTGCGCGCGCCGCTGTGGTCGCGGTAGCCTTTGGTGGTGAAGCGGGTGGTGGAAACGGTGTAATCCACATCGCCCGCGTGGGTGCCGTCACCCATCGCGCCGGTGGCTTTCATGCCGTAGCGCCAGGTACCGTAGCTGCCGTAATAGCTGCTGGCTTCAATGGTCGGCGGCTGCTGCCCGGTCTGGGTGTTGATGTTAATCACGCCGCCGGAGGCGTTGCCGTAAAGGGCAGAGAAGGGGCCGCGCAGCACTTCAACGCTCTCCACGCTGGAGAGATCGATGTTAGAGGTCTGGCCCTGTCCGTCCGGCATAGTGGCAGGGATACCGTCGACATACATACGGATACCGCGCACGCCAAACGTTGAGCGGGCACCATACCCACGCATTGAAAGCTGGAGATCCTGGGCATAGTTCTGGCGGTTCTGAATTTGCAGTCCCGGGACGCTGCCAAGAGATTCAGACAGGTTGATGCGCGGCGCGGCGTGGCGCATGTCATCGCCATTGACGACGCTGACCGCGGCCGGGGTATCCAGTTCCGATACGGTTTGCGGCGTGGCGCTGACGATCATGGTCTGTTCCTCCGCGCTCATTGCAGTTAGCGGCGCGAAAATACCGGGAACCAGCAGCAGCGGGAGAGAAGCCTTACGGGCAGAAATGATTTTCATGAATAAAACCGGTTGTGGTGTATAAACGAACCAAATGGAACATGTCCATACATGTTAAAGGTTTTGTAAATGTTTTGAAAACTATAACCGCACATTGCGTTAATGAAAGGCGAGACGCGAAAGAAAAACTCCACATTCAGTTCATTAATGATTACTATTCTCATTATCAAAAGGCAATGCCATGACGTTGCCTGCCGGAAGTGATGTCAGCCCAACCCCTCTTTTCAGAAAAGGAATTGTTATGTCTTTACGTCATCTGTGCTCGCCGCGTCTGAGCCTGTCACTGCTGTCTGCCACTTTACTGCTTGCCGGGACGTTCCAGGTGCATGCCGCCGAAGAGGTGCTGCGTAAAGCGGTGGGCAAAGGGGCGTATGAAATGGCGGTCAGCCAGCAGGAGAATGCGCTGTGGGTGGCGACCTCGCAAAGCCGCAAAACCGATAAGGGCGGAGTTATCTATCGCCTTGACCCGGTCACGCTGGACGTGACGCAGGCGATTCATAGCGATCTCAAACCCTTTGGCGCCACGCTCGACGGCGCGACGCAAACCCTGTGGTTTGGCAACACCATCAACGGCGCGGTGACGGCCATCGATGCGAAAACGGGCGACGTGAAAGGGCGTCTGGTGCTCGATAATCGCCAGCGCAGTGAAACCGTCAAACCGCTGCAGCCGCGCCAGCTGGTGGCGGATGACGCGAGCAACACGATTTACATCACCGGTGTCGGCAAAGAAAGCGTGATTTGGGTGGTGGATGGCGCCACGCTGAAGCTGAAAGAGACCATTGCCAATACCGGTACGTACAGCACCGGTCTGGCGCTGGATGCGCAGGCAAAACGTCTGTACACCACGAATGCGGACGGCGAACTGGTAACCATTGATACGGCCACCAATAAAATCCTGAGCCGCAAAAAGGTGCAGGATGACGGTAAAGAGCACTTCTACCTGAACCTCAGCCTCGATACCGCCGGCCAGCGCGCGTTCCTGACCGATTCAAAACAGCCGGAAGTGCTGGTGGTGAACCTGAAAGACGGCAGCGTGATCGAGAAAATCGCCGCGCCGGAGTCACTGGCGGTCCTGTTTAACCCGGCCCGCAATGAAGCCTATGTGACGCACCGTGAAGCCGGTAAGGTGAGCGTGATTGACGCGAAAACGTATAAGGTCACAAAAACCTTCGACACGCCGGTCTACCCGAACAGCCTGGCGCTCTCTGCGGATGGCAAAACCCTGTACGTGACGGTGAAACAAAAATCGACTCGCCAGCAGGAAGCCACCCAGCCTGACGACGTCATTCGTATCGCGCTGTAAATAAAAAAGGGAAGGCATTTGCCTTCCCTTTTTGATGCTTACGGACGCTTAACGCGAGGTTTCTTCCACCAGCGGTGCGTCGTGTTTTTCATCGTCGTGATGAACCGGCGCGGTGCTGTGGATCTCGTGAACGCGCTTACGCACGCCAAACCAGCCGGCAATCAGCAGTACCGCCAGCAGCGGAATGGTCGCAATGGTGTAAGTACCGTTCGGGTAGTCAAACGCCATCAGCACCAGCACGCTGAACAGGAACAGCAGGGTGAGCCAGGAGGTCACCGGTGCGCCCGGCATCTTGAAGCTCACATCAGCCGCTTTGCCTTCTTTGATCGCTTTGCGCAGACGCATCTGGCAGACCACGATGAAGGCCCAGGAGGCGATAATCCCCAGTGCAGCCACGTTCAGAACGATCTCAAATACGCGGGACGGCACCAGATAGTTCAGGAACACGCCAAAAACGTAAACCACCAGCGTTGCCAGAATCCCCGCATAGGGAACCTGCTGCTTGCTCATCTTCGACATGAACTTCGGCGCAGAACCGCCCATCGACATGGAGCGCAGGATACGACCGGTAGAGTAAAGACCGGAGTTCAGGCTGGAGAGCGCCGCGGTCAGGACCACGATGTTCATGATGCTGCCAACGTAAGGCACGCCCAGCTTAGAGAAGAAGGTCACAAACGGACTCTGACCTGCCTGATAGGCAGTCCACGGGAGCAGCAGAACCAGCAGCACCACGGAACCGACGTAGAACAGACCGATACGCCAGATCACGCTGTTAATGGCTTTTGGCACCATGGTCTGCGGATCTTTACATTCACCTGCTGCGGTGCCCACCAGTTCGATAGAGGCGAAGGCGAACACCACGCCCTGAACCAGGACCAGCGCAGGCAGCAGGCCGTGCGGGAAGAATCCGCCGTTATCGGTTATCAGATGGAAGCCGGTGGCATTGCCGTCCAGCGGCTTGCCGCTGCCGAGGAAGACGGTACCCACGACCAGGAACACCACGATGGCCAGCACTTTTACCAGCGCAAACCAGAACTCCATCTCCGCGAACCACTTCACGCCGATCATGTTCATGGTGCCGACAATCGCCAGCGCGCCAAGCGCAAAGACCCACTGCGGCACATCGCCAAACGCGCCCCAGTAGTGCATATACAGCGCAACGGCGGTGATATCGACAATACCGGTCATCGCCCAGTTGACGAAGTACATCCAGCCCGCAACGTAGGCCGCTTTTTCACCGAGGAATTCACGGGCGTAAGAGACGAAGCTTCCGCTGGAAGGGCGATGCAGTACCAGTTCGCCCAGCGCACGAAGAATGAAGAAAGAGAAGATCCCGCACACCAGATAGACCAGGGCGAGAGCCGGGCCAGCCATTTGCAGACGCGCACCCGCACCTAAAAACAGCCCCGTTCCGATAGCGCCGCCGATGGCGATCATTTGAACCTGACGGTTGCCCATCGCTTTGTGGTAGCCCTCTTCGTGGGAGTTCAACCAGCGACGTTTAGCAGCATGATGATCGGCTGCGCTTTTATTGCTTGTTTTCATTGAGTTACCTGTTTGCCTGTCTGAACCATTATCGTGATAGTCCTGCCTGGCAGAGCGCAATACAAACGATTGCTTCTGCGCAAACACATGTCGCCTTCCCAGTCATTCTGCGTATGGATAAGGCGAAACATGGCGAGGCATCCTACCTGCAATTCATAAGCGACGCAAAATATAACCGTGCCGAAAGTGATGCACGTCGAAGGAAATCGTGTGGTCAGAGCAGACGGCGATCACAACACGCTGAATCGTGATGAGTTTTTAGACAAAACATTTGGCGGGTTGATTATTTAATCATCAGATTTTCTTAATTATTACCAGGTGGTCAAGATTTTGACTGCTGGAGAGCATCTAACAGTAACCTGAAAGCGGTAGTGTGCTGGCGACGGCTCGGATAATAAAGGTGATACCCCTCGAAAGTAGGGCACCACGATTCAAGGACCCTGACGAGCCGTCCGTGATTAAGCGCCCCCAGAACCGACGCCTCCGGCACGTAGGCTAATCCGAGGCCATTCTCAGCGGCGTCGATGCGCTGCGACAGGCTGCTCAGCGTAAGCTGCCCCTCAACCCGAACGCGAAGCTCGCGCCCGTCGCGTTCAAATTCCCAGTGATACAGTCCGCCGCGCGTGGGCAGGCGCATGTTGATGCAGCGGTGTTCAGCAAGCTGCTCCGGCGTCTGCGGCACGCCAAAGCGAGCCAGATAATCCCTGGAACCGACCACGGCCATGCGCATATCCGGCGCTATCCGTACCGCAATCATATCTTTTGCCACCTGTTCACCCAGGCGTACTCCCGCGTCGAAACGGCCATCCACGATATCCGTCAGGCCGTTATCTACCGTCACTTCGACGTTAATCTCAGGATACTGCACCATAAACGCCTTCAGTACCGGCCAGAGCACGGCGTCCATCGCATGCTCGCCGGCGACGATGCGAACAGAACCTGCGGGTTTGTTGCGTGCGCTGCGAAGCGCCGTGAGCTCCTGCTCAATCTCCATCAAATGCGGGCTTAAGCGCGTAAAGAGCTGCTCACCCGCCTGGGTGGGAACAACGCTGCGGGTTGTGCGGGTTAAAAGGCGAACGTCGAGCCGCGCTTCAAGCTTGCGCATGGCATGACTCAGCGCCGATTGCGAGACGCCCAGCTGCGCCGCCGCGCGCGTAAAGCTGCGCTCGCGGGCGACCACCATAAAAGAGAGCAGGTCGTTGAAATTATCTTTTAGCATCGCGATTGCCTCTATTTATGAATTTCAATCATATTTCCTATCTGATTATGCACACTAATGCTCCGGATTGCTTTGCGCTACTGTTAACGCAACAGTAAACGAGGAGCATAAGATGAAAATTATCCGCAGCGGATCATTACCTTCAGCAAAAGGACCGGAAGCCTGGTTCACCGGCACCGTCCGCATTGACGCACCATTTCAGGCGAGCGAACCTGCCAGCGTCGGCGGGGCAACCGTGACCTTTGAGCCGGGCGCGCGCACCGCGTGGCATACGCATCCCCTTGGGCAAACGCTGATTGTGACGCAGGGTCGCGGCTGGTTACAGGAGTGGGGCAAAGCGGCGGAAATATTGAATCAGGGCGATATCGCCTGGATCCCACCCGGCGTAAAGCACTGGCACGGCGCAAGCGCGCAAACGGCGATGACGCATATTGCCATCGCCGAATCCGTTAACGGCAGCCCGGTTGCATGGCTGGAAAAAGTCACCGACGAGCAGTATCCGAACGGCTAACCGCCAAAAACGGCAATCGCCTGCTGCAGGCGCGTGGTGCGCTGCGTCAGGTGATTCGCCGCGTGAGTGACGTTATCCACCATCCCCGTATTGTTGTGGGTCATTGCGCCGATACGGGAGATAGAGGCGTTGATGAGCGTCAGCGCCTGGGTTTGCTCCTGCGTGGCGTGGCCGATCTCCTTAATCAGGGAGGAGACCCGCAGCACGTTGTCGATCATAACCGTCAGCTGCGTTTCGGTTTGTTCTACCTTCTCCACGCCTGCGTTGACGCTGGCGACGTTTTTCTCAATCAGCGCTTTGATCTCTTTCGCCGCCGTCGCGGAGTGCTGCGCAAGGTTGCGCACCTCGGCCGCCACTACGGCAAAACCGCGCCCGGCTTCACCTGCACGCGCCGCTTCCACGGCCGCATTCAGCGCAAGAATGTTGGTCTGGAAGGCGATACGATCGATAACGCTGATAATATCGACGATCTGGCTGTTATCCTGCGACACGGATTGCATCATACCGATGGTCTCTTTCATCATCGCTTCACCGCGGTGGGCGCTGTCGCGGGTGCGATCCGCCATCTCCGTGGCTTCTTTCGCGGTTTCTGCCGTCTGCTCCACCGCGCTGGCGATCTCTTCCACCGCCGACGCGGTTTGCTGCAGGAAGTCTGCGGTCTCTTCTGAACGCGTCTGCAGCGCCGCACCTTCTTTCGCGACCTGCTGGCTGATGGTGCCAATCCCGCTGATTTGCGCCCCGACGTCGTCAACCAGCGAATTGAGGTTCAAGCCTGATTGATTTACCAGACGCATCATCAGCCCGATGTCGTCGATCCTGTCAAAATGGTAATAGTCCGTTTTACGTCCTGAAACCACGCGCTGCATCTGTTGCACAATAGATTTTACCGGACGGGCGATCTGCGCATGAAGATAATAGGTCAGGGCAATAAACAGCAGCGCCAGACTTCCCGACTGCACAAGTTTATCAGGGAATAAATACACCGCCAGGCAGGAGAGTAACGCCGTCGTCGCAATACCCAGATGGATGCGTTTACTGGTGCTAAGACATTTAAAGAGCGACATAAACGAAAATAAACCGCGCCGAACCAGTAACCCTTTATAAAAGCGGTAATGTTTTAATTCGTTATTACGCACTTTTGCATACAGTTTTTCACTGGCCGCAATCTCTTCCCGTGCGGGTATATTTCGCACGGAAATATAGCCCGTCAGGGATCCACCCTGCCAGACCGGCGTCACGTTAGCCCGCACCCAGTAGTGGTCGCCATTATGACGACGGTTCTTCACCAGCCCCGTCCAGGTCTCACCCTGCTGCAGGGTATACCACATGTCGCCAAACGCTTCGGCAGGCATGTCGGGATGGCGGATGAGGTTATGCGGCTCACCCAGAAGATGTTCTTCTTTATATCCGCTGGCTTCAATAAAAGCGGAATTAGCATAGGTAATATGGCTTTTGGTATCGGTGGTCGACATTAACGTCGAACCATCGTTAAGTAAATACTCGTTTTGTGTAACGGGACTGTTACGCCTCATGAGTAACTCCATGATGATGTGCAAGAATAAAAAATGCCCGGAAAATGCTCCGGCAAGACTAATGTGTTTATTTTTATATAACGCTCTGCTGCATATTCTCTCTGAAATTATGACTGCCTGAAATACCCATTGTTCATTATTTTTAATCTGCTAATGTTCTCGAATGTAATAAAAATGAAAATATTTTCAGGGGCATATTCTGGAGTCGCTGCAAATAAATGACATAACCCAAACTGAAAGAGGGAGATCGTCTCTCTGGAAAAATTGCCATGCTGAAATAGCGTTTCGTTAACAGGATGAAAACGCTATCATTTGGTCAGTTTTCGATAACACAGTGAGGCTGAGGTGAAAATTAACGTCATCGGGACCAGCGGGAGCGGAAAAAGCACGCTGGCGAAGCAGATTGCGACCGAACTGGCTATTCCCTATATCGAGATGGACAGACTCTACTGGCGACCTGACTGGCAGGGAACGCCGGACGATGTGTTTCAGGAAAAGCTGGAGCAGGCGCTACAGGCTTCGCCAGACTGGGTGCTTGACGGCAACTATAACCGCACGCGGCCGGTGAAATGGCGTAATGTCGACGTTGTGGTGTGGGTGGATTATGGCTTTGCCCGCACCCTCTGGCAGGCGGTCACCAGGGCAGTCAAACGCGCCTGGCATAAGCGCGAGCTCTGGCCCGGCACCGGGAACAAAGAGAGTTTCCGGCGCGCGTTCTTCAGCAGAGAGTCCATTCTCATCTGGACGATGAAAACCTGGCGTAACAACCGCACGCGTTATGAAGCCGATCTGCAAAACCCGCAGTATGGACATATTCGCTTCGTCCGCATTACCCGGCGCGGGCAGGGGAAAACGCTGATTGCCGACTTAAAGTCTTATTCTTAGCATGGTTTTATATATCTGATTTCCGGCAAACTAAATGTAAATTAATTGTTTCTCAGTGGTGAAATGCGCCTTTAATAATGTCGACATGTTAAGTCAAACGAGAACGCAACATGTCATGGCGAATCAGCATTCTGGATAAAAGCCCCATCGCTGAAAACGAAACGGCTGCCGATGCACTGGCGAGTACGCTGGCGCTGGCGCAGCAGGCAGAAAATCTGGGCTATCACCGCTTCTGGATTGCCGAACACCACAACACTCCCCACCTTGCCAGCCCCTCGCCGGAGCTGCTGATTGCCTGGATCCTCGGGCAAACCACGCGCATCCGCGTCGGATCCGGCGGCGTGATGCTTCAGCACTACAGCCCTTATAAAGTCGCCGAGAATTTCAACGTGCTGGCCGCGCTGGCGCCCGGCCGCGTGGATCTCGGCGTCGGAAAAGCCCCCGGCGGGCTGCCGCTCTCAACCCGCGCGCTGCAGCAGGGTCTGAATCAAGAGGAAAAGGGCAGCTTCGCCGAACAGCTGGCCCAGCTCGATCGCTGGATCCGTCCTGAGCATCAGTCTCATGAAGAGGCCGTTCGCGCCACGCCGCTGCCGCCGCTGCCTGCTGAGGGTTTCCTGCTGGGCGCGAGTATCGATAGCGCGCTGCTGGCCGCCGGGCTCGGCTGGCACTTTGTCTTTGCCGCGCATCTGAACGGTGACCCGGACCTGCTGCGCGAGGTGGTTTCGACCTGGCGTAAGCACAGCGCGCGGGACGTGATTGTGGCGGTACAGGCGATTGTTGCGCCGACGCAGGCCGAAGCGGAAGCCCTGGCGCAGAAGGTCGAAGTGTGGGGCGTTGAGCTGGCAAACGGCCAGCGTGTCACCGTGGCCAGCGAAGAGCAGGCCTACGCCTTTGCGCGCCAGGCGGGCAGCGAGCCGGTGCGCATTGCACGTCGGGCGCAGTCGCTGCTGGCGGGTACGGCTGAGTCGGTGCTCGAACAGCTTAACGCCCTGCATGAAAAGTGGGGCATTGACGAATTTATCATCGACACGCCGGTAGCGGAGGGGGCAACGCGCGTCGCGTCGCTGCGCCTGCTTGCCGAGGCGCGTCTTAACAAGGAGGTCACCGTATGAGCTTTGGCGAACAGCTGATTGCCTGGCGTCGCGAGCTGCACCAGAACCCGGAGCTTTCCGGCCAGGAAGTGGAGACCACAACGCGCCTGCGCCAGTGGCTGACGAATGCCGGGATCACCCCGCAGCCTTACGACCTGTCGACCGGGCTGGTGGCGGAAATCGGCTCGGGCAACAAACTGATTGCGCTGCGCGCGGATATCGACGCCCTGCCGATTGAAGAGCGCAGCGGCGTGCCGTTTAGCTCACAGCGTGCAGGCGTAATGCATGCCTGCGGACACGATATCCACACCAGCGTGATCCTCGGCGCCGCGTTAAAGCTGAAAGAGCGGGAAGCCTCGCTTAACGGCCGGGTGCGGATCCTGTTTCAGCCTGCCGAAGAGAACTTTGGCGGTGCGAAGAGCATGGTGCGGGCCGGCGCCCTGCGCGACGTCAGCGCCATCTTCGGCATGCACAACGAACCCGGCCTGCCGGTCGGTGAGTTCGCTACCCGCGGCGGGCCGTTTTATGCCAACGTCGATCGCTTTGTGGTCCGCATTACCGGTAAGGGCGCGCACGCCGCACGTCCGCACGAAGGCAACGACGCCATCGTGCTGGCGAGCCAGCTGGTGACGGCGCTGCAAAGCGTCGCCAGCCGCAACGTCAATACGCTGGATTCGGTGGTGCTGAGCGTGACGCGCATTGCAGGCGGTAACACCTGGAACGTGCTGCCGGAAAGCGTCGAGCTGGAAGGCACGCTGCGCACCCACCGCACGGAAGTGCAGCAGAACGTGAAAGCCCGCGTGGGCGAAATCGCCGCCGGGTTTGCCAGCGCCTTTAGCGCGCAGATTGATATCACCTGGTATGCCGGGCCCACCGCGCTGGTGAACGACGAGCGCTGGGCCGATTTCGCCACCTCGGTCGCCAGAGAAGCAGGCTACGAAACCCGGCACGCCGAGCTGCATATGGGTGGGGAAGATTTCGCGGTCTATCTGCAGCAGATCCCGGGGGCGTTTGTCAGCATCGGCAGCAACAGCCCGTACGGTTTACACCATCCGGCCTTCAATCCGGATGAAGCCCTAATTGAGCCCGCTGCCCGCTATTTTGCACAGCTTGCGGAAAAAGCCCTGCAACACGTTTAATTCTTAAGAGGTGAATATGTCTGCACATCGTCAACTGCGGCTCGGGACCATTTTGCATGGTGCATCCGGAAATATGTCCGCCTGGCGTCACCCTGAGGCCGTCGCCGATGCAAGCATCAATTTTGATTTCGTCAAAGCGACGGCGTTAAAGGCGGAGGAGGGCAAACTCGATTTTTTATTCGTTGCCGACGGTCTCTATATCAACGAGAAATCGATCCCGCATTTTTTAAATCGCTTTGAACCGCTGACGGTGTTATCCGCTCTCGCCAGCATCACCTCGCGCCTGGGGCTGGTGGGAACCTTATCCACCTCCTACAGCGAGCCCTTCACCACGGCGCGCCAGTTCGCCAGCCTCGACCACCTCAGCAACGGTCGCGCGGGCTGGAACGTGGTGACTTCGCCGCTGGAAGGGTCAGCGAAGAACTTTTCCCGTGAAAAACATCCCGAGCACGCGCTGCGGTATCGCATTGCGGATGAATATCTCGACGTGGTGAAAGGGCTGTGGGATTCCTGGGAAGGCGACGCCTTTGTGCGCAACAAAGAGAGCGGTCAGTTTTTTGACCCGGCAAAATTGCATACCCTGGACCACCACGGTGATTTCTTCCAGGTCGCCGGTCCTCTGAATATTGGTCGAACGCCGCAGGGGCGGCCGATTGTCTTTCAGGCGGGCGCGTCGGACGACGGGAAAAAGCTGGCGGCGAAACATGCCGACGCCATTTTTACCCATCACGAGACCCTCGATGAGGCAAAAGCGTTTTATCGCGACGTGAAGCAGCAGCTGGAAAGTAACGGACGCCGCGCGTCAGATTTACATATTTTCCAGGGCGTCAGCGTGATTGTGGGTAAAGACGCCGATGACGTGGAAAACCAGTATCAAACCACGGCGGCGCTGGTGTCGATTAACGATGCTCTCAACTACCTCGGACGCTATTTCGAACATCACGATTTCAGCCAGTACCCGCTCGACGAGCCGTTCCCGGATATCGGCGACTTAGGCAAAAACAGCTTCCGCAGCACCACCGATGAAATCAAGCGTAACGCCCGCGAGCGCAGCTTAACCCTGCGTCAGGTGGCGCTGGAAGCCGCCTCGCCGCGACCGCGCTTTTCCGGTACGCCGGAAGAGGTGGCCGACGGTCTGCAGGCCTGGTTTGAAGGCTATGCCGCAGACGGCTTCATCATTCAGGGCGGTACGCCGGACACCTTCCCGCGCTTTGTTGACCAGGTGGTGCCTGTTTTACAGGCGCGCGGCCTGTTCCGTACCGACTACCCGGGCACCACGCTGCGCGAAAGCCTCGGCTTAGACGAACCTAAAAACCAATACACACAACAATAAAAGAGAACCCCGCTATGCAGAAAACAACGCTTATTCTGGCGCTCGCGCTGGCCTTTACCCCTGCCGTCTGGGCAGAGAATGTGAATATTAACGGCACCGGCGTCAGCATCGAGGCCAATAAAACGCCGGTTAATACCGTCAAAAACAGCGAGGCGGTGGCACAGCTGCCGAAAGACTATCGCTTTGCCGTGCCGGGGAAATTTACCGTGGCGGTGGCGGGCCTCAATCAACCGCCGCTGACGGTGTTTTCCGACGACAACAAAACGCTGCTGGGAAGCGAGGTTGACGTCGCCCGTCTGGTCGCTGACAGCCTCGGGCTGGAGCTAAACGTGGTGCCAACCTCCTGGGAAGACTGGCCGCTGGGCGTGGCTTCCGGAAAATATGACGCGGCCATCAGCAACATCACCGTCACCAAAGAGCGTAAAGAGAAGTTTGATTTCGCCACCTACCGCAAAGATTCCCTCGGGTTCTACGTGAAATCAACCAGCCCGATCAAGTCGCTGCAGAAGGCGGAAGACATCGCCGGGCTGCGGATTATCGTCGGCTCCGGCACCAACCAGGAGGCCATCCTGCTGGCCTGGAATGCCGAAAACCTCAAGAAAGGTCTGAAGCCCTTTACCCCGATCTACACCAAAGACGATGCGGCACAAACGCTGGCCCTGCAGTCCGGACGCGCGGATGCCTACTTTGGCCCGAACGTGATTGGCGCCTGGAAAGCGGCGCTGAACGGGAAAACCAAACTGGTGGGTAGCGTCGACGGCGGCTGGCCGAAGGCGGCGCACATTGCGGTTACGCTGAAGAAAGGCAGCGGGCTGGTTGAGCCGGTGCAAACCGCGCTGAACGGCGTGATCAAAAACGGCGACTACGACAAAGTGCTGAACCGCTGGGGGGAAGGCGTTGAGCGTATTCCTCAGTCAGAAGTGAACCCGGCTGGCCTGGGCGATTAAGGAGGCGTGATGAGCGAACGATTTCGTGATGTTTCACCGGAAGACGCCGAGCTTCAGCCCATTATCGAAGGGCTTTTCGGTGAATATGCCGCCCGCTACGGAGACTACTTCTCCAAAGACGCGGAAGTTGAGCTTACAGAGTGGTATTTAGCGCCGCAGGGGCTGTTTATCGTACTGGAGCGCGACGGGAAGATTATCGCCACCGGCGCGTACAAACCTTTCGACGAACGCACCGCAGAAATCAAACGCATCTGGACGGACAAAACCCTGCGTCAGCAGGGGCTTGCCGGGCGCGTGGTGCAGGAGCTTGAGCGCAGGGCGGTGCTGGCAGGGTACAGCCAAATATACCTGACAACCGGATTTCGCCAGCCGGAAGCGGTACGGCTCTATCTCAGCCAGGGCTATCAGGCGCAGTTCGATCTGAACCGCGATCCGGAAGAGTACAGCCAGCCGCCGTTTGACGGTCGGCTGCGCTTCACCAAAACGCTGGTACGCGAAGCGTTCAGTAAAACCGCATGAGGAACGACGATGAGCAACGTTGAAACCATTAAGGTGGTCCCGGCGCGTTATCCGCTGCGGGCCGTCGGCGCCGCGGTGGCGCTGTTTGTCCTGGCGGTCGTGATTCAGTCCGTGGCCTTTAACCCGCGCTGGGAGTGGACGGTGTTTGCCCGCTGGTTCTTTGACCCGGTGATCCTCGAAGGTGTCGGGCAGACCCTGCTGCTGACGCTGATCGGCACCGCGCTGAGCGTGGTGCTTGGGGGCATGCTGGCGCTGGCGAGACTCTCTTCATCCTGGCTGCTGAGCAGCCTGGCGTGGGCCTACATCTGGCTGTTTCGGTCGCTGCCGCTGATCGTGGTGCTGATCATTCTCTACAACTTCTCCTATCTCTACGACACGCTTTCGCTCGGCGTGCCGTTCACCGGCATCACCTGGGGCAGCTTTGAAACCATCAACGTGCTGGGTCAGTTTTCTACCGCCGTGGTGGGGCTCACCCTGGTGCAAAGCGCCTATACCGCCGAGATCGTTCGCGGCGGATTCCTCGGGGTCGATCACGGCCAGTATGAGGCCGCCGCCGCGCTCGGTCTGCCGGCCTGGCGCCGCACGGTGCGCATCATTTTGCCGCAGGCGCTGCGCACCATCCTGCCGTCGGGATTCAATGAAATCATCAGCCTCGCCAAGGGTACGGCGATGGTATACGTCCTGGCGATGCCGGAGCTGTTCTATACCATCCAGATGATCTACAACCGCACGCAGGAAGTGATCCCGCTGCTGATGGTCGGTGCCGCCTGGTACCTGGCGATCACCACCGTCCTGTCCGCTATCCAGTATGGCGTCGAGCGCGCGCTTGCCCGCAGCGAACGCCGCTCTGCCGTTAACCAGAACCGTGCCGCTCGTCGCACCCGTTCTGTCACCACCACGCCAGCACAGGAGCCCGTCCATGCAAGCCTCTCCTGAAGGACATATTTCGATTACCGGCGTCAGCAAGTATTTCGGTCGCCATAAGGCGCTCGATAACGTTTCGCTTGAGATCCCGCCCGGGTCCGTGACGGTGATCCTCGGGCCGTCCGGCTCCGGTAAATCGACGCTGCTGCGCACCATTAATCACCTGGAGCGCGTCGATGAAGGTTTTATTCAGATCGACGGAGACTACATCGGCTATCGCCGTGAGGGCGACAGGCTGTATGAGCTGAAGGAGAAGGAGATCCTCAAGCAGCGCGTCAACGTGGGCTACGTGTTTCAGAACTTCAATTTGTTTCCGCACCTCACGGTGCTGGAAAACCTGATTGAGGCACCCATCGCGCATAAAAAGCTCAGCAAAAAAGAGGCGGTGGAAAGGGCATACAGCCTGCTGGACGTGGTCGGGCTGCGGGACAAAGCCGATGCCTGGTCTCGTCATCTCTCCGGCGGGCAGCAGCAGCGTATTGCCATTGCCCGCGCGCTGGCGCTGCGTCCCCGCGTGATGCTGTTTGATGAGCCCACCTCGGCGCTCGATCCGGAGCTGGTGGGGGAAGTGTTAGACGTGATCAAAAAGCTGGCCCGGTCCGGCACCACGCTGGTGGTAGTGACCCACGAGATCGGCTTTGCCCGGGAAGTGGCGGATCAGGTGGTGTTTATGGTCGACGGAAAAATTGTCGAGCAGGGAAGCAGTGACGAGGTATTAAACCGTCCGTCACATGCGCGAACGCGCCAGTTTCTCTCCAAAGTCTTGTAAGGAGTGCCAATGAAATATGGACTTCTGGCGGGGCTGGTCTTCACAACGGCGAGCCACGCCAGCATTGATTTGAAAGCCAACGAGCAGCCGCTGCCGGTGACGGTGGATAGGCAGGCCGTGGCGAAGATCCCCGCCAATTACAAATTCGTTGAGCCGGGTACGCTGACGGTCGCCGTTTCGGCGCTGAATTCTCCGCCGCTGGCGCTGCTGGCCAGCGATAACCGCACGCGCATCGGCAGCGACCCGGATATCGCCCGCCTGCTGGCGGGCAGCCTGGGGCTAAAGCTGAAGCTGGTGCCGACGGCGTGGGAAGACTGGCCGCTCGGGATCGCCTCCGGGCGCTACGACGTGGCGCTGGTGAACATTGCGGTGACCGAACAGCGTAAAGAGAAATTTGATTTTGCGACCTACCGCGTCGATTCGCTGGCGTTTTCGGTGAAATCCACCAGCGAGATCCAGTCAATCAAAAGCGCGGAAGATCTGGCCGGGAAAAAGGTGATCGTCGGCTCCGGTACGAATCAGGAGCGCATTCTGCTGGGCTGGAACGAAGAGAACAAAAAGGCGGGAAGGGCGCCTGCGCTGCCGGTCTATCTCCACGACGATGCCTCGGGCAATCTCTATATTCAGTCCGGCAGGGCTGACGTGTTCTTCGGCCCGCAGTCGGTATCGGCCTATAAGGCTGCGCTCACGGGCAAAACCCGCGTGGTCGGTTTAGGGCCGAAAAAAGCCTATGTCGCGACCACCACCAAAAAGGGCAATGAGCTGGTGTACGCGCTGCAGGCCGCGCTGGACGGCGCGATTAAGCGCGGAGATTACCAGAAGGTGCTGGCGCGCTGGGGCGAGCAGGGCGAAGCGGTGGCGCAGTCGGAGGTCAACCCGCCTGGGATAACCTACTAATGGTGCTCTATACCCAAAATAATTCGAGTTGCAGGAAGGCGGCAAGGGAACGAATCCCCGGGAGCGTACACAAGTACGTGACTGGGGTGAGTGAGTGCAGCCAACGCACCTGCAACTTGAAGTATGACGGGTATACACTTAGGGTTTTCATCCCTGCGGAGGCAACATGATTAAACTCTATGGCGTACCCGGCTGGGGCTCGGCGATCGGTGAAGTGATGCTAACCCTGGCCGATATCCCCTATCAATTTATCAACGTGGACGGGTTTGACCAGCCCGGCCCGCAGCGTGAGCTGCTGCAAAAGCTCAACCCGCTGTGTCAGGTACCCACGCTGGAGCTGGAAAATGGCGCCATCATGACCGAAACGGCGGCGATTGCCCTGATGGTGCTCGACAGATGTCCCGATCTCGCGCCGCCCGTGGGGCAGGCCGAACGCCAGCAGTTTCAGCGCTTGCTGATCTGGTTTGTGGCCAACGTCTATCCCACGTTTACGTATGCGGACTATCCCGAACGCTGGGCACCGGATGCGCCTGAACAGCTGCAGAAAAACTGCATCGAATACCGGAAATCTCTCTATTTGTGGTTCGAAACTCAGCTCAAGGCCGCCCCGTTTGCGCTGGGTGAACGGCTGACGCTGCTGGATGTTTATATCGCGGTGGCGCGAACCTGGGGGCCACGCCATGACTGGTTTGCGGCCAATACGCCGAAACTGACGGCCATCGCAGATACCGTATGTCAGCTGCCGGAACTGCACAAGGTGTTAAAGGCCAACGGTATTATCTGGTAACGTGGAGCCCTGACTCACAACTGGAAGCCTGCATATGCCACACGTAGATATCAAATGTTTTCCCCGCGATATGAACGACGAACAAAAAACCGCACTGGCCGAGGATATTGCTGAGGTCATTATTCGCCATTTCAACAGCAAAGACAGCTCGGTGTCCGTTGCGTTGAATCAGGTGAACCAGGAGGACTGGAAAGCGCAGGTCTGGGATACCGAAATAGGACCGAAGCTGGACGAATTAATCAAAAAGCCAGGCTATTCAATGTAAGCGCAATTGCCGGGGGGAACTCTTCTCCCCGGTTTTTCCCCGCCTCGTCTTCCCGCTTTTTCGCAAAAATCGATAAAAATGCGTTTTATCTTATCCGTTACACTTTACGTTTCTGGCTGACAGCCCATCAATCCTTAGGAAAGATCTCAAACAGAATCAGTTAAGGACAGACACGCTAAAGGATAATTTTCTCATGACAAAATTACCCCGTTTTTCACTCGCCTTTCTTCACCCTCGTTACTGGCTAAGCTGGGCTGGCATCGCCGCGCTGTGGCTCATCATGCTGCTCCCTTATCCGCTGCTGTTCCGAATCGGCCACGGCCTTGGACGGCTGGCGATGCGCCTGCTTCCGCGCCGCGTTGAGATTGCCCGCCGCAACCTGGAACTCTGTTTTCCGGAGATGAAAAAGGCGGAGCGAGAGTCACTGCTGCAGCGTAATTTTGAATCGGTAGGAATGGGGGTAATCGAAACCGGGATGGCATGGTTCTGGCCTGCGTGGCGGGTGAAGAAATGCTTTACCGTGACGGGTTATGAGCACATGGAAAAGGCGCGGGCAAAGGGCAATGGCGTGGTGCTCGTTGGCATGCATTTTCTCACCCTTGAGCTGGGCGCGCGGATCTTTGGCATGCTCAACCCCGGCATTGGGGTGTATCGTCCGAATAATAACGCGCTGCTGGACTGGCTTCAGACGCGCGGGCGCCTGCGCTCCAATAAAACCATGCTCGATCGTCATGATTTAAAGGGCATGATCCGCTCGCTGAAGCAGAATGAAATTTTGTGGTACGCCCCGGACCATGACTATGGCAAAACCAATAGCGTCTTTGTGCCGTTCTTTGCGGTTGCGGATGCCGCCACGACCGCTGGAAGCTATATGCTGGTCAAAAGCGCTAAGCCTGCCGTCATTCCCTTTGTGCCGCGCCGCCGGGCGGACGGTACCGGCTACGAACTGATTATTCTGGAGGATATCAGCGAGGCGCTGCAGGGGGGCGATAAAGAATCTGTTGCGACGCAGATGAACAGGGCGATTGAACAGGCGGTACGGATGGCGCCAGAACAGTATATGTGGCTGCACCGGCGCTTCAAAACGCGTCCTGAAGGTCAGCCTGACCGGTATGCCCGCCGCAAGAGCGTGGCACCAAGGGCTGACATCCTGTCTGCCGCCGATCTTTCTGACCGGTCGGGCGTCCAGCACTGAGGCAGCGATTCTGCCCTCACCGTGCAGTGAGGGCAGGATCGAGGCTTACAGCGCAGACCTGCGGTATGGCGCATAGTCCGCCTGCCACCAGGTCTTCTCAATACGCGCCATCAGCGTCTCATCATCTATCGCCGGAGCCACGCCCTGTTCAATCGCGGCCCGGGCGACGGCGACGGCAATCTGGCGTGAAACCGTTTCAATCTGATCTACCGGCGGCAGCAATCCGCCTTTTTCCGTGGTGACCAGCGGTGACTGCGCGGCCAGGCTGCGGCTTGCTGCCATCAGCATCTCTTCCGTCACCCGGCGCGCGTTGCAGGCCAGCACGCCCAGCCCCAGGCCCGGGAAAATATAGGCGTTGTTACACTGGGCGATCTCGTAGTGTTCATTCTCCCAGAATACCGGGGCGAACGGGCTGCCGGTGGCCACCAGTGCCGCCCCCTGGGTCCAGGCGATAAGATCCTGCGGCTGGGCTTCCGCCCGTGAGGTCGGGTTCGAGAGCGGCATGATGATCGGGCGCGGACAGTGGCGATGCATCTCTTTGACAATCTCTTCGCTGAACAGCCCCGGCTGGCCCGAAACGCCGATCATCACCGTGGGATGCGCGTTTTTCACCACGTCCAGCAGGGAAATGTTCTTCGCGTCAACCTGCCAGCTGCATACGGCGTCGCGCGCGGTAAGCAGGTTTTTCTGGAAATCGAGCAGGTTGGTCATGTCGTCGGTCAGCAGGCCGAAGCGATCGACCATAAAGATCCGGCTGCGCGCTTCCGGCTCGGTCAGGCCGTCATCCACCATCAGCGCCACAATTTTTTCAGCTATTCCGCATCCGGCAGAGCCGCTGCCCAGGAAGACCACGCGCTGGTCGCGAATGCGCGTGCCCGCAGCATGGGCCGCCGCCATCAGCGTACCGGCGGTGACGGCGGCCGTGCCCTGGATATCATCATTGAAGCAGCACAGCTGGTCGCGGTAGCGCTGAAGCAGCCTGGTGGCGTTTTTCTGCGCAAAGTCCTCAAATTGCAGGAGCACATTGGGCCAGCGCGCTTTAACGGTGCTGACAAACATATCCATAAACTCAGCGTACTGGTCGTCGCTGATGCGCGGGTGGCGCCAGCCCATGTACATCGGGTCGTCGAGGTGTTGCTGATTATTGGTGCCGACATCCAGCATTATCGGCAGGGTAGAGGCCGGATGGATCCCGCCGCAGGCGGTATACAGCGACAGCTTGCCAATTGGGATACCCATTCCGCCGATGCCCTGATCGCCAAGCCCTAAAATACGTTCCCCGTCCGTCACCACAATCACGCGAACGTCGTTGCGCGAAAAGCTTTGCAGCATTTCATCAATACGATGGCGATTCGGCCATGAAATAAACAGGCCGCGCGCGCGTCGATAAATCGTGGAGAAATGCTCGCAGGCTTCACCGACCGTCGGGGTATAGATAATCGGTAACGTCTCTTTGAGATGCGAACGCAGGAGGTTATA
This sequence comes from Enterobacter sp. 302C9, assembly GCF_034106085.1. Taxonomy (NCBI): domain Bacteria; kingdom Pseudomonadati; phylum Pseudomonadota; class Gammaproteobacteria; order Enterobacterales; family Enterobacteriaceae; genus Enterobacter; species Enterobacter sp. 302C9. The sequence goes on from NZ_JAWNBW010000006.1 coordinate 62,903, forward strand.
AAAGAGCGTTTCATTGGTGTCCTGAATATTTCGCAGGTAAACATGACGCGAAATATCGCTTTTAAAATGGCAGAACTGCACCCAGGCGCGCTCGGTTTGTTCTTCAATGGTTTCAACGTTGTGCGGCAATAACCCATGCAGATTAAAATTGTCACGCTCTTCTTTAATAAATGCGAGCCCTTTATTTAACAGCGGGTTTTCCAGCAATACGGCCCCGTTATAGGGGGTGTACAGAACTTCTTTCCGGGACATGGTTAACTCCTGAATTTTTTATATAAAGCAGATTAAGAAATAAAATAGATCATAATGCCTTCGGTCACGACCCCGACGGCAGTGCCAATTAATATGGAAGAGGATGCGGTATCAATATAGGTATCGCTGCGTAAGGCAAACATCCCCGCGGCAATCGCGGAAGGCGTTGCGCCAATAATGACGACCTGCTGCAGTAAGGTATGGCTCAGGCCAAAGGCGATCCCCGCGGCGGCCATCATTGCCGGCTGAATAAGGTTTTTAATACTGATGTTGGTAAACGTCTGCACGTTCAGTTTTGGACGTTCACCGTAAAACAACAGGCCGAGGGCAAACAGGGACAGCCCGCCTGAAACCTTTCCAACCATCTCAATAGGCATGCTGAGAATAGAAGGAATTTGCACGCCTGCCAGACTGAGCAATACGCCGGAGACCGGGATCCAGACGATAGGATTGCGCGCCGCCTTGATGAGGTTTTGTACGATCATCGCGCCCGGGTGCAGCGCCTCCAGGCCATCTTGACCGTTTTTATCACCCATACGAATCAGGACGATAGTCAGAGGGATCATGATAACGCTGGTAATAATATTGCCAATCAGCACGCCGATAAATCCTTCCGGCCCAATCAAGACCGCCAGGACCGGTGCGCCAAAGTAGGCCATATCGGGAAAGGCGCAAACCAGAGACTGAATGGCGCTGGTTTTGATATCGTGGCGAAAAACGCAGCGTGAAATAAATAGCGTCAGTAAATACGACCCCATTAAACCGACAACTAAAACGGCCATAAAGGTCAGGTTCTTAATTTTATTCGGGTCGGTATGCAATGCGCCTATAAAAAGATGGAAAGGAAGGGCGAAACGAATCACCACGGTTGCCATAACGTTTGCATCTTCACGCCGGGAATATCCCAGCTTTCCACTTAGCCATCCAAGTAACATTATAAAGACGAGCGGAAACAGTGACTGTAATAGTAATGAAGGCATAGTATTTCCTGTAGGGTATTTTATGTGTTTTATTGCAGCGCTAATCTAGCGCTTAGAAAGCAGGGCAGGAGTGACAAGGGTCACACTCTCTCTGCTTTTATTAATTTCAAAAAGATTGCTTTAGTTGGATAACTAATGCTTTCATCAAATATTGATAAGACGCAAGAAAGCGACAATGGTCGCCATAAATAACTTTAGTTACTTAATGCTGAATTAAGTTATTTAAAAGCAAAGAGCCGAATTGTTCACATTTCTCCCGGCAGGCCCGTGCTAATTTCATGTTGAGCCTGATTTTAGAAAAGGCCATCTAAGTCTTTATTTATATTTAAAAACTTTTATTCGTATCAGGAATAGTTTCAGTTATTCCTTTCTCTGTTTATCCGAACACAAATTCAGGTGATTATATGAAAGATAATCCTGTACCGACTTCTGAACTGTCGACCTCGCGTTTTGCCTTTGGGCTCAACAATACCGAGGTGGGCACGGTCCCGTTGATGCTGTTCGTCGGGATTGCCGCGATTGTGGCGACGTCCGCCTGGGCAGGGCTGCTGCCAAAAAATATGATTGGTGGACTCGCGGTCATCATGACCCTCGGCTTCGCGTTTGCCAAAGTAGGGCGTCAAATCCCGGTGCTGAAAGATATCGGCGGCCCGGCGATCCTGTGCCTGATGGTCCCCTCCGTGCTGGTCTATTTTGGCGTATTCGGGAAACATACCCTTGATACCGTGCATCTGCTGATGAAAGAGGCGAATCTGCTCTATTTCGTCATCGCCTGCCTGGTGGTCGGCAGCATTCTGGGGATGAACCGGGTGCTGCTGATCCAGGGGATGATGCGCATGTTTGTTCCTCTGGTGGCCGGAACATGCATGGCCGTGCTGAGCGGCCTCATTGTGGGCTCACTGTTTGGTTATACGCCTTACCACACCTTCTTCTTCATCATTGTGCCCATCATCGGCGGCGGGATTGGCGAGGGGATTTTGCCGCTGTCCCTGGCCTATTCGGCAATACTGGGGCAGACGCCGGACGTCTACGTTGCGCAGCTGGCACCCGCTGCGGTCGTCGGGAATATCTTCGCCATTATTTGTGCGGGCTCGCTGGCGCGTCTCGGCGCGAAACGCCCTGCGCTTTCGGGAAATGGCATGCTTACGCGGAGTAAAGACGACGCCAGCCTTTTTGCCGGGGCGCAAAGCACGCAGCAGACGGATTTTCATCTGATGGGGGGTGGATTGCTGATGGTGTGCGCGTTTTTCATCGTCGGCGGATTGTTTGAAAAACTGGTACACATTCCCGGCCCGGTGCTGATGATCCTGATTGCCGTCCTGTGTAAATACTTCAGGGTTATCCCGGCCTCAATGGAGCAGGGCGCGCACAGTTGCTATAAATTCGTCTCGGCTGCGCTGGTCTGGCCGCTGATGATCGGCCTCGGGATGTTATACGTGCCGCTTGAAAGCGTGGTGTCGGTCTTCTCGGTGGGATACGTGGTGGTATGCGGTTCGGTTGTGATTGCGATGGCGCTGAGCGGCTACTTTATCGCGTCGCGTCTGAATATGTATCCTGTGGAAGCGGCCATTGTGACCTGCTGCCACAGCGGGCTGGGCGGAACGGGGGACGTGGCCATTTTGTCCGCGTCTAACCGGATGTCGCTGATGCCGTTCGCGCAGATCGCCACCCGCATCGGCGGCGCGTCGACGGTGATTTTCGCCACGCTGCTGATGGGCTGGATAATGGCGCACTGATCCGAAACGTCAGGATGCTGAATCGCAACGACATTTTCAGGGTGCCGCTGCGGTTCAGTCCTTTATAAAACTCACCGCGCTGTATAGAATTACCGCACCCACAGCGACGGGATACCACACGATGACCGGAAGAGTTGATTATCAGATTGAAAAATATCTCCTTACCGAAGCCGCCGAGCCGGAGCGCCTGACGCGCCAGTGGGCAGAGGTGATGGAGGAGTGTCGTGAGCAACAGTCCGGTGCAGAGGAGCGGCTGCGCCTCGCGTTGCTTAATGTGGATTACGTCACCAGCTTCGAGCTGCCCTTCAGGCTGCTCCTTACCCGTGCGCCCCAGCTGATAGACGTTGTCAGAAAAGAGCTTCAGCTCAGTCAGAAAAATGTTCTGTTTAACGGCAAGCGCTTTGGCTGCGTCTATAGCCTGAAAAGGGATCTCGACGGAATACCTGACGAATTTACCTATCAGCTGAAAACGCGTATCCAGCGCAGTGACGCGAAAGGATGCAATGAACTGCCTTACCGGCAAATTGCCCAGCAGGTTAAAGCCCCGAAGGAACGCCTCAGGCTGGCGCTGGAAAACGGGCTGTCGGTGACGGCACTCGACGGGCTTTTCTGGTTTGGCATTCAGCGCATCGCGGCCGATGTGCAGAGATTACGCAAAACGGGGATGAGGATCGCGACGTCCGACGCCGAGGTGTTTGATACGCTCACCAAAACAACCCGGCGGATCCCTGTTTATAGCCTTGCTCGCCCGGAATGAGTATTCGCCGCTGACTGGTCGACGGCATCAAACATGACGGAAAATTGCGGCCAGTTTTTTTACAGCGTCTTCTATTTCCCTTTCCGTGTAAGCAGCAAATCCCATCAAAAAACCGGTGGACGCGGGGGGACCTGCATATAAATTGGTAAGACCAAGTATATCAACACCCGCGCGTCGGGCGGCGGTGGCTATTTCTTTCTCGGATATGCCGTGCTTCAGGTGACAAGGCATTTGCATTCCCCCCGCAGGCGTTTCACAGGTAACATATTCGGAGAGATATTCGTCCATCATGCTTGCCAGCGTGTCGCGACGAGCAACATAAATACTCCGCATCTTACGAACATAGGCGCCAAAATGGCCTCCCTCCAGAAATTTAGCCAGCGTCAGCTGGGTTATTGAGGCGGTGTGACCATCCATTAATGTCCTCGCCATGGTAAAGGGCTCTGTCAATTCTGAGGGAACGATCATGTAGGCAATTCGCAGCCCAGGGAACAGAGACTTAGTGAACGTGCCGATATAAATTGTCCGGTTATACGTATCAAGCCCCTGAAGACTGGCCATAGGCTTACCTTCGTAGTGAAACTCGCTGTCATAGTCATCCTCAATAATCCAGGCTCCGTAACGGTTTGCCCATTTAACAACTGCCAGTCGTCGGTCAAGAGAGAGCGTCACCCCGGTGGGGTACTGATGAGAAGGCGTAAGGTAGATCGCCCTGGCAGGCTCGGTCAGAGAATTAAGCCCGTCAACCGAGATGCCTTTTTCATCAAGAGGAACCGGAATACAGAGAAGCCCTGCAGCGTTGAACGCTTTGTGTGCCCCTTGATAGGAGGGATCTTCAATGACAATGCCATCCCCGGCGTCCATCAGCACGTGGGAACAGAGTGCAAGCGCCTGTTGAGAACTTGTCAGAACGATAACCTGTTCTGCCCTCGCACGCGTTCCGCGCTCAAGATTGACATATTCCGCAATTGCCCGTCGCAGGCGCTCTATACCCTGGGGTGGACTTTGCTCTAACGCCTGGTGCTGAAACTCCTTCAGTACCTGTCGCTGAAGACGCTCCCAGATCGGAAGGGGAAACATGCGGGTTTCAGGAATGCCGGGCGCAAGGGGGCGAGGTGAAGAAAACTCGCGGATCCCGCCGCTTTCATAAACGGTCTTTCCCCGGACGCTGAGTTTTGCTTTTCGTATCTCAGCGGTTGGCTGATGCTGTCGAGGACGGGGTTTTAAAAAACGCGCGCTGGAAGAGACGAAGCTCCCTCTGCCTGTTTGTCTCTCAATAAAACCTTCGGCATGCAGGCTGGAGTAGGCCGCTTCAATGGTGTCCCGGGAAACGCCGAGAGACGTCGCCAGCGCGCGTGAAGCAGGAAGGGCCTTACCGTGAGATAGCACTCCTTCCAGAATCAGCGTCCGTATTGCTCTCTGGATCCTTTCATGAAGCGGTAGCGATCCGTTAGCGGGGTCGGAAATCCATGTCTTAACCGTTTCTAGCTGCGCGTGCTTAAACATTACGTTGTCCACTTTCCCTCTGTATCTCTTGATTCTAAAGCAATAGTGCACGCAGCAGGATGAAAAATTGGTCTGCCTTGATGGCGAGAATTGGCGGGGCAAAACGTGCCATTCAGCGAATACACTCTTCCTGAAACGAATAAACGGGTGAGCAAAGAGGCAATATGAATAATACGAGCGTGATAATTGAGGCAGTTAAAGAACGTGATTTTGAAAGCTGGATGCCGCTATGGGGAAAATATCAGGCGTTTTACAACGTCGATCTGTCCGGGACCATTACTGAACGAACCTGGCAACGATTTTTCAGCCCCGTTGAGCCGCTATTCTGCGTGGTGGCACGATGTAATGGAGACGTAGTAGGTTTTGCGCATTATCTTTTTCACCGTTCGACATGGGCTGAGAGCGATTACTGCTACCTCGAAGATTTATACGTCTGCGAAGCCGTAAGGGGCAAACACATTGGCAAACAGTTAATAGAATATGTTCAGAGAGAAGCCAGAAAACATCATGCCAGTCACCTTTACTGGCATACGCATGAAGCCAACTATCGCGGGCAACGATTGTACGACTGGATTGCGAAGAAAAGTGGAATGATTGAATATCGTATGCACGTAAGATAAACCCCTCTGCTGACATTATGCCCCTTACATCTTTACGGGGCATTTTTCAGGGGATAATAGGTATATCCTTATGATTTAGCTTGTAAAAGTATCTCCATCAGCCCTGGAAAACGGGCATCCAGATCCTCTCTTCGCAACGAAATCATGTTCTCCCGCCCCTGCGGGCGCTGCCAGATAACGCCGCTGTCGCGCAGTACGCGCCAGTGGTGGGTCATTGTCGATTTCACTACATCCTCCGGGCGCAGCGCGTTACAGCTGAGTTCGCTACCATCGGCCAGACGGCGAATGATCGCAAGCCGGAGCGGGTTGCCGAGGGCAAACAGCACATTTTCCAGCAGTATTTGTTCAGTTTCAGGGTGGTTTGGGATCATCGTTTTCCTGCGTTTGGCGTCAGATTGAGCTATATCAACAATAGGTCAACCGTTAAAAAATAGTTCGATAATACTCGTACAATAGGACTATTATAGCAAACGAACGAATGCACGACCATCCTGGTCGTCACAGACAAGTCATAGTGACTAAGGAAATATCATGCCCCGACCCATCCCTCTCGAACGTTATCGCAACATCGGTATCTCCGCGCATATCGATGCCGGTAAAACCACCACCACTGAGCGCATCCTGTTTTACACCGGGATGAGCCACAAGCTGGGTGAAGTACACGATGGCGCGGCAACCACTGACTGGATGGCGCAGGAGCAAGAGCGCGGGATCACGATTACCTCCGCGGCCGTCAGCTGCTTCTGGCCGGGTATGGACAGAGGCTATGAGCCGCACCGGATCAACATCATTGACACCCCGGGGCACGTGGATTTCACCATTGAGGTGGAACGTTCCATGCGCGTGCTCGACGGCGCCGTGATGGTGTATGACTCCGTGGGCGGCGTGCAGCCGCAGTCGGAAACCGTCTGGCGTCAGGCCAATAAATATCACGTTCCGCGTCTGGCCTTCGTCAACAAAATGGACCGTCCGGGTGCCGATTTCTTCCGCGTCGTACGGATGATGCAGGAGCGCCTGAAGGCCAATCCGGTGCCGATTGTCATCCCGGTGGGTGCAGAAGATCATTTCACCGGCGTGGTGGATCTCATCAAGATGCGCACCATTCTGTGGGACGACGCGACGCAGGGCATGGTGTTTACCTATGCGCCCGTGCCGGACGATTTGGTCAGTACCGCCCAGGAATGGCGGGAAAAAATGGTCTCTGCGGCGGCGGAAGCCAGCGACGAGCTGATGGACAAATACCTGGAAACCGGCGACCTGACGGAAGCGGAAATTATCAAAGGGCTGCGTATTCGCACCATCTCGGGTGAAATTCAGCCGATGCTGTGCGGCAGCGCGTTCAAAAATAAAGGCGTGCAGCGCATGCTCGATGCGGTCATTGAGCTCATGCCATCGCCGCTGGACGTGCCTGCCATTGATGGCGTGGATGAAAAAGGGCAGCACGCGGAGCGTCATCCAAGCGATGATGAGCCGTTCTCGGCCCTGGCGTTCAAGCTGATGAGTGACCCGTACGTTGGGCAACTGACCTTTATCCGCGTGTACTCTGGCGTGCTGCGCAAAGGCGACGCGGTGTACAACCCGGTGAAAGAGAAGAAAGAGCGCATCGGGCGTATCGTGCTGATGCATGCCAACGATCGCCACGAGGTGGACGAACTGCGCGCCGGAGACATTGCGGCCTGCGTTGGGCTGAAGGATGTGACTACCGGCGACACGCTCACCGATCCGAATGCCGTGATCACGCTTGAACGCATGGAGTTCCCGGACCCGGTTATCTCGCTGGCGATCGAGCCGAAAACCAAAGGCGATCAGGAGAAAATGGGGATCGCGCTGCAGCGTCTGGCGGCGGAAGATCCGTCTTTCCGCCTGCATACTGACGAAGAGTCCGGCCAGACCATTATCTCCGGGATGGGTGAGCTACACCTTGAGATCATCGTCGACCGCATGAAGCGTGAGTTTGGCGTTGAGGCGAACATTGGCCGCCCACAGGTAACCTACCGTGAAACCCTGCGTAAAACGGTGAAGGATATCGAAGGTAAATTTGTTCGTCAGTCCGGCGGTAAAGGGCAGTACGGCCATGTGGTGCTGAGCCTGGAGCCGCTGGAGCCCGGGAGTGGCTTTAAATTTGAAGATGCCACCAAGGGCGGCGTGGTGCCGCGCGAGTATATCCCGTCTGTTGAGAAAGGGCTGCGGGAAGCGATGAACAGCGGCGTGCTGGCGGGCTATCCGGTCGTTGATGTCAAAGCGACGCTGACGTTTGGCTCGTATCACGACGTCGACTCGTCTGAGATGGCGTTCCGCATGGCGGCGATCCTCGGCTTCAAAGAGGGCGCCCGCAGGGCGGATCCGGTGATTCTCGAGCCGATCATGCACGTGGAGGTGGAAACGCCGGAAGAGTACGCCGGTAACATTATGGGCGATCTCTCCTCCCGCCGCGGCATGGTGCAGGGGATGGCAGAGCAGTACGGAAGCCAGATTATTCGCGCTGACGTGCCGCTGGCAGAGATGTTTGGTTATGCCACGACATTGCGCTCGATGTCCCAGGGACGCGCGACGTATACGATGGAGTTCCATCATTTTGCGGAAGCCCCGCGGAATGTTGCGGATGAGATTATTTCACGACGTGCGAAGAGTTAATTAACTGCACATGGTAGTCGTTGGGCTACCATGTGCTTTTTCCTCTGCGACAGAGGGCGTTTCCTTTCATATTACGTTGTTACTTAATCAGCGTGGCCGAGCGAACTTTCCATACGCCTTTTTCCTGAACGAGACAATCTGCTACAACGTGATCTTGTTTCTTCCCAAACGCGATATAGACGTTTGTGCAAACGGCATCAAAATCAGAATGTAAGACGGTTATCTGATCCCAGTCTTCATCCCAGTCCTGTGATTTGATAAACATATCCGCATCTGGCATGTCTTTTTCGTTACTGTCGCCAGAGTACATTTCTTTAATTGCTGCGATAGTCTCTGCGGCAACGTAATTATTCATAATGTCCGGATTGAGTACGGGCGGTTTGTTCTGATCTAACTGCGCGATATACCATTGATTGAATTTAAGCGCCGCCTGGCCCGGTGCATAAATGTTATCTGCGACAGCGAACGGAGACAGGGCGAAAAGTAAATAGAAGAGTGTTTTCATTAGTCATGCCTGAACAGTTCGTAATGAGGCTGTATGTTTCGGTAGGCCGGTCCTGGATACAGAGAGCGTTGTACAAAATCGCTAATCCACTGCTGACCATCGTATATGCAAACGTGCCCGCTATCGTGGCCCGCAATATTCTGGATAACGGCTATGTCACCGGCATGAGGTTGATCGCGTATACCAGGCGGAATCCAGCATTGACCAATGTTCGCCCCATGTCTTTTGCCAGACGCGTATTGGGGATTTTTAATCTTCCACCCGTTCTGATCGCTTCGGTGACGTAGTGAGCACAATAACCCGTACTCTTCGGTTGGGCGTGTGATTTGGCATACGAGATTGCGCCATCTTTATTCCATGTCATTGATATTTCCTTAACGCGAGAGTGCTAATGCAGCAACTCCGGAAATATCCTCCGTTTTAAAACGCAATGGTAAACATAAAATGCCATAGAAATTTACTATAATTCAGTAAGATATGATTAAGTAAATCAATCCAGCGCCTTCACCATCTTCCCGCTCGCGACAAACGTCCCGGCACCAAGATGATGCAGCGTATTCAGCTTATCCCCGTCAAACTGCCAGCGCCCGGCGATAAACGCGCGTTCATCGGCTGCCGCTGAAACCACTTCACCAAACAGGGTATCGTATTTTTCTGCCGCTGAGGTCACGGGTAATAACCGACACTCCATCCACGCCAGACATTTTTCCTCAATCACCGGCAGGCCAAGTTCAGGACCGTTCACGACCGGGATCCCGTAGCAGTTAAATTTGTCCTCATCGCGCCCGCTGACGCTACCGACCGCGTATGTCCAGTTGGCGGCCGCCACGCCGGGGATAACGATGCCAAACTTCCCGCTGCGCTCAATCAGCTCGCGTGACCAGGTACTTTTATCCACGACTATTGCGATGCGCGGCGGTTCAAACTCAACGGGCATTGACCATGCGGCGGCCATCACGTTGCGTCTGTCGAGGCTTTCATCCCGACTGGTGATAAGCACAGTTGGGCCGTGGTTCAGCAGACGGCTGGCATGACGTAATTCTACGGGGCGAAAGTGGCTCATAGTATCTCCTCATCTATATCGATGAGTATGACGAAAAAGCACGTAAATCAAAGTGGGTGCGTAAAATTAGTTTATAAACAGAACATCTCAATCAAAGGAAACTGATGCATGTCCCCATTTCTGACCGCCTATTTTGCCCGCATCGGCTGGGTGCAACCGACGCGGGTGGATATCGATACCCTGCGCGCGCTGCATTTACATCACAACTGTGCGATCCCTTTTGAGAATATTGATGTTGTTCTACCGCGCGAAATCCAGCTTGACGATCGGTGTCTGGTCGACAAGCTGGTCACCGCACATCGAGGAGGGTACTGCTTTGAGCAAAACGGCCTGTTCGAGCGCGTATTGCGTGAAGTCGGGTTTACGGTGCGTAGCGTGCTGGGGCGCGTGGTATTAGCGAATCCGCCGCAAATGCCTCCGCGCACGCACCGTCTGCTGCTGGTTGAGCTTAACGGTGAGCGCTGGATTGCCGATGTGGGGTTTGGCGGCCAGACGCTGACGGCGCCGATTCGACTGCTCGCTAATGAAGAACAGGAGACGCCGCACGGGCTGTATCGTCTGCTGAGCGAGGGGAACGACTGGGTGCTGCAGTTCCGTCACCACGAGCACTGGCAGTCGATGTACCAGTTTGACCTGACGACGCAGTATTTCAGCGATTACGTGATGGGGAATTTCTGGTCGGCGCACTGGCCGCAGTCGCATTTCCGTCATCATCTGTTGATGTGTCGCCATCTGCCGGACGGCGGCAAGCTGACGCTAACCAACTTCAACTTTACCCACTGGCAGAACGGTCACGTAGAAGAGCAGATCCATTTGCCGGATGCTGAGGCGCTTTACCAGCTGATGCAGGAACGCTTTGGGCTGGGCGTTGACGATGCAAAACACGGATTTTCACTGGCGGAGCTGACGGCGGTAATGGCGGGCTTTGATACACATCCTCAGGCCGGGAAATAATGCGCAGGCCGGGTAAGGCGTCGCCGCTACCCGGCAACATCACTGCTTAGACGGCGTATTAAACAACTCGAGCGTGATTAATTTATCAAGATGGTTATTAAAGGCGGCTTCGTCCATTTCGGGCATGTTTAAGATATACATTCCGTCAAGACCGCACACCAGACCAATCAAGCGCCAGGCAATATTTTCCGCCCGATCGCCCGGATTTAATGCCCCGGCCTCCGTTCCCGCTTTGATAAGCGCCACCGTTTCCTGGTGCCACATCTCCATGGTCATCACATAGGCGCCTTTGATGTCGGCATCGCGGCTGGCGAGGATCTGCGCTTCACGCCACAGGCGAATATAGGGCTCAAACCTCCCGTCATCGCTACCGAGCATGGCATGAAGCTGCTCCCGCCAGCCGGCCTGTTTACCCGCGACATCCGCATCCAGCAGCTCTCGAATTAGCCGTACGAAGGCCAGCGATTTTAGCTCGCCGCCGGACGTAAAATGATGATGCACCTGGCCGGTGGCGACTCCGGCTTCGGCGGCAATACGGCGTACCGTCATTGCCGCCAGTCCTTCAGCCAGCGCCACGCGCATGGCGGCCTGTAAGATGGCTTCCCGCCGTTCATCCTTGCTCAGATATCGCATGTTTACTCACTCTCAATGGGAATGAAACGAGTGTAACAAAAAGCTGGACATGTGTTCAACTTTACGTAGGATCGCATCCTGGACATGTGTCCATGTTTTAAAAGAAAAGGAAATTTATGTTTCGTCAGTGGTTAGCGTTAGTGATTATCGTGCTGGTGTATATCCCGGTGGCGATCGACGCGACGGTGCTGCACGTGGCGGCGCCGACATTGAGCATGACGCTGGGCGCCAGCGGCAATGAATTGCTGTGGATCATCGATATTTACTCGCTGGTGATGGCGGGAATGGTGCTGCCGATGGGCGCCCTGGGTGACCGCATTGGCTTTAAACGACTGCTCATGATTGGCAGCACGCTGTTTGGCCTGTCGTCGCTGGCGGCAGCGTTTGCCCCGTCAGCAGGGTGGCTGATTGCGGCGCGCGCCTCGCTGGCAATCGGCGCGGCGATGATTATTCCGGCTACGCTGGCTGGGATCCGCACGCTGTTTATCAACGCGCGGGATCGTAATATTGCGCTCGGCGTCTGGGCCGCGGTGGGGTCCGGTGGCGCGGCGTTTGGCCCGCTGATTGGCGGTATGCTGCTCGAGCATTTCTACTGGGGCTCGGTGTTTTTAATCAACGTACCGATCGTGCTGGTGGTGGTTTCGCTGGCGGCGCGTTTTGTGCCTCCTCAGCAGGGACGCCCGGAGCAGCCGCTGAATATCAGCCATGCCATTATGCTGATTGTGGCGATTTTGCTGCTGGTCTACAGCGCAAAAACAGCCCTCAAAGGCGCACTGTCGCCGTGGGTGGTCGCGTCCGCGCTGGTTACCGGCTCGGTGCTGCTGTTTATCTTCGTGCGTATTCAGCTCCGCGCCCGCGTGCCGATGATCGACATGCGTCTGTTCTGCCATCGCATCATTTTGAGCGGCGTGGTGATGGCGATGACCGCCATGATTGCCCTGGTCGGGTTTGAGCTGCTGATGGCCCAGGAGCTGCAGTTTGTTCATGGCTTTACGCCGTTTGAAGCGGGAATGTTCATGCTGCCGCTGATGGTGGCGAGCGGGTTTAGCGGTCCGATCGCGGGCGTGCTGGTGGGGCGATTAGGGCTACGCATCGTCGCGGCTGGCGGAATGGGGCTCAGCGCCGTCAGCTTTAGCGGCCTGTCCATGCTTGATTTCAGCACGCAGCAGCTGCTGGCTTCTGCCCTGATGGTTCTGCTCGGCTTTAGCGCCGCCAGCGCGCTGCTGGCCTCGACCTCGGCGATTATGGCCGCTGCGCCGAAAGAGAAAGCCGCCGCCGCGGGGGCCATTGAAACCATGTCCTATGAACTGGGCGCCGGGCTGGGGATCGCCATCTTTGGTCTGCTGTTGACCCGCAGCTTCTCGGCGTCGATTGACCTGCCGCAGGGGCTGAACGCCTCGCTCGCAGATAAAGCCTCGTCATCCATTGGTGAGGCGATGAAGGTGGCGCAGGATCTGACCCCGACGCTGGCGGAGTCGGTGATTGAGGCGGCGAAAAGCGCGTTTATCACCTCGCACAGCGTGGCGCTGGGCAGCGCGGGCGGAATGCTGCTGTTGCTGGCAGTGGGGATCTGGTTCAGCCTGGCGAGGGTCAAGCCGCAGTAATACAGGGCGCGCGGTTGGCACGGGTGGGGCAGATGGGCTATGTTTTTTAAAGGATTATCTGACTCTTGCTGGAAAATATGAGCCCTCGCCACAGCAGTGAACCGTCCCAACCGCTCTCCCGGTTAACCCTGCTTGCAGGGGGCGCGCTGGGCGTAGTTTTTGGTGATATCGGCACCAGCCCGCTTTATACCTTCCGCACGGTGCTGTCGCTCTCTGAGCATGACCCTACGCCCGGCGTCATACTGGGCCTGCTCTCCCTGATTACCTGGACACTCATCCTGGTAACGTCCATAAAATATGCCGCCTTCGCCATGCGAATTGATAATCATGGCGAGGGAGGCATCATGGCCTTAATGTCGCTTCTGGTGGAGAAAGGCAAAGGCGGGCGCTGGGTTATTTTTTCCGCCCTTATCGGCGCCGCTTTAATTTACGGTGACGGCGCGATAACCCCGGCTATCTCCGTGCTTTCTGCCCTTGAAGGGCTGGAGATGGTCATTCCTGAATCTCAGCCGTACATATTACCCCTGACGGTGGCGGTTCTGCTGGGGCTGTTTCTTCTTCAGCCTTTTGGCACTGCGCGAATAGGGAAAATATTTGGCCCGGTCATGGCGGTTTGGTTTTTGGCGATTGCTGCCCTGGGCGTGCGGGGGATCGTACAACACCCCTCGGTATTGCTGGCCCTCAACCCTGCGTACGGCATCGCGTTTTTGTTTTCGAACGGGTACACCAGTTTCCTGGTCCTGGGCGGCGTTTTTCTCTGCGTGACGGGGGCCGAGGCCCTGTATGCAGACATGGGGCATTTTGGCAAAAAGCCCATCTGGCTTGCCTGGTACGGCATCGTCTTTCCTTCGCTGCTGCTCAACTATGCCGGCCAGTCAGCGCTGATTCTGGCCGGTGCCGACAGCAAACAAAACCTTTTCTATACGCTCTGTCCGCCGGTGCTGCAGGTTCCGCTCATCATTCTTGCCGCGCTGGCGACGATCATCGCCAGTCAGGCGATTATTACCGGCGCTTTTTCCATGACGCGCCAGGCCATACAGCTTGGCTGGTTACCCCGATTGCGCATCAAGCAGACGGCGGCGGAAAGCTACGGCCAGATTTATATCGGGATAATCAACTGGCTGCTGATGGGGGTGACCATCGGGCTGGTGGTGTTCTTTAAATCCTCCGATAAGCTCGCCGCCGCGTACGGCATTGCCGTGTCGTTAACCATGCTGATGACCACGGGGCTGCTGTTTGTGGCAATGCGCGAAGTGTGGCGCTGGAGCCTCGCCAGCAGCGCGGTGATTGCCCTCTGTTTTCTGGTGATTGATGCCACCTTCTTGTTTGCCAATCTGATTAAGGTCCTGGAGGGCGGCTATATTCCGCTGCTGATGGCCGCCGCTATTTGTACGGTGATGCTGATCTGGCACCGCGGCATTAAGGCGGTATCCGCATCGGTGGGCGAGAAGGGCGTCAGCGTGGATGCGTTCTTTGCCCAGCTTCAGCAAAAAACGGTGCCCAGAGTGGCGGGCTCCGCCGTCTTTTTGACCCGTACGCAGAACAATATCCCGCCGGTCATGCGCTGGCACGTCGCGCGAAACCGGGCGCTCCAGCAGGATGTGTTGTCGCTTACCATTGATATTCTGAATGTGCCCTACGTGGGGGAAGAACAACGCATCAGGGTAGAGCAGCGCGCGCCGGGCTACTGGCACGGCGTGGCCCAGTATGGCTTTATGGAACATCCGGACATCCCGCGTTTGCTGCAGGGTGTCAGCGAGATTAACGCGCTTTTCGCCACGGATGACGCCACCTGGTATGTCGGGCATGAAACCATTGTGGCAGGCGAGGGTGAGGCAGGGATGGCGGCCTGGCAACGGCACATCTTTGCGTTCATGAAGCGCAACTGCACGCACGTCATCAACCACTATCACCTTCCCAGCGATCGGGTTGTCGAAATCAGCCGACGCGTTGCCGTGTAGATTCTGGCGAAAGCAGAGGTCCTCTGCTTTCGCACCGTTCTATCTCTCAAGGGACGCGGACAGGACGCTATGCAATAACACGTTCGCCCCTTTCTCCGCCCACTCTGGCAGGATCCTTTCCGCTTCGTTATGGCTGATGCCTTTCACGCAGGGGATAAAGATCATGCTGGCGGGCGCCATTTTGCTGACATAGCAGGCGTCATGTCCCGCACCGGAGACCATCGGTTTCGACGAATAGCCCAGTTCCGCCACGGCCTTCTCCGAACGCGCCAGGCATTCGGCGTCAAACGCGATGGGCGCGTAGTCGAAAATACGCTCAACGGCAGCCGCGACGCCGCGCAGGCTGAGGCTTTCAGCCACCTTATGCAGCGCAGCTTCCATGGCTTCCAGCGCCTGCTGCATAGGATGGCGAAACTCAACGCTGCATTCCACGCGAGACGGCACGACGTTGCGCGAGTTTGGCGTAACCTTCGCCATACCGATCGTCGCGCGTCCGTCCGGCGCATGCCGGTAGCCAATCTCTTCCACCTTCAGCGCCAGCTCTGCGAAGGCGGTCAGCGCGTCGCGGCGGCTGTGCATCGGCGTCGTGCCCGCGTGGGCGGCGAATCCGTCCAGCGTCAGGGTAAACCAGCGCTGGCCCATTGCCGCGCGGACTAACCCGATATCAATGGCTTCATCTTCCAGGATCGGGCCCTGTTCGATGTGCAGTTCGTAGCAGGCGTGAACCTGAAACGCGCGGGCAGGGGTTTCACCCCGGTAGCCAATGCTATCCAGCGCTTCGCCCACGGTGATGCCATCGTTATCCGCGCGGGCATGGGCGTACGCTTCGCTAAACTGTCCCGTCCAGACCCCTGAAGAGAGCATAGCTGGCGCAAAGCGCGCGCCTTCTTCGTTAGTCCAGTTCACCAGCACAACGTCACGCTCGGTCTCAACGTTATGATCGTTAAGGGTGCGCAGTAGCTCCAGCCCGGCCAGCACGCCGTAAACACCGTCGTAGTTACCGCCCAGCGGCTGGGTATCCAAATGTGAACCCGTCATGACCGGGGCAAGCTGCGGGTTTTTCCCCGCGCGACGGATAAACATATTGCCCATGCTGTCGACCTCGCAGGTGAAACCCGCGTCCAGCGCCCAGTCGCGCAGCAGGTTACGGGCAATCCGGTCTTCCTCGCTCAGCGCCAGGCGGGTCACGCCGCCGGCGGGCGTGCCGCCGATCTGCGCCATCATCTCTAGCGTTGACCACAGCCGTTCGGCGTTGACGCGGATCATGTTTTGTCCTTACTGCTGCGGTAGCGGAAATCACAGCACGAACCGCCCTGCATGATGGTGGTCGTGCGGGTCAGCTTCACGTCAGGCGCATAGCCAACGATGAATTTTTCATCGCGCGCGCAGGAGAGCAGATGACCAATCTCGCCCAGCCCCATTTCGTGATACATCTCCGCGTAGCGACAGCGGGTTACGTTGTAGTTGTACTGCTGGTCGTCGGCGTCGATCACCTTCACGTCCAGGGCGTTATCTTTCTCCCACAGATACTGCAGGGCGATGAAGCTCTTGACGTCCGCGCCGTTGGGTTCTTTCCTGGCAAACGCTTTGCCAGCGTCAATCGCGGCCTGCTCAATGGCCTCGCCAATGACCGCCTGGGCGCGGGATTTCCCTATCTCGCGCACCAGGATTTCATAAATTGGCTTAATAATTTCTGCTTCAATTTTGCGGCGGGCGAGAATGCCCAGCTCGTTATTATCACTCATCACATTGCCCTCGCTGCGTTACTTCGCTTTTGCGCCACCCAGCACGGTCTGCGGCTGCCATTTGCCGTCGACAACTTTGTAAACGGTGAACGACGGCGATTTCAGGTTACCTTCTTTATCAAACGCGATCTGGCCGGTGACGCCGGAGTAGCTGATGGCGCGCAGGGCGGGCAGATAGTCGGACGGCTCAACGGAGTCTGCTTTTTCCATCGCCGCAACCAGCACGCGGGTGGCGTCATAGGCGAACGGGGCGTGCAGTTCGATATGGGTGTGGTAGCGGGACTGATAGGCCTGTTCGAATGCCTTTCCACCCGGCATCTGGTCAACGGGCAGACCCGGCTCCAGCGCCACCACGCCTTCGCCTTCTTTCTGCGCCAGCTGCAGGAAGGTCTGGCTGACAAATCCGCCTGCGCCCATCAGGGTGGCGTTCATGCCCAGCTGTTTGATACGACGCGCCAGCGGTGCGGCCTGGCTGTCGACGCCGCCGAAGAAGATCAGATCGGCGTTTTTACTCCGGATGGCGGTCAGCACGGCGCTGAAGTCCACCGTTTTGTCATCCACGTACTGACGATCGACAACCTTCACGCCCTGCGCTTCAAGGGATTTAATGAACTGGTCCGCCAGTCCCTGACCAAAGGCGGTACGGTCGTCGATCACCGCAATGCGTTTGGCTTTCAGCGTATTGACCGCGTACTGACCGGCAAACTGACCGCCGTCGTCGTCGTGGCCCATCACGCGGAAGCTGGTATCAAAACCCTGCCTGGTATAGGCGTGACCGGTCGCGACCGGTGCCACCTGTGCGATGCCCGCATCGTGATAGATACGTGCGGCAGGAATGCTGGTACCGGTGTTCCAGTGACCGACAACGCCCGCCACGCCGCTATCCACCAGACGCTGCGCCACGGCCACGGCGGTGCGCGGGTCGGACTGATCGTCTTCGGACTGCAGTTTGAAGGTCACCGCTTTGCCACCGATGGTCGGGTGCTGCTTGTTAATGTCGTCAATGGCCAGCTGCGCGCCGTTCTCCAGATCCTTACCGATACGGGCAGACGGGCCGGTGAGCGGGCCTGCCAGGCCGATAACCACGGTTTCACCGTCGGCTGCCCACGCGGCCGTCGAGGCAAAGCTGCCGAGGAGGATAGCGGCGCTAAGCGCACTGATTTTTACTGTTTTCATTGTATTTCCCTGATGTTGGCTGGTGTTGTTAAACGGGCATTTCGCCCAAATAAATCTGTGCAATCTGGTCGTCATTGAGCAGCGCTTTCGATTCGCCATGATGAACAATGCTGCCGCTGTCCATCACCCACGCGCTGTCGGTCACCTCCAGCGCGAGACGGGCGTTTTGTTCGATGAGCAGCAGGGCAACGCCGCGCTCGCGCAGGCCGGCAATGACGGCAAAAATGTTTTCTACCATCTTCGGGGCGAGGCCCATCGAGGGTTCGTCGAGGATCAGCAGGCGCGGGCGGCTGAGCAGGGCGCGGTTAAGGGCCAGCAGCTGTTGCTCACCGCCGGACAGCAGGCCAGCGAGCTGATGCTGGCGTTCTCCCAGGCGCGGGAAGCGCTCGAAGGTCTCGTTCATCTCACGCTTAACGGTGACAGTGTCACGCCTGAGCCAGGCGCCCATCTGCAGGTTTTCCAGCACCGTCATTCGGGAGAAGATCCCCCGGCCTTCCGGGACCATCACCAGACCGTCACGGAGCAGGGTTTCGGGCCTGTGCTTACGCACCGCTTTACCGTTGAATTCAATACGGCCGCTAAAGCTTTCCAGCCCGGTAATGGCGCGCACGGTGGAGCTTTTCCCCGCGCCGTTAGCGCCGATCAGCGTAGCCTGTTCGCCCTCGCGCAGGGTAAAAGAGACATCGCGTACGGCCTGAATGCCGCCGTAATGCACGTCCAGACGTTCCACCTTCAGTAATTCAGACATGGGCGTTGCCTCCAAGCCAGGCGGCGATCACCGCCGGGTCGCGACGCACGCTCTCCGGCGTGCCGCTGGCGAGCGTTTTGCCGTAATCAAGCACCGTCAGGCGATCGCAGATGCCCATCACCAGCTTGACGTCATGTTCAATCATCAGCAGGGTTTTGCCGTCATCGCGAAGGCGGATAAGCAGCTCGCCGAGCGCCACTTTTTCAGCAGCGTTCATCCCGGCGGCGGGTTCGTCCAGCGCCAGCAGCAGCGGATCCGTTGCCAGCGCGCGGGCAATCTCCAGACGTCGCTGATGGCCATACGCCAGATCGCAGGCGCGGTAGTGGGCGAACTTCGCAATGCCGGTGTACTCCAGCCAGTGCCAGGCCAGCTCCCGGGTCTGTTTCTCTTCTTCGCGAGCGCGTTTGTGACGGCACAGCGCGGCCCACAGGCCGTTGCGGGTGCGCACGTGGCGGCCCACCATCACGTTTTCCAGCACCGACATGTCGTTAAAGAGGCGCACGTTCTGGAAGGTGCGCGCGATCCCGGCGGCGGTGACTTTCTCAATGTGCTTTGGGAAATAGGGCTTATCTGCAATGGAAAATTCACCGCTGTCCGCCGGATAAAGCCCGGTGATCAGGTTAAAACAGGTGGTTTTTCCCGCCCCGTTAGGACCAATCAGGCCGTAGATCTCGCCCTTGTTCACGGCGATCGAAACGTCATCCACGGCGGTAAGCCCGCCGAAGCGTTTGGACATGTTGCGTACGGTTAACAGACTCATGTATTCACCTCCTTGTGGCGTACCGGCCAGATCCCGGCAGGACGCACCAGCATGACCAGCACCAGCGCCAGGCCGTAGAACAGCTGACGCAGCACTTCCGGGTCAATCAGTACCGTACCGAACAGCGCCTGCTGAACCGGAGCTGCCTGACTGCGCAACAGTTCCGGCAGGGCGGTAAGCAGTATCGCGCCGAGGATCACGCCCGGAATGTGTCCCATCCCGCCCAGCACCACCATCGCCAGTACGGCAATGGATTCCTGTAACGTGAAGGATTCCGGGGAGACAAAGCCCTGGAACGCGCCGAACAGGGCACCCGCCACGCCGCCAAAAGAGGCACCCATCGCAAAGGCCAGCAGCTTATAGTTACGCACGTTGATGCCCATCGCGCGGGCCACATCCTCATCTTCACGGATGGCGTGCCAGGCGCGGCCAATACGGGAATGCTGCAGGCGCAGGCAGACAAAAATAATCGCCACAATCACCAGCATCAGCAGGTAGTACCACAGCCACAGGGCGGGCACTTTGAAACCAAACCAGTGGTATACGCCGCTGAACTTCAGGCCGAACAGATTCAGCGTATCCACCCCGGTAATGCCCTTTGCACCGTTGGTGATGTTCACCGGACGGTCGAGGTTGCGCATCAGGATGCGGATGATTTCGCCAAAGCCGAGGGTCACTATCGCCAGGTAGTCCCCGCGCAGCTTCAGCGTGGGAGCACCCAGTAAAATGCCGCAGACCGCAGCGACGAGCGCCGCCAGCGGAATAATCAGCAGATATGAGGTGTGCAGCCCGTCCGGGAACCAGACATTGAGGATCGGGAAAACCTCAAGCAGGTGTGGCGAGGCCATCAGTGCTGCGAGGTAGGCGCCGACCGCGTAAAAGGCGATAAACCCCATATCCAGCAGGCCGGTATAGCCCACCACAATGTTAAGCCCCAGCGCCAGCATGATGTAGAGCAGGGCGAAGTCGATAACGCGCACCCAGTAGTTGCCGCCAAGCTGCGTGGCCACCACGGGCGCAACCAGCAGCGCGAGGCAGAACAAGCTCATGCCTGACCAGAATTTGCGCGTCGCCGCCGGGGTTTGTAGTTGAAGCGTTGTCATTGTTTCCCTCACGCCCTGTGCGCTACGCGCTCGCCCAGCAGGCCTGCCGGACGGAAGACCAGCACCAGAATCAGAACCATGAAGGCAAAAACGTCCTGATAGTTGCTGCCGAAGACGCCGTGGGTCAGTTCACCCAGGTAACCTGCGCCCAGCGCTTCGATAATGCCGAGCAGGATCCCGCCAATCATTGCGCCACGAATGTTGCCAATGCCCCCTAGCACGGCGGCGGTAAAGGCTTTTATCCCGGGCAAAAAGCCCATCGAGAAGCTGGCGTTGCCGTAGTTGCTGGCCATCATGACGCCTGCCAGCGCGGCGAACACGCCGCCAATGGCGAACGTCAGGGTAATAATGGCATTGGGGTTAACCCCCATCAGCGTGGCAACGCGTGGGTTTTCCGCCACGGCGCGCATGCCGCGCCCCAGGCGGGTGTATTCCACCAGCAGCCATAGCCCCGTCATCACCGCAAGCGCCAGCGCCACGGTAACAATGCCGGTGACGGTCACAATCGCAGGGGGATGCATTTCACTTCCCGACGTCACGGCGATCGGTTCCATGGGCAGGATCTGCGGGAACATCAGCGGATTGCGCGTCCAGATAATCATCGCCACGGTTTGCAGCAGGACCGAAACACCGATACCCGAGATAAGCGGTGCCAGGCGCGGGGCGTTGCGCAGTCGACGGTAGGCAAAGCGCTCCACGGCCATTGCCAGCAGGGCGCAAACGGCCATGGCAATCGCCAGGGCAACGCCAAGCTGCAACAGCAGCGGCATGTGAGGAAAGGTGGCGTTCAGGGCGTTAATGGCGGAAAGGGTGGTGAGCGCACCGACCATCAGAATATCGCCGTGAGCAAAGTTAATAATGCGCAAGATGCCATACACCATGGTATAGCCCAGCGCGATCAGCGCGTAAATGCTGCCCAGCATCACACCGTTGATCAGTTGTTGTATGAGTGTATCCAACGTCTGTTCCCGCAAAGTCTTCTTTCTGCGGCTACCATCCGATAAATGAATTTAATTGTAAAATACACATATATTATTTCTTATGATAAACCGCTATTGTTTTATCTTAATGATTTATATAAAGATAATGTAATCGCGCTCTCTGGTGAAAAGCCTAAAGAAATCAACATATGAATAAAACAGAACAATCGGCGGGTTTGCCTGCGTATGCAGACAGTCGCCTGGCAAACGATCCGCCGCTTCGGGCTGTCCGTGCCTTTGAGGCCATCGCCCGGCTGGGCAGCGTCACGCTGGCCGCGCAGGAGCTGGATATCTCACCGTCGGCGGTCAGCCATCAGCTCAAGGTGCTCGAAGGGTATCTGCAAATGCCGCTGACGGCGCGTCAGGGGCGCAGGCTGGTGCTGAGCCAGCACGGACGGGAATATTACCGTTCGATCCGTGCGGCGTTTAACGTGCTGCGCCAGGCAACGGAGCATCTGGCCGGGCAGGCGCAAACGCGTCAGGTCACCATCAGCCTGATCCCGCTTTTTGGCATGGGGTGGTTTATCCCGCGTCTGCCTGATTTTATGCGTGCCAATCCGCAGACCGAGATCAACGTAGTGTATGCCAACCATCGTAACTATCTGAGCGATGCGTCGGATATGTCGATTCGTTTTGGTAACGGCCAGTGGGCGGGCTATCAGAGCGAAAAGCTGATTTCCGGACAGATGGTGCCGGTGTGCAGCCGCGCGTTTTTGCGCATTCATGGCCATATCGACACGCCTGAGCAACTGCTGCAAATGCCGCTGCTGCATGATGAGGAGCGCACCACGTGGCCGCAGTGGTTTCTGCTGCAGGGGGTAAAACGTCCTCTTCGACGCAGCGGCCCCCTGTTTGAAGACGGGCTGTTAACGCTGGCGGGCGTGCAGGCCGGGCTGGGCTGCGCGCTGATGCGCGAGCCGCTGATCGCGCCTTATCTTGAGAGCGGCGAGCTGGTGAAGATATTTGACTTACCCATCGATGACGGGCGCGACTATCACCTCTGCGTGCGTTCGGATTCGGAGATGACCGAGGACGGTAAGCTGCTGCAAAACTGGCTGCGTCGGGCGGCGAGCGGGGAGCCGTCAGCCGGGTAAAAGTGACGGATAAAAAAAAGCCAGCTTATTCAGCTGGCTTTTGTACAGACAAGATTTAGAACTGGTAGGTCAGACCCAGCGCAACGATGTTGTCGGTACCGATGCCTGCCTGGCGAGTGAACTGGTTGTCGTCGAGCAGGTTGATTTTGTAATCCACGTAGGTGGACATGTTTTTGTTAAAATAGTAGGTCGTGCCAACATCGATGTATTTAACCAGATCCTGGTCGCCGAAGTTCTCGATGTCTTTACCTTTAGACTGCAGGTAAGCAATGGATGGGCGCAGGCCAAAGTCGAACTGATACTGAGCCACAACTTCGAAGTTTTGCGCCTTGTTTGCAAAACCGTAGATGTCGCTGCGATTACCGTTAGAGGTACCGAAGCGGGTTGCGTTATAGGTCTGAGAATACTGTGCAGCAAGGTAAATGTTGTTCGCGTCGTATTTCACACCACCGCTGTACACTTCAGCGCGGTCGCCTTCACCGTATACGCCAGCCGCATTCTGGTCAGCGGTACGACGTGAAGAGGACATTGCGCCACCCACGCTGAAGCCTTCACCCAGATCGTAAGTCAGGGACGCGCCGTAACCGTCGCCGTTCTGGTTCAGCAGGCTGCGACCGCTGGTGTTTTCACCGCTTACGCTGCCGTTTTTGCCCTGATACTGCAGAGCAAAGTTCAGGCCGTCAACCAGACCAAAGAAGTCCTGGTTACGGTAGGTCGCAACGCCGTTTGCACGAGACTGCAGGAAGTTGTCGGCACCGTAGGTGTCGCCGCCGAATTCTGGCAGAACGTCGGTCCAGGAGGTCACGTCGTAAATTACGCCGTAGTTACGACCGTAATCAAAGGAGCCTGCTTCAGCAAACTTCAGACCGGCAAACGCCACACGGGTCCAGGACTGGTTGTCGCCTTCGTCTTTGTTACCCTGAATCTGGTATTCCCACTGGCCGTAGCCGGACAGCTGGTCGTTAACCTGGGTTTCGCCCTTGAAGCCGATACGCATGTAGGTTTTATCGCCATCTGCGCCAGCGTCATCAGAGAAATAGTGCAGACCTGTTACTTTACCGTACAGATCCAGCTTGTTACCGTCTTTGTTGTAAATTTCGGCAGCGTTAACAACGCCTGCTGCCAGCATGGAAGTGACTGCCACTGCAACTAATTTAAGTTTCATCTTAAATGTTCCTTATAATTTTTTTTGAGTATTTCCTGAACCACTGTAAACGATTTCTAAACGAGGCTGTTCGTCAATGGCATGCTATTTTTAAAAATCTCGTAGTCTTATTTCAATAATAAGTTTCAAAATATTAGAGATAATTTCAATTAGTGTGATCTCGATCGTGCAAAAAGGCGATTATTCAAACAATGCGACCGAATTTCATACGATTGATAATTGTGTATTCTGCGGGACTATTGCTATCGCTATAATTTCTGCGTGTTTTAGTCTATTGCGTTAGATTTCGGTATTGTCGATGCTTTGAGGGGGTTATTATTATTGTTTTGACTTAAGAACAGTAGGTTAGGGGTAAATCACGACGTATATTGCGAATATTGCCATGAACACGTCAGAAATGAATTATTGCATTTAATGCTATCCATGACGTTAATATTCGCAGTTAATTAATTTCATGGTGTTGTCAGTTTGTGTCAATTATCTTTTCGGCCGTTTACAGAAGACGGTAAATATAAACCGAATTTAAACGGAAATGCGATAATTATGATAAATATTCCGAGGAGCGATCACACTTTAAATTTATGTTAATTATGTTGCCGGGCTAAAATTCGCCCGGCCGTTAGAGAAGCATTATTTTCTTGTTGCGTACCAGCAGAGCAACGACCCGGCGCAGACCATCAGCGCGCCTTGCCAGAACGAGAATGAGAGGGGCGAACTCAGCACTGCGGCGGCAAGCGCGGCGGAGAGGACAGGGGTAAAATAGGATACGGCAGCGAGTACCGTGACGTTACCGTGAAGGATGCCAATATTCCATGCGGCGTATCCAAACCCAAGCGCGATACCGCACATGACGAGTTTCACGACCACCGGAAGCGTGAACACCATCTCGGGCTGATCGCTCAGGAAATATTTCACCCACAGGCTCAGCGCGGTCAGCAAAACAAACAGGGTAATGCCGTTTTGTCCTTTCGCAAATTTGCTGGTGACCGTGCAGTAGGCGGCCCAGATAAATGCCCCGGCAAACGCCAGCGCGTAGCTCAGCGGGCTGGAAACGATGTTGCGGGTTATTTCATCGAGATGTAAACCCTGTTCACCGCCCAATACCCAGCATACGCCCAGCAATGAGATGGCTAAGCCGGGGATCACCCACAGGGTCGATTTCTGCCCGTTGAACAAGATAGCAAACACAATAGTCAGGCTCGGCCAAAGGTAATTGACCATGCCCACTTCAATAGCCTGCGATCGCGTTGCGGCATAGCCCAGCGACAGCGCCAGGCATATTTCGTAGCTGACAAATAAAACGCTGCCGGCAATAAGATAGCGGGGTGAAAACCGCCTGATATCAGGAAATCCTACCGTCACCAGACACAGTAATCCGCTCAGCGTGTAGATCATCGCCGCACCGCCTACCGGGCCCAGTCCCTCACTCACGCTGCGAATAAGGCCTACCATGGTGCTCCATAGCAGTATTGCCGCCAGCCCAATAAGCGTTGCTCTCTTTCTGTCCATTACTTCGCCATTGCAATAAAAATCAGAGGAAAAATGTATCGCATTCATCCTGACGCTGTCGCCAATTATTCTCTTAAACCGTTAATCAAAAAGGAGTATTTAAAGGTTCCGGGGTGACTATTAAGGGGGTGAAGGCAGATGACCTTGATTTGACGCAAAAAAAACAGGGGCTTTGCTGTTAGTTTGCGGCGCGAAGTCTTATATGAAAACGAGGACAACAATGGACGTCAGCCGCAGACAATTTTTTAAAATCTGCGCGGGCGGTATGGCCGGAACAACGGCAGCCATGCTGGGATTTGCTCCCAAAATGGCGCTGGCTCAGGCACGCAACTATAAGCTGCTGCGCGCAAAAGAGATCCGTAACACCTGCACATACTGCTCCGTAGGTTGTGGGCTTTTAATGTATAGCCTGGGCGATGGCGCGAAGAACGCCAGAGAAGCGATTTACCATATTGAAGGGGATCCGGATCATCCGGTGAGCCGCGGAGCGCTTTGCCCGAAAGGGGCGGGGCTGCTGGACTACGTTCACAGCGAAAACCGCCTGCGCTACCCGGAATACCGCGCGCCGGGTTCCGACAAGTGGCAGCGTATCTCCTGGGATGAGGCCTTCTCCCGTATTGCCAAATTAATGAAAGCCGACCGCGACGCCAACTTTATTGAAAAGAACGCCCAGGGCGTAACGGTTAACCGCTGGCTTTCCACCGGGATGCTGTGCGCCTCTGCGGCGAGTAATGAAACCGGCATGCTGACGCAAAAATTTGTGCGTTCTCTCGGCATGCTGGCGGTAGACAACCAGGCGCGCGTCTGACACGGACCAACGGTAGCAAGTCTTGCTCCAACATTTGGTCGCGGTGCGATGACCAACCACTGGGTTGATATCAAAAACGCTAACGTCGTGGTGGTGATGGGCGGTAACGCCGCGGAAGCCCATCCGGTGGGGTTCCGCTGGGCGATGGAAGCGAAAAACAACAACGATGCGACGCTTATCGTCGTCGATCCGCGCTTTACGCGTACGGCATCGGTGGCCGATATCTATGCGCCAATCCGCTCCGGTACGGACATTACGTTCCTGTCCGGCGTGCTGCTGTACCTGATCGAAAACAACAAAATTAACGCGGAATACGTTAAGCACTACACCAACGCGAACCTGCTGGTGCGGGATGATTTTGCCTTCGATGACGGGCTGTTTAGCGGCTATGACGCCGAAAAACGCCAGTACGATAAAACGTCCTGGAACTATCAGTTCGATGAAAACGGCTACGCGCTGCGTGATGAAACCCTGGCGCACCCGCGCTGCGTGTGGAACCTGCTGAAACAGCACGTTTCCCGCTATACGCCGGAGGTGGTGGAAAACATCTGCGGCACGCCGAAAGCGGACTTCCTGAAGGTGTGTGAAGTACTGGCCTCCACCAGCGCCGCCGACAGAACCACCACGTTCCTGTACGCGCTGGGCTGGACGCAGCACACCGTTGGCGCGCAGAACATCCGCACCATGGCGATGATCCAGCTGCTGCTCGGCAACATGGGCATGGCGGGAGGCGGCGTAAACGCGCTGCGCGGTCACTCCAACATTCAGGGGCTGACCGACCTCGGTCTGCTCTCCACCAGCCTGCCGGGCTACCTGACGCTGCCGTCGGAAAAGCAGGCCGACCTGCAAACGTATCTTGAGGCCAATACGCCGAAAGCGACGCTGCCGGACCAGGTGAACTACTGGAGCAACTATCCGAAGTTCTACGTCAGCCTGATGAAATCCTTCTACGGCGACGCGGCGCAGAAGGAGAACGACTGGGGCTTTGAGTGGCTGCCGAAGTGGGACCAGGCGTACGACGTCATCAAGTACTTCAACATGATGGATAAGGGCGACGTCACGGGCTATATCTGCCAGGGCTTTAACCCGGTGGCCTCCTTCCCGGACAAGAACAAAGTCGTTCGCAGCCTGAGCAAGCTGAAGTACATGGTGGTTATCGATCCGCTGGTGACCGAAACGTCCACCTTCTGGCAGAACCACGGGGAATCGAACGATGTCGATCCGGCGTCGATTCAGACAGAAGTGTTCCGCCTGCCGTCCACCTGCTTTGCGGAAGAGGACGGTTCGATTGCCAACTCCGGCCGCTGGCTGCAGTGGCACTGGAAAGGCCAGGATGCGCCGGGCGAAGCGCGTAACGACGGCGAAATCCTGGCCGGGATTTACCATCGCCTGCGCGAAATGTACCGCACCGAAGGCGGCAAGGGCGCTGAGCCGCTGCTGAAGATGGGCTGGAGCTACAAGCAGCCTGACCATCCTGAGTCAGAGGAAGTCGCCAAAGAGAACAACGGCGTGGCGCTGGCGGATCTCTATGACGCCAGCGGCAACCTGGTGGCGAAGAAAGGCCAGCTGCTGAACAGCTTCGCGCTGCTGCGTGATGACGGCACGACGGCGTCGTCCTGCTGGATCTACACCGGCAGCTGGACGGAGCAGGGCAACCAGATGGCCAACCGCGACAACGCCGACCCGTCCGGGCTGGGCAATACGCTGGGCTGGGCATGGGCGTGGCCGCTGAACCGTCGCGTGCTGTACAACCGCGCGTCTGCAGACTTAAACGGCAAGCCGTGGGATCCGAAACGCATGCTGATCCAGTGGAACGGGGCGAAGTGGGCAGGGAACGATATC
Organism: Enterobacter sp. 302C9; assembly: GCF_034106085.1. Classification (NCBI taxonomy): domain Bacteria; kingdom Pseudomonadati; phylum Pseudomonadota; class Gammaproteobacteria; order Enterobacterales; family Enterobacteriaceae; genus Enterobacter; species Enterobacter sp. 302C9. The sequence continues at coordinate 91,038 of NZ_JAWNBW010000006.1, forward strand.
CCGGACTACAACACCGCCGCGCCGGGCAGCAACACCGGGCCATTCATCATGCAGCCGGAAGGGCTGGGACGCCTGTTTGCCCTCAACAAGCTGGCGGAAGGGCCGTTCCCGGAACACTACGAGCCGATGGAAACGCCGCTCGGCACCAACCCGCTGCATCCGAACGTGGTCTCCAGCCCGGTGGTGCGTATCTACGAAGACGACGTCCTGCGCTTAGGCAAAAAGGACAAGTTCCCGTACGTAGGGACGACCTATCGCCTGACCGAGCATTTCCACACCTGGACCAAGCACGCGCGGCTTAACGCCATCGCGCAGCCGGAACAGTTTGTGGAGATCAGCGAGACGCTGGCGAAGGCGAAAGGCATCGCCAACGGCGACCGCGTGAAGGTAAGCAGTAAGCGCGGCTTTATTCGCGCGGTGGCGGTGGTGACCCGTCGTCTTCAATGCCTGAACGTGCACGGCCAGCAGGTGGAAACCGTCGGGATCCCACTGCACTGGGGCTTTGAGGGCGTGGCGCAGAAAGGCTACATCGCCAATACCCTGACGCCAAACGTCGGCGATTCCAACTCGCAAACGCCGGAGTACAAGGCGTTTCTGGTCAACATCGAGAAAGCGTAAGGAGCGATTAAATGGCGATGGAAACACAAGACGTTATCAAACGCTCCGCGACCAACCCGATTACCCCCGCGCCCCGCGCGCGGGACTACAAGGCAGAGGTCGCCAAGCTTATCGACGTCTCCTCCTGCGTGGGCTGTAAGGCCTGCCAGGTGGCCTGCTCGGAGTGGAACGATATCCGCGACGAGGTGGGGCACTGCGTGGGGGTCTACGACAATCCGGCGGATCTGAGCGCCAAATCCTGGACGGTGATGCGCTTTAGCGAAACCGAGCAGAACGGCAGGCTGGAATGGCTCATCCGTAAAGACGGCTGTATGCACTGTGAAGATCCGGGCTGCCTGAAGGCGTGCCCGTCTGCCGGCGCGATTATCCAGTACGCCAACGGGATCGTCGACTTCCAGCAGGACAACTGTATCGGCTGCGGATACTGCATCGCGGGCTGTCCGTTTAATATCCCGCGCCTCAATAAAGAGGATAACCGGGTATATAAATGCACCCTGTGCGTGGACCGCGTCAGCGTCGGGCAGGAGCCTGCGTGCGTGAAAACCTGTCCGACCGGGGCGATCCACTTCGGCACCAAAAAAGAGATGCTGGACGTGGCGCAACAACGCGTGGACAAGCTGAAAGCGCGCGGCTACGAGAATGCGGGCATTTATAACCCGCAGGGCGTGGGCGGTACGCACGTGATGTATGTGCTGCACCATAACGACCAGCCGGAGCTGTACCACAACCTGCCGAAGGATCCGGCGATCGATACCTCCATCAACCTGTGGAAAGGGGCGCTTAAGCCGCTCTCGGCGGCGGGCTTTATCGCCACCTTTGCCGGGCTGATTTATCACTACATCGGGATCGGGCCAAACAAAGAGGTGGATGAGGACGAGGAGGAGCATCATGAGTAAGTCGAAAACGATCGTGCGCACGAAGTTTGTTGACCGCGCCTGTCACTGGACGGTCGTGATTTGCTTCTTCCTGGTGGCGGTATCGGGGATTTCGTTCTTCTTCCCGACGCTGCAGTGGCTGACCGAAACCTTCGGCACGCCGCAGATGGGGCGCATTCTGCATCCGTTCTTTGGCGTGCTGATTTTCGTGGTGCTGATGTTTATGTTCGTGCGCTTTGTCCACCACAACATCCCGGACAAGCAGGATATCCCGTGGGTGAAAGGGATCGTCGAAGTCCTGAAGGGCAACGAGCATAAGGTCGCGAAGGTGGGAAAATACAACGCCGGGCAGAAGATGATGTTCTGGACCATCATGAGCATGATTTTTGTGCTGCTGGTGACCGGCGTGATTATCTGGCGTCCGTATTTTGCGCACTATTTTCCGATTCAGGTGATTCGCTACGCGCTGCTGATCCACGCCACCTCGGCCATCATTCTGATCCACGCCATCCTGATCCATATGTATATGGCGTTCTGGGTAAAGGGATCGATTAAAGGGATGATTGAAGGGAAGGTGAGCCGCCGCTGGGCGCAGAAACACCACCCGCGCTGGTATCGTGAAGTGGAACGACTGGAAGCGAAACGGGAAAGCACGGAAGGAATGAAGTAAGACCTGCGCCGTCGGCTTTGCCCGGCGGCGCTGAGTTTGCGCAGACAGGGCAAATGCCTGACCGGCTGGCGTCATGTATTAGTCAATAAACGATCAACTGCCGCTATAACGTCATGACGTGCGTTGCGTAAGTTACAAACAAAGTCTTTAGGATTTATTTTGTTATTGTTAAGGCTGGTTATCATTGGAGAATAAATCAGAAATGTTTCAAAATCGATATTTACGCCTGGAGCCAGATGGCTCTGCCATAACGGTAATTTATTATTTCTCGCGAGCGGCACAATGACGCGCGTGGCAAGATCATCATAACAATCATCCTGAATGAGCATATAATAGGGAAGCTTATCCCGGGTGGCCGCAGATGTATTTCGGAAAACATTAAATTGTCTCAGCATTAAAGCACCCTGAAAAACTCATCATCAGTAATGGTTCCATTTTTTTCGACAAACTCATTCATAGAGCGAATAAATGAACGATCCGCTTCTGATGGCTGACGCGGGTCAGCGGAGTCTGGTGCGGTGTTGCTCGACGGTTTTGCCGATTTTATGCGTTGGGTGGGGGTGTGCTCTGCTGGGTATGTCATCAGTATCTCCTTTGTTGGTGCGGTCATTATCAACCGCAGCCAACAAAAAACAATACCGTATCCCCTGGTAATCTACATTCTGCGAGGCGTAATCCAGTAATTTCAGAACCGCTCCTCCACATACCGGAACGGATATTTTGTGGGTTTGACTTTGCCGATTTTACGTTTCGGTAAATCCACCTTTTCGACGTGAATTTCTTTATAGGGAATTTGGGTGAGCAGGTGCGAAATAATATTCAGGCGCACGCGTTTTTTATCTTCTGAACGCGCTACAAACCACGGCGCCCAGGCGGTATCTGTCGCTTCAAACATGGCGTCGCGCGCGAGGGTATACTCGTCCCACAGGTTAAAGGATTTAATATCCATCGGCGATAGCTTCCAGATTTTACGACCATCGTTAATACGGTCGCGCAGGCGGCGCTCCTGCTCTTTAGGCGTGACCTCCAGCCAGTATTTCAGCAGGATAATCCCGGCATCCACCATCGCTTTTTCCATCACCGGCGCACCATCAAGAAACTTCTCAACCTGCTCGGGGGTGCAGAATCCCATTACCCGCTCGACACCCGCGCGGTTGTACCAGCTGCGGTCGAAAATGACGATCTCCCCGGCGGCAGGCAGATGGGGAACATAACGCTGAAAATAGAGCTGGGTTTTCTCTTTCTCGGTGGGTGCAGGGAGGGCAACAACGCGAAACACGCGAGGGCTGACGCGTTCGGTGATCGCTTTAATGGTGCCGCCTTTACCCGCTCCGTCGCGTCCTTCAAAAACAATACACACTTTTAGCCCTTTGGCGACGACCCACTGCTGGAGCTTAACCAGTTCAACGTGGAGGCGACGTAGCTCTTGTTCGTACTCTTTGGTCTTTAACGGAGCATTCTTTACGACATCAACAGCGACACTGGTTTTCTTTTTGCTTCCCATGATGGTCATCCTCAGATTGTCCGGCGCGGAAAAAAGCGAGGCCGCACTATGAAGTGTAATCCACCTGAATTAATGGATTAACCTGCCAGCCAACGGATTTGAACTGGCTCACCATACAAGATTATTCAATAATGTCCGTCGCGTGTGATTAACCAGTGGTTGAAGTATGAAAAAGACAATTTTTTCGTTGGCGCTTGGCACATTTGGCCTGGGAATGGCCGAATTTGGCATTATGGGCGTGTTAACCGAGCTGGCACATGACACCGGTATTTCGATTCCCTCCGCCGGGAATATGATCTCGTTTTATGCGTTCGGCGTGGTGATTGGCGCCCCGATTGTGGCGCTGTTCTCAGGCAAGTTTTCGTTAAAGACCACGCTGCTGTTTCTGGTGGCGATGTCCGCTGTCGGCAATGCCCTGTTCACGTTTTCCACGTCCTATTTCTGGCTGGCGGTGGGGCGGCTGATTTCCGGCTTTCCGCACGGGGCTATTTTTGGCGTCGGGGCGATTATCCTGTCTAAAATTGCGCCTCCGGGTAAGGTGACGGTCGCGGTGGCTGGGATGATCGCCGGTATGACCGTGGCCAACCTGATGGGCGTTCCGCTGGGGACCTGGCTCGGGCACCAGTTCAGCTGGCGTTATACCTTTTTTCTGATTGCCGTGTTCGATGCGCTGGTGATCCTTTCGGTTCTGCTCTGGGTGCCGGACATCCGCGACACATCAGAAATCAAATTAACCGAGCAGTTCCACTTTCTGAAAAAACCAGAACCCTGGCTGATCTTTGCCGCCACCATGTTTGGCAACGCCGGGGTGTTCGCGTGGTTCAGCTTCGTTAAGCCTTTTATGGTCAACGTCTCCGGTTATTCAGAAGGGATGATGACGGCCATCATGATGCTGATGGGGCTTGGCATGGTGTTGGGCAATCTGTTGAGCGGTAAGCTCTCGGGGCGTTTTAGCCCGCTGCGCATTGCGGCCACCACCGACATGGTGATTGTCGCCTCGCTGCTGCTGCTTTTCGCCTTTGGTGAACTGAAAACGGCCTCGCTGATCATGGGCTTTATCTGCTGTGCCGGGCTGTTCGCGCTCTCTGCGCCGCTACAAATTCTGCTTCTGCAAAATGCGAAGGGCGGTGAGATGCTGGGGGCGGCAGGGGGACAGATGGCGTTTAATCTCGGCAGTGCGATTGGCGCGTACTTTGGCGGGATGACGATCGTCCTCGGCTTTAGCTGGCGTTACGTCACGCTGCCGGCGGCAATACTTTCTTTCTCGGCCATGAGTGCACTGCTGATCTACGGCCACCTGCGGGCCAGACGGGCTCAGGCTAACGCTCGCGCGCTAGCCTGACAGGCTTCAGGCAAGCCAGGGCTCACCCAGGGTTAGCATCAGGCGGTTGGCCCAGGCGAAGAACGCGGCGGATTGCACCAGATCGAGCTGCGCTAAGGTATCCAGCCCCTCTTTTTCCAGCGCGGCAAGGTGCAGCGGCGTGGCGGCAGGCGGCGTGACCGACAGCGCCGCCGCAAAATCGATTTCCGCCTGCCAGCGTGCGGATTGCCCCTCGCTCAGGGACCGCCCCGGCCGCACGGCCAGCAGGGCTTCTACCGCCGCGTCATCCTTTGACAGCTGGCTGGCTTTACGCGCATGGACAGATGCGCAGTAAATGCAGCCGTTGATTTTACTGGCGACCGTTGCGGCCAGCTCGCGCTCGGCGCGCGGCAATCCCCCCGAGGTATAAAAAATGCCTTTATCCGTTAACGTGCGCTGTTCCAGCACCGGCAGGTTGCGCCCGAGCAGGCGGAAGTAATCGGAATCGGTATGGCCAAATTTCGCCAGAATGGCAACCTCATCGTCACTGAAATCCGCCAGCGGTTTGGCCGCTATCCACGGTTCCCATCCCAGCTCCTGCTGGGTGAACGCGACGGGGGCCGCCTTTCCGGTGACCGTTGTTGCGGTCGTGTGCCAGATGCCTGCCGCCACCGGCGCATCGCTTTTGGCGACGGGCCTGTCATTCAGCAGCCGCAGCCCGGTGATGAGTCGGCTCTGGAAGCTCACAAACGCAATAAGCTGCGCCAGGGTAACAATGCCTTCCTTGCTCCATCCCGCCTGGGTCAGCGCCTTTAACGCTGCGGGCGTCGCTTCGACGGGGGAGAACGTCAGCAGCCGCGCGAAATTCAGCGCCGGGGTCAGGCGTTCTGAGGTGGGGTCGGCCAGGCCAAACCCCGCATAGTGTGCTGCCAGCGCCTCCGCGCTGTGCCACCTGGCGACTTTTGCCGCCACGGCGAAGCGCTCGTCGAGTGCAAAATCAGCATCCTGCTGGCTAAACAGGATTTCGTAGCTGCCCTGCGCGTGGCGCGTGGCGGCATCACGCGTGGCGCGCGCCTCTGCCAGAGGGGAACCGGGTTTAATTTCCGCCAGCTCGGCGAGAATGTCCTGACTTAACGACATAGGTGTCTCCTCAAAAGATGTGGGGGGCAATACGTTCGGCGATCAGTTCGATGGACCGCAGCGTGTCGCGATGCGAGGGTTCGACCGAATGGACCTGGAATGAGATATCCGTGGCGCGCCTGAGAATGGAATCAGCATTCAGCGAATGCAGCACCGTGTCGGGCGAACCAATATGCGCGTCAAACTGGCGGCGATAATCAGTGACGTTGTCACCTTTAACCACGTGCCCGGCAGCGCGATGCTGCTGGGCCTGTTTCGTGAGGCCCGGCGTCGCGACCCTGAGCGCATAGTCGTCGCTGTCGGCGACGAACGCCGTACGGGAGGCCAGAATGCGCGGTGCGATGCCCGCAGGCAGCGCCTCAAGGTAGGCATCCACAATCGGGTTCTGGATCTCGTCGAGCGTTAAATCCAGCCGGTCTGCCGGGCGCGGCTGCGTGCGGGAGAGCATTAAACCGTGTCCGGCCCGGGCGGCGCGAACGGCTCCGTCAACAGAGAAGGTGGCAATCCAGATACGGTCGGCCAGCTGTGGCGCAGGCGGGTAAAGGTGGTTATCCGGATGGGTAAGCGAATCCCCGCGCCAGGCGCTTTGGATCACATGCAAATGGTCAGCAAAGGCCGCGCCGCGCTCCTCGAACGTCAGGCCGAACGGCAGAAATGAGGTCGGTGTGCCGCCCGAACCAAAACCGACCTCAAGACGACCATCGGCGAGTAAATCGAGCACGGCGGCATCTTCCGCGACGCGCAGCGGGTTTTCCATCGGCAGGGTGATGATGGCCGTGCCCAGCCGGATGGTTTCGGTATGCGCGGCTACGTGCGCCAGAAACAGCAGCGGCGACGGCAGGCCGCCTTCACTTTCGTGGAAGTGGTGCTGGGCAATCCAGGCGCTGTCAAAACCGTGGCGTTCGGCGTGGCGGATCTGTTCAGTTGCCAGACGATAGCGCTCCTTCGGCGCAGCGTCGTCAAGCAGGCGGGTGAAAAATCCCAGGCGTTTTCGCGTCATGCGAACTCCTCCGTAGCGGGTGAAAAATGGGGAATGGCGTCAATCAGCTCGCGGGTATAGTCGTTCTGCGGCGACGCGAATAAGGTTCCGACGTCGCCCTGTTCGACCACCTGACCGCCGCGCAGCACCGTGACGCTGTGGGCGATCCGGCGGACGGTTGACAGATCGTGCGTGATAAAGAGGTAGGTCAATCCCAGCTGCTGCTGCAGCTGCTGAAGCAGAGCCAGGATCTGCGCCTGCACGGTGACGTCCAGCGCGGAGGTGGCTTCGTCCAGCACCAGAATGGTCGGCTCCAGGATCAGCGCCCGGGCAATGGCAACGCGCTGGCGCTGTCCGCCTGAAAGCTCCCGGGCGGTGCGGGTCAGGAATTCGACGGGCAGGGCAACCCGCTGCGCCACCGTCTCCACCCGGAGCTTTCGCTGCGCCTTACTGAGTCGAGAAAAGTTCTTCAGGGGCTCCTCGATGATCTCGAACAGCGTCTGTCGCGGGTCGAGAGAGGCAAACGGGTTCTGGTAGACGAACTGGATCTTCTGGCGCAGCTGACGGCGGGCCTCGCGGCTGAGCGCGGTGGCATCAATATCATCAATGATGACCTGTCCGCTGTCGGCCTGTTCAAAACCCAGCAAAATACGGGCGAGGGTGGTTTTCCCGGAGCCGGATTCACCGACCAGCGCATGCGTGCTGCCGCGCCTGACGTCAAACGTTACCCGATCCAGCGCCTGAAGCTGATGACCTTTGCCCAGGGAGAATTGCTTGCTGATGGCGCGGGCGCGAATGGCCGGGGACGCGAGCGGCCGACCGGCCACCGGGGCGATGGTCAGGCGCTGTCCCTGGAGATCGCTCAACAGCTGGCGGGTATAGGCGTGCTGCGGCGTGCGGACGATATCGCCGGTGTTCCCCTGTTCCTGAACCTCGCCATCGCGAAACACCAGCAGCCTGTCCGCGCGCTGTGCGGCCAGCGCCAGATCGTGGGTGACAAACAGAACGGCGGTACCCGACTCCCGGCGCAGGATATCCAGCAGATCGAGAATACGTTTTTGCACCGTCACATCCAGCGCGCTGGTGGGCTCATCGGCAACGATCACGTCCGGGCGCAGCGCTATCGCGATGGCAATCAGCACGCGCTGTTTCATCCCGCCGGAGAGCTGATGGGGATACTGCGTCATGCGCTGTTCGGGGTGGCTCAGGCCGACCTTTGTCAGCAGGGCGAGCACCTGCTCGTCGCGCTCGGCGCGGGTCACCTTCTGGTGGAGCTGAACGATCTCTCCGACCTGCGCCCCGATGGTTTTCACCGGGTTGAGCGAATTGCCCGGATCCTGAGGCACCAGGCTAATTCTCGCGCCGCGAAGGGTGTCGAGACGCTTCGCGGACCATCGGCTAATCTCCTCGCCGTTGAGCGATATTTTTCCCGCATCGCGCCGGGCGTTATCGGCCAGCAGGCCAATGATCGCCTGCGCCGTGGTCGTCTTGCCGGATCCGGATTCGCCGACGAACGCCAGCATTTCCCCTCGTCCGAGCGTGAAGCTGACGTTATGCACCACCTCTCGCCACTGGCGCGCGGTACGGTAGCTAATCGTCAAATTTTCCACTGAGAGAACGGTCATTAGCGACCTCCGCTGAACTGTTGGCTGATACGGTTGGTGGCCAGCACCACGGCGATGACGACGACGCCGGGGAAGGTGGTGAGCCACCAGGCGGTAGAGAGATAGTTACGGCCTTCGGCAATCAGTAAGCCCCATTCCGGCACCGGCGGCGGGGTGCCGTAGCCGAGAAAGCTCAGCGTGGAGAGCGCCAGGATGGCCTGACCAAACTGCAGCGTGGCAAAGGCGAGGACGGCGGTTAACGCGTTGGGCAGGATGTGTCGCCACAGCACGGCGAAAAACGTCCCGCCGCTGCCAAACGCCGCCTCGACGTAATCCGTATGCCGGATACGCACGACTTCACCGCGCGCGAGGCGGGCGAAGCTGGCAATGGAGGCAACGCCGACGGCAATCGCGGCGTTAACGGTGCCAAATCCGAGCAGAATAATCACCGTCAGCGAGAGCAGCAGAGACGGGATGGAGAGCAACACGTCGACGAAGCGCATCAGCAGAGACTCGACGCGCCCGGCGAACGCCCCGGCGATCACCCCTAAGCCGGTGCCGACCACCAGCCCCATCGTCACGGCGGCCAGCGCCGCGCTCAGGGAATGGGAGGCGCCATATACGATACGCGTGTAAACATCGCGGCCAAGCTGATCGGTGCCGAGCCAGTGTCCCGCCTGCGGTGCCAGGCGCTGTGCCCCGGCGATGCCCTCAATCGGGCTGTAGTGGGTTAACAGGCCGGGCGCTACGGCGGCAAAAGCGGCGAGAATAATCACCCCCCATGCCAGCCACAGTCCCGGTTGCCATTCCACTCCCTGCCAGGCAGGAACGCGTTTTCGCGCGGCCGCCGCGTAATCGACCAGACTCATGATGCACCTCCGGTAACGGTTTGCAGACGGGGATCCAGCAGCGGCATCAGCAGATCCACCAGCAGATTGATCAGGACAAAACCGAGGGCGGAAATCATCACTACCGCCTGAAGTACGGCGATATCCTGGTTATTCACCGCCTGCTGGGTCAGCTGTCCGAGCCCGCTGCGGCCAAAAACGGTTTCGGTGATCAGCGCCCCGGCAATCAGCTCGCCCAGCAGCAGCCCGGCAATGTTCAGGACCGGCAGCAGGGCGTTGCCGGCCACGTGACGCCACAGGACGGCGGTTTCACTCAGCCCTTTGGCACGGGCGACGGCGACAAACGGCTGCGTCGCCACCTGGTCCAGACTGCGCATCAGAATTTGCGCCAGCGGGGCGGAAATCGGGATCGCGACGGTCACAATCGGCAGGATCAGCCCCTGCAGCGGCGTCGGGTTAATCACCGGGATCAGCCGCAGCTGAAAAGAAAAAAGCTGGATGAGGGCAATCCCCAGCCAGAACGTGGGTAAGGAGATAAACAGGACCGGCAGAGACTGAAGGGTATTGCTCAGCCAGCGCAGACCCGGGAGACGGGATGCAAAGGCCAGCGCAAAGGCCAGCAGGACCGCGAGTACAAACGCGGGCAGGGCGAGGCTCAGGGTATCCGGCAGATTGCTGGCAATCAGCTCGCTGACCGGCACGCCTGCCTGTAGCGAATAGCCGAAATCCCCGCGCAGCATTGCCAGCAGCGTGTGGCCGTATTGTTGCCACAGCGGGCTGTCCGCGCCGTAGGCCACGCGCATCTCCTCGATTTGCGCCGGGCTTAAGCCCAGGTCCGGGTTCTGAAATTTAATCAGCACCGCGTCGCCCGGCAGCACCTGGAGCAACACGAACGAGAGGGTAAAGGCGGCCCACAGTACCAGCAGCCCGTGCCCAAAGCGTTGAAGAAGTGCGTGGCGCATCGTCAGCTCCTCAGTGTTTCTCAATCCACGCGCCGTAGAACGACGGGCGGCCTACCGCTTCAAAATTGACGCCTTTCAGCCACGGCGCACCGGCGAAGACCTGCGGCTCCTCGAAAATCGGAATGACGTAGGCGTTATCCAGCAGGTAGCGCTGGGCGTCTCCCGTCAGCTGCAGGCGTTTTTGCGGGTCGACCTCAGCCGAAATGTTCACCAGCAGCGCATTCAGCCTGTCGTCACGGAAGTTTTTGACCTTGTCGCTGGATCCGCCTTTTTGCAGCAGCGCGTCGCGGTTAGCCGGGTAGAACATGCTTTTCACCACGTCCGGATCGGCGCGGCCCACTTCGGAGACGGTTAACGGGGTTTTCAGCGGGTCAAGGTTATCCAGCGTGCGGCTGCCTGCGTCTCCGGCTTTGACGCTCAGCGCCACGCCCACCTGGCGCCACTGCTGGGCAACCAGCTGCAGCACCTCTTTGTTTTGCGGCTGCGGCAGGGATTCATACACCGTCAGCGCCAGACGTTGGCCGTCTTTGGCGCGGATCCCGTCGCCGCCTGCTTTCCAGCCCGCGTCGTCCAGCAGCTGGTTGGCTTTTGCCGGGTCAAAGGTCAATTTGTCGCTGAGATCGACAAAGCCTGCGGCGGAACCGGCAATCACGGATTTCGCCTGCGGATAGTTGGCCGAGAAGAGGGTCTCGACCACCTGTTTTGCATTGGTGGCATGCAGCAGCGCCTGGCGAACGCGAATATCGGAAACCAGCGGGTTATCCGGGCGGAAGCTGATGCTGTCGTTCACCCCGCGCGTCGGGGCGGCGTAGATCTTATAGCCCTGATCGGTCGCCTGCTTTTCGTCATACGCCTGTACCTGGCGAATAAAGTCGGCCTGACCGGCCAGCAGGGCGCCCACGCGCACGCTGTCTTCCTGGGTCACGATAAACTTGATGCCGTCGAGATTGGCTGGCCCCTGCTGCGCCAGATTTTTCGGCCCCCACTGGTAGTCTTTGCGCGCTTCGAGCGTCACTTCACGACCCAGCTTCTCGTCCTTCACCACAAACGGGCCGGAACCAATGATGTGGCGGGCATCTCCCAGCTCTTCGAAGTTGCGCTTCAGCGTGCTGAGCGAGACCAGACCCGAGCCAATGGTGGCGGTGCCCTGCAGGAACCCCGGCGACGGTTTTTTGAAGTAGAACTTCACGGTCAGCGGGTCGATGACTTCGCTGCGATCGTAGTTATTGATCACTTCTGACACCGGCAGGCGCTGCGCCTTATTGCCTAAACCGTAGGTATCAAAGTTTTTCGCCACGGCGTTGGCGTCCAGCGGCGTGCCGTCGGAGAAGGTGATGCCGGGACGAAGCTTAAAGGTGTATTCGGTTTTATCGGCGTTGGTGGTCCAGCTTTCGGCCACCCAGGGTTCCACCTGCAGCGTTTTTGGGTTCTGCCACGTCAGTTTGTCGGTGATTTGATTCAGAATGCCGCCGTTCGGGTAAAAGCCACCGGCAGGCGGATAGAGATTGGTGTGCGCCTGTTGCTCCAGATAAATCAGCGTGCCGCCTTTGACGGGCGCATCTGCGGCCCAGGCTGCGGTTGTCGCCAGAATCAGCGCCGTCAGCAGCGGCAGACGAAATGGGGTTTGCATGGTGAATTCCTTTGTTATCTTCTTGTTAGCGTCGGATTCATCATCGGGCGCGGGGGAAAACAAGGGAACAAAGGAATTAAGATAAGGATTGCCGGAAAATGGCTATAAAAAAACCGCCCCAGCGAGGAGCGGTAATGAAAGATGAACGATTATGAACGTAGGTCGATCACCATACGGCCGCGGATCTGGCCCTGTTCCATCTCTTTAAAGATGGCGTTGATGTCCTCGATTGGACGCATCGTGACTTTCGGCACCACCTTACCTTCAGCGGCGAACTGGAAGGCTTCCTGCAGATCCTGACGGGTGCCGACCAGGGAACCCACCACCTGGATGCCGTCCAGCACCAGACGCGGAATGTCGAGGCTCATCGCTTCCGGCGGCAGGCCAACGGCGACCACGCGGCCACCGGCACGCACGGCGTCAACGGCGGAGTTAAAGGCCGCTTTTGCGACGGCAGTAACGACTGCGGCATGCGCGCCGCCGGTTTTCTCCTGCACAATTTTCGCGGCGTCTTCGCTGCGTGAGTTGATGGTTAAATCTGCGCCCATGCTGGCCGCCAGCTTCAGCTGTTCATCGTTAACGTCGAGAGCGATGACTTTGGCGTTAAAGACGTTTTTGGCGTACTGCAGCGCAAGGTTGCCCAGCCCGCCCAGACCGTAAATCGCAATCCACTGGCCTGGTTTGATTTCGGACACCTTCACCGCTTTGTAGGTAGTAACGCCGGCACAGGTGATGCTGCTGGCCGCAGCGGATTCCAGACCGTCCGGCACTTTTACCGCGTAATCCGCGGTGACGATGCACTCTTCCGCCATGCCGCCGTCAACGGAGTAACCGGCATTTTTCACGTCGCGGCACAGGGTTTCGTTGCCGGTATTACAGTATTCGCAGTGGCCACAGCCTTCAAAAAACCAGGCCACGCTTGCGCGGTCGCCGACTTTCAGCGACTTCACGCCGGGGCCGACTTCTTTTACGATACCAATCCCTTCGTGGCCCAGGATAACCCCGGTTTTATCGCCAAAATCACCGTTCTTCACGTGGAGATCGGTATGGCATACGCCACAGCATTCCATCTTCAGCAGGGCCTCCCCGTGCTTTAGCGGGCGTAAGGTTTTTTCGGTGATATTGACCTGATGATCCTGAGTGACAACAGCAGCCTTCATGTGTATCTCCTTGTTCATGATGAGTATCTGCATAGCAGGTGTAATACCCCTCAAGGATTAGTGGTTTGGCGCTGTAATGCAAGGCAACGGCAACATAATGTCATTATTTAATCCATTTTCAGAATAAGAATACGGCGTTCCTCTAATAATTTAGGGGGAAAATACTGGCCCGACGAGAGACTCGCCGGGCGCAGACTTACAGCTGTGCCTCTATCTCCTCAATCTCTTTACGCCATTGCGCCTGCAGCTGCGGCTTTTGATGCTTCGGCTTACGCGCCAGATCGTCTTCCAGCAGCGTTTCCAGCGCGACCAGCCGTTCGAGCAGATCGTCATACGGCGAGGGTTGAACCCTCGCCGCGTCGATGGCGGGCGCGGTGGATGTCGCCAGCCCCGCGCTTTCACGCAGGCGCTCAAACACCGCTTCTGCATCGTGCCACTCGCTCAGCTTTCCCTCTTCAATCAGCCAGAAACGGTTGCAGCTTTGGCTAATTAACTGACGGTCGTGGCTGACCAGCAGAACGCCGCCTTCAAACTGCTGAAGGGTTTGCGCCAGCGCCTCTTTGCCTTCCATGTCGAGGTGGTTGGTCGGCTCATCCAGCATCAGCAGGCTGTAGCGGGCAAGCGTCAGGCCAACGAACAGCAGGCGCGAGCGCTCGCCGCCGCTGAGCGTGCTGACCGTTTGCCCGTGACGCGCCCACGGGAAACCCGCGCTTATCAGCGCCATTTTGCGGTTCTGCGGATCCGGCGCGAAAGGCTCCAGCGCGTCGAGCAGCGTGGCGTTGTCCGCAAGCTGGTGAAGCGTCTGGTCGTAATAGCCTGGCGACACGCGCGGATGGATTTTCAACCCGCTGTCTGCGGACTCATCGGCAAACTGTTGCCAGATAAGCCTCATCAGCGACGATTTGCCGCAGCCGTTACGACCGACAATCGCCACGCGATCGCCGCTTTTTAGCCGCGCCATTTCGATGCTGAATAACGCCGGCAGGCCAGGTGCAGGAGGCACGTCGAGATTCTCCATTTCCAGCAAACGGTCGGCCCGCAGCGCGTCGCCGCGCAGGGTTAACGTCCACGGGCTGCCTGCCGTGAGCGCCGTCTGGCTCTCCTTCAGCCGTTCGACCTGTTTTTCCATCTGTTTGGCTTTGCGGGCAAGATCTTCGTTGTCGTAAACCTTGCCCCAGGTCGCCAGCCGCTTCGCGCTGGCGGTCACGCGGTCGATCTCCTTTTGCTCCGCCTTGTGGCGCTGCGCGTCGCTTTCATCCTTTGCTTCAAGCGCCTTGCGGGCGGCCGTGCAGGGAAGGGCGAAGTAGTGCAGCGTTTTATCGCGCAGGATCCAGCTGCCGTTAGTGACGGCATCCAGCAGCTGTCGGTCGTGCGAGACCAGCACGAAGCTGCCTGACCAGTTCTGCAGAAAGTGTTCCAGCCAGAGCATGGTCGGCAAATCAAGGTGGTTGCTGGGTTCATCGAGCAGGAGCAGATCCGGCTCGTGAATCAGGGCTCGCGCCAGCAGCAGGCGCGTGTGCTGCCCGCCGCTCAGCGTGGCGGATTGCAGCGCCATATCCTGCGGCGTGAAGCCCATGCCTGCCAGCAGCGTTTCGGCTTTCCAGCGCAGGCTATCGCGCTCGGCTAAAGGCAGCTGTGCGAGTACGGCATCCAGCATGGTCAGCGGGAAAATGGCGTCCGGAAGATGTTGTTCCACGCGCGCCATCAGGCAGTGCCCGGCCAGCGCTACCGTTCCGGCGGCGGGGGAGTCAGTGCCGTCCAGCACCTTCAGCAGCGTGCTTTTGCCGCAGCCGTTGTCGCCCAGCAGGCCAATGCGGTCGCCTTTTTTCAGCGTAAAGGAGAGTGAGTCGAAGAGCGTGCCAAACGCCGTATCAACGCGTAAAGATTGTGCAGTGAGTAAAGTGCTCATTGTTGCTTACCCAAGAGTTACAGGCATGTTTATGCCTCGTCAAACATCGCTGACGATAACTCAGTAAGCCCGAGAGAAGGGATTTCAGGGGTTGGTGTCTTCGCTCAAGCAGAAGTTATCGCAGCACGATACCGATAACGCTTGAGCTGGTGCGATCACCAAATGTATGTGAAACATTGAAAATTTCACAGTACAGCATAATTGGCCTCCTTATATATTCAGTAGGTTAATGGATGAAGGGAGTGTAGCGGGGGAAAAGGAGTTTGGCTAGTGGGGGGCGAATCTAATTCCCTCTCCCTTTGGGAGAGGGTTAGGGTGAGGGGAACATACGGCTGTCGTGGTCATTCCGTTCACTTTATGTTCCTTGCTACTCTGTAACGACATGACCTGTGAACGTGCCAGGGTGGCTCAGTCGCCACCACCCTGGCGACCCGGGCTCCCGGCGGTAAATCGCCGCTTCGCGGTGCCCTCGGCTTATTCCTTCCGGCTTATCGGGGATGGGCGGAGGTAACATCCCTGTAAAGCCCGCCCTCTCGGCGCATCCCTGCGCCTCGCCCCGGCCTGCAGGAAACGCCTCGGCGATTTACAGCCGGACCAGGGCGTGGCTGCAAGTTAATCATTTCGCTTCGAGAATCTGAATCGCTACTGGTTAATGAATTTATTGAAAGTCCCTCTCCCGAAGGGAGAGGGACCGGTCGGAGCGGATTAAATCGAGGTACGACGATAGCTGCGGTATTCAGGTTTCCAGAAGTTGTCGTCGATGGCCTGCTGCAGCGCGTCGGCAGAGGTTTTCACCGCCACGCCCTGCTGCTGCGCCATTTTACCTACCGCAAACGCGATAGCGCGCGACACCTTGTGAATGTCTTTCAGCTCCGGCAGCACCAGCCCTTCACCGTTGTTGACCAGCGGCGAGTAGCCCGCGAGGGTTTCGCTCGCCGACATCAGCATCTCATCGGTAATGCGGGACGCGCCGGAGGCGATCACGCCCAGCCCAATGCCCGGGAAGATGTAAGAGTTGTTGCACTGGGCGATCGGATAGGTTTTATCCTTCCACACCACCGGGTCGAACGGGCTGCCGGTCGCGACCAGCGCGTTACCTTCGGTCCAGGCGATGATGTCCTGCGGGGTGGCTTCCACGCGGGAGGTCGGGTTGGAAAGCGGCATCACGATAGGGCGCTCGCAGTGCTTGTGCATCTCGCGAATGATCTCTTCGGTGAAGAGACCGGTTTGCCCGGAAACGCCGATCAGAATATCCGGCTTCACGTTGCGCACCACGTCCAGCAGGGAAAGGACTTCGTTGTCGGTATCCCAGTTTTTCAGGTTATCGCGCTTCTGCACCAGCTTGTTCTGGAACGGCAGCAGGTTCGGCATAGCGTCGGTCAGCAGGCCGAAACGGTCAACCATAAAGACGCGGGAGCGGGCCAGCTCTTCGCTTAAGCCTTCGCGCTGCGTCTGGGCGATGATCTGCTCGGCGATACCACAGCCCGCAGAGCCTGCGCCCAGGAAGACGATTTTCTGGTAGCTCAGCTGGCTGCCGGCTGCGCGGCTGGCAGCGATAAGCGTACCCACGGTCACGGCCGCGGTACCCTGGATGTCGTCGTTAAAGGAGCAGATCTCATCGCGATAGCGGTTCAGCAGCGGCATCGCGTTTTTCTGCGCGAAGTCTTCAAACTGCAGCAGAACGTCCGGCCAGCGGTGCTTCACGGCCTGAATGAAATCGTCGACAAACTGATAGTACTCGTCGTCGGTAATGCGCGGATGGCGCCAGCCCATATAGAGCGGATCGTTGAGCAACTGCTGGTTATTGGTCCCGACGTCCAGCACCACCGGCAGGGTATACGCCGGGCTGATGCCGCCGCAGGCGGTGTAGAGAGAGAGTTTACCGATTGGGATCCCCATCCCGCCAATGCCCTGGTCGCCGAGGCCGAGAATACGTTCGCCGTCGGTCACCACAATCACTTTGATATTGTGGTTTGGCACGTTCTGCAGAATATCGTCCATGTTGTGACGGTTCTGATAGGAGATGAATACCCCGCGTGAACGACGGTAGATCTCTGAGAAACGCTCGCAGGCCGCACCCACCGTAGGGGTGTAGATCACCGGCATCATCTCTTCGAGATGGTTCTGCACCAGGCGATAGAAGAGGGTTTCATTGGTGTCCTGAATGTTGCGCAGGTAGATGTGCTTGTCGATTTCGGTTTTGAAACCCTGATACTGGATCCACGCGCGCTCCGCCTGTTCTTCAATGGTTTCAACCACTTCGGGCAGTAAACCCAGCAGATTAAAGCTGCTGCGCTCTTCCATGCTGAAGGCGCTGCCTTTGTTGAGCAGGGGGAATTCGAGTAAAACCGGTCCGGCGTATGGGATGTATAAGGAACGATGTTTTTTCAGTTTGTTGTCCATGTCACTCACTCTTTTTATGAAGATCCGTCCCTGACACTGCTGTTTGTCATCTTTCTGGCCTGTGCGATGGGGTGCGGTCAGGCGGTATTATAAAGGAGCTAAATATTAATTACCGCAACACATAAACAAAAACACCATCGGGATTACCGATGGTGTTCTGGATCTCAGTCTGGAACTTACTTGCCGGCGTGGCGTTTTCTGCCGGTGGCGTGAGTGACCTGCGTTTCGTGGTCGCCTTCAATCACCACTTTACGCTGATTTGAAAGCTTGTAATTCAGTCCCAGAATATGGCGTGCCTGACGGTTCGATTTCATGTTAACTCCTCAATCCTGTTGATAGTTTTAAGGACCAGTTTGCTTACGCAAACGAAATGTAACCCCTTAGGTTGCAGATCCAGCTTAGCAGGTTTTTACAAGGGTGCGTTTTGCCCGCTAACGACGTAGTTAATGGTCTGCTGGTAGATGTCACTGAGGATGTCATTATCCGTGGATTCCACCCATTTGGTCAGTTCCATCAAAATGTCATCTTCAGTCACAGCACCGTGCTCGGCGTGAAGACCCTGCGCAATCGCGTTAACGAGTTCAGGTTGTGCTGCTGCGGTATTAGCCGGGTAATAAGTAAACATGCTGCCTCCGTGTCGTTGTCTGTTTAATGGTACGGCTCGCAAAAAATTTAATTCATAAATAGAATGGCAAATATTTTCCCGGTTGTGGTTCAGATTCATCTTAGAAATAAAAATGACATAAGTGCATGCTTTTATGAGCTTTTAAAGGGTGTGGCTATATCGACGGGTAACGGCGGGGATATTTTGGTGGAGCTCCTGCTATCGCGGAAATATAGCAGGAGCCGTTTTTAAATTACCACTTCATTTCGCCAGTATTCACTTTGGAGCTTAATTCCAGCGAGCTTTCATCCGCCAGGCCCGGATACTGTTTTTTCAGGGTGCTGATAACGCCTGCGGAATCTTTATGTGCGGCTAAAGCCTTTTCAAAGCGCTGCAGATAGTCGCGGGTAAACTCAATCGCGCCAGTGCCCGCTGGTGGGGTGCCCAGATAGTGGCCCGGGATCACGCGCTCAGGTTTGTGCGCGGCCATATTCTCCAGCGTTTCCTGCCACTGCTTGCGGCTTTCCGGCGTCTGGGTGTCTGCTGTCCAGACGTGAATACCCCAGGCTACCCCGGTGCCGCCGAGGATCGTTTTTGCTGACGGGATCCACACATAGGCCGCGTAGCTGTCTGGCTGCTCGATATCGACCTTTTCCCCGTCAACCATGAACGTGGTGGAGGCAAGCACCTGCGGGACGACCAGCTCCGTTGGCGCGCCGTCCTTCATCTGCGGGCCCCAGAAGGCGAGCTTGGCGTCTTTGGTGGCTTTAATATGGTCAACCACATGCTGCGTGGCCACCACTTTGGCATTCGGGAAGGCTTTGACCAGCGGCTGCAGGCCAAAATAGAAATCCGGATCGCCGGAGGTGATCACAATCTTGTTCAGGGTTTTACCGCTGCGGCGAATTTTCTCTACCAGCGCTTCGCCATCCTTCACGCTGAACTGCGCGTCAAACAGCACCGCCTCTTTCGGGCCGGAAACCAGCGTGGAGGAGACCGGGAAAATGCCTTTTTCCTGCGGGTTATAGGTATCAATGGTTAACGGCGCGGCAAAAACCGCAGAAGTGAAAAGGGTGGAAAGCAGGGCAAGGTGAGTGAATTTCATGCTGTTGTCTCTGTTGTTCAGGAATGTGTCTATTGTACGGATATTCTCATTTGCCAGAATTCCTGAAACAAGACATGCTTAGTTTCATAAATCGAGCAAATGGAGCTTATATGGATCGCGTTATCGCCGCTCAGGTTTACAACCGGATATGCGAGCTGGGCAGTTTGAGCGCGGCGGCCCGCGCGTTGGGCATTTCCCGACCGATGGTGAGCCGCTACCTTGAACAAATGGAGAAGTGGGCGGGAACGCGCCTGGTAAACCGCTCCACGCGCAAGCTGACGCTGACCGCGGCAGGGGAAAAGGTGCTGCAAAAAACGCGGACGCTCTCGCAGATTTCGCAGGAAATCGAGGGCCAGTCGGAGAAAGATCTGCCGTCCGGCACGCTGCGGGTGGCCTGCGCCCATTTTACCGCCATGCACCTGATTGCGCCGGTCCTGCCTGAGCTGCTCTCGCGCTACCCGCAGCTGCGCATCGAGCTGGACGTGAATAACCACCCGGTCAGCCTGGTGGGAGAGCGCATTGATGTCGCCGTGCGCATTACCGACAACCCCGAACCCGGCATGATTGCCCGCCGGCTGGGGGAGTGTCGCTCGGTGCTTTGCGCCTCGCCGGAGTACCTGGCACAGCACGGTATCCCCGTCAGCCCTGAAGAATTAGCGCAGCACAACTGTCTGCACTACAGCTTTTTTGCCGGGCAGTCCTGGCACTTTCTGACGCCGGAAGGGGAAAGCCTGAGCGTGGCCGTCAGCGGCAACCTGAGCGCCAGCATCTCTTCGCTGTTGATGGACGCAGCGATTAAGCACTGCGGTATCGCCATGCTGCCGGAGCGCGAAGCGTCTGCCGCGCTGGACCAGGGATTGCTGGTGCCGGTACTGGAGGCGCTTGAGCCGAAACCGCTTGCCATCCATGGCATTTATCAGTCCCGGGAATACCAGCCTGCCGCGCTGCGCGTGTTCCTTGACGAACTGTCGCGCTACCTGGCATAAGAAAGGATTACTTCGCCTTTAGCCAGGGAGACGTCGTGCTCCAGAAAATAATATCGGCACCGAGATAACTTTCGCCGAAGCGGACAAATTCCGCTTTGGTGAACGGTTTTCCGGTCTGAGGATCCTTATAGGTCAGGGTCGGCTCCTGAACCGCCATGGCGATGAGCGGCAGCGTCTGTTTATTTTTATGGAAGAAGGGATAGGCGTTCTTCATGTGGGCCTTGCGGTTGGGAACAATGTCCGGCCCACCCAGGCCGATATTGTTAGCGCTGGCATACGCAAACAGACGCCCCATGTAGTTGTGGTCATTATCCCATTCGCACGGCCAGAAGTTCACGTACTGCACCACGTGAGATTTCTGAAAAGCCTTTCGCGCAAAGGCCAGGTTTTCCATTTCACCCGCGAAATAGCTGTCGCAGGTAAATCCGGCGGGCGGATTTTTTTCGTCGAGATCAATGGCGGTTTCGGGCAGGTTTACCCCATACACCTTGCCATCAAAGCGTTTCGCGAGGGCGGCCAGCAGTGCCTGGTAGCGCTGGCGCACGGAAGGATCCCACTGACGCGCCACCCATCCTGAACCGACCGGCTTGCCTTCGCCGGGGTTATCGAACTGCGGCGCAATCCCGCCACCGTATTGTGTGTCGCGCATGAGATAGTCCGGCACGTAGCGGGCGTCCGGCTCAAAGAAACGATCCTGGATTTGAATAAAGAGTTTTTTTCCGGCGGCCTTAACGCGCGCCAGATCCTGTTCAATCCGCGAGAAGTCATAGCTGTCCTTCTCGGGTTCCAGCAGGCGCCAGTTGTAAACGATCTGCACGCCGCCGATATCGCTTCGCGCAACAAGCGGGAACGCCGCGTCGAGATCGCCCGAGCTGGTATAGATAAAGTTCTCCGGCGTTTTCGCCAGTGAAGAGAGCGACAGAGCCAGCGTGGTGACGGCAACGGCCATCCTGATTTTTAGCGCCATATCATTATCCTTTTTGTCGGTACAGCAGGTGAAAGTCCTGGAATTGTCTGTGTTCCAGGGTGGGTCAGATGCGTAGTCTATACTTAACCCTTTGTAAGCCAAAAGGAGAGCAAGAATGACTATTCATAAGCACGGTTCGGCACACTGGTCTGGCGACATTAAGCGCGGAAAAGGAACGGTTTCCACCGAGAGCGGCGTTCTCAATCAGCAGCCTTATGGTTTCAATACCCGCTTTGAGGGCGAAAAGGGGACCAACCCCGAAGAGCTGATTGGCGCGGCACATGCGGCCTGCTTCTCGATGGCGCTGTCGCTGATGCTCGGCGAAGCGGGCTATACCGCCGATTCCATTGATACCACCGCGGACGTCTCTCTGGATAAAACCGACGGCGGCTTTGCCATCACTAAGGTTGCCCTGAAAAGCAAGGTGACCGTTCCCGGCATCGCCCCGCAGCAGTTCGACGGCATTATTCAGAAAGCAAAAGCGGGCTGTCCGGTCTCGCAGCTCCTGAAAGCTGAGATTACGCTGGACTATAAGCTTAACTAAGCCCCAGCCGGGTTCGCGCCCGGCTACCCCTTCAGCGCGGCGGGGAATACCTCCGCCAGCCAGGCGATAAAAACCTTCAGCCTGTGCGTCAAATGCCGGTTCTGCGGGTAAACCACATGAAACGGATAGGCGGCAGGGCGCCAGTCGCCCAGGATCGCCGCCAGCGTTCCCGCCTGCAAATACGCCTTTGCCGAATACTCAAAGGTTTGAACGATCCCCAGCCCCGCCGCGGCAGCCGCCAGATGGGCATTACTTTCATTGACGCCAAGATAGTGCGGAATGGTGATTTCCAGCGCCTCGCCGTTCTGCCGGAAGCGAAACGGAAAGGGCCGTCCGGTGACGGGCGAGAGATAGCTAATCAGCTTGTGGCCGTTGCGCAGCTCCTGCGGATAGGCCGGGACGCCGTGATTTTTCAGGTAACCCGGCGTCGCGCAGGTGACCATTTCGGCGTTACCGAGATGACGGGCGATGAGAGTTGAATCGTCCAGCGGCCCGCCGCGGATCACGCAGTCTACGTTACCGCTGATGAGATCGACCGGCCGGTCGGCCACGCCTAGGTCGATGCGGATCTCCGGGTAGCGCCGCATAAAGTCCGGCAGCAGGGGGATGAGCACGTCCCGGGCGGTGGAGCCGCCCACGTCAACCCGCAAATGCCCTTTTGGCGTCGCGCGGGAAACGCGAAACGAGGTGTCGATATCTTCGATATCAATCAGCACCCTGAGCGCTTTTTCATAGTATTCCATCCCTTCAGGCGTCGCGACCACCCGGCGAGTGGTGCGGTGCAGAAGGCGTATCTCCAGGTGCGACTCTAGCGATTTAACCAGCTTGCTCAGCGTGGCGATCGGCATATTCAGCGAGTCCGCCGCGCGGGTAAAACTGCCGGACTCCACGACCCGCGTAAAGGCGCGCATCGCCATGAGCTGGTCCATGATGACCTCGGATTATTTCTGTTTGTGAATAGTCATTTTCATTTTTGCCCGTTTTTCACTAATGCCGCAAGGGCTAAAGTTTGTCCAACGCAAACCCAACAAAAGGTAAATGACATGAACACGACTCTCTCAGGAAAAATCGCACTGGTCACCGGCGGCAGCACCGGCATTGGTCTTGCCACGGCGCAGGAGCTGGCGGCACAGGGCGCAAAGGTCTACATCACCGGTCGTCGCCAGGCCGAGCTGGACGCGGCGGTGGCGGAAATTGCTTCAACCGCAGTGGGCATTCGCGCGGACGCCTCAAAGCTTGCCGATCTGGATGAGGTTTATGCCCGGATAGCCAAAGAAGAAGGCCGTCTTGATATCCTGTTCGCCAATGCCGGTGGCGGCGATATGCTGCCGCTGGGCGCGATCACCGAAGAGCAGTTTGACCGGATTTTTGGCACCAACGTGCGCGGAGTGCTGTTCACGGTGCAGAAGGCGCTGCCGCTGCTGTCCGCCGGATCGTCGATTATTCTGACCGGCTCGACGGTGTCCATTAAAGGGACGGCCAACTTCAGCGTCTACAGCGCCAGCAAGGCCGCCGTGCGCAACTTTGCCCGCTCCTGGGCGCTGGATTTGCAGGGCCGCGGGATCCGCGTCAACGTGGTGAGCCCGGGCCCGATCAAAACGCCGGGTCTCGGCGATCTGGTGCCGGAAGAACACCGTCAGGGGCTGTACGACGCGCTGGCCGCGCAGGTACCGCTGGGGCGTTTAGGCGCGCCGGGTGAGGTGGGGAAAGCGGTGGCGTTTCTGGCCTCCGACGCGGCCAGCTTTATTAACGCCACCGAGCTGTTTGTGGACGGCGGGATGGCGCAAATCTAACCCAGACTGCGCCAGCAGCGCACGTTACGGCCCTCGCGTGAGGGCTGTAGCGGCTGCGGCTGTTCACACCCCTGCGCTGCCATCGGACAACGGTCACGGAAAAAACAGCCTTCGGGCAGATGACGATTGCCGGGAAGCTCCGTTTTGCGTAACGCCAGATTTTCATCCAGCGGTTCACCGGTGCGGGGAACCGAGTCGAGCAGCAGACGGGTATAGGGATGGCGCGGCTCGCCAAGCACCTGCGCGGCGCTGCCCAGCTCCACAATCTGCCCGAGGTACATCACCGCCACGCGGTCGCTCATGTGTCTGACCACCGATACGTTGTGCGAGATTAACACGTAGGTCAGATTACGCTGCTGCTGCAGGTTCACCAGCAGGTTGAGGATTTGCGCCTGCACGGAGATATCCAGCGCGCTGGTGGGTTCATCAAGCACGATAATATCGGGGTTGGAGGAGAGCGCCCGGGCGATGGCGATGCGCTGGCGCTGCCCGCCGGAGAAGGCGTGCGGAAGCCTGTCGAGATATTCCGGGCGAATGCCCACCTGCAGCGCCAGGTTTTCTGCCAGCTGGCGGCGTTCGCGTTCGCTGCTGCGTTTTTGCACCCACACCGGCTCGGTGATGATGCGCCAGACCGGCAATCGCGGGTCGAGGGAGGAGAGCGGATCCTGAAACACCATCTGCATGCCGCCCGCGTGGTGCGCCCGCTGACACGCGCCGGTGCTGGGCTTAAGCATGCCCATCAGCAGCTGGGCCAGCGTGCTTTTCCCGCAGCCGGATTCCCCGACAATGCCCAGCGTTTCCCCGCGACGGATCTGCAGATCGAGCCCGTTGAGGGCATGGACCTGTTCCGTCACGCGGCCCAGCCAGTTTTTGCGCGCCGCAAAGTTCACGTGCACGCTATCCAGTTCCAGCAGTACATCAGACATGGTGTTTCTCCCGTTGCGGATACCAGCAGGCGGCCTGTTGGCCTTCTGCGCCACTCGACGCTAAGCGCGGCGTTTCGCTGCATTTCGCCCCGGCGGCAAAGCAGCGCTCGCGGAAGGCGCAACCCTGCGGAAGCTGGCTGAGGTTGGGCACCGTGCCGGGGATGGCGGGAAGCAGGTCGCGCGGCTGGCCGTTTTCCGGTGCGCACCGCAGCAGGCCGATGGAGTAGGGATGCACGGGGCGGTGGATCAGCGTTTGCGTGGCACCGCTCTCGATCACGCTGCCCGCATACATCACGTACATTCTGTCGCAAAGCTGCGACACCACGGCCATATCATGGCTGATAAACAGCACCGAGGTCCCGCTGGCCCGCGCCTTATGCTTCAGCAGGCGCAGCACCTGGAGCTGGACGGTAACGTCCAGCGCGGTGGTCGGTTCGTCGGCAATGATCAGCTCCGGCTCGCAGGAGAAGGCAAGGGCGATCATCACCCGCTGGCGCATGCCGCCGGAGAGTTCAAACGGATAACGCTCCATGACCTGCTTCGCGTCCGGGATTTGCATCTCTTCCAGCAGGGTAATCGCCTTCTGCTGCGCCTCGCGCCGCGAAAGCGGCTGATGCTGGCGGATCACCTCCACCATCTGTTTGCCAATCCGCCGCGTCGGGTTGAGGGCTGTCATCGGCTCCTGAAAAATCATCGCCACTCGGGCACCGCGCCAATGGCGAAGCTGCTTCTCGGACGCCGTCAGGACGTTTTCACCGAGTAACTTCACCTGACCGTGATGAATGCGGTAGCTTGCTTCCGGCAGCAGCCGCATGGCGAGCATGGCGGTCACGGATTTGCCCGAACCCGACTCGCCCACCACGCCGACAATTTCGCCCCTGCCGATCTCCAGCGAGACGTGATTCAGCGCGTGAACCTCACCGCGAAAAATCGGGAAGCTCAGGTGCAGGTCCTCAATACGTAATACCGGTTCGGTCATCACTGTTTTCCTCCTGACTTCGGATCCAGCAGATCGCGGATACCGTCGCCAAACAGGTTAAAGCCCACGGCGGTAATTAAAATCGCCGCACCGGGAAAGGCGCAGTACCACCACTGGTCCAGGACGTAGTTACGGCCCACGGCCACCATCGCCCCCCATTCGGCGGTCGGCTGCTGCGCGCCAAGGCCGATAAACCCCAGCGTGGCGGCCATCAGAATGGCGCTACCGATATCCAGCGAAGCTTGCACAATCAGCGGCGGCAGGGCGTTGCGCAGGATATGCCAGCGGATCAAATGCCAGCGGGACGCGCCAAAGGTGCGGGCGGCCTGGACGTAGGTAAACTGGCGCACCACCAGGGTTTGCCCGCGCGCCAGGCGGACGTAAAACGGGATGCGGACAATCGCAATCGCCAGCATGGCGTTGAACAGGCTCGGCCCGAGCGCGGCGGCCAGCGCCATGGTCAGCACCAGGGAAGGAATGGAGAGCATGATGTCCATCACCCGCATGATGATGGCGTCGCCGCGCCCGCCCAGCACGCCGGAAAAACAGCCCAGCAGTGAGCCAATGCCGCCCGCAATCGCCACCACCGCCAGCCCGGCGGTAATCGACTGCTGGCTGCCCGTCAGCACGCGGCTGAACAGGTCGCGTCCCACCTCATCGGTACCAAACCAGTGTTGCGCAGACGGCGCCTGCAGGCGGGCGGTCAAATCCAGCGCGTTCGGGTCATGCGGAACGATCCACGGCGAAGCCACCATCAGGAAGAGCATCGCAATCATAATGACGCCGCCAACGATCGTGAGCGGGCTTTGACGCAGCATCCAGAACAGCTTTGCCCAGTTGATGCGTTGTCCGGCGGTTTTAGCCGGGACGGGCGTTTCCTGCGTTAACATCATTCGGCACCTCCGCGCCCGATTCGCGGGTCAATCCACAGGTAAAGCAGATCGACCACCAGATTAACCAGCACGTAGGCCAGCGAAACGACGACGGCAAACCCCATTACGGCAGGGAAATCGAGCGCCTGAATGGATGTCACCACCCAGGCGCCCATGCCCGGCCAGGCAAAGACGGTTTCGGTCAGCACGGCGCCGTAAAGCAGATCGCCCAGCGCCAGCCCGAGGACGGTGATGGACGGGATCATCGCATTGGGCAGGGCGTAGCGCAGGACGATGTACCAGCCGGGCAGGCCGCTGGCGCGCGCGGTGCGGATGTAATCCTCGCTAAGCTGCTCCAGCATCGCCGAACGGACCTGGCGCGCCACGATCCCCAGGTGAACAAACGCCAGCGTCAGCGAGGGTAAAATCAGGTGCTGAAGCGCGTTGAAAAAGACCTCACCGTTGCCCTCCAGCAGCGCGTCCAGCAGATAAAAGCCGGTGACGTGCGTCGGGGGATCGAGCCAGTCGTCCAGCCTGCCGCCGCCCGGCAGGATCTGCAGGTGCCCGTAGAACAGCACAATGACGCCCAGCCCAAGCCAGAAGGCCGGCGTGGAGATCCCGGTCATCGCCATTAAACGCACCAGGTGATCCAGCCAGCGGTTGCGGTACACCGCCGATAAAATCCCCAGCGGCACGCCGATGACCAGCGCCAGCAGCAGAGAACAAAAGGCCAGCTCCAGCGTGGCGGGGAAAAAGGCCTTCAGGTCTTCCGCGACCGGGCGTCCGGTACGGATGGACGTGCCTAAATCGCCGTGGGCCAGAGCGTCCACGTAGCGGCCAAACTGAACATACAGGGGCTGGTCCAGCCCTAGCTGCTGGCGGATGTTCTGCACGATTTCGTCGCTGGCGCGGTCGCCGGCCAGCAGACGGGCCGGATCGCCGGGGATCAGGTGTGAAATAATAAAGGTGATAATACAGACACCGGCCACCACCAGGATTAACCCCCAGCAGCGCTGGCGCACTATGCTCCAGAACGTCATACGCTTTCCCCCGGCGAGAACCGTTATTTGCTCATGGTGGCGATGTTGAACACCTGCTCAAGCATTGGATTAAAGGTGAAGCCTTTGACCTCTTTGTTCATCGCCAGCTGGTAGTTTTTCTGGAACAGATAAACGTAGGCCGCCTCGTCGATAACCACCTTTTGCGCCTGCTGGTAATCTTTGGTGCGTTCCGCCTGGTCGGTGGTTTTCAGCGCGGCCTGCAGCAGCGAATCAACCTCTTTGTTCTCATAGAACGAGCGGTTGCCCGGCAGCCCTTTTTTGTCCGATTCGAACCAGTAGTTCATGAACATGTACGGGTCGGCAAAGTCCGGGCTCCAGTTGCCGATGGCAATGTCGTAATCGCCTTTTCCGACGCGGTCGCGCATGGTGGCGTTGGCCAGTTTTTCCAGCTTGACGCTAATGCCGATCTTGCCGAGGCTGGCCTGAGTGGAGAGGGCGATAGGCTCCCAGTTCGGATCGTTGTCCGAGTAGAGGAAGGTCAGGCTGGCGGGTTTGTCTTTGACCTTCTCCAGCGCGGCTTTAGCTTTGGCCTCGTCAAAGCTGTACTGCATTGCCGTGGCGTCAAAGCCCCACATGCCTTCCGGGATCGGGCCGCGCATCTGCTTGCCGTTGCCGCTCAGAATGCCTTTCACCATCCCCTGGTAATCCGTCGCCCAGGAGATGGCCCGGCGTAAATCCACCTGATTGAGCGGCGCTTTGCTGTTGTTGAGATAGAGGTAAGTCACGCGCAGGGACGGGTATTCCGCGACGGCGACTTTACCTTCCTGCTTCAGGGCCGCAAGCTGATCGACCGGCAGGGAGTCGGCAATGTCCAGATCGCCGCGGGAAAGCTGCAGTCGGCGCGAGGCGCTCTCACCGATAATTTTCACCGATACGCGCTTAAAGTGCGGCTTTTCACCCTGCCCGTGGGGGTTAGGCACCAGGATCAGCTGCTGGCCTTTCTGCCAGCTTTTCAGCATAAACGGCCCGGAACCGGCGGTGTTTTGCGCCAGAAAACCGCGAGCATCGTCTGCCGCGTTGGCCTTCAGCACCGCCGGGTTAATGATGGACGCCCCGTCGTTTGCAAGCGTGTAGAGGAACGGTGCGAACGGCTGGCTGAGGGTGAACTTCACCGTATGGTCATCGACGGCATCAATTTTCAGGTCTTTCGGGAAGGCTTCAGACGGCCCCTGGCCGAGCTTCAGCAGGCGCTCAAAGGAGAGTTTTACCGCCTCGGCGGTGACCGGCGTGCCGTCGGAGAATTTCGCGTTATCCGCCAGGGTAAAGGTCCACTCTTTCTGGTCGTCAGACGCCTTCCAGCCCGTCGCCAGATCGCCTTCCACCTCGGTAGAGCCTGGCTTGTACTTGACCAGACGCTGGTAGGACGGATAGGTGACGGTCCAGTCGTTGTTATCAATGGTGATGGCAGGATCGAGCGTTTGCGGGTCGGCGGCTTTACCGATCGCCAGCATATCTTTCGGGACGGCAGCCAGCGCCAGCGGTGCGCTCAGGGCCAGCGTGGCGGCGATCAGCGTCGAGAGAAGCGATGTTTTCATGGCAGTGCTCCAGGTTTAGAGAGAAGTGTGCGTCAGGGGAAAACAGGCAAAACGGTCGTCAAGCAGCGGGTAGCTGGCGGCGTTCGGCAGTTCGAAGTGCCACCATTCGCTGCTGATACCGACAAAACCACCGCCGAACATGATGGCGTTCAACAGCAGACGGTTGCGCTGGGCGTGCGGCGGCACGGAGGGGTGATACGGATGCGAGCGGTCGTGCATTTCGTCAAAACCGGCCCCCATATCCAGCACGGCGTTATGTTCATCCATCAGGGTGACGTCGATGGCCGTACCGCGGCTGTGATTGGAGCCAATCGCCACGTCGACCACGTATTCCGGGTTCGGGCAGGCATCCCACAGCTGGGCCTGCGCCTGCTGCGGCCGATAGGCGTCGTACACCACCAGCTTCAGCCCGGCCAGCGAGGCAATGCTGATGGCTTTTGCCAGCGCGGTGGCCGCGTCGGTATGCAGCAGGCACAGCGCCTCCTGATAGATCGGACGGCCGGTGATGTTGTCGGCGGTGGCGTATTTCAGATCGATATGCAGCGTGGGAAACGTCTTCGCCACATCAATCAGTTCACTCTCTTCGGGCATAGCTCCGCTCCTTTAGCGTTCGAATTGACCAAACTCTTGTTGTAATTGCCGGTTTACCGCCAGACGCGCCGGGAGCGCCTCACCCAGCGCCTCCACCACGCCCGACAGCAGCAGGTTGAACAGACAGCTCACGGGGGCAAGTGAATCCCAGAAGTGACCGGTATCGGTTTTCACCTGCAGTAAATCCATCGGGTAATCCCGCGCCCACGGGCACCAGATATCGGTGATTAAGGCCAGCGGAATGCCTTTCTCGCTGGCGACGCGGCAGTACTGGCGGGCCATCGCGGAGTAGGTGCGCGTATCGGTCAGCACGACGTACGGATGCGAAAACCCCGAGTTGAGGGATTCCACCCAGCTGCCGGAAGCGCCCTCCGAATAGCTCACGCGCGGGCGGAGGTACTCGAGGTGGCTGAAGAAGGCGTTGGCAATCCCGCGCGTGGACTGGATCCCCAGCACAAACACCGCGTCGGCGTGGGCGAGGTTGTGCACCACCTGACGGAAGGCGTCCGTTTGCGCCAGCTGGTACACCTGCGTGATGGCATCCACTTCCAGCGACAGGGCATGCTGAAGGCGGCTGGAAAGGGGGCGCTGCTGCTGCCAGGAGTCCAGCCGCTCGTTCATGCCCCAGGGCTGATACGGATCGCGCAGGCTCTTTTTGGCATCTTCCAGGTTGCGATACCCCAGCTTGCGCAAGAAGCGTCCGACGGTAATTCCGCTGGTCCCGCTCGCCTGACCGATGCTCTCAGCCGTTTCAAACGGGATTTGCGCGGCGTGCGCCAGCAGCCAGCTTCCGACCCGCTTTTCGCTGGGCGTGAGCTGGCTGAACGTCGCTTCGATACGGCTCAACATCTCGGGTTTCGTCGTCATACCGCCTCGCTGTTAACAGGCTGTCAATGGCCAAATTTTTGTTACCTGGTTAACAATGCATGACGCGTGCCATGTTCACAGGGCGGGTGAAACCCGCTGTGCAGTAAACTTCATGCAATATTTGTTTAACCAATGATCAACATTTGTGCAGCGTAGTTCACTTTTGGTGCACTGTCTGACGCGGCAGGTATGAATTTGGTGAATACGTCAGTCCGTTCACATTTTTGATAAGATAGATGTACTGTGAATATAAAAGGGATCCCGGCATGGCAAATCTGCCCTGGCGAGTCAGCGTGCGCCTGATGGCGCTTGCAAAGAAAATAGGGATGGTCGTCGGGATCATACTGATCGTCCTGCTGGCGGTGCGGGTGTATCTCTCGCAGCAGGGACCGGAACTGCACCTGTGGCATACCTGGCGGGCCGATGAGATGTCCGTACGCGAGATGGATAACGCCGATTTTGCCCGGTATATCGCCCGGGAAAACGCCATTTTCGCCGATCTTGATAATGCGGTGACGGCGAAAACAGAGGGCGAGGAACGCACGCCGTTAAACCGCTATTATCGCCAGAGCCTGGTATGGCCGGGACAGTTTACGCCCGATGCCAACCGCTCCTTTGTGCTGATGCCTGCCGGAAAGCCGCGCGGCGCGGTAGTGCTGCTGCACGGTCTGACGGACTCGCCTTACAGCGTCCGGCGGCTTGCCGTTAACTATCAACAGCACGGCTTTGTGGCCGTGGTCCCGCGTCTGCCCGGGCACGGTACCGCGCCCGGCGCGCTGACGGACGTCGACTGGGAGATGTGGCTCGCGGCAACGCGTCTTGCGGTGCGGGAAGCCACGCGTCTGGCGGGCGAGGCTGCGCCTCTGCATCTGGTGGGCTACTCCAACGGCGGGGCGCTGGCGATGAAATACGCCCTCGATGCGCTGGACGCGCCTGCGCTGCGTAAACCGCAGCAGGTGATACTGCTCTCACCGATGATCGGCGTGACGGCCTTTGCGCGCTTTGCCGGTTTCGCCGGGTTACCGGCGCTGCTGCCGGCGTTTGCCAAAGCGGCGTGGCTGAATATCTCTCCGGAATATAACCCGTACAAATATAACTCGTTTCCGGTGAACGCCGCCCGCCAGTCATGGCTTTTGACGAAGGCCCTGCAGGAGCAAATCGGCCGCGAGGCGCGGGAGAACAGGCTGGCGAATTTGCCGCCGATCCTGGCGTTCCAGTCGGTCATGGATTCCACGGTCAGCACCCGCGCGGTGGTGACCGGCCTGTTTGACCAGCTTCCGGCAAACGGCAGCGAGCTGGTGGTGTTTGACATCAATCAGGCAGCCAGCTTCCGTCCGCTGTTCAAACCGTCGTCGTGGACGGCAACCTCGGCGCTGCTGCCGGTTGCGCAGAGGCGTTACGGTGTCACAATTATTACCAATGCCAGCGAGCACAGCTTCTCGACGGTGGCGAAAATCACTCCGGCAGGCAGCACCCGGGAGACGGTCGTGCCGCTTGCGCAGTCCTGGCCGCAGGATGTCTATTCCCTGTCGCACGTAGCGGTGCCGTTCCCGCCGGATGACGATCTCTATGGTCGTGAGCCTCGGGTG
Source organism: Enterobacter sp. 302C9 (assembly GCF_034106085.1). Lineage (NCBI taxonomy): Bacteria > Pseudomonadati > Pseudomonadota > Gammaproteobacteria > Enterobacterales > Enterobacteriaceae > Enterobacter > Enterobacter sp. 302C9. The sequence goes on from NZ_JAWNBW010000006.1 coordinate 123,059, forward strand.
AAAAACCGCTACGGCATCAGCCTGGGGACGATTGCGCTCTGGGGCGAAACGTCCGTGTTGAGCGTCGGAAAAGAGGCGCTGATGCGGGTCACCTCGAATCCGTTTTACGATTATATGCAGGAGAGGATTAACAGCCGGATCGGGGACGGGGAAAAGTAACGTTCCCCTGCGGTGTGAATATGTTAGGTCGCATTGATTAAGTATGTTAAATAGTAGCTTCAAGGCACCTCTCTTTCTCATCGGAACCCATTTTTGTGCTGACGACTCTGATTTACCGAAGCCAGTTGAATTTATCCCGCCCCTCCACCGAGCTGCGGGAACTGGTGGAGCGCGCCCGGATCCGCAATGCCAGTCTGAATATCACCGGGGTTCTGCTCGCAAAAGGCAGCGACGTGCTGCAAATACTCGAAGGGTCGGAAGAGAGCGTGCTTAAGCTGTTCCATAAAATCCGTGACGACAAGCGGCACAGTGGAGTGGTAGAGCTGATGCGGGACTATGGCCCGCGCAGGCGCTTTGAAAACGTCGGTATGCTGCTGTTCGATCTGCAGACGCAGTCACCGAAAGAGGTGCTGCAGTCGGTTCTGAATTACAGCAAGCTGGACAGCTATCTCACATCCGATGACCGGGTGTTCAAATTTATCCAGACGTTTATCACGGGTAAACGTCCGGCCCTGTCGGGTGCACGCTACGTACCTGAAAAATGGACGCTTTCACCCGAGGTGTTGCCCTTTGGCGAACATCTGGGGCTGATGGCCAACCAAACCTGTCAGTTTGCGCTCCAGCCCATTGTTGAGCCCTCGGAAGGGAAGATCAGTTCGCTTGAAGCCCTTATTCGCGGCAACGAAGGCGGCAGCCCGGAGCATTTCTTCAGCGCCCTCGACCCGGACAAAATCTACGAAGTCGATCTCCAGACGAAGGCGTATGCCTTTGCTCTCGCGGAAAAGCTGGGCATTGGCAGCCATAAGATTGCGGTAAACCTGCTGCCGATGTCGCTGGTGAATGTTCCCAACGCCGTGGAATTCCTGGTCAGCGAGATAAAAAAACATGGGCTGCAGCCGGAGCAGGTAGTCATTGAAGTGACGGAAAACGAGATGATCTCCGGCTTCAACCAGTTCAATAGCGCCATCAAGCAACTTCGCGGTGAGGGGATTGGCCTGGCGATCGATGATTTCGGTTCCGGCTATGCCGGTCTTTCGCTGCTGACTCGCTTCCAGCCGGACAAAATTAAGATCGACCGGGAGATAGTTAGCGATATCCACCTCAGCGGCCCGAAGCAGGCGATTGTGCGCTCCATCGTCAGCTGTTGCTCCGATCTCGAAATTACCCTGGTGGCCGAAGGAATCGAGAAGATAGAGGAGTGGTGCTGGCTCGAGTCTGCCGGGATCCGGCGTTTCCAGGGCTTTCTGTTTGCCCGTCCGCAGCTTAATGGCGTCGGTGATATTCACTGGCCGCATCTGGTGCGTTAGCCAATTTTCCTCCCGCGTTATTTCCCCTTCGTCCTGCGTGTGCTTAAATAGCTAAAACGGTTTAACATAGTTTAGCTACGAGGATCACATGAAAAAAATCTGGGTACTTGGCGATGCGGTGGTGGATTTGCTGCCCGATGGAGAAGGCAGATTGCTGCAGTGTCCCGGCGGCGCACCGGCAAACGTTGCGGTCGGTATTGCCCGGCTGGGCGGCCAGAGCGCCTTTATCGGCAGGGTTGGCGACGATCCCTTCGGGCGCTTTATGGCGAAAACTCTCGCTGACGAAAAGGTTGACGTGAAGTCTATGCGCCTTGACCCGGCGCACCGCACCTCAACGGTGGTGGTCGATCTGGATGACCAGGGCGAACGCTCGTTTACCTTTATGGTGCGCCCGAGCGCCGATCTGTTTCTCGAAACCGCCGATCTGCCGACGTTCAGCGCGGGGGAATGGCTACACGTCTGTTCCATCGCATTAAGCGCAGAGCCGAGCCGTTCTGCGACGTTTGAGGCGATGGCCGCTATTCGCGAGGCGGGCGGTTACGTCAGCTTCGACCCCAATATTCGCCCGGATCTCTGGCCGGATGAGAACGCGCTGCGCCGCTGCCTGGAACAGGCCCTGCAGAGCGCCGACGTGGTGAAACTCTCCGTCGAAGAGCTGGCGTTTTTAACCGGAAATGTCGAGGTAAACGTCGGCCTGGACGCGCTGATGGCGCGCTGCCCGGCGCGTCTGGTGCTGGTCACCCAGGGAAAAGAGGGGGTGATCGCCTGGCATGACGGCACCGTGAAGCACTATCCGGCAACGCCCGTCGAGTGTGTCGATACCACCGGCGCGGGCGATGCCTTTGTGGCGGGGCTGCTCTACGGGCTGGCCGCCGGGCAGGATCTGACGCCGGTCATCGCCTTAGCCCAGCGCTGCGGCGCATTAGCCACCACGGCCAAAGGGGCAATGACCGCATTGCCGTGGCAGCACGATCTGTAATTCCTTCCTTCACTGGCCGCCATCCGGCGGCCTGAATTGTCGCCTCGATCACACTTACTAAAACGGTTTAGCAAAAAAGATTGCCGATCCAAAATTCAGAGGTTTAGTATCAGCAACCTAAACCGGTTTAGCAATTTAGCACGTTTAATGACTTCTTTTAGGGATGCGACAAAATGTATAAAAAACGCAGACTTGCCGTGATGATAGGCATGCTGGCCGGAAGTACCTCTGTTTTTGCCCAGACGGATATGACAAGTATCGAAGCGCGTCTTGCCGCGATGGAGCTGCGCCTCCAGGCTGCGGAAACGCGTGCGCAGGTGGCTGAGAAACGCGCCACCGATGCGGAACAAAAAACGCAGCAGCTGGTGGCCGCGCAGCAGCAGACGCAAACGACAGCCCAGGCGGTGGCGCAGCGCACCACAGCGCTGGAGAAGAAGGCGGATCAAAGCAGCGGGTTTGAGTTCCACGGCTACGCCCGTTCGGGCCTTCTGATGAACGATGCGGCCTCCAGCAGCAAAAGCGGTCCTTATCTGACCCCGGCCGGAGAAACCGGCGGCGCGGTAGGGCGTCTGGGTAACGAAGCCGACACCTACGTCGAGCTGAACCTGGAGCACAAGCAAACTCTGGATAACGGGGCGACTACGCGCTTTAAAGCGATGCTGGCCGACGGTCAGCGAACCTATAACGACTGGTCAGCCGATACCAGCGATCTTAATATTCGCCAGGCCTTCGCGGAGCTGGGCAACCTGCCTGATTTTACCGGCGCGCTGAAGGGCAGCACCTTCTGGGCGGGTAAACGCTTCGACCGCGACAACTTTGATATTCACTGGCTGGACTCCGACGTGGTGTTCCTGGCCGGTACCGGCGGCGGCGTCTACGACGTGAAATGGAACGAGTCGCTGCGCAGCAACTTCTCCATCTACGGCCGCAACTTCGGCAGCGTGGAGCAGACCGACAATAACGTTCAGAACTATATTCTCAGCATGAACCACTTCGCCGGACCGTTCCAGCTGATGGTGAGCGGCCTGCGGGCGAAGGATAACGACGACCGTAAAGACACCAACGGCGATCTCATCAAAACCGACGCCGCCAATACAGGCGTTCATGCGCTGGTCGGGTTGCACAACGAGAGCTTCTACGGCCTGCGGGAAGGGACAGCCAAAACGGCGCTGCTGTACGGTCACGGGCTGGGTGCGGAAGTAAAAAGCATCGGTTCCGACGGCGCGCTGCTGTCTGAGGCGGATACCTGGCGCTTCGCAAGTTACGGTGTCACGCTAGTCGGCGGCGGCTGGAGCGTTGCGCCCGCCGTACTGGCGCAGAGCAGTAAAGATCGCTACGTCAAGGGCGATAGCTATGAGTGGGTGACGCTTAACACCCGCCTGATTAAAGAAGTGACGCAGAACTTCGCCCTGGCGTTTGAGGGAAGCTATCAGTACATGGATTTAAATCCGGAAGGCTATAAGGACCGCAACGCCGTCAACGGCAGTTTCTACAAGCTGACCTTTGCGCCGACGTTAAAAGCGAGCAAAATCGGCGATTTCTTCAGCCGTCCGGAGCTGCGCCTGTTTGCCACCTGGATGGACTGGAGCAGCAAACTGGATCATTACGCCAGCGATGATGCCTTTGGCAGCAGCGGCTTCAACACCGGCGGGGAATGGAACTTTGGGGTCCAGATGGAAACCTGGTTTTAACCCATCACGCTCCCGCCCGGCGGGAGCGTTTCGCACATCATAAAAAGAAGTCAGGCAGAGGTATCTATGGATTTTAATCAAATCGCCCGCGAGCTTATTCCGCTGCTCGGTGGCAAGGAAAATATCGCCAGCGCGGCGCACTGCGCAACGCGTCTTCGTCTGGTGCTGGTTGATGACGCGCTTGCCGATCAGCAGGCGATCGGCAAGGTCGACGGCGTAAAAGGCTGTTTTCGTAACGCCGGACAGATGCAGGTGATTTTTGGCACGGGCGTGGTCAACAAGGTTTACGCCGCGTTTATTCAGGCGGCGGGGATTAGCGAATCCAGTAAATCTGAGGCCGCGGATCTGGCGGCGCGCAAGCTGAACCCGTTCCAGCGCATTGCCCGTCTGCTCTCCAACATCTTTGTGCCGATCATTCCCGCGATTGTGGCATCCGGCCTGCTGATGGGCCTGCTCGGTATGGTGAAAACCTACGGCTGGGTCAATGCGGATAACGCCATCTACATCATGCTGGACATGTGCAGCTCCGCGGCGTTTATCATTCTGCCTATTCTGATCGGCTTTACCGCCGCGCGGGAATTTGGCGGTAACCCGTATCTCGGCGCGACGCTGGGCGGCATTCTGACCCACCCGGCGCTGACCAACGCCTGGGGCGTGGCGTCCGGCTTCCACACCATGAACTTCTTCGGGCTTGAGATTGCGATGATTGGCTATCAGGGCACGGTGTTCCCGGTGCTGCTGGCGGTCTGGTTTATGAGCATCGTGGAGAAAAACCTGCGCCGCGCGATCCCGGACGCGTTAGATCTGATCCTGACGCCGTTCCTTACCGTCGTTATCTCCGGCTTTATCGCCTTGCTGATTATCGGCCCGGCGGGGCGCGCGCTGGGCGACGGCATCTCCTTTATCCTGAGCACGTTAATTGAACACGCGGGCTGGCTGGCCGGGCTGCTGTTCGGCGGGCTTTACTCGGTGATTGTGATCACCGGTATTCACCACAGCTTCCACGCGATCGAAGCCGGGCTGCTGGGCAACCCGTCGATTGGCGTTAACTTCCTGCTGCCGATTTGGGCCATGGCGAACGTGGCGCAGGGCGGCGCCTGTCTGGCGGTGTGGTTCAAAACCAAAGATGCCAAAATCAAAGCCATTACCTTACCGTCGGCGTTCTCTGCGATGCTGGGCATCACTGAAGCGGCCATTTTTGGTATCAACCTGCGCTTTGTTAAGCCGTTTATCGCCGCGCTGATTGGCGGCGCTGTGGGCGGGGCCTGGGTGGTTTCAGTCCATGTGTACATGACCGCCGTTGGGCTGACCGCTATTCCGGGCATGGCCATCGTGCAGGCCAGCTCGCTGCTCAACTATATTATCGGTATGGTGATTGCCTTCGGCGTGGCGTTTACCGTCTCACTGCTGCTGAAATATAAAACGGACTCTGAATAATGACGTTACCTTCCCGCTGGCCTGCGATCCTGCAGGCCGTTATGAAAGGTCAGCCGCGGGCGCTGGCGGATAGCCACTATCCGCAGTGGCACCCCGCGCCGGTGACGGGGCTGATGAACGATCCCAACGGGTTTATCTGGTTTGCCGGCCGCTACCACCTGTTCTATCAGTGGAACCCGCTGGACTGCGAGCATCGGTTTAAATGCTGGGGGCACTGGAGCTCTGCGGACCTGGTGCACTGGCAGCACGAGCCGCTGGCGCTGATGCCGGATGAAGAGTATGACCGCAACGGCTGCTACTCCGGTAGCGCCGTGGATAACGATGGCGTTTTAACCCTGTGCTATACCGGCAACGTCAAGTTCGATGACGGCAGCCGCACCGCCTGGCAGTGCCTCGCAGTGGAACAGCCGGACGGGACCTTTACGAAGCTGGGGCCGGTGCTGGCGCTGCCGGAAGGCTATACCGGCCACGTGCGCGACCCGAAGGTGTGGCAGCACGACGGGATGTGGTACATGGTGCTCGGCGCGCAGGATCTGCAAAAGCGCGGCAAGGTGCTGCTGTTTAAGTCAGCCGATTTGCACGCCTGGGCGTCCTGCGGGGAAATCGCCGGTCACGGGGTTAACGGCCTGACGGATGCGGGGTATATGTGGGAGTGTCCGGACCTGTTTGCCCTCGACGGAACGCACATCTTAATCAGCTGTCCGCAGGGGCTGGCGCGCGAGCCGCATCGCTATCTCAACACCTATCCGGCGACCTGGATGAGCGGGGCGTTTGACTATGCAAACGCCGCGTTCGATCACGGCGACCTGCGCGAGCTGGACGCGGGCTTTGAGTTTTACGCTCCGCAAACGACGCTGGCGGAAGACGGCAGACGCATTCTGATCGGCTGGATGGGCGTACCGGACGGGGAAGAGATGCTTCAGCCAACCCGGGCGCACGGCTGGATGCATCAGATGACCTGCCCGCGCGAATTACGCTATCGCGACGGCAGGCTCTGGCAGACCCCGGCGCGCGAGCTGGCGGCGCTGCGTGAAGATGAGCAGCGCTGGCAGGGGCGCGCCAGCGAGGCGCCGGACCTGGACGCGACGCGCCTGGACTTTGAGCTGGGCGCATCGGAGGTGAATGTCGATTTTGGCGGCGCGCTGCGTCTTACGGTCGATGAGCAGGGCATACGTCTTGAACGCGCGAGCCTGAAAACCGGTGAAACGCTGACCCGCTACTGGCAGGGCGACGTCACTCATTTACGCGTTCTCTGCGACCGCTCCAGCGTTGAAATTTTCATCAATCACGGTGAAGGGGTGATGAGCAGCCGCTATTTTCCTGACCATCCGGCCCGGGTGCGATTCGAAGGTGCGTCCGATATCACATTACGCTACTGGTCGCTGCGCGCCTGCATGATAGAATGAGGGTTTTGGCAGCCGGATCTAAGTCGTTGTGAGAAAAACAAAACGCGTCACCATTAAAGACATCGCGGAGCTGGCGGGTGTGTCAAAAGCCACCGCCAGCCTGGTCCTGAACGGGCGCAGCAAAGAGCTTCGCGTGGCGGAAGAGACGCGCGAGCGCGTGCTGGCGATTGCAAAAGAGCACCACTATCAGCCCAGCATTCACGCCCGGTCGCTGCGCGATAACCGCAGCCACACCATTGGTCTGGTGGTCCCGGAGATCACCAACTACGGTTTTGCCGTGTTTTCTCACGAGCTGGAAACGCTGTGCCGCGAGGCGGGCGTTCAGCTGCTGATCTCCTGCAGCGATGAAAACCCGGGGCAGGAGACGGTGGTGGTGAACAACATGGTGGCACGTCAGGTGGATGGGCTGATTGTGGCCTCCAGCATGCTTAACGATGCGGACTACCACAAGCTGAGCGAGCAGCTGCCCGTTGTCCTGTTTGACCGCCACATCAACGACAGCGCGCTGCCGCTGGTGATCACCGATTCCATTACTCCAACGGCGGAACTGGTGGCCGACATTGCGCGCCAGCACCCTGATGAATTCTACTTCCTCGGCGGCCAGCAGCGCCTTTCTCCGACGCGCGACCGCCTGGAAGGGTTTAAGCAAGGTCTTCGAGAGGCCGGCGTGGAGCTGCGCCCGGAGTGGATCATTCACGGCAACTATCACCCGAGCTCCGGTTACGAGATGTTTGCTGAACTCTGCGCCCGTCTGGGGCGTCCGCCGAAAGCGCTGTTCGCCGCCGCCTGCGGGCTGCTGGAAGGAGTGCTGCGCTATATGGGCCAGCACAACCTGTTGCAAAGTGATATCAGGTTAGCCAGTTTTGACGATCACTATCTCTACGATTCGCTGACGATCCCGGTGGATACCATTCGTCAGGATAACCGCCAGCTGGCGTGGCATTGCTTTGATTTGATTAGCAAATTGATCGAAGGGGAGACGCCGCAGCCGTTGCAGCGCAAGCTCAATGCCACCCTGCAGCGACGCTATAAGCCAGCGAAATAGCCCGGTTCGATACTTCAATAACTTTAATTAATTTAAGTTTTGGAATGGCCGATAACCATAAGGAATAATTCTCCTTGAGGTATTGGTTTATGTCGTTGAAAAAGTCGTCCCTGATCGTCCTGTTCTCGCTGCTTTTCTTCTTTGTTGTCAGCACTGTGACCAGCGTTGGCCTCATCATTAAAAGTAATAATTCCCTGGATAACGTCAACAAAGAGATCCAGGTTGTGCTGTCCATTATTGACCCCATCAACCATAGCCGTACGCTGCGCGTGCGGGTGATGGAGTATGTGAAGATGGTGGAAGCGGGCAACTCGGCAGACGGGGCTGCAAAGTTAACCGCCGTGAAGGAGGCGCTGACCAAAGCGGACCACGCCTTTGCGGCCTTTATGGCTTCGCCGCGTCTGACGGATGAAGCGCCGCTGGTGACTGCCTATCAGGACGCCTGGCAAAACTACCGCAACCAGGGGCTGGCGCCGCTGATCGATGCCGCCGAGGCGCACGATGTCGCCAAATTTAACGCGCTGATCCCGGAAGTATCCCGCCTCGACCGCCAGTACGAGATCGTTCTCGACCAGGTCCTTTCCGTCCACCAGAAATATGCCAAAAGCCTGAACGAGAATGCGAGCAGTAACTTCGTCTCTGGCCTTGCGATCATTGCCGCTATTGCCAGCCTGTTTGTGGTGGTGATTGTCGCCGTCAGCCTGCTGATGAAGCGCTTTGTCTTTGCGCCGGTCAACCTGGCGCGCGAGCACTGCAGCCAGATTGCGGCAGGCAAGCTGGACGTTCCGGTACCGGTCAAGGGGAGCGCACATAACGAAATCGATCATCTTATGAGCTCAATGGAGCAGATGCGTCAGGCGCTGCTGGCGACCATCGCCCAGGTGCGCGACGCGAGCCATACCGTAACGCATGCGGCGCAGGAGATTGCCTCCGGAAATATCGACCTGGCGTCACGTACCGAGCAGCAGGCTTCCGCGTTGACCCAGACGGCAGCGAGCATGGAAGAGCTGAGCGCGACGGTGGCGAACAATACCGACAACGTTTATCAGGCCGGGAAACTGGTGCAGGACGCGGTGAAAAATGCCCACACCGGTGAAGCGGTGACCCGTGAAGTCATCGACACGATGAATACCATCGCGGCGAACTCGAAGCGCATCGAAGACATTACCAGCGTGATTAACAGCATCGCCTTCCAGACCAATATTCTGGCGCTGAACGCGGCGGTTGAAGCGGCGCGCGCCGGAACGCAGGGCCGCGGCTTTGCGGTCGTGGCCAGCGAAGTGCGCACCCTGGCGCAGAAAAGCGCGGTGGCGGCTAAGGACATCGAGAGCCTGATTGCGCAGTCGGTCTCGAGCGTGAAAAACGGCGCGGAGCTGGTCAGCCGCTCGGGTGAGGTGATTGACTCGATTATTTCATCGGTGAATAAAGTGAATACGCTGATGGAGCAGATCTCCGTCGCTTCCGAAGAGCAGAGCCGCGGGATCAGCCAGGTCGGCCAGGCAGTGACCGAGATGGATGGCGTGACCCAGCAGAACGCCGCGCTGGTGCAGCAGTCCGCTGCGGCAGCGGCATCCCTGGAAGAGCAGGCGCAGCAGCTTTCGCGGAGTATTTCGAGTTTTAGTTTGCCGGTGCAGGCTTGATTGTATGAGGGGGGCTCCTACGGGAGCCTTTTTTGTATCTGGTGTAACCGTTTCTGTATAATTCAGGACGTTTCTATAGGCAGCACAAATATAATATTAATTATCACCAGGGAAAATTATGTTAATTATTTTTAGTGGGCTACCCGGCAGTGGTAAAAGCACCGTTGCAAAAATAGTTACTCAAAGGCTGGGGGCGGTCTATCTGCGGGTTGATACTGTTGAGCAGGCCATTCGTTCAGTCTATGAACCGGGTCAGGAAACGGGGCCGGAGGGCTATTTTGCCATCTATGGTTTAGCAAGTGAGAATCTTAAGCTCGGCTCCACCGTTGTGACCGATTCCGTTAATGATATTAACCTTGTGAGAGATACTTTTCGCAATATTGCTCTTTCGTTGAATGTCCCTTTCCTGGAAGTTGAAATTGTCTGCTCAGACGAAAAAGAACATCGTTATCGCGTGGAGCACAGAGTCTCTGATATCCCAGGGCTCACACCTCCTGACTGGAAACAGGTAAAAAACCGTGAGTATGCCCCCTGGGAGAGAGAACATCTCATATTGGACACCGCCCTGTTATCAGCGGCAGAGTGTGCAGATAAAATCCTGGAAATAAGGAATAAGATCGCTCTAAACCGGCCTTAAACGGTGAACAAGCGCCAGCAATTGCTTTCACGGGGCGTGTGAAAATACGCTCTCCGCAAAATTATTCATTCACCCCAGCAATATTTCCCTCCTTCATCCGTCTACCTCATCACAAGCCATAATCAGTTACTGTAAACGAGGTAAACACCATGAGAGATTTTGATATGCACGGCAGAGGTCACGGGCGCGGATTCGGTCGCCACCGTATGGGCAAGGGCTTAGTCATCGGCGCGGTGATTTTTATCGTGCTCGGCCTGGTGGTGATGACCCTGTGGAACGCCTTGCTCCCGGCCATTCTCGGCGTGAAGGCCATTGGCTTCTGGCAGGCGCTGGGCATTCTGGTGCTGAGCCGCATTCTGTTTGGCGGGTTAGGTTTCCGCCCGGGGATGTTTGGCGCGCACCGCCGCATGCACGAGCGCTGGATGAATATGACGCCCGAACAGCGCGAGGCGTTTATTCAGCAGCGCCGCGAAGGGTTTGGTCGCCACGGACGCGGCCACTGCGGCTGGCACGGTCATCGTGACGATAAGCGCGACGACGCCACGCCAAAAGCGCCGGAAGCAGAGTGAGCGAAATGAAAGCCGGGGAGGCGGGCGGATCCATGCTGATGTCGGCGCTCAATGCCTGCCGCGCCCGGCTGAAAGCCTTCATCCGCGGACGGACGTCCGTTCGCGATGATGCCGACGACATATTGCAGGAAGTGACGTATCAGCTGATGAAAGTGGAGCAGCCGGTCGAAAACGTTGCCGCCTGGCTGTTCCGCGCGGCGCGTAACGAGATGACCGACCGGGCGCGTAAAAAGCGCGAAGTGTCGCTCTCCGGCTATTTTACGGGCGAAGACGAGGAGGGGTTCCCGGAGGACGAGCTGGCCGAAACCCTCTTCGGCGTACCGCACACGCCGGAAGAGGAGTATCTCAAAACGCTGCTGTGGGAAGAGCTGGGGCAGGCGCTGTCTGATCTGCCGCCGCCGCAGAGGGAGGTGTTTGAAAAGACCGAACTCCACGGCTACAGCATTAAAATGCTGGCAGAGGAGACCGGCGCCAGCGAACAGGCTTTGTTATCCCGCAAGCACAAGGCGGTGCTGTTTCTGCGCACGCGGCTGCGCGACGTCTACGACGCGCTGACGGGCGAATAGCGGCGACAGACAAAACCTTACACTTCCGACACTTGTAGATTCATCACTATCGTTTATGATCGGGGCGTCTTGTTACTCTGGAACGTTATGCGCAACCGTCAGCTCCTCGGAAAATGGCTTTTGATCGTCACCTGTCTCGCGATGGCGCTTTGCCTCGTGCAGCGTGCGGTGATGCTCAACCATTTTTTACAGGGACTGGATCCGCAAATTTCTCTGAGTGCAGATGCCCCGGCTCAAAGCAGCAACACTGAACAGCCCGGCCCGTCGCCCTGTCAGCTGGGCGCACACTCGCTGCTTTGTGCGCAGCCGCTGTTCTTCGACGGCGCGCTACCGGCCATTATCATCTTCTTCGCGCTGCTGCAGCTGCTTACGCAGGGGCGGGTATTGGCTCCCGCGGAACAGCCCGTTCAGGCACCGCCTCCCCGAATACACCTTAAAAACTGCGTTTTCCGTGAATGAAAATCATCGTCCTCTCACGATAATTTTCACTGTTCACGGAGTAAAACATGGTTAACCTCTTCAGGGGATTCGTCTTCCTGTGGCTGTCCTGCATCGGCATTGCCCATGCGGCGGACACAGGCTGGCTGGTTTCCCCCCAAAACGATCACGCCCGCATCCGCTTTCAGGCGGAGAGGGAGCAAACGCACGTTAAAGGTCTGCTCACCGTTGAGCTAAAGCCCGGCTGGAAAACCTACTGGCGATCGCCGGGCGAGGGCGGCGTCGCGCCGAAAATCAGCTGGCCGGAGGGCGTAACGGATAGCTGGTCCTGGCCGGTCCCGTCGCGCTTCGATATCTCCGGCATGACCACGCAGGGCTATCACGACAAGGTCACTATCCCGATTACGCTCGACGGAGTGAAGGGCGACACGCTCGACGGGACGCTCACGCTTTCCACGTGCAGTAACGTCTGTCTGCTGACGGACTACCCGCTGCACCTCGATTTTACCCAGCCGGTGGATGAGGGCTTCCGTAGCGAGTTCGAGCAGGCGATGCGTGCCGTGCCCGGTACGTCAGGCGTATCCAGGGATCTCTCCGCGTGGCTCTCTGGCGACAAGCTGGTGATTACCGGTACGACGGACGGGAAGTGGGATAATCCGGGGATCTACTTTGACCCGCTGGAAGGTGACATTCTTCCCGGCGAGCCGGTCATCAAACACGACGGCAATACGCTTCGGGTGACGGTACCCCTGACCGACGAATGGGGAGACAAGCCCGCCTCGCTGGAAGGCAAGAGGCTGTCGTTTGTGCTGACCAGTGGCGGCAATGCGCAGCAAACCACCATGACCGTTGGCGCGACGCCTGCTGCACCTTCTGCGCCTGAAGGGACGGGCAAAATGGTGCTTTTTGCGCTGCTGGGCGGGCTGATCCTCAACCTGATGCCCTGCGTGCTGCCGGTCATGGGCATGAAGCTTAACAGCATCCTGCAGGCGGGTTCGGACAGGCGCGCGATCAGGCTGCGCTTTCTGGCCACCAGCGCCGGGATCCTCACCTCCTTTATGCTGCTGGCGGGGATGGTGACCGCGCTTAAGCTGGCCGGGGCGTCGCTGGGGTGGGGCATTCAGTTCCAGAACCCGTGGTTTATCGGCCTGATGGTCGCCGTCACCTTCCTGTTTGCGCTGAACCTGTTTGGCGCGTTTGAGATGCTGCTGCCTTCCGCCGCCACGGGACGGCTGGCAACGGCAGGAGGATCCGGGATTGGCGGCAGCTTCTGCGAAGGGATGTTCGCCACGCTGCTTGCCACGCCGTGCTCCGCGCCGTTCCTCGGTACGGCGGTCGCCTTTGCCCTTGGCGCGCCGCTACACTCCCTGTGGCTGATCTTCCTGATGCTCGGCGTGGGCATGAGCCTGCCGTGGCTGTTTGTCGCCCTGGTGCCGAAAACGGCCATGCTGCTGCCGAAACCCGGCCGCTGGATGAACACGCTAAAAGTCGTTCTGGGCCTGATGATGCTCGCCTCCAGCCTCTGGCTGGCAACATTGTTGAGCGTGCATCTGGGCGAGGCGGTCAGCCAGATTGTGATGCTGGTGCTCATCGCCGTCGCGCTGGCGCTGTTCGCGCTGAAGGGGCAAAAATCCTCACCGCTGTTCTGGCTCGTGGTTATCGCGCTGTCGGCGTTTGGTGGGTATCAGGCGCGCGGGCTGCTTAACGCGCCGCCTGCCGCTCCGGCACAAAATGCTGCGCAGACCATCCCGTGGCAGCCGCTCAGCGAGGAGGCCATCCAGCAGGCGCTGGTGCAGGGAAAACGGGTGTTTGTGGATATCTCGGCGGACTGGTGCGTGACCTGCAAAGTTAACGAGCATCGGGTGCTGAATCAGCCGGACGTTATTGCCGCGCTGCGCCAGCCGGACGTGGTGGCCCTGCGCGGAGACTGGAGCCAGCCGTCCGCGTTTATCGCGGATTTCCTGGCGAAGCGAAACCGTTACGCTATTCCGTTTAACGCGGTGTATGGCCCCGGCCTGCCTGAGGGCGAAATCCTCTCGCCGCTGCTGGACAAGCGCACCCTCATCACCACCCTGAACAACGCAAAAGGCTAACTGTGTTATGAAAAAATTCCTTATTACGCTTCTGCTCCTGCTGGCGCCGGTTCAGGTGTTCGCTGCCCAGCCGCTGACGCCGGACCAGGAGCAGCGGGCGCAGAAGATCATCGCTGATTTCCTGTTTAACGATCCAAACTCTCCGCGCATCGGCGCGAAAAACCCCAAACTCACCCTGGTGGTGTTTACCGACTACAACTGTCCGTACTGTAAAAAATTCGATCCGTACCTGGAGAAGATTGTCGAAAAACACCCGGACGTGGCGGCGGTCTTTAAGTTTTTACCTTTCCGCTCGGAAAGTTCGCTGACCGCCGCGCGCGATGCGTTAACGCTCTGGCGTCAGGAGCCCGGGCAGTTTATGAAGCTTAACCACACTCTGATGGCGAAGAAGGGCTACCACGATGACGCCAGCATTCAGGAGGCGCAGAAGCGGGCGGGCGTGAGCGTCGCGACGCCGGATGAGGAGAGCCTGATGACGATCAAGCGCAGCCTGATTGTCGCGGAAAAAATGGGGATCCAGGGCACGCCCGCCACGCTCATCGGCGAGGGACTGCTGCCCGGCTGGGTGCCGTTTGAACAGTTCGACGAAATGGTCAGTGACGCACTGAAAAACCGCTAACCTGAAGGGGGCGGAATGCCCCCGACAAACCGGAGAGGGAAATGAAAAAATTACTGTTACTTTCAGCGCTGACGGCGTCAGGGCTGGCGCAGGCGGCTGAAGCCATACCGGACGTGGTGAAGCACTTCGGCGAGCAGCAGAACATTAAAATCATCAAGAAGCTGGATGCGCCCGGCGGCGCGCCCGCCTGGCTTGGGCAGTATCAGGACATGGGCGTAACGCTCTTTTTAACCCCGGATGGCAAGCATGTCATTTCAGGCTATCTGTACGATGATAAAGGAAAAAACCTCAGCGAAGGCTATTTCCAGAAAGAGATCTACGCCCCGATGGGCCGCGAGATGTGGAAGAACCTCAACGCGGCGCATCCCCTGAAGGAAGGAGCGGATAACGCCCCGCGTAAGGTCTTTGTCTTCGCCGATCCGTTCTGTCCGTACTGCAAGCAGTTCTGGGCTGAAGCGCAGCCGTGGGTGAAGGCGGGCAAGGTTCAGCTCAACACGCTGCTGGTGGCGTTTCTCAACCCCAACAGCGGACGCAACGCCTCAGCGATTCTGAATGCGAAAGATCCGGTTTCGGCCTGGCGCGAATACGAACTGTCCAGTGGGAAAAAATTACCGAAGCCAGAGGGCGAGGCTTCCCGCGAAACGGTAGCGATCCTGCAGAAGCACCAGACGCTGATGGACAGCCTGGGCGCTAACGCCACGCCGGCCATTTACTATCTGAATGCGGAAAATGAGCTGCAGCAGGTGGTCGGTATGCCGGATGCGCAGCAGCTTGAGGCGATGTTCGGGCCGAAGCCGTAAAAAACAGGCAGAAACGGGGCGTTTCTGCCTGATGGCATTTAGCTTCCCCAGCGTCCTTTCAGGTAGTTCACCGCCTGCTGGGTCTGCGGCTGGTTCAGGTAATCTTCCCGGAACAGGATGGTGCCGTTCACGTTGGGCAGCGAATCGTTGAGATCGAGCTGCTTTTTCAGCTCCGGCACGCCGCCCTGAACCGTCCAGTCCGGCTCGTTTCTCGACGGCTCGCCCACCTTGTAGAACGCAATGCCGATATACAGGCGAGTGTGGGTCGGCTTCACGACGTCGGCCCACCATTTGGTCAGCACGTCGTAGCGCGCGGCGTCCCGGGAGAAGGGCCAGTAAATCTGCGGAGCGATGTAGTCGAGCAGGCCCTGCTGAACCCACTGCCGCGTATCGGCGTAGGATTCATCGTAGGCCGCGGCGCCGCGGGTGTCCGAGCCTGCCGGGTCAAACGAACGGTTACGCCACACGCCCGCCGGGCTGACGCCAAACTCAACGTCGGGCCTGGTCTGTTTAATCGCGCGGGAAACCTGGACGATCAGCTGCTGCGTATTGTGTCTACGCCAGTCTGCCTTTGAGGCAAATCCCTGGCCGTACTGCCGCCAGGTCTGCGAATCATTGAGCGCGGACCCCGGCGATTCGGCGTAAAAATAATCATCGAACTGCACGCCGTCTACCGCGTAGTTCGCCACCACTTCGGTCACCACTTTGGTTATCCAGTCGCGCACTTCCGGAATGCCGGGGTCGAGCACAAAGCGATCGCCCGAGATGCGCACCCACTCAGGGTGCTGGACATAGACGCTGGACGGGGTCTGATAGGCGGTCCGGTTCAGGGCGGCGATGGTTGACGGCTTAGTGTTGGTCGACACGCGGTACGGGTTGAACCAGGCATGCACTTTCATGCCGCGCTTGTGCGCTTCATCCAGCATAAACTGCAGCGGATCGTATCCCGGATACTCGCCGATGTTGCCCGTCAGCATATCCGACCACGGCAAAATTTTTGATGACCAGAGGGCCGTGCTGTCCGGCTTCACCTGGAAAAACACAGTGTTAATGCCGAGGCGCTTAAGGTTGTCGAGCTTGCTTGTCAGCGCCTGCTTTTGCATCGCGATGCGCTGGTCCGCGCTGCGGCCGTTCACCGAGGCTACCGGCGGCCAGTCGAGACGAGAGACGGTTGCCAGCCAGATCCCGCGCATCGGCTCGTTTGCCTGCTGCGTCGGTTTGCTCGCGGTGGGAAGAGGGGTAACCAGTGATTTCGGCGGTTTGGAGGAGCAGCTCACAAGTAAAAGCGCGCAGGCAGCCAGCGCACCAATCCGTTTTACGTGTCGCGTCATTTGCGTATTAGCTCTTGATAATCCGACTGTTGGCCCAGGGATTAAACGCGGGCGCCGCCTGTTCTGTGCTTACCTCATCGTTGAGGGAGTCCAGATACAGGGCTTCCACTTCCGCGCGCGCCCACGGGGTGCGGCGCAGAAATTTCAGGCTCGATTTAACGCTGGGATCTTTTCTGAAACAGTTAATTTTGATTCGGTCGCCCAGTTCGCTCCAGCCGTATTTTGCCACCAGGGCATTGACCATCATCTCCAGCGTTACGCCATGCAAAGGATCTTTGGAAATATGTGCAGTCATAGGTGTCCGGATGTCTCAATGTTTGTGGGGGCAGGGTTTCCGGTGAAAGGGTACAAGAAAGCAGGGGAAGCGGCAATAATATCAAGATCCCCCTTTTTTTGGGCATTAGTTCTCTTCTAACTATTTGTATAATCAATAGAGTAACAATGAAAAACAGGTATACCGATGACGCATAATCAGGTGCTGGGAATCGATCTCGGGACAACGAACAGCGCGGTCAGCGTTTGGCTTGAGGGGCGGCCAGTGCTGGTTACGAATAAAATTGGTGAGGTTCTGACCCCTTCAGTCGTGGGTCTTGATGATGACGGCAATATCCTGACAGGCCGTCCTGCCCGGGATCGTTTACAAACTCACCCGCATCTCACGCAGGCGAGCTTTAAGCGTTTCATGGGGACAGACATCCAGCTTCCGCTTGGGCTAAGGCAATTTCGTGCGGAGGAGTTATCTGCTCTGCTGCTTCGCCAGTTGAAAGAGGATGCTGAAGCCTGGCTTGGCCAGGCTATATCCGATGCGATCATCACCGTTCCGGCTTATTTTAATGATGTACAACGACGGGCGGTAAAAAATGCTGCCAGCCTGGCCGGCCTGAATGCCATCCGCCTTTTAAACGAACCTACCGCAGCGTCTCTTGCTTTTGGGTTACTGGAAAACAGAGAACAAAAATATCTCACTTTCGATCTTGGCGGTGGGACATTCGATGTATCCATTATTGATATGTTTGAGGGCGTGGTGGAAGTCCGTGCCAGCAGCGGAGACGTACGCTTAGGTGGAGATGATTTTTCGGATGCCATTCTGCAATGGATGTTGCAACAACACCCGGCTCTAAAAGCAGCCCCCGATACGGTGAGGGCCGAGCTGCTGGCGAAAGCCGAAAGCATGAAACTGACGCTTAGCCAGCATGCACAGGCCGAGGTCACTCTATGCTGGAATGATACGGAGTGGCGATGGTTAATGAATGAAGAGCAATTTGCCCAGTGCTGCAAACCGCTTTTAAATCGGCTTCAACATCCTGTTCAGCAGGCGCTCGCTGATGCGCGTTTCTCAGTGCGCGATCTGGACCATATCCTTCTGGTGGGAGGGGCGACGCGCATGCCACTCGTCCGCCAGACTGTCGCGCGACTTTTTGGTCGCTTCCCACGTCACGATCTTCATCCCGACGAAGCCGTAGCCCTTGGTGCTGGCGTTCAGGCCGGTATGGTCATGTCTGATGTCGCCGTGGAGGATATCATTCTCACGGACGTGATGCCTTTTTCTCTGGGTGTTGAAGTTGCCAGGCGGAGTTCGGAGCGTCTTGAGACGGGATTTTTCCTGCCACTCATCGAACGAAATACCTTTCTACCCGTGAGTAAGATGGAGACAGTCAATACCGTTGAAGATAATCAACGCACTGTATTGCTGAAGATCTACCAGGGGGAGGCGCGCAAAGTTCGCGATAATATTTTTCTGGGTGAAATGATTATTGATGTCCCACCTGCACCGGCGGGAGAGGTCTCTCTGGATGTCCGCTTTACCTATACCCTCGATGGTTTGCTGGAAGTCGAATGTCAGTGTCAGGGAAACCCCGCCATCTCAAGACGGATTATTGAAAAAGTGCCGGGGCAGATGAGCGATGAACAAATTGCCGAGAGTCTGCAAAAGCTCGCCGCACTCAAAATCCACCCTCGCGATCGTAAGGAAAACGTCGCGCTGTTGGCTCGCTGTTCGCGACTCTATGAACGGCTGCTGGGGGACGAGCGAGCCTGCATTGACCGGCTTACAACAGAATTTGAGTGGGCTCTTGAGAGTCAGGAGCCGCAGCGGATTGAACTTTCTGCACGAGAGGTTGAACTTTTTCTCAATAGCTACGAAGGGGTCAGGTAGATGAGCATCTGGCAAACTCTTGATATTGCTCCTACAGAGGATGAATCGGAAATTCGGCGAGCCTACGCACGCCAGTTAAAAAAGAATCGTCCTGATACCGACCCCACTGGTTACCAACGCCTACGGGAAGCCTTTGACGATGCAAAACGCTTAGCAAAGGAAGGCAAAGAGAAGGATCCACAACGTGTTTTAGTCGATGAACCAGCGGCAATGGTTGATCGTCAGGAAGAAACTGATGAACGCGTGACCGTTTTCTTACCAGAGCGCGAAGCGTTATATACGGAACAGGAAATATCTGCTCTGGCTTATAAGCTCGTCAACGAAGAAATATCCGGCATTGCTTCTCTCAAGCATCTCTCCGCCCGCATTAACGGGCGAGGAAGTCTTGAACAACAACGGCTTTTCAGTCAACGTCTTGCCGCTGCACTGGCTGAACAGGCTGGATTAACTGAAGCGCAACTTGATATCGTGGCGGAAATGCTGAACTGGCGGATACATGATTACGACTTTAGCCATATCATCCCGCTTTACCTTCAACACGCCATTAATCATCAGATCCGCCAAACTGAAATCCTCCGAGCCTGGCAGAAAATGGAGGCGGAAGGGAAGCAGGGATCATGGCGGGAGAGGCTTGCTATTAAGCTGCTCAGAAGTGAACGACCGAACGTACCTTTTTGGATACGATTATTGCCGGGTTTGATTGAAACTATGGCAACACGATATCAATACGTACTGCAATCTTTTCCGGAAATCCTCCCCCGGCTCAATCCTTTTATTCTGCAGTTCCTGCAGAGAGCACGATTAGGCCTCACATCGGCGGGTCTTTTCTTATTGGCATTCTGGGGTTTTCTTTTCAGCGCTATTTTACCCTCCATTGGGGGTATTACCCTCGTCAGTACCATTACAATTGCAACGCTTATTTTCTACCTTTACGTCAGCGATATGGTGTTGATAAGCGCCCATTCCAGACCCAGATTGCTCAGCGCTTTTTTAGGCATTGAGTTCCTGCTTTCACTCATTATTATTCAGTGGTTCTTTGGCGGACTCTATTTTGCTGCTCTTTCGGCCATTACTACACCCGGTTTGGGGCCACCACTCCTGATGACGGCGATCTTTTTGCTGCTGTCGGCGATAGCCGTATGGGCAGTGTGGCCGAATCGAAAAGTACCGGCGATCCGCTTGCCCGGAATTATCATGAGCAGGCTCTTTTCCAGTCCATGGCGGATCCTTGAGGTGATGAATTTCGCCTGGTATAGCTTTATCTGGCTTTTCATTCATTACTTTATTTGTGCTGCGGTTATGGCGGCGCTGATTAATCAGTTTAGTGAGAGATGAATTAAATATGGCGCTCTAATAATAAAAGGTCACCCGGCTTAAGCCAGAGTGACCTTATTAAATTTTCAGCTATTTATTTCTTATCAGTGAACAGCTCCGGCGCCCACGGACGCGGATCCACCTCCATAAACGGCGCGCGCTCGAAGCGGTCCTTCAGCGCCCACGGCACCGTGCAGTCGAAGATGGTCTTGCAGGAGATGCCGTTTGCGCGAATTGAGGTGCTGTAATCCGGCGACTGGGACGGATCCAGCTGGTGGCCGCGGATCCCCGGAATATTGGTGATGCTGACATCGCCCTGCATGCGGGTGGTCATCGCCCACAGGATGTCGTCGCTGTCGAAAATATCCACGTCTTCGTCGACAAGAATGATGTTCTTCAGCTCCGAATAGGTGGCTAAGGCAATGAGCGCCGCCTGTCCCTGACGTCCTTCGTCTGACGGCTGGCGTTTTTTCACCTGCAGGATCCCGAGGAATTTACCGCCGCCCGCAGTATGCGCATAGACGTTTTGCAGGAAGCCCGGAATCGCCTCTTCAACGGCATTGCGGATGCTGGCTTCCGTCGGTAAACCGGCAAGGGTGGTATGCTCTTCTCCCGGTCCCACCAGCGTTTGCAGGATCGCGTGGTTTCGCATGGTCACGGCTTTCACTTTGATCACGGGCAGGGACGGGTTCGCCTCGCCGCAGTAGCCCGGGAACTCCGGCATCGCGTGGCTGGTGTTAGTGTGCTGATCTTCTCTTACGCGCACGCCCGGAAGCAGTTCGCCCTCGATGATGATTTCCGCCCGCGCGATCGCTTTCTCTTTTACCGCCACGCCCTGCACCAGTTCGACCGGCTGCTGGCGCAGCGCCCCGGCGATGCCCAGCTCGTTGTAGCCAAACGGCGTGGTGGGCGCCTCAAAGCACGCGCCGATATAGATGGCAGGATCGAGCCCCATATTGATCGTCACCGGCAGCGGTTTTCCGGCCTCTTCCGCCTTTTTGCGGAAGACTTCGATATGCCGACCGGCGGCAAGGAACATGGAAAGCTCGTCGCGCTCCTGAACGCAGAGGCGGTGGATGGTGACATCCGTCAGCGAGCTGTCTTCCGGATCGCTTGCCAGCACCAGCCCCAGACAGAAGAACGGGCCCGCATCAATCGGCGTGTTTGTGGGGGCCGGAAGCAGCTTCCGCAGGTCGAAGTCAGGGTCGTCTGCGTAGAAAACCTGTTCCTGGCAGGGCGCCTGCGAGGCCGGAACCACAACCGGCGCAACCGGCTTTTTCACCGCCTGGCCGACGTGTTTTGCGAGTTCAGAGGGCTCGCAGCCCAGAAGGAGCGCCGCGCGCTCGCGGCTGGCGTGCATGCCCACCAGGATGCGGGAGCCCGGATAGCCCTTCACGCTGTTGAACATCATGGCCGGGCCCGTACGGGTTGGACGTTTTACCGTGCCGCCCGCGCCGATATGGCGGTAGACTCCCGCCAGCTCCGCGTTGGGATCGACCGGATGATCGGTTTCAAGATACTGCCCTTCGTGGCGCTGAAGCAGGGCGATGGCGCTGCGGAGATCGTTGATCGGGTTTTCCATAATTTCCTCCCTCGTTTTGAATACCTCCATTTTTATGGCAATGACCAATAGCATCAATTGCATCATTACTGCTAAATTGATAAGTAAACTCATATCAAAAAAGGAAGCGTTCCGTGCAGTTTCGTCAGATGCGCCATTTCATCGTGGTGGCCGAAGAGCTCCACATGCACCGGGCCGCTGAGCGTCTGAACATGGCGCAACCGGCCCTGAGCCAGCAGATAAAGGCGCTGGAAGAACGTTTAGGCGTCACGCTCTTTAGCCGGGCGAACCGCCGCTTAACCCTGACGCCCGCGGGTGAAGCGTTTCTGGTGAAAGCCAGGCTCGCCATCTCCCTGACCGAGCAGGCGGTTCTGGACGCCAGGCAAACGGCACGGGGCGAGCAGGGGGTATTAAACCTGGGGTGCGTGTCGAGCGCGATGTTCGACGGCAGGCTGCCCGCCGCGCTGCGCCAGATGCATACGCGCTGGCCGGCCATTACCATGTCGCTGGTGACGGGAAACGTGCAGACGCTCTACGCGGCCGTGCAGAGCAACCAGCTCGATGTGGCTATTATCCGGGCGCCGCTGCCGTCGCTGCCTGACGATCTGCAAAGCCGCCCGTTCACGTCAGAGAAAACGGTCCTGGCGCTGTATCGTCAGCACCCGCTGGCGGGATCTTCCGCGCTGACGCTTTCGTCAGTGAAGGACGAAAAATGGATCTCCCTGCGCGACCCGGAGGGAATGGGGCTGGAACAGTACTTTTATGACGCCTGCAGCGGGGCGGGCTTTCAGCCGGACGTGGTGCAAAACGCGACCGACGTGCCCACTGTGATAAGCCTGGTCTCGGCGGGGTTTGGGCTGGCGCTGCTGCCCGCCTCGGCAAAGGCGGTGAGCGTTGAGAACGTGGTGTACGTGGACATCCTCGACCGACTCCGTGAAAGCGAACTGACGCTGGTTTGCCACCGGATTATTCGCTCAGAAGTGCTTAAAAAATTCCTGATTACCCTCGATCATACCTGACGCCCGGCGGCCTGCAACAGCTGCTCGCGCAGCCAGGCATTTGCCGGATCCTGGCTGTTTTTCGGGTGCCAGTACATGTAGATGGTAATCGGCTGGAGCGGGAGCGGCGGCGCAAAGAGATCCAGCGTGCCGGCAAACTGTTTCAGCATCCGTTCCGGCAGGGTGCACACCAGGTCGGTACCGGCAACAAGCGCAGGCGCCATGGCGTAGCTCTGCGTGGACATCGCGACGTGCCGCTGGTAGCCCAGCCCGGCCAGGGTTTGATCGACAAAGCCGGTAAACGGATCTCCCGCCGATGACACCACCAGATGAGAAAGCGCGCAGTAGCTTTCCAGGTCTAACGCTCCGGTCCCGCGCGGATGGCCTTTGCGCTGGGCGGTGGCAAACGCATCGTCGAGCAGTTTGCGCCTCACCCAGCCGTCATGGGCACCCGCGCTCACGCCGATGTAGATATCCACATCACCGTTTTCCAGCTGCTGCGGCAGTTCGGACATCTGTGGCAGGGCGAAGCGCAGGCGAATACCTGGAGCTTCGGTACCCACCTGGTTAAGCAGCCCTGTGCCCAGCATCAGCGCCGGGTTTTCGTGCAGCGCGATAACAAAGGTTCGGGTGCTGGTCTGGGCATCAAACGTGGTGGGAGAAAACATCGCGCTGATGCCGCGCAGCACGCTCTCCACCTGCGGCTTAAGCGCTTCCGCTCGCGGCGTCGGTAGCACCCCACGTCCATGTGGGGAGGGAATAAACAGCGGTTCGCCAAACAGCGTTCGCAGACGCGCCAGACGAGCGGACAGCGCGGGCTGGCTGATGCCCAGCCGCGCGGCCGCATGGGTGATATTCCTGTCCTGAAGCAGGGCGTCCAGGGTCAGGATCAGGTCGATGTCCATGTCAGAGACGGGCGTCATTTTATTTCGCGCTGCCGGCGTCCCGGTTGGTATAGTTCACAGGAACCCAGGCATAGCCGCCGTTTTCGCCTTTGGTGACGTACCCGATACCCGGGAACGGCAGATGTGGCGCGGCAACCAGGTCTTTATTTTTCACAAAGTCCGCAAACGCGTGTTCGCGCACGCCTGCCGCTTTGTTCTGATCTTCATCGTAGGTAATGGTCACGTCAGGCTGCGGGAACTGTACCGCCGCGGCATGAATGATGTCGCCGACAAAGGTGATCTTCTCGCCTTTGCTTGTCAGCGTGTAGAAGGCTGAACCCGGCGTATGGCCGGGATGAACCGTGCCGGTCAGCCCCGGGAGAATCTCAGATGTGCCGCTAAACGGCACCACTTTCCCGGCGTCAAGATAGGGTTTTAAGGTCTTCTGCGCGACGTCAAAGTAGTTCTTGCCGTAGCCGGTTTTTTTCTGATTCTCGTCGTTAAAGAAAAAGTCGACGTCCGGTTTGCCAACGAAAACGCGCGCGTTGCTGAACACCACCTTGCCGTCTTTCACCAGGCCGCCCGCGTGATCGGAGTGGGCGTGGGTCAGCAGGACTTCAGTAATGTCCTCGGGTTTAATCCCCTGGGTGGCGAGGCTCTCAATCAGACGTCCGCCGTTGCCGGGGCCAAAGAGCTGGCCTGAGCCCGTATCGACCAGGATTTTATGTCCAGGCATCGCAATCAGGAACGCGTTGATGGATACTTCAGGCGGGTTGGTCTGGAAATTTTTCGCGAGCAGCGCATCGATTTTTTGCGGCGTTGTCCGGCGCAGCAGCTTGTGCAGATCCTGCGCGACGGTCCCGTCGGTAAACGAGGTGACCAGAACGTCGCCGACCTGAACGCTGTATCCGCCCGCCGGTTGTTTAACGACGTGCTGGGGCGTATCTGCCGACGCCTGAAGCGCAGGGTAGAAAAGCAATGAACTGGAAATCAGCGTAGAAAGAGCAAGTTTTTTCACGGTAAGCATACGAGTCTCCTTTGAAAGCGCTCATCTTACTTCTTCGTAAAATTATAAGAACCTGCCCAGAAATGATAGGACCTATAAACGCAGTGGATAGCACAGCGCAGAAGCCGGGTGGCGATGCTGCCTTTCCCGGCTCGTAACACGTTATTTTTTCAGCGGCGCGTTCCAGCTGTCCGGCGTGGCTTTGGACCAGGAGCCATAAGCGGCATTAGGCAGCACAATCCAGTCGTTTCCGAAGTGTTCCGCGCTGGCTTCAACCAGCTCACGCTGCTGCTCGCTCGGCTTTTTATTTTTAAACTGCACGGCGAAATCCGGCAGGCTGTCGCCAAACAGCATCACGATCTGCTGCTTTTTGAGGATGTTCTGGCGACGCTCTTCCTTGCTGACCGTGTCCAGAAGCACGCTTTCATCGGACACCTGCGGAAGTCCCAGGGCTTTTAACGTCCTGAGCGTATCGGCTTTATTTTCCTGCATACGGTCCGAAACATAATAGATACGGACCTTGCTTTGATTCACATGGTCAAGAAACGCCTTCGCGCCCGGAATTAAGCCGGGTTTTCCCTGTTTTTCCCAGTCGCTCCAGGTGTCCCATTTTGTATAGTCGTGACACTGCTCGGTGTCGCGCACCAGCAGAGGGGTGTTATCCAGCACAGTTTCATCCAGGTCCATTACCACGGCGTAATTTTCAGGCGTTTTCAGCTCTTTTAACTTTTCGTTGAAACGCTCGGTGGCAAACCGATACGTCTGCAGCTGAAGGGCCACGATCTCTGCCGATTTCTGCTGATAGCGCAGCGCCATTTCGTACGCTTTGGGTTCACACAGCTCGCCCCCGGCGGCCGTCGCCGCCGCCGTTGCACTCAAAACAGGTAATGCCAGCAGTAATGCCTTAGCCATTGAATTCACACTTTTTTCCTCAACACCCTGGTTAAAATCCCGAAAGCGTAATGAAATTCAATGACAGAAATATGAAGGCCGCGCCGCTAGACCAGCATGTAATACCAGAACAGGGCGACTTCGTCTTTTTCCGGTAAGGCGTTGTAGAGATAACGATCGTATCCGCCCAGGGTAAACCCGTAGTTGCGGTAAAACAGACAGGCCGAGACGTTCACATTTTGTGTTTCAAGCCGTAATCCCGGCGCGTTTACGCTGCGGGCCCAGACGTGCGCGGCGGCCATTAATTTTTGCGCGGCGCCGGTTCTGCGTTTCGTGCGCTCCACGGCAATGTAATCCACCGAGATAAACTTATTCCAGCCGATTGACGCGGTAATAAATCCCGCAATTTCACCGTCATCCGTTTCGGCAATAAGAAATATGGCGTCCGGATTAACGCAGTGGTTTTCAAGGGTTTGGATATCGAGCTCGTAGGTTTTAATCCAGGGCACGGCGACGGCTTCGATATGCAAATCGCAGTGGATAAAGGGCTCTCGCGCAATGTGGCTAATGGTGAAAGAAAAGTCACAGCATTCAAGGCGAGCGAGGTCGGTATTGAGTCCTTTTCGAATCTGCATAGTCTTCCCGGTAGTGAGTTATTTCATAAAGAATAGACGAAGCGGTTAAATTCGCTGGCCTAACACACTTTTAATCCTGAACTAAGCTTGTACTTCGTTCCGCGTAAAATGTGGGTCATTCGAGGACAATGAATGGAATTCAGGACATTTCAAAAGCAGTGGGGTGCTGAGTTTATTTCCGATGACGTTGTACGTTTTCGCGTCTGGGCAGAAGGACAGAAAGAACTTACGCTACGTCTGGCCGCCGCCGACGTGCCGATGACGGCAGCTGGCGACGGCTGGTTTCAGGCAGACGTACCCGGCGTCACGCACGGTGCAGAATATCAATTTGTTCTGCAGGACGGCATGACGGTGCCCGATCCCGCCTCGCGCGCGCAAAAAGGCGACGTTAACGGCCCCTCCATCGTTATCGATCCCCAACGCTATCAGCCGGTCAACCGGGACTGGGCAGGGCGGCCGTGGGAAGATACGGTTATCTACGAGCTGCACATCGGCACGTTTACCCCGGAGGGCACCTTCCGGGCCGCCATCGACAAGCTACCGTATCTGGCAGAGCTTGGTATTACCCAGCTTGAAGTGATGCCCGTCTCTCAGTGTGGCGGAACCCGCGGCTGGGGGTATGACGGCGTGCTGCTGTACGCCCCGCACTCTGCCTACGGTACGCCGGAGGATTTCCACGCGTTTATCGACGCCGCGCACGGGCTGGGACTCTCCGTGGTGCTGGATATCGTGCTTAACCACTTCGGCCCGGAGGGGAACTATCTGCCGCTGCTGTCGCCCGCGTTTTTTGATGCACAGCGGATGACGCCGTGGGGCAACGGCATCGCTTACGAACGCGAGCCGGTAAGGCAGTACATTACCGATGCGCCCCTCTACTGGCTGACGGAGTACCGTCTGGACGGCCTGCGCTTCGATGCCATCGACCAGATTAAAGACGCCTCGGAGACGCACATTCTGGAGGAGATTGCCGCAAAAATCCGCGACGCGATCCCGCACCGTCACGTTCACCTGACCACGGAAGACAGCCGCAACGTGATTTTCCTGCATCCGCGCGATGAACAGGGCAATACGCCGCTGTTCACCGCCGAGTGGAATGATGACTTCCACAACGCTGCCCACGTGTTTGCCACCGGCGAGACCCACGCGTACTACCAGGATTTTGCCTTTGAGCCGGAGAAAAAGTTCGCCCGGGCGCTGGCGGAAGGCTTTGTCTACCAGGGCGAGATTTCGCTGCAAACCGGCGAATCCCGCGGGGTGGAGTGCCAGACGCAGCCGCCGCAGTTCTTCGTCGATTTTATTCAGAACCACGATCAGACCGGGAATCGCGCCCAGGGCGAACGGCTTATCACCCTGGCCGGTGTCGACAAGACGCGGGTGCTGCTTGCCGCGCTGCTGCTTTCCCCCC
The DNA here is from genome assembly GCF_034106085.1 of Enterobacter sp. 302C9. Classification (NCBI taxonomy): domain Bacteria; kingdom Pseudomonadati; phylum Pseudomonadota; class Gammaproteobacteria; order Enterobacterales; family Enterobacteriaceae; genus Enterobacter; species Enterobacter sp. 302C9. Next base: position 150,625 of record NZ_JAWNBW010000006.1, read on the forward strand.
ATATCCCGCTGCTGTTTATGGGCGAGGAGTTTGGTGAAACGCACCCGTTCCTGTTCTTCACCGATTTTCACGGCGATCTGGCAAAGGCGGTGCGGGAAGGGCGCGCAAAAGAGTTTACCGGCCATGCCGGGCACGATGAAACCGTCCCGGATCCGAACGACCTGAGCACGTTTATCCGTTCAAAACTCGACTGGAATAAGATTGCCACCGACGAAGGCAAAACGTGGCTGCGCTTCACGCGCCACCTGCTGACGCTGCGTCATCGCCATATCGTTCCGCTTCTGCGTCATGGCGGCGCCGTTGAGGGCAAAGTAATCAAGACCGCGCCCGGCATGGTGGCGGTGAGCTGGCATTTCCCGTCGGGGACGCTCTCTCTGGCGCTGAATATCGGTAGTAAGCCCGTCGCGCTGCCCGATCTCGCGGGTGAGACGCGCTTTGCCTGGCCGGAAGTCACTGACGTTTTACCGCCGAACGGTATTGTCGTTCGCTTTGCTGATGGAGAAGCATCGTTATGATCCCTTCCGCCACGTACCGTATTCAGTTCCGTAATGGCATGACCTTCGACCGCGTTGCGGCGCTGGTGCCTTACCTGAAAGATCTCGGCATCAGCCATCTCTACGCATCGCCCGTTTTTACCGCCACAGCGGGTTCCACCCACGGCTATGACGTGACCAACCCGAATGAAATTGACCCCGCGATCGGCGGACGAGACGGTTTCGACCGCATATCGGCAGCGCTTAAGCAGGCCGGCATGGGGCTGATTCTGGATATTGTCCCGAACCATATGTCCACCTCGCTGGAAAATGCCTGGTGGCGGGACGTGATTGAATACGGCCAGCAGAGCCGCTATTTCCGCTATTTCGATATCGACGGGTCGCGCCCGCTGACGCTGCCGTTCCTCGGCGACACCTTTGAGGCGGAGCTGGAGAAGGGTGCGATCGCCCTTAAACGTGACCCTGTCACGAACAAGGTCGCGCTGGTTTACTACGACGCCGAGTATCCGCTCAACCCCGGCACGTACAGCGAGGATAAGAGCATCGCTGAGCTGCATGAAGCGCAAAGCTGGCGGCTGATGTCCTGGCGGGAAGCGCCGAAGCAGCTCTCGTGGCGGCGCTTCTTCGAGATCACCGGGCTGGTCGGCGTTCGGGTTGAAGACGACGCGGTTTTCGACGATTCGCACCGGCTGATCCTGGAGCTGGTTCACGCGGGCGTGGTGGACGGCCTGCGCATCGACCACGTCGACGGCCTGGCCGATCCGCTGGGGTATCTGCAGCGCCTGCGGGAGAAAACCGGGCCCGACTGCTACATCACGGTTGAAAAAATCCTCGCGAAGGGAGAACAGCTCCCCGCCGACTGGCCGGTATCCGGCACCACCGGCTACGAGTTTATCGCCTCGCTGGCGGAAGTGCTGGTCGACGACGATAACCTGTCGCGCCTGGAGACCATCCACGACGAAACGCTGGGGATAACGGTCGATCGCCACGCGGAACTGCGCGATGCCAAGGGCCTGATGACCGATCGCAATTTTGAGGGTGAATTCACCACGCTGCTTAACCTTGCTGAGGATCTGGCCCGCCGCAATGAGGTTGCGCTACCGCGCGAGGAGATCCGCCACGCGCTACGCGAGCTGCTTATCGCCTTTCCGGTCTACCGCACCTACGGCACCCGGGAGGGATTAACCCCGTCGGACGTGGCGCTGCTTAACCGCGTGGTCGCCGGCGTGGAGACGTCTGAAGCGGCGCTGAGCCTGATTGTGCGCATTCTTACCGGCGATCTGCCGGAAGATTGCCGCGAGTCCGCCGCGCTGTTCAGAACCCGCTTCCAGCAGCTTACCGGGCCGCTGATGGCGAAGTCCGTTGAAGACACGCTGTTCTTCCGCCACAACCTCGAGCTGGCGCTCAATGAAGTGGGCGCCGACCCGACGCCGCGCGCGTTTTCATTATCCCGCTTCCACCAGGAGATGCGCATTCGTCTGGCCCGTCAGCCCGACGCGCTGCTGGGCACCTCCACGCACGATACCAAGCGCGGGGAAGACGCCCGGGCGCGTCTCTACACCCTGACGGAAGCGCCGGAACGCTGGGGGGAAAATCTGGCCCGCTGGCGACAGATGAACCAGACTCAGGTGCGTTTTCTCAATGACGGTACCGCGCCGAACGCCGCCGATACCTGGATGATCTATCAGGCGCTGGCGGGCGTCTGGCCCGCCACGCAGTCACCGGAAGACGCCGAAGGGCTTAAAGCACTCGACGCGCGATTCATCGGCTTCCTCGAGAAAGCGCTGCGCGAGGCAAAACAGCGCACCGACTGGATCGACAGCAACGAGAGCTATGAGAGCGTGGTGCTGAGCTACGCGCGGCATCTGCTTTCGCCGGACAACGCGCTGTTCCTGCAGGATTTTAGCGCGGCGATGCAGCCCTTTATCCGGGCCGGGCTGATGAACAGCCTCAGCCAGACGGTAATCAAGCTGACGGCTCCCGGCGTGCCGGATATCTATCAGGGCAGCGAAGCGCTTAATTTTAGCCTCGTTGACCCGGATAACCGACGGGAGCCGGACTTCAACGCGCTGGTGCACAACCTCAGCGCGGCGGATGCCACGGTGTTTGATAACCCGGCCTGCTGGCGAGACGGGCGCGTTAAGCAGTTCGTCACCGCCACGCTGCTGCGGCTGCGTCCGCACTACGACGCGCTTTTCCGCTACGGCGACTGGCTGCCGCTTAAGGTCTCCGGCGAGCGCGAGGAGAACCTGATTGTCTATGCCCGCGTTAAGGACGAGGAGGCGCTGATTGTCGCCGTTCCGCGTCTGGTTTTTGATGTCACCGATAATCATCAGCTGTGGGTCAATACCACGGTGGCGATACCCGAGGAGCTGACGGGGAAACGCTATCGGGATCTGTTCAGCGGTGAGAGCCGCATTCTGCAAGAGACGCTGGATTTAACGTCAAAAAAGGGATGTGTACTGGTTCTGCTTACCTGCGAATAATCGTGGAGAACGAAAATGGCAAAGGATACTACGTTTGAAATTCGGGCCGGTCATGGCCAGCAGTTGGGGGCGAATTATGACGGGAAGGGCGTCAACTTCGCGCTGTTCTCCGCTCACGCCGAGCGGGTGGAGCTCTGTCTGTTTGACCCGTCCGGGAAAAACGAAATCGCCCGGCTGGAGCTGCCGGAATATACCCATGAGGTCTGGCACGGCTATGTGCCGGACCTGAAGCCCGGCGCGCTGTACGGCTATCGCGTCTACGGCCCTTACGATCCGGAAAACGGTCACCGCTTTAACCCGCACAAGCTGCTTATCGACCCTTACGCCCGAGAACTGGTGGGCGATATCGACTGGAACGACGCCCATTTCGGCTATGAACTGGGGCATGATGAACTGGATCTCAGTTTTGATACGCGCGACAGCGCGCCGTTCACGCCGAAATGCAAGGTCATCGACCCGAACGCCTTTGACTGGCAGGACAACAGCCGGCCAAACGTGCCCTGGCCGCATACCGTCGTCTATGAGAGCCACGTGAAGGGCTTTACCCAGATGAACCCGGCCATCCCGCAGGAGCTGCGCGGCACGTTTGAGGGGATGGGACACAAAGCCTCGGTCGACTACATCAAGAGTCTTGGCATCACCTCGGTGGAGCTTCTGCCGGTTCACTGGTTCCCGGACGACCAGCATCTGCTCGATCGCGGCCTGAAGAACTTCTGGGGCTATAACACCCTCGGCTTTTTTGCTCCGGCGTCGCGCTACTACGGCCCGGCGGGGATCCAGGGCTTTCGCGACATGGTGCGCGCGTATCACGATGCGGGCATCGAGGTGATTCTGGACGTGGTATACAACCATACGGCGGAAGGAAATGAGCTTGGCCCGACGCTTTCGTTTAAGGGGATTGATAACTACAGCTATTACCGCACCCTGCCGGACCAGCACCGGTACTACATCAACGACACCGGGACGGGAAACACGGTCAACACCTCGCACCCACGCGTGCTGCAGATGGTGATGGATTCGCTGCGCTACTGGGCGGAATCGATGCATATTGACGGTTTTCGTTTCGACCTGGGGACGATACTGGGCCGCGAGCCGGAAGGATTTGACCCGCGCGGCGGTTTCTTCGACGCCATGACTCAGGATCCGGTGTTATCAAGACTTAAGCTGATTGGTGAACCCTGGGACATCGGTCCCGGCGGGTATCAGGTCGGCGGTTTCCCGCCGGGCTGGGGTGAGTGGAACGACAAATACCGCGATACCGTACGCGAGTACTGGAAGGGCGATAACGTCTCCAACGACTTTGCCGCACGGCTGCTGGGATCCGGGGATCTGTACGATCTGCGCGGGCGTCGTCCGTGGGCCAGCGTCAACTTCATCACCGCTCACGACGGCTTTACGCTGAATGACCTGGTGTCGTACAACGAGAAGCACAACGCCGACAACGGCGAGGACAATAACGACGGGCATAACGATAATCGCTCGTACAACTATGGCGAAGAAGGGCCGACGGAGAACCCGGATATTATTGCCACCCGCGAGCGGCAGAAGCGTAATTTCCTGACCACGCTGCTGTTTTCCCACGGCACGCCGATGCTGCTGGCGGGGGACGAGTTTGGCCGCACGCAGAAGGGCAACAACAACGGCTACTGTCAGGACAGCGAAATCTCGTGGATCGACTGGAACGGGATAACCGAAAACGACGCTGCGCTGCGCGAGTTTACCCGACGGCTCATTGACCTTCGCGCGCAACAGCCGCTGCTGCGCCGTGAAAGCTGGCGCGACGGGCTGGAGATCCGCTGGTTCAATGCCGGCGGCGGCCCGCAGCAGGCCGAGCAGTGGGATGAAGGCTCGACGCTCGGCGTCTCCATCAGCAGGCCGGATCTCAGGCAGGAGGACGGCATCTGGCACGACGTGCTGATGCTGTTCAACCCGTTTGAAGGGACCGTGCCGTTCCAGATCCCGCAGTTTGGCGAAGGGGGATGGGTGCTGGAGCTGTCTACGGCAGAGGACGCTGCCACCGGGACAGCGTTCACCGAAACCGTAGAGTACGAACTGGCCGGACGCAGTATTACTCTCTTCAGACGTCCTTAGCTCTAGAGTGATGCCGCCGCGCGGGCGGCGGTGTCATACAGGGAGGAGATCGTGCGTAACAGCTGCGCGGTTTCGCCAATCGACTTCCCGGCAATGCCGCTCTCCGCGTGGATTGCGATCAGACACGCCTCCCGCACGTCCCGGTACTTCATACACAACGCTTTCCCTTCCTCGGTAGTCGAGAAAAAGAGCTCTTTGCCCGCTTTCTCGCTCGTCACGTAGCCCGCTTTGACCAGCTTTTTCAGGGCGTAGGTCACCACGTGGGTATCTTCCACGTTAAGAACGAAACAGATATCGGCCAGCTTTTTCTTGCGGTCGCGGTGGTTTACGTGATGCAGCAGCGAGACGTCAAATGCGCCCATATCGGGCTCGCCGGCTGCGGTCATGCAGCGCACCATCCATTTATTGAACGCGTTGCTGGTCATGATCAGCGCGTACTCCAGCTCTGACAGTTCCGCGCAGCGCTCGGACACCAGGTGGCGGGACGAGACGATTCGGCCGTCGTTGATATCGTCGTGAGGGGGGGTAGCACTCTTTTCCGAGGTCATAACGTTCCTTAGCCAGAAATGTAAACTCATCGATAAAATAAGAACATTTTATTGATAATTTGTTTACATGTTTTTGAGGTTCAGATATAGCTTTTTAGCGCAGGTTTTCCGAAACCTGACGAAAAACACAACATCGCTCGCCGCAAATTAAAAAAATAGCCGTCGGCGCGCAACGCTCACTTTGGATAGGGTAAACGTTATGGACGGTACTACGCTGTTGCCGCTGATCGGGATACCGATCGTGGTTATTGGTTTTGCACTGCGCTTCAACCCGCTGCTGGTGGTCGTAGTGGCGGGGCTGGCGACGGGTCTGCTGGTCGGTATGGATTTCGGGATGCTGCTGGAGACCTTTGGCGAAAAGTTCGTGAATAGCCGATCGCTGGCGACCTTCATTCTGATCCTGCCCGTGATTGGTCTGCTGGAATATTACGGGCTCAAGGAGCGCGCCCAGGCCTGGGTGGCGAAGATCGCCAGCGCGACCTCGGCGCGTATTCTGATGCTCTATTTTGTCGCCCGTGAAGGCACCGCCGCGCTGGGGCTGATGTCGCTGGGCGGTCATGCCCAGACGGTGCGTCCGCTGCTGGCGCCGATGGCCGAAGGGGCGGCGCTGAACGAATACGGCGAGCTGCCGCAGCACATCCGTGACAAAATCAAAGCCCATGCCGCCGCGTGCGACAACATCGCTGTCTTCTTTGGGGAAGATATCTTTATTGCCTTTGGCGCGGTGCTGCTGATTGACGCCTTCCTGAAAGAGAACGGCATTGCGGGCATCGAACCGCTGCATATCGGCCTGTGGGCCATCCCAACCGCCATTGCGGCATTAATTATTCATATGACGCGCCTGCTGCGCCTGGATGCCAGCATCCGTCGCGACGTCATGGCCTGGCGCGCGGAGCAGGGCACGCAGGGGGCCGCGCAATGATGACGATTATCACCATTAACCGCGTGTACTACCTGATCGGCTTCGTCGTGATGCTGCTGGTTGTGATGACCCTGCGCGATCGCGCCAATCCGAAGCGTTTTACCACGGCGCTGTTCTGGTTCTTATTCGGCGGGATCTTCCTGTTCGGCGACCTGATGGTGCAGGAGCTGGGTAAATCGCTGGCGTACCGGATCGTTGGCGGCGGCGTTATCGCTATCGCGCTGCTGGCGGGCTTTGGTCTGGTCGGAAAAGGCCACTATAAAATGTCCACCGAAGACGAACGTCTCGCGTCGTCAAACCGCCTCAAAAACTGGTTGTTCCTGCCCGCGCTGATGATCCCGGTGGTGACGGTTATAGGCACCCTGTTCCTGAAGGGCGTGTCGGTTGGCGGCGTGTTCCTGCTCGATCAGAAACAGCTTACCCTGGCGGCGCTGTGCGTAGCCTGCGTCGCGGCGATCCTCACCGGCTGGTGGCTAACCAAAGGCACGCCGCTGCACGCCATTCGTCAGTCTCGTCGTCTTGTCGATACTATCGGCTGGGCGGTGATCCTGCCGCAGATGCTGGCCATGCTCGGCGGCGTGTTCGTGGCGGCCAATACCGGTGACTCGGTGCAGAAGGTGGTGAGCCTGTTCGTTAACCCGGATAACCGCTTTATGCTGGTGGTGATTTACTGCGTGGGGATGGCGCTGTTTACCATGATCATGGGAAATGCGTTTGCGGCCTTCCCGGTGCTGAGCACGGGGATCGCCTTGCCGTTTCTGATCAACGTGCATCACGGCAACCCGGCGCCGCTGCTGGCGATTGGCATGTACGCGGGCTACTGCGGCACGCTGATGACGCCGATGGCCGCTAACTTCAATATCGTTCCCGCCGCGCTGCTGGAGCTGAAAGACAAATATCAGGTGATCAAGATCCAGATCCCGACCGCGTTAACCCTGCTGGTGGTGAACGTGTTCCTCATGTATTTCCTCGTGTTTCGCTAAGGAGCTGTTATGGAATTAACGCAACATCAGGCTGACGCGTTTGCCCGCATGCCTTTGACCTATTTGCGCCAGGAATACCCGAACCACATCATGCACCTGCTGAATGATGATGGTGACGTTCTGCCGCCGCGCGAACTGCACCCCATTTTCTACGGCTGTTTCGACTGGCACTCGGCGGTGCACGGCTACTGGCTGCTGCTGCGCTGCGTGCGCCTCTACCCGGAGCTGCCGAGCCGGGACGCGATCGTCGCGCTTGTCGACAAGCACCTGACGGAAGAGAACGTGGCGAAGGAGCTGGCCTATTTCACCGCGCCGTTCCGCGCCTCGTTTGAGCGCCCGTATGGTTACGGCTGGCTGCTGGCGCTGGCCCAGGAGCTAAAGCAGTCGTCGCTGCCGCAGGCCGAAGGCTGGTACCGGACGCTTGAGCCGTTAACCCAGGATATTCGTAACCGCCTGGTGGATTACCTCAGCAAGCTCACCTATCCGATCCGCGTCGGGACGCACTACAACACGGCGTTTGCCCTCGCGCTGGCGCTCGATTACGCGCGAGCCGTGGAGGATAGCGCGCTTGAGCAGGCGATTGTCACGGCGGCGGAGCGGTTTTATCTCGCCGACACGCGCTATCCGGCCCACTACGAGCCCGGCGGTGATGAGTATATTTCCGGCGCGCTGACGGAAGCGCTGCTGATGAGCAAGGTGCAGAAAGACTTCCCGGCCTGGTTTGACGCGTTTCTCCCGGAGGCGGGCACCATTGCGGCGCTGATGAACCCGGCGGAAGTGAGCGATCGTACCGACCCGAAAATTGCCCATCTCGACGGGTTAAACCTCAGCCGCGCCTGGTGCATGAAGCATATTGCCAGAGCGCTTCCCGCAAACCATCCGGCGCAGCAGGCGCTTCGCGAGGCGGTGACGAAACACCTGACGGCTAGCGTTGAGCATGTGGTCGGCAGCCACTACAGCGGCGGGCACTGGCTGGCGAGCTTTGCGCTGCTGGCGCTGGAGTAAACGAACGCGCCGTCTTTCTTGCCGGGTGGCGCTGCGCTTACCCGGCCTACATTGTGCAAAGCTTCCTTGTAGGCCCGTGCAAGCGTAGCGCCGCCGGGCGAATCAGGCTGATGCCCAAACTGCAGGCGCAGCCTAAATTTCTTTATTTTTAATGCGATTAATATCTTAATCGGTTATTTTTCCGTCATTTGTCTCGAAACAGATATCTTTTTTACTATCGCAAAAGTGTACGATACGTGGTCATATATCCATGTGAAAAGAGTGGTTAATATGGCTGTTATACCTTTGTTACCAAAAGAAGGAATCGCGCTTGCATTGGCAAACATGAGGATTGCAAGAGCGCATGGTATGAGTAGAAATATGGCTATCCCTACAACCTATCTTTGGTTTTATCAAAAAGTAAGAAATAAGGGGCCTTGGGATTACAAGCAGGGACACCCTGAGTTAGCGAACTTTGGTAACTTCAATTATGGTTCGGCTGGCTATGCTGCCGGGATACCATCAGAAACGTTATTGATGGGGGCAGGATGGGCGCAGGAAAGAGCTAAAACCTCCAAAAAGAAATGGGGGCACTGGTATCAAAAACCGCCATATGGGGATGATCCTCACGATCAGTTTTGGATAAGTCAAGGGATTGAATATGCAAAGAAACACGGTTATTAAACGGCTTCATTATTTACTCACAACGATTTTATTGATCATTGTTTGCGGGTTTCTGACATATCAATATTATTTTAATGCACCTCCTCACGATAGCTTTGTCAGCAAACAGAAACTATCTGATACCGTCACACTGTACATAACAAAGTATGATGACGGAGGAGCTACGGTGTCGGATGTTTACCGCTTCTATTTAGATAAAGACAGCAGCGGGAACATTATGAAGGCCCTTAAAGAACGCTCGCCGTTCCTTGAAGCCAATACAAGCAATGTTACAGCTTCTGCTTATGGGAACACGGTAAATATAAAAATCACAGGTAAGGTTTATTCATTCACTAATTCGGAACTGTTCTATGCAGATGGTGTAGCGATCATGCCTGTAATTAACCTCATAGCAAATGGAATAAGAGATTAATTAGCATAAGGAGTTTTAGAAATGGCTGTACCAGTACACCTCTTTTTGAAAGACGATGGTGGAGCAATGATCCGTGGCGGTTCTGATGTTGCAGACCGTGAAGGAAGCATAGAGCTTAGAGATCTGATCCATAACCTGAGCATTCCAACAGATGAGGCAACAGGTAAACTTACAGGTACAAGGCAACACTCAGCTTTCAGCTTAACAAAAGCAATTGATTCATCTTCACCCTATCTATACAAAGCAGTGGCTACAGGTCAAACGCTTCAAAGTGCTGAATTAAAGTTCTATCACATCAATGATGCTGGTCAGGAAGTGGAATACTTCAATATTCTTATGGAAGGTGTGAAAGTCATTTCAATAACTCCAGTTATGCATGATACAAGAGATTGTCCCGGTACTGGTCACCTGGAAAATGTATCTTTGCGATACGCAAAAATCACATGGAAAATCCTGGACGGAAATATTCAATACACTGATGCGTGGAATGAACGCCTTACAGCGTAGGCGTTATAAACGAGCAGCGCCGAAAGGCGCTGCAACAGTTTACGCTGATGCCCGAACTGCAGGGCGCAGCCGACTCACGCTAAACAACACCGATCCCGTTGAGGCGATGACGGCTATCCACAGCGCAAAATGCACGGCCCGGCCATGGTCTGATCCGGCCGTCGCAAGCAGCACGCCCACCGCGGCGGCACCGAGACACTGGCCGAATGTCCTTACAATCGACAACACGCCGGAGGCATAGCTGGCATATTCCCGCGCCACGTTAGAGAGCATCTCCCGGTTATTGGGGCTCTGGAAGCAGCCAAACCCAATCCCGCAAACCAGACTGCGCAAGCAGATATTCCATGCGGATGGGCTGTCCGGCAACGTCGCCAGCAGGACCAGTCCACAGACAAAAATCATCAGCCCGATTGTCGAGATCAGCGGCGCGGAAATCGTATCTGCCCAGCGTCCCGCGTGCGGCGCGATCAGCACGATGCCAATCGGCCACGGGGTGAACAGCAGCGCGGAGACCACCGGGCTGTAGCCATACACGCTCTGAAACAGAAACGGCAGCGCGACAAAGGTGATGCCCTGACTGACAAACGAGGCCAGCGAGGTCAGGGCGGCGAGGGTAAAGCGTCCGTTTTTAAACATGACGGGCGGCAGGATGGGACTTCGCGCGCGCCGAATCCGCCAGATAAAGGCGAGGGCGCTGACCAGCGCGAGCAGCCCCCAGCCCGTGGCCACCTGGTTGATGTTTTGCGTCACGTGCTGAAGGCTGTCGGCCAGCATGATTGCTGAACCTAACAGCACGGCGGAGAGCATGGCGCCCGGCGCGTCAAAGGGCGAGCGGTCAACGGCCGTTTCCCGCGGCAAGGCCCGCCACGCCAGCAGCAGGGCGACGCTGCCCGGAACAATGTTAATGGCGAACAGCCACTGCCAGCTCAGCGCGTCCAGTATGGTTCCGCCAAGCACGGGGGCAATCGCCGTGCTGGAGGCGATAAGCAGGGCGTGCAGCCCCAGAATACGGCCAAGCAGTCGACCCGGAAAAACGGATCGCAGGATCGCCGGGGCGATACTCAGGGTGGCCGCGCCGCCGATGCCCTGCAGAATACGCATGCCGGTTAACATTTCCGGCGTCGCTGCCAGCGCGCAGCCGAGCGAGGTGAGCGTAAAGGTGGCAAGCCCGGCAAGAAACACCGGGCGATAGCCCACGTGCGCCGCCAGCGCCGCGAAGATGGCTAACGTCATTGCCGCTGAAAGCAGGTAACCGTTGGAGAACCAGACCGCAACGTTTGCGGGTACCTGCATCGCCCTTGCCATGGAGGGCAGCGCGATGTTGATCATGGTGCCGTCAAAGACGCCCATCAGCGTGGTGGTCATGACGGCGGCCATGACCCGGGCGCGTTCATGACCGGGTAAGCCTTCATCGCCGGGCAGGTTTGAAAATAGCGTCATCGTCGTTACTCCGCATAAGAATAGTGATGACGAAACTATAAGCATGCGGTATACAGGGCGGAAGACGCATCAGCTGCACTTAACTGTTGCATATAACGCCTTATCTTAGGAGTCACCGTGTCCGATCCTGACTTTAACCTTCTGGTTGCGCTCGACGTTCTGCTGGCCGAAGCCAGCGTGGCGGGCGCGGCGCGACGTTTGAACCTCAGCACCTCCGCCATGAGCCGCACCCTAAGCAGGCTGCGGGAGGTGACCGGCGATCCTATTCTGGTGAGGGCCGGGCGTCATATGGTGCTGACGCCCTGGGGAGAAGCCACGCGGGACCGCGCCAGAACTGCCGTGCATGAGGCGAGGGCGGTGCTGCAGCCCTCCACCGACGCGCTGAAGGTTGAAAATCTCGAGCGGCTGTTCACCATCAGAGCCAACGACGGCTTTGTGGTGGCGTTTGGGCCACTGCTGATTGCGGCGGTGGCGAGCGTTGCGCCCGGGGTGTGCATCCGCTTCTCGCCGAAACCTGAAAAAACCTCGCGCTATTTGCGTGAGGGGCTGGTCGACCTGGAGATCGGCGTGCAGAGCAATATGGGGCCGGAAATACGGCTGCAACGGCTCTTTAAGGATCGGTTTGTTGGCGCGGTGCGTAAGGGACATCCGCTGTCATTACGACCTGACGTCAGCCTTGACGATTATGTCGCGTGGGGCCATGTGGTGGCCTCGCCGGACGGATCGCTACACGGGTTTGTCGATGACGCGCTGGCGGAACGGGGGATGAAACGCAAGGTCGCCAGCGTGGTGCCCGGATTTCCAACGGCGCTATCCGTGGCGCTGGCGTCCGATCTGATTGCCATGGTGCCGGCGCTGTACCTGCTCAATCAGCCGATGAACGAGCGCGTACACGTCTTTGAACTGCCGTTTAAAACCCGGACCATTACGGTGTCACAGATGTGGCATCCGCGCATGGAAAGGGACCCGGGACATCGATGGCTCAGGGAAAAGGTACTGGAAGTGTGTCGGGCCGTGCGCTGACGCTCAGGCCACTTTTCCCGGCACGGAGAGGATGAAGCGCGTCGATGCCGCATCCGATTCCACGCGGACTTTTCCGTGGTGCGCGGAGACGATGGACTTCACGATGGCAAGCCCGATCCCGCTGCCTTCGCCTTTGCGCTGCCTTGACGGATCGACGCGATAGAAACGGTCAAACAGCTTTGGCAGATGCTCTTGCGGGATCGGCGTACCGGGATTTTCTATCATCAGTTCAACGTCGTTATCCTGTTCTCTGATGGAGACCGTCACCGCTTTACCGGCTGGCGTATAGCGCAGGGCATTGGAGAGCAGATTATTCATTGCTCTCCGGAACATCTGCGGATCGCCTTCTATCAGGCAGGGCATCCCGTTAAATTTCAGCGTAACGTTGCGTTCTTCCGCCCAGGCTTCGAAGAAATCGAAGACTTTCATGACCTCCGCACTTAAATCAAACACCACCCGGTCAGGGATGAGCTGGTTATTATCCGCCTGCGCCAGGAAAAGCATGTCGCTGACCATGCGGGTCATCCGGTTGTACTCTTCAAGGCTGGAGTACAGAACATCTTCCAGCTCTTTCTGCGAGCGGTTCTGGCTCAGCGCGATTTCCGTTTGCGTCACCAGGTTGGTGATGGGGGTTCTGATTTCATGCGCGATATCGGCGGAAAAATTCGCCTGGCGGGTAAAGACATCTTCAATCTTTTCGATCATATGGTTGAAGGAGATGACCAGCTGTTCCAGCTCAACGGGCACGCGGGACGGCTCCAGCCGCGCGTCGAGGTTTTCTGAAGTGATATTTTTAATGGCGTTGCTGACGTTACGCAGGGGCAAATGACCCTGACGAACCGCGATGCGAATGACAAGAATAATCAGCAGGCTGATCGCCGCGGCAATCGCCAGGAGATTCTTTTTCAGCGCCTCAAGGTAGTGCAGATGAAAATTGATGGAGAGCCCGATCAGCATCACGTAGCCCTGCGTTTTGCCCTGCAGCGTCGCCGTGCCTGAAGAGGCGATAATCCGGTACGTTTCCATTTTCATGTCGGACCCGGCGTGCATGTTTGCGGCAGGGTCTTCAACCGTCCAGAGAAACACATCCTGCGCGCGGCGGTGTTCGCTGAAGTCCGCCGCGTTCATCGCAGGGCGCAGTGCTGCCCCTTGCGCCGAGCTGAACAGGATATTGCCCTGCGGATCCAGGAGCAGGACGGCCACATTGCGGTAGCTGGCGATAGACTCTTTGATTTTACTGATTTTCTTTTGGTCAGGATCGACCGGAGACTGCAGGATGCGGTGCATCGCGGTGCTGATTTGCTGCAGGTCGCTGACATCCTGCTCGGCGAAGTGCTTTTCAACGGAATGCAGCATAAACCAGGTAAAGGCGAAAAAGGCCAGTATCGTGGAGAGACTGATAAAAAAGGTCAGCCGCAGGGCAAGCGAAAAAGGGCGCCCGGGAAGCTTAACGCGCATCCGGCACCTCCAGCATATAGCCTACGCCGCGCACCGTCTGGATCAGCTTAGGTTCATAATCGTTATCGATTTTCGCGCGAAGCCGCTTTACCGCCACGTCAATTGCGTTTGTGTCGCTGTCAAAATTCATGTCCCACACCTGGGAGGCAATCAGGGAGCGGGGTAGCACCTCTCCCTGATGACGCAGGAAAAACTCCAGCAGGCTGAACTCTTTGCTGGTTAACGAGATGCGGCTTCCGGCCCGGCTTACCTTTCTCGACACGAGGTCAACCGTCAGGTCCGCCACCTGAAGCTGGCTTTCCGCGATCACCGTATTTCCGCGTCTCAACAGCGTCCTCACCCGGGCGAGCAGCTCGGCAAAAGCGAATGGCTTAATCAGATAGTCATCCGCGCCCAGCTCAAGCCCTTTAACCCGGTGTTCAATCGTGCCGAGAGCCGTGAGTAACAGGATGGGCATCCCTTTTCCCGCAGAGCGGAGCATGCGGACAATGTCCCAGCCGTTCACATCGGGCAGCATGATATCCAGAATCAGCAGATCGTATTCAGCGGTCATGGCGAGATGGTAGCCGTTCAGGCCATTATCCGCGTGGTCAACCACAAACCCCGCTTCAGTCAGCCCCTTACTCAGGTACTCACCGGTTTTCATTTCGTCTTCGACGATCAGTATTTTCATCGTGCTCCCCTGACTGGCTGCTGATGACATTCTAGTGAGCGTACCGCCGTTAACAATGACTTACGCTAAAAATGACAACATTGTCATTATCCTGTCACCCGTCAAACAGGATGCGTTGCGTAGAGTAGCCCTAAAACTACTCTGGACTTTATTTGAACCGTTATGTTCCTGTTAAAACGACTAAGCATCAGTACGGTATTTATTCTGGCAGGCTGCGTCTCGCTGGCCCCGGAGTACCAGCGGCCGGAGGCACCTGTCCCCCGGCAGTTTTCGCTCTCCCGTAACGGCCTGACGCCCGCGGCGGCAGGGTATCAGGATACCGGCTGGCGCAACTTTTTCGTCGACCCTCAGGTTGCCGGGCTGATTACGGAGGCCCTGAAGAACAATCGCGATCTGAAAATGGCCGCCCTGAAGGTCGAAGAGGCCCGGGCGCAGTTCAACGTGACGGATGCGGATCGCTACCCTCAGCTGAATGCCTCCTCGGGCATCACGTACAGCGGCGGGCTGAAAAGTGACAAACCCACCGCGCAGCAGTACGACGCTGGCCTTGCGCTTAGCTATGAACTCGATTTCTTCGGCAAGCTGAAGAACATGAGCGAGGCCGACCGACAAAACTTTTTCGCGAGCGAAGAGGCCCGTCGCGCGGTGCATATCCTGCTCGTCTCTAACGTTTCCCAGAGCTATTTCAACCAGCAGCTGGTGTATAAACAGCTGCGTATCGCGCAGGATACGCTGAAAAATTACCGGCAGTCTTATGCGTTCGTTGAGCAGCAGCTGGTGACGGGCAGTACGAGCGTCCTTGCGCTGGAACAGGCCCGGGGACAGATCGAAAGCACGCAGGCAGAGATTGCCAAAAGAGAGGGGGAGCTGGCGCAGGCCAATAACGCCCTGCAGCTGGTCCTCGGCACGTATCGCGCGCTCCCGGGCGACGGCGGCATGAACGCCAGCGATGTCGCCCCGGTAAAACTGCCTCCCCATCTTTCCTCCGCGATACTGCTGCAGCGCCCGGATATTATGGAGGCGGAGTATCAGCTTAAAGCGGCCGATGCGAATATCGGTGCGGCGCGCGCCGCCTTTTTCCCGTCCATATCTCTCACCAGCGGGCTATCAACCGGAAGCACGGAGTTGTCCAGCCTCTTTACTTCCGGGAGCGGGATGTGGAATTTTATTCCTAAAATAGAAATTCCCATTTTTAATGCGGGCAGAAATAAGGCCAACCTGAAGCTGGCCGAAATTCGCCAGCAGCAGTCGGTGGTTAATTACGAACAAAAAATTCAGTCCGCCTTTAAACAGGTTGCCGACGCGCTCGCGCTGCGGGACAGCATTAACCAGCAGCTTGCTGCACAACAGCGGTATCTGGATTCGCTCCGCATCACCCTACAGCGGGCCAGAGGGTTATATTCCAGCGGCGCGGTCAGCTATATCGAAGTGCTTGACGCGGAGCGTTCTCTTTTCTCTACCCAGCAAAATATTCTCGACCTTATTTATGCCCGGCAGGTTAATGAAATTAATCTCTTCACCGCGCTCGGCGGCGGTTGGGTCGAATAATCTTATTTAATTAAACAGGAAAATAACCATGCGCAATTCACTTAAGGTCGTTGTATTTGGTGCAATCTCCATTGTGTTTTCTGCCGGCCTCCAGGCTGAGGTTCATCAGCACGAGATGATGAGTGCTGCCAGCGAAGGGACATCAGAGCAGGTCATCACGGGAACCGGCATCGTGAAGGACATTGATCTCACGAATAAAAAAGTCACGATTTCCCATGAAGCGATCCCGGAAATTGGCTGGCCCGCGATGACCATGCGTTTCACCTTTATTCAGGCTGACGAGAGTATCAATGCCTTAAAAGTCGGCAGCCAGGTGAATTTCTCGTTTGTTCAGCAGGGCAATCTCTCTTTACTCAAGAGCATTAAATAGCGAGACGCGGCATGGCCTCAGTAAAAATAAAATATGCTGCCATGATAGTCAGCAGCCTTATTGCGGGAGGGCTGATATCGGTGACGGCATGGCAGGTTTTTCATTCATCTGTAAAAACGGAAAATAGCGCACCAGAAAGAAAGGTGCTTTTCTGGTATGACCCGATGAAGCCAGACGTTAAATTCGATAAGCCCGGCAAATCGCCGTTTATGGATATGGATCTGGTACCGAAATATGCGGATGAAAACGACAATAAAAGCAGTGCCGGTATCCGTATTGACCCGACGCAGGTTCAGAACCTGGGATTAAAAACGCAAAAGGTGACGCGCGGAACGCTGAACTATGCCCAGACGATCCCGGCCAACGTCAGCTACAACGACTATCAGTTTGTCATTGTGCAGGCGCGCGCGGAAGGGTTCGTGGAGAAAGTGTACCCGCTGACGACGGGCGATAAGGTGAAGAAAGGCACGCCGCTCGTTGATATAACCATTCCTGACTGGGTAGAGGCGCAGAGCGAGTTTCTGCTGTTATCCGGCACCGGCGGAACGCCGACGCAAATCAAAGGGGTTCTGGAACGGCTTCGGCTGGCGGGTATGCCGGATGAGGATATTCAGAGGCTGCGTGCGACCCGCACTATTCAGACCCGGTTTACCATCAGGGCGCCGATCGACGGAGCGATCACGGCCTTTGATCTGCGTACCGGCATGAATATTTCCAAAGATAAGGTGGTGGCGCAAATTCAGGGGATGGATCCGGTCTGGATCGGCGCGGCAGTGCCTGAATCCATTGCTTATCTGCTGAAAGAGACCTCGCAGTTTGCGGTTTCGATACCGGCTTATCCGGATAAATCATTCCCGGTTGATAAATGGAGTCTTCTGCCGAGCGTGGATCCAACCACCCGTACGCTGCAGGTGCGCCTGCAGGTCTCTAACAGGGATGGGCTGCTGAAACCGGGCATGAACGCGTACCTGAAGCTGAATACTCAAAGTCAGGAAATGCTGCTGATCCCTTCCCAGGCCGTTATTGATACCGGCAAAGAACAGCGCGTGATTACGGTTGATGCGGACGGGAATTTTGTACCGAAAAGGATCCACGTTCTGCATGAATCTCAGCAGCAGTCCGGCATTGGTAGCGGACTGGAAGAAGGGGAGTCGGTAGTGGTCAGCGGTCTGTTCCTGATTGACTCGGAGGCCAATATTACCGGCGCGCTGGAGCGCATGCGTCACGCTGAAGCCGCTGACGACGCGCATTCTGGCCATTAAGGAGACGATGATGATTGAATGGATTATCCGGCGGTCGGTCGCCAACCGTTTCCTGGTCATGATGGGGGCGCTGTTCCTCAGCGTCTGGGGGACGTGGACCATCATCAACACCCCGGTCGATGCTTTGCCCGACCTCTCTGACGTGCAGGTGATTATCAAAACCAGCTATCCCGGCCAGACCCCGCAGATTGTTGAAAATCAGGTCACCTATCCACTGACTACCACCATGCTGTCGGTTCCCGGCGCAAAGACCGTGCGCGGTTTTTCGCAATTTGGCGATTCGTACGTGTACGTCATTTTTGAAGACGGCACCGATTTGTACTGGGCCCGTTCGCGCGTGCTGGAGTATCTGAACCAGGTTCAGGGCAAGCTGCCTGCCGGCGTGAGCTCTGAAATCGGTCCTGATGCCACGGGCGTGGGCTGGATATTTGAGTATGCGCTGGTGGATCGCAGCGGAAAACACGATCTCGCAGAGTTGCGCTCGTTGCAGGACTGGTTCCTGAAATTTGAACTGAAAACGATTCCTAACGTGGCCGAAGTGGCCTCCGTCGGCGGCGTGGTGAAGCAGTATCAGATCCAGGTCAATCCGTTAAAACTGGCTCAGTACGGCATTAGCCTGCCGGAGGTTAAGCAGGCACTTGAGTCGTCTAACCAGGAGGCGGGGGGATCGTCAGTTGAAATGGCGGAAGCGGAGTATATGGTCCGGGCCAGCGGCTATCTGCAGACGATGGATGATTTCAATAACATTGTCCTGAAAGCCGGAGAGAACGGGGTACCGATTTATCTTCGCGATGTCGCCCGCGTACAAACGGGGCCGGAAATGCGCCGCGGCATTGCCGAATTAAACGGGCAGGGGGAAGTTGCGGGTGGCGTGGTGATCCTGCGTTCAGGTAAAAATGCGCGTGAAGTCATCACGGCGGTGAAAGATAAGCTGGAGACGCTGAAGGCCAGCCTGCCGGAAGGCGTTGAGATTGTGACCACCTACGATCGCAGCCAGCTCATCGATCGGGCAATCGACAATCTGAGTTCCAAACTGCTCGAAGAGTTTATCGTGGTGGCCATCGTCTGCGCACTGTTCCTGTGGCACGTCCGCTCTGCGCTGGTCGCGATTATCTCTCTGCCGCTTGGCCTGTGTATTGCCTTTATCGTCATGCATTTCCAGGGGTTGAACGCCAACATTATGTCGCTGGGCGGCATTGCCATTGCCGTTGGCGCGATGGTGGATGCCGCCATCGTCATGATTGAAAACGCGCACAAACGGCTGGAGGAGTGGGATCACCAGCATCCGGGAGAGCAGATTGATAACGCCACGCGCTGGAAGGTGATCACCAACGCCTCTGTCGAGGTTGGCCCCGCGCTGTTTATCAGTCTGCTGATTATCACCTTATCCTTCATTCCCATCTTTACTCTTGAGGGGCAGGAAGGGCGGCTGTTTGGTCCGCTGGCCTTCACCAAAACGTACTCCATGGCGGGTGCGGCCGCGCTGGCCATCATCGTTATCCCCATCCTGATGGGATTCTGGATCCGGGGTAAAATTCCCGCTGAGACCAGTAACCCACTGAACAGGCAGCTGATTAAAGCCTACCATCCGCTACTGATTAGAGTGCTCCACAGGCCAAAAACAACCCTGCTGGTTGCGGCCTTGTCCATCTTCACGGTGATCTGGCCTCTCAGCCAGGTGGGCGGCGAGTTTTTACCGAAGATCAACGAAGGCGATCTGCTGTATATGCCGTCAACATTGCCGGGTGTTTCTCCGGCAGAAGCAGCGGCGCTGTTACAGACCACGGACAAGTTAATCAAAACCGTGCCAGAAGTGGCCTCCGTTTTTGGTAAAACGGGTAAGGCTGAGACCGCAACGGATTCCGCGCCGCTCGAGATGGTGGAAACCACGATTCAGCTCAAGCCTGAGAATGAGTGGCGGCCCGGCATGACGATTGACAAGATTATTGACGAACTCGACAAGACCGTTCGATTGCCCGGCCTGGCGAACCTCTGGGTTCCGCCCATTCGTAACCGCATCGATATGCTTTCCACCGGGATCAAAAGCCCGATTGGTATCAAGGTGTCGGGTACCGTTCTGTCGGATATCGACGCCACGGCGCAGAGCATCGAGGCGGTAGCCAAAACGGTGCCGGGCGTGGTGTCTGCCCTGGCTGAACGTCTGGAGGGCGGGCGCTACATTGACGTTGATATCAAGCGGGAAAAAGCCTCGCGCTACGGGATGACGGTGGGCGATGTGCAGCTGTTCGTCTCCTCGGCCATCGGCGGGGCGACGGTGGGGGAAACGGTGGAAGGCGTCGCCCGGTACCCGATTAATATCCGCTATCCCCAGGACTACCGGAACAGCCCGAACGCGTTAAAGCAAATGCCGATCCTGACGCCGATGAAACAGCAGATCACGCTGGGCGATGTGGCGGATATCAACGTGGTTTCCGGCCCCACGATGCTGAAAACGGAGAATGCCCGCCCTGCGAGCTGGATTTATATTGATGCCCGCGGCAGGGATATGGTGTCGGTGGTGAACGACATTAAGACGGCCATCAGTCAGAACGTAAAGCTGAGGCCGGGTACCAGCGTGTCATTCTCCGGGCAGTTTGAGCTGCTCGAACACGCCAACAAGAAACTGAAGCTGATGGTGCCGATGACGGTGATGATCATCTTCATTCTGCTGTATCTGGCGTTCCGCCGCGTGGATGAAGCGCTGCTGATCCTGATGAGCCTGCCGTTCGCCCTGGTCGGGGGAATATGGTTCCTCTACTGGCAGGGCTTCCATATGTCTGTGGCAACCGGCACCGGCTTTATCGCCCTGGCCGGGGTGGCGGCAGAATTTGGCGTAGTCATGCTGATGTATTTGCGTCATGCAGTTGAGGCTCAGCCGGCGTTGTCCCATCGGGACACGTTCACTGAACAGGGGCTTGATGACGCCCTTTACCATGGCGCCGTGCTGCGCGTGCGGCCAAAGGCCATGACTGTCGCGGTGATTATTGCCGGCCTGCTGCCCATTCTTTGGGGAACGGGGGCAGGGTCAGAGGTCATGAGTCGGATAGCGGCGCCGATGATTGGCGGGATGATCACGGCGCCGTTGTTATCCCTGTTTATTATTCCTGCGGCGTATAAGTTAATCTGGCTGCGCAGGCATAAAAAGCCATAAAAAAACCCGCCATCGCTGGCGGGTTTTTTACGGGATGAACCCTTAGCGCGCTGTTTTAGCACGCGTCTGGCTGAGAAGCTTGCGCCAGGCACGATTATGCAGAGTAAACAGCAGCATCTTATAGAAGGCGGTGGAAAGGATACAGCTGCCGCTAAGCAGTAGCATGCCGATACTCACTAGCGCCGCGGTCAGACTGACGCCCGGAGCTGCGCTACCGCTCAGCGCGACCAGCATATAGGCTGCTGTTAATACCAGGCTTATCACCGCCAGCGTAAGGTGTAACCTCACGGCGCGCATGCTGCCTTTGCCAATCATAAACATCGTCACGCCGTTAAGGCCAGCGAATAGAAGGGCGATCAGGACAACCCAGACGAATACGTGTTCCGCTGACTGGTCGAGTCCTGCGAGTACGCCATACCCCAGCCACAGCTGAGGAATAGCGAAACTGACAATCACCCCGAGGGTACTGATCGCCGCTGGAATACCCATGGTGTGTAGACCTACAGGTTTGCCCATTTCGTCAGCCAACTCAGTTTTTAGCTGTTGCAGCTGTGTCGGGGAGGCATTGCTTATGCTGGTAGCCACCTCGTTACAGCGTTGCAGGCGGCGGTGAAAAACTTTAACCATTTGAATACTCAGCGTTTAGTTAGGCGAAAATGACTGCAACAGACCGACTACATAGCGCCCGGACTGGACGGTGTTTTGAGGATTGCGGATCGTCCCCGTGAGTGAACTGCCCACAAAGGCCGATGCGTTGTTCACGGCACTCATCAGCTCACGTTGCTTCGATTTACTTCTCCAGAACGGCTTATGAAGCGGCAAATAAGCCAAAAGAGCTTCTGATTGTTAAAGATGCCACGCATGTCGATTTATATGATCGTATGGATAAGATCCCGTTCGATAACATCACGGCATTCTTCAATAAATATCTGAATAAAAGATAACTTCCTCAGTAACCGATGCAGTGATCCAAAGGTTACTGCATTGATGTGAGAGGGAAGGCAGCTTTGAGGGTTTTGACTGAACGGTTTATGGCTTATTCTCTGATGTTCATATCGAATTTAACATAATATACATTATGCGCACCAATAAGGAATCAGAAGAAATCTGGCATCTTATGGACACGTTGGGCCTGGATGCTGATGTCCTCTGATAGTGTCTTCTCACGTGCTGCTATCGTCACGCTGATCATCTCACAGTGCATGGCTTACCGTTTTGCCCTGTTGATATAAGCCTGTAAACCCTCTGCAAGAAAATCAAACACCGTTTTGCACGCCTGACTGTGGCGTAAATCCTCATGCATCACCAGCCAGGTGTCCAGATGAAACGCAAAGAAATCAGGCATTATCCTCTGCAACGGCGGAGAAAAATCTGCCAGTTGAACCTGACACATACCGATACCGGCCCCTGCGCGTATAAGGTTTAATTGGGCAATATCACTGTCGGTCCGTACGGTAAACAGATCGCGGTTTAGCTGTGGGTATAATCATCATGGCCGTATTTTCCATCGCCTGCGCATGGCCCTTCAGCTCAACGGCTGCATCCGTGGCCTGCAATCCTGTCTGCGAACGGGTGAATAAAACAAGGCCCAGGGCTGATTCAAGTGCCGCAATGTGGCGTCCGGCGGTTGGCTGGGTAATGGCAAGCCTGCGTGCAGCTCCTGACAGAGACCCTTCATTAATTACGGCCAAAAAGGTGCGATACCATTCCCACGGGATATTTAGCTTCATACAAAAATGCATACCTGCTGGCTTATATTATGCAATTACATTTAGCTCGTGCGGCCCTTAATATGTCAAGCAGATATCCAATAAGGGCCAGACGATGAAAAGCACAAATAAGGTACTGATACTGGGCGCAACCGGTGGAATCGGTGGCGAAATTGCCCGTAAATTGATCCGAGACGAATGGGATGTTCGGGCATTGCGCCGCAGCGCCCCTCAACATGACGATCGGAACGAAAGCATGACCTGGATAAGCGGCGATGCGCAGAATGCTGAACGGGTTGAGGCAGCGGCGTCAGATTGCAGCGTGATTGTCCATGCCGTTAACCCGCCGGGTTATCGAAACTGGGAACAGCTGGTTTTACCCATGCTGCATAACACTATCAACGCAGCGGAGCGAAACGGTGCATTGATCGTTCTGCCGGGCACGATTTATAACTACGGTCCGGATGCTTTTCCCCTCTTACGCGAGGATTCCCCTCAGGATCCGGTTACCCGAAAAGGAGCCATACGCGTGCAAATGGAGAAGGCGCTCTCAACCTATGCTCAGCGTGGCGGAAAGGTGCTCATTTTGCGGGCGGGTGACTTTTTTGGTCCCCTCGCAGGCAACAACTGGTTTTCACAGGGACTGGTAAAACCGGGACATCCACCGAAGGTTATTAAAAATCCCGGGCAACCCGGCGCAGGACATCAGTGGGCTTATCTGCCGGATGTCGCCGAAACCGTTGCGGCACTGCTGGCGCGGCGGGATGAACTCGATCCGTTTTCCTGTTTCCATATGCGTGGACACTGGGATCCTGATGGGACAACGATGACCGCAGCCGTTAAGCACGTCGCGGAGCATGCCGGTATTAAGGCAAAGGTGAAGTCATTTCCATGGTGGCTGGTCTCTGCAATGAGTCCGTTTAACACCACGCTGCGTGAAATGCGGGAGATGCACTATCTCTGGGAGCAGACAATAGAGATGGATAATTCAAAACTGATCGCCTTTTTAGGCCATGAACCTCAGACCCCTCTTGCCGAGGCCGTGCGTTCTACACTAGCGGGCCTGGGCTGTATTTAACATAACCTGCACGTTTAGAAAGGGTTGAAAAATGTCTGATATACTTCAGCTTTTGAAAACGCTGTCGTAAGCAAATGGAAATTGAATTAAATAAAAGTTTTAAAGAGAGAGTTTTCCATGCTGTTATTTTTGAAGTGACGGCCAACGTTATCATCGCGCTGTCACTCGCCTGGCTGATGAACGTGTCGGTACTTCAGTCAGGTTCGTTGTCCGTGATATCTGCACTTACCGCAACGGTCTGGAATTTTATTTTTAATAAGCTCTTTGATTCCCTGCAGAAAAAACATCAGTTTCAACGCACATTTCTCGTTCGCGCAATCCATGCGGTTGGTTTTGAAACGGGACTTATCATCTCCTTAATCCCTGTGGCAATGGTTATGCTGAACCTGACCGTGACGGAGGCATTTTTTGTTGAGATTGGCCTGGTGCTGTTTTTCCTGCCCTATACGATGCTGTTTAACTGGCTTTACGACTACCTGCGCTGGACGTTCGTTGGACGGAAACGTTCGGCGTTATAGCTAAGTGAATCAATGTAAAAAATGAAGAGGAAGAAAAATGCGAAGTCTCCTGACTAAAGGAATTTGTCTTGCGTTAGCGCTGTCGGCCGCCGGGACGGCTCAGGCCGCTAAGAAAGAGATCCATGACGACAAGCTCACCGGGATAACCATTTTCGCTCAAAAAGAGTCTCAGGGAAGCCAATGGGACAGTACAACGGGCGAAGCAAAATATATGGTTAGCTACAAGGTTACGCTTGATAACGCGTCGGGTAAAAGTATTGAGCCGGGCAAAGATAATAAAATGTGTTTCTTCCTGTTTGATAAAAACGGGAAAACATTTATGAGCACCGGCATTGAGCTTGAAATGTTGAAAAAATACAACCCGCGGGACAACAGAACCGGACTGGTCTATTTTTCCAGCTCAAACCCTGACGTTTTAAATATGCCATTTGTCCGCTTCGGCATCGGAAAAGACTGCATAAATTGATGATTGTCACATTGACACGTTCTTTCGTATGGTCGCCCCACTCTCCTTCTATACTGGTTATTTCTCCATCTCATAAAGGAAGGAACCATGTTCGATCATGTGAAATTCGGCGTCAGTGATTACGAAAAAAGTAAAACCTTCTTCCTCCATGCGCTTAAGCCGCTTGGTGTAGAACTCATTGATGAAGGCACGCCAGACTACGGTGTCGAAATGAGTTCAGGCGATGTTTCGTTCTGTCTTTTTCAGACAAATGATAAACCTGCTCCTCTGCATCTGGCGTTTGTGGCCAACACGCGCCAGCAGGTCGATGCGTTTTACCATGCCGCCCTGCGCGCCGGTGGACGCGATAACGGCGGGCCGGGGCTGAGGTCATACGGTGAAAATTACTATGCCGCGTTTGTCATCTCGCCCGATGGCCACAATATTGAGGCTGTGTGCCATGCGCCGGAGGGCGCGTAGCACAAGGCTTTTTCAGTCACTCTCCGAGGTCAACACGACGGAGACCCCTTTTTCCAATACCGCGCGGATCCAGTCCCGATCGGTATTGTCTTCAACGACGATGGTGTTCACCGATGACACATCGCCAATCACAAACGAAGACGCTGTGTTGACCTTTTCCGGAGAAGCCAGGACGACCGTCTCCGCGGCTCTGCCGGAAAATGCACGTTTGATGCACGCTTCTTCGAAATCGCCGGTTGTCAGCCCCGCCTCAGGATGGATCCCTGTCACGCCCATAAAGAACAGATCTGCATGAATATTTTCGATGCCTTCGATCGCTGCAGCGCCAACCGCAACAATGGAGTGCTTATACAAGCGACCGCCGATCAGAATCACCTCGATGGACGGATGATCCACGAGCCGCAGGGCGATGCTCGGGCTGTGCGTAACCACCGTGATGCGCAGGTCAGGAGGGAAAAACGTAATCAGCTCTGAAGTTGTCGTGCCACCGTCAACGATCACCACCTGCCCTGATGAAATCAGCTGAGCCCCTTTCCAGGCGACCCTCTTTTTTGCATCCATCTTCACGGATTGCCGTTCGGCATAGGGAGCAATAGCAGAAGATGACGGCAGCGCGCCGCCGTGAACCCGCTGTAAACGCCCTTCTGCCGCCAGCTCGCGTAAATCACGCCGAATGGTGTCTTCAGAGACGTCAAAGAGCATGCTGAGTGCTTTTGACTGGACCTGACCTTCTGCGCCGAGCTTTTCGAGGATCAATTTTTTTCGCTGACTGGTGAGCATCATGAATTCCTGATGTTGCATGTTTTATCTTGAAAGTGCACGATAATGCTGTTTATGATAATTACTCTACGTAAGGAGGAACAAACGTGCAATCAAAACGTGCAGATGTGCGCATCATTGACAGTGAAACCCTGTCAGATAACTGGTACAACCTTAAAAAATACACCTTCGACCTGCAGCGCCGTGACGGCGAATGGCAAAGACAGCAACGGGAGGTCTACGACCGTGGCAACGGCGCGACTCTTCTTCTCTACAACCGTGAGGAAAAAACGGTGATCCTGACGCGCCAGTTCCGCTTTCCCGTCTTTATCAACGGCCATGAGGACGATTTAATCGAAGCCGCGGCGGGACTGCTGGACAACATGGATCCCGAAAGCCGCATAAAAGCAGAAGCGGAAGAAGAGACAGGGTTTCAGGTTTCGAGCGTGCAGAAAATCTTTGAAGCCTATATGAGCCCGGGCTCCGTCACGGAAAAACTCTATTTTTATCTTGCCGAGTATCAGCCGAAAGACAGAACCGGCGCAGGCGGCGGGATCAAGGCTGAGGGAGAAGATATCGACGTGCTGGAAATGACGCTTGAAGAGGCATTACGCGGCATAGAAACAGGCAAGATTGTCGACGGTAAAACCATCATGCTGCTTTATCATATTGCTCTTAAAGGCATTATGTAGACTGCTGGTTAAAATCCTGATTTTGAATCTGGGTCGGTACGCTTGTCCATTACTCAAATGTAAAGCGGAAAACCTCCTAAATTTTGCAGCCTACTATATTTAGTGAACTATTTCGGGATTTGACAAAATTTTCAAAAATTCGCCGAGTCATCTGCATTTACCATTAGAAATGCCACACGTTGACCAGGCTACCAGTTGAGGTAGCCTGTCTTATCTGTTGGCTGGATTAAAATGCGACTCGCTACAGATAACGAAGCATATTATACTTGCTCCTCCACTCGAACAGGAGGCAAGCAACTCACGTGAAGGATACATATTACAACGACATAGCGATCAATACGCTAATTCAGAGTGAGCTGGACGCGTTTTTTGAGGATTTCAAAGGGATCGTCTTCGCCTACGCCATTATGAACAAGAAAGATCCTTCCCAGATGCGGATAATCAATAACAGCCCCGAGTGGTTTGATATCTACCTCGACAGGAAATATCAGTTCATTGACCCTGTTATCATTCGGGCTTTGCGCTGTGTTGAAGATTTTTTCTGGGAAAGTGATGTCATCCTGTCGGATGGTTATAACCTGACACGCATTTTCAACGAAAGCGTCCAGTATGATATCTACCAGGGACAGACTTTTCCTCTGCATGACTATCTGAATAATCTTGTCGTCTTATCCGTCATCAGTCCTAAGCACTCTGGTATTGATATAGAAAAATATCGGCCACAATTTCTAAGTTTCCTTGTTCAACTGCATCAGAAGACACTCAACCTGTATAGCCAGCATCAACAGAAAAAGAATGTTTTTCTGTCACCACGTGAGCGACAAATCCTTAAATGGGTCAGCGCCGGGAAAACCTACGCAGAAATTTCTGTTATTTTGTCTATTGCTGAACGCACCGTTAAGTTCCATATGGGAAATGTAATGAAAAAGCTCGGTGTGAATAATGCCAGACACGCAATAAAGCTTGGAACAGAACTACGCTTACTGGACGACTGAGCCTCAGCCACTGGTTATAAGTGGCGTAAATGCTCCAGCATTTCGCGAAGCCAGTGACTGGATTTGTCTTTGCTAATAATGTCTTCAATAATGCTGGTGCTGGCAGGCATATAAATATAGTAAATAACCTCCCCTTTTTCAGAAACACCGCGTTGAATAACTTCAACTTTCCAGTTCGCATGGCGAAATATGGCATACATACCGCGACTGGCTACAGCGTACATTCCATGGTATTTTTGCTTTATGCAATACATATTCATTGCAAGAAACAATGCCTTACTGGCGGGCACGCCCTGCAGACTTGCGGAGTCTCGCGTTTCTTTATCTAAAAATAAACGGCTAATTTCACAGCAGGGAACATCTGCCGGGAAAATAATGGCTTCGTCAAAATAATTGTGAAATATTTCGCTTATCATCGTCGGATGCGTCGAGTTAATGAATCGTGCGCCGCATAACAACTGTCCCTCATACATACCCAGCAAGTATGTCGTGTTTGGGTTGTCAAACCGATCCTTTTCCATATCTTCAACGCATTCAACTTTCCAGTCGAGTCGGTCCCGAAAGGTTTTTCTCCTGAGTCGGAAGAGTTCGCGGGCTAATGCTGACGGTAAATCATCGTAATCATGCAAAAAAAACTCAATAACAGAATTCATTGCTCTTATTCCTGATAATAACACCTGAAACTATTATCCCCTGTCTTTTAGGACAGCTTTCATTGTGCATGGTATTCCTTATACTTAAAAAGTACCCGGCCACTAAGTCCTCGTGAAACTCAGTGGCCAGGAGGTCAAAGACCTACGAAACACCAGGGATATATCCATTCATGATTATCTAATATTTATAGTTTCGGGTACAGAGCGTAAGAAGCACTTAGCCGATAAAATATTAAAAAACGATAATCATAAAATAATTACAATTAAAGTATTGCCCCTTAAGTATTTAAGGGGTAATATTTCCTTTTTCTATTTTTTCTCCTATTATCTCTGTTCTTAATGCTGTGCTACTCTTGCAGAAGCATGCTAAACGGAGAATCAAAATGGCCGACTGGAATCCCTCTCTTTATCTGCAGTACGGCGCGGAAAGAACGCGTCCTGCCGCTGAACTGCTCGCCAGAATTCCTCTGGATGAGGTCTCCACCATCGCTGATTTAGGCTGCGGGCCGGGAAACAGCACCGCGCTGTTGAAGCATCGCTGGCCTTCGGCACGCGTTACCGGGGTCGACAACTCCCCTGCAATGCTCGAGGAAGCAAGAGCCGCATTGCCTGACTGCCATTTTGTTGAGGCCGATATCCGCCAGTACAAGCCTGGCCAACCGCTGAACCTGATTTATGCCAACGCTTCGCTGCAATGGGTTCCTGACCATTACGATCTCCTGCCTCATCTCGTTTCTTTACTCACGCTTAACGGCGTATTAGCAATCCAGATGCCTGACAACTGGCTTGAACCTACTCATGTGGCGATGCGCGAAGTGGCGCTGGAACAAGACTACCCTGACCGCGGCCGCGAACCTCTCCCGGGTGTGCATGCCTACTACGATATCTTGTCCGAGGCGGGCTGTGACGTGGATATCTGGCGGACAACCTATTTCCATAAAATGAGCTCGCACCAGGCCATTATTGACTGGGTAAGCGCCACCGGCTTGCGCCCGTGGCTCCAGGAACTGAACGAGAGCGAGCAGAAACGTTACCTGAAACGCTACCATGAACTGCTGGAAGAGCAGTATCCGCTCCAGGAAAATGGGCAGATACTGCTCGCTTTTCCGCGGCTGTTTATCGTGGCGCAACGCCAGCCCTGACGGGTTATGACCGGGCTTCTTTCAGCAGCTGCTGAATGACCTTTTCCTGTTGCGCATAATCTCCTTCGCCAAAGGCGGTATAGCGTAGCTGGCCTTTGGCATCGAAATAGTAATGCGCTGGCCAGTACTGGTTCCCGAAAGCGTTCCAGATTTGATAGTTATTATCAGTCACCACCCGGTACGGCAACTGCCATTTATTTACCCCGTTTTTCACCGAGGCGAGCGGTTTTTCCCAGGGATATTCCGGCGTGTGAACCCCAATCACGACCAGCCCCTGCGACTGATACTTCGTGGCCCAGTCCCGCACGTGTGGGAGCGTATGCTGACAGTTAATGCAATCCCAGGTCCAGAAATCAATCAACACCACCTTCCCTCGCAAGGATTCAGACGTGACAGGGTCACCGTTAATCCACCCTGTCCCCCCGCTTAATGAAGGCAGCTGGCTGCTGGGCTCTGTCATCACGACCGGCTGGAGCTTCACCGGCGCGGCTGTGGGTTTCGCCAGCGTCAGGAGTGTTGTCTCCAGACGGTCCGCAACGCCGTTTGCTCCTTTCAGAAGTGAAGTCATTCCCGTCGCGTTAAATACGACAGCCGCCAGCATCGCCACGCCCGCCCCCTGCCGCAGCTTTTCCATCAGCGCCGATTTTGCTCTTAGCGGCGCCATCAGCGTGCGTCCGCCGAAAACGAGCAGGCTTAACATCAGCGCGCATCCGCTGCCGTAGGCCGCCAGCAGCGCGCCCGTCGCTATGGCCGAGTGGCCCGCGATATTAATGCTAAAAATGGCGCCCAGTATGGGACCGGCGCAGGGAGACCAGAGCAGCCCCACCGCGAGCCCGGCCAGAAAAGCCGATGCCAGACCGCGCGTTTGCCCGCTTCGGGTGTTCAGGACATTTCCCGCGCTGACGGCCGGGCCCGCAATACGCTGGGCGAATGACGGAAAAATTAAGGCCAGCGCGGCCGTGGCCAGAATAACGAGAGCGATCCAGCGCCCGACGATGGTTGCCTCTGCGATCCACTCGCTGGCGACGGTGACGGCCATCGCCACCAGGGTGAACATCACGATCATCCCCGCCAGCAGGGCCAGAATATGTCGTCGCTGTCCCTGAAAACCGGCGAAAAGGAGTGGAATAACCGGGAGCGTACATGGACTGAGCAGGCTTATCATCCCGCCCAGAAAAGCGATTACCAGAAACATAGACACCTCACAATACAAGTCCTGCGACGCTGCAGTGAGGCTATTTCATCGTGCGGATGTGTTCAGGATATGTGTAAAAACGCAGGTTTTGTCTGGCTCTGTATCACCCGGGCCGGGAGATACAAAGCCGTACAATTAACGGCGCGGTAGCGTAATGGAGACATCCAGTCCGCCTCCGGCCCGGTTCGTCAGGTTGAGCTTTCCTTCCAGCTGAGCGGTGAGCTGCGCGGCAATCGCCAGTCCGAGTCCTGTTCCGCCGGTATCGCGGTTGCGCGATGTTTCCACCCGGTAAAACGGCTGTAATACCGCCTCAAGCTCGTCATCGGGTATTCCCGGTCCGCCGTCAGTGATATGAATCACCACCTCTTCGGAAGACGAATTATCAATGGCAATAACGGCATACCCACCGAACTTAAGGGCGTTATCCAGCAGGTTGGTCATCACCCGACGAAGCGCCTGCGGACGCGTAACGATCGGCAAGCGGGTATCGTTTGCCTGAAGCTGCACGTTTTTACCGATGTCCTGATAATCGCAGGCGATGCTGTTGACCCAGGCGTTCAGCTCCAGCTTCAGCGGGGTCTCTTCCAGGGATTCTGATGACCGGGCATACGCTATACCCTCGCGAACAAGACGCGTCATGCTATCGAGATCGTTCAGGAGCTTGTCGCGAAGTTCAGGTTCCCCTGCCATCTCAACGCGCAGCTTCATGCGGGTAATCGGCGTCTGAAGATCGTGAGAAATGGACGCCAGGATCTGCGCGCGCTCCCGGAGATAAGACTGAATGCGCGCCTGCATCGCGTTGAAGGCATGCGCTGCACGCTTCACCTCAAGCGGCCCTTTCTCCGTCATTGGCGTGCTGGCCGCCGGATCCAGCGAATCCACCGCGCGGGTAAATTGTGAAAAAGGCCGCACCACCTGCCGCACGGCAATCCAGCCGCACGCAGCCAGCAACAGCAGCTGCAGGATCAGCACTACGGGCAGCCAGCTGGCGACCGGCGGCATGCGTGGGATCAGGTCAATGGTCAGCGGCGCGCCGTCGCGTAACGTCAGATGCGCCTGGATGTGTGAAACGGCACCGGGAACGGCGGTGAAGCTGAGCGGGTACTGTGACGCAAGCGTCGCTTTTAAGGTTCGGATGGCGTCCTGCGAACGCTTATCCGTCGGCGCGTTGCCGGGCTCTCCCGGTCCCAGAATATAACGGTAATTGCCCCGTTCGAGGCGCGAAAGCCAGGCCGCGCGCTCGCTGGCCGGTAAGCGGTCTAAAATGGCGACGCTGGTTGCGACGTCGTTTTCCAGATTACCGAGCATCACCGTTCTGGCGCTGTGCATTCGTTCAATCATGACCAGCGTCAGGCTCAGGGCGTTGGCCAGCAGCAGGCCGGACAGCACGACGAGCAGCAAGCGGGCCAGCAGCGAGCGCGGCCAGAGCGTCATTCGTTAGCCTCTTTGATGGTCACCGGCATGGTAAAAACGTAGCCCTCGCTGCGCACGGTCTTGATATAGGCGGGCGTGCGGGCGTCTTCGTTCAGGCGCTGACGAACCCGGCTAACCAGCAGGTCGATAGAACGTTCAAACAGCTCGGCGTCTCGCCCCTGCGTCAGGTTGAGCAGCTGATCGCGGGTCAGCACACGCTGAGGATGGTCAAGGAAAACGCGCAGCAGGCGATACTCCGCCCCGCTGAGCGCGACGATCACCCCTTCCGGATCGATTAAGTGACGGGCAACGGTATCGAGCTGCCATTCACCGAACATCACCAGCCGCCCGGCTTCTGTCACCTGCAAATTGGGCGGCATCGTGCGAAAACGCCGTAAAATCGCTTTGATACGCGCCAGCAGTTCGCGGGCGACAAACGGCTTCACCACGTAGTCATCCGCGCCCATCTCCAGACCCAGGATCCTGTCCGTCTCCTCGTTGCGGGCCGTCAGCATCAGGATGGGCAGATCTTTATATTTCCCGACGCGTAGCTCTCGACATAACGTAAGCCCGTCGTCGCCGGGCATCATGACATCCAGCACAACCAGGTCGATATGCTGTTTATCCAGCACGACGCGCATCTCTTTGCCGTTGGCCGCGCCCGTCGCGCGATAGCCAGACTTAACGAGATAATCGACAATCAGTTCACGAATATCCCTGTCGTCATCGACGACAAGGATATGATCAATATGCTCCACCGAAATCTCCAGACCGAAGGGTAACGTACTGAAAATAGCACATTTCAGAGCTTGTCCGCGTCAACGACGGCCTTGACGAAATCCTGCGGATCTTCCTGAGGCGGATTGTGCCCCACGTTTGCCCCGAAGGTGCGGTGCTCATATTTACCGGTAAATTTACCCGCGTAGGCCTGCGGAGCCGGATGCGGCGCGCCGTTGTTCCCGCCTTCGATGGTGATCGTTGGAACGGTGATATTCGGCAGCGTAGCGAGTTTTTGCTCGTAGCTGTCATATTTGCGCTCGCCTTTTTCCAGCCCTAAACGCCAGCGATAGTTGCTGAGCGTCACCGCGACGTGATCCGGGTTATCGAGGGATTTTGCGCTGGCGTTGAAGACAGCATCACTAAATTTCCAGTCAGGCGAGGCCTGAGACCAGATCAAACGGGCGAAGTCATGCGTGTTTTTGGCATAGCCTTCAGCACCGCGCGCGGTAGCGAAATAGAACTGATACCACCACTGCTGTTCCGCTTTTGGCGGCAGCGGCTGTTTGCCAATCTGCTGGCTGCTGATGAGATACCCGCTCACCGACACCAGTGACTTAACGCGCTCTGGCCACAGCGCCGCAACGATATCCGCCGTACGAGCACCCCAGTCATATCCTGCAAATACCGCCTGCTTAATATTCAGGGCATCCATCAGGTTCACAATATCCTTCGCCATGGCTGAAGGCTGGCCGTTGCGCGGCGTTTTGGGTGACAGGAAGCGCGTGGTGCCGTAGCCGCGCAGAGAAGGCACAATCACCCGATAGCCTTTTGCCGCCAGCGCGGGCGCGACGTCGGCGTAGCTGTGAATATCGTAAGGCCAGCCGTGCAGTAAAATAACCGGCTGGCCGTTTTTCGGGCCGATGTCGACATAACCGACATTCAGATCGCCGGCGTTAATTTGCTGCGGATGATCAAAGGCTGCCGCGAAATTTGTGCCGGTGACTTCAGCCTGACAGGACATCACGGTGCCAAGAGAAACGGTCAGTGCGAGAGTTGAGTACGCGAGTTTGCTAAACATGTTGGTATCTCCGGTTGAGTACAGTTCACGGGGATATAACAACACGGCAATGTATAGCGGATATGTGCGAAAGCGGGTTTATTGCAAGCCTGTGTATGTACCAGCGATGCAGATACAGTGTGATACAAACCCAGGCCTTGTCGCCTTAAAGGGTGATGCGATAGCGGACGTAATCGTCGGCTTGACCGTATTTGTCATAAAGTTTTCGCGCCGGGTTATTCTCCCGGGTGACCCAGTACAGTTTTGACCACCCTTCGCGCTTGCCTTCCTCAATCAGAGCATCAATGAGCGCCTTACCGGCTCCCGCCCCGCGTTCGTCGGCATCAACAAACAGATCTTCCAGGTAGCAAACGGGGGCCGTTGACCAGGTTCCTTCGTGCAGAATGCACATCGCGAAACCGATGACCTTTTCATCCGTTTCTACCACGCGGCAAAACATCGAGGAATGCGCTGAGAGCGCCCTTTCCCATGTCGATGCGGTGACGGATTCCTCGAGGTAACAGTCATAAAAATGGGTATAGCCATCCCACAGCGGTCGCCATTGGGAATAATCGTCTTCACGTAGAGGTCTTACCGTGACAGCCATGTGTTCCTCACATTACAAGTCGATCGCCATTTCAAAACAGCGTAAATCAGCCCCGGCCATACGCGAGTGATGATAGTTTTCGCGCAGCGTGACAAACCCCAGCTTCTGATAAAACGACTGGGCATTAGGGGTTGCATCCAGCCTCAGGCGGGTTATCCCCCGGCTACGGGCTTCATTTTTGAGCGCCTCGATAATTCGGGTCGCCATGCCTTTACCGAAGGCCGCGGGCAAGGTGAATATCGCCTCCAGACAGTGGGTATCCAGATCCAGATAGCCGGTCGCCGCAACGTCGCCCGTTTCATCTTCCACCACGTAAAAAGGGTATTCAATGACCATCTGCCGATAGTGTTCGGGCATGAGATCCGGCGTCCAGCGCGCAATGACGTCGGCGTCGTAACTGGTTTTACAGCCGTGACGAATCGCCTGATTGCGAATATTCCAGAGTATTTCGGCTTCCTGTGGGTTGGCCCGTCTTAATGTCATGCTGACCTCTGCAATTGTTAGTAGTATGGGAAAAGAGCTCGCTGGGATAGAGTGCCGTAAAGATGAAAATACCAGAACACAAACAAAAGAATAACGCTTAAATATGGAGATCCGCGGATGACGATACCGACGCTCACGACAGAACGCTTATTGCTAAAACCGCTGGTTGCCGAAGATGCTGCCCAGATACAAAAGCGTTATCCGCGCTGGGAGATCGTCCGCTATATGGTCTCTTCCGTGCCCTGGCCCTACCCGGATAACGGCGCGGAAAACTATGTCAACAACGTGGCGCTGCCGGATATGGCAAAAGGGATCGCCTGGTTCTGGAGCATCCGTCGTCGCGAGGTGCCGGATGAGTTGATGGGTATTATCTGTTTGTATGACGTCGAAGATAACAACCGTGGATTCTGGTTGGCCCCGGAATTTCAGGGCCAGGGATACATGCGCGAGGCCAGCATTGCCGCGACGGATTACTGGTTCAATACGCTAAACAAACCCGTATTACGCGCCCCGAAAGCCACCGCCAACAGCCGCTCCCGGCGTATTTCAGACAGTAGCGGCATGCGGCTTATCAGGACGGAAAAGAAAGCCTACGTCAGCGGCATGCTGGATTCCGAACTGTGGGAGATCACCCGCGACGAGTGGAACGCCCGTCAGGTCAGCTGATAATACTTATCCGGCATCAGCCTTTCCGGAATGTTCTCTTCATCGTTCATCTGCAGCAGATCGCGTTCCATCATGTTGCAGATGGCGTCCAGCGGCAGATCGTTATCTTCTGTACCGAACGGGTCTTCCAGCTCTTCCGCCAGGGTGTCCAGCGAGATAAAGGTGTAGGAGATCAGCGCCGAGACAAACGGCGTCATGTAGTGCAGATCTACAACCAGCGCGAACGGCAGCATGATGCAGAACAGATACACAGTGCGGTGCAAAATCAGCGTATAGGCAAACGGCACCGGCGTAGTCGCAATGCGCTCGCAGCCGGAGAGGACGATGGACATATCGTTCAGACGGTTGTTCAGGCTGTGGAACAGGATGTCTGAAAGCTGGCCGTTACGCCGCCGCACGGCCAGCCACTCCCCCATAATCAGTAAAATGCGGTTCGCCGGCGAGTTGGCGCTCATCACGTGACGTAAATCGTCCGGAGCAAGATAGCGAGAGAGCTGTTCGGCGTTCAGGTCCCGGCGGAGGGTCATGCGCAGGCAGTTGGCAAAAGCTATCTGCAGGCGGACAAATTCCCCCAGGTGCTTATCGTCAGGCAAGGTGTTTTTCACCTCGCGAAACAGCGAGCGTGCCGCTATCATCAACTGCCCCCAAAGCAGGCGAGCCTCAACGTAGCGCGAATAACAGGCGTTGTTTCTGAAACCGAGAAAGATAGCGATCGCCACGCCGAGAATGCTAAATGGCGCCACGGTAAATTTGATACCCAGCGAGGTATACCACGGCAGCATCAGGATAACGGCAATAGAAAGCAGGAAGTTGAGCAGCAGTCGGGTGTAAATTTTGGGAAGTACCGAGCCGTGCCAGACAAAAATCAGTTGTAGCCAGTGCTGTTTAGGACGAACAATCATAGTGAGTTTCAGGAAGGAAAAGAGCGTGGCTATTAAACGTGATCTCCCTCACGGTTGCAAGCATGTTAACGGGGCATTGAATTTTATGACCTGCTTAGCGATAACCGCACGGTGCTGCATGCGGTTTTAAAAAAAGAGCATATAGTATGTTGTAACTAAAATAAGGTGTAATTAAACCCGGCCGAAGCCGGGTAACGTCATTAGCAAAGGGGGTTCACCGCTGCGCGCATTCCCTTCAGGAGAATGGCGTCAACATCCAGGGTGACCTGGTCGACGAGCCCGGTGACCTGCGTGAGATCCAGTTCCCAGTGCTCGCTCACGCTCAATACGGACTGCACCAGCTCACGGGTGCTCAACT
The DNA here is from genome assembly GCF_034106085.1 of Enterobacter sp. 302C9. Taxonomy (NCBI): domain Bacteria; kingdom Pseudomonadati; phylum Pseudomonadota; class Gammaproteobacteria; order Enterobacterales; family Enterobacteriaceae; genus Enterobacter; species Enterobacter sp. 302C9. The sequence goes on from NZ_JAWNBW010000006.1 coordinate 187,533, forward strand.
GCTGGTCGCGATGCTGCGCCCACAGCTGTTGATAACGTTCCAGCCAGAATGCATCATCCTGCACCGGATAGTTCTCCCCGTTACGCTCCCCGCGGTAAAACGCTATTAACGCAGCCAGCGCGAACGTCAGACGTGCAGGCAATTGTCCGCTTGCGTTCTGCCCTGCCAGCAGCTGCGGCAGAATGCGGGTGCGGTATTTGGTCATGCCGTTAAGCGCAATGGAAAGCAGCTGGTGTCTGATGTAAGGGTTGCGAAAACGCCCTGTTACCGCGCTGGCAAAAGATTCCAGCTCGTCACGCGGCAGATCGAGGACCGGAATGATCTCCTGATAAATCGCTTTTTCGACAAACGCGCAGATCTCGGCATCATTCATCGCCTCGCCTACCGTCTCTAACCCAGCCTGGAATGCCACCGGCACCAGCGCCGTATGCGCGCCGTTCAGGATAGCGACTTTGCGCTCTTTGTAGGGCCTGATGTCGTCGACAATCAGCACATTCAACGGGTATTTATCCAGACGAAGTTCCTGCGCAAGAGATGCCGGCCCCTGGATAACAAACAGATAGAAATGTTCAGCCGTATCCAGGAAACCATCGTGATAACCCAGCTCAGCCTCCAGCGTGGCCGCTTCGTCGCGCGGGTAACCGGTCACGATACGGTCAACCAGCGTCGAGCAGAAGCTGTTTGCCTCGTTAAGCCACTGGATAAAGGCGGCAGGCAGCGCCCACTCCCGGGCATAGCGCAGGACAAGTTCACGCAGCGCATCACCATTGTAGTCAATCAGCTCGCACGGAATGATGATCCAGCCTTTATCCGCTGCACCGTTGAAGTGGCTATAACGCTCAAACAGCAGTCGCGTCAGCTTCGCCGGGTAGCTCACCGCAGGGGCATCGGCGAATCGGTCACCCGCGTTGTAGCTGATACCCGCTTCGGTGGTGTTCGAGAAAACAAAGCGCATGTCCGGATTGTGCGCCAGTTTCAGGAACGCATCATACTGGCCGTAGACGTCGATCTCCCGGTTAACCGAGCGGATAAGACGGCTCTCACTCACCGCTTTACCCTGCCCGTTCAGGCCGCGAATGATAGTGGTATAGAGACCATCCTGAGTGTTCAGCGACGGCGGGAAGTCGCTCTGAATAGGACGGACGATAACCACACCGGCGTTAAGATCGGTATGTTCATTTAGCAGGTCAATTTGCCAGTCGACAAACGCACGCAGGAAGTTGCCTTCGCCAAACTGAATAATGCGTTCCGGGTATTGAGCACCGGGAAAATCACGACGGTTGAGCGTGTTCACAAGAGGGTTCCTTTTATGATTAGTCATACAGCCTGATAAGATTGGTGCGATAACTTATCAAAACTTAACGACCAGAAACCCTGTTTTGATCAATCCACGGCGTAGTTGTACAAAATAATCATAAGAACTTATAGAACACGGACGTGGCCGTCATGGCGCCGTCCGGCATCAGGGCATAGCGCGGGATCTCCCCCACCTTTTGCCAGCCGGCACGCTGGTAGAACGTCTCGGCGCCGCTGCCGGTGGAGGTATCGAGCACCAGAACCGAAATATCTCTGGCCCGGGCCTCCGCTTCAAGCGCTTCCATCAAGGCCATCGCGGCACCTTTGCGGCGGGCTTTCTCGTGAACCAGCAGCTTCGCCACATCGGCGCGATGCGGCTGGTTTTCCGGCTGGTCGACGATCAGCTGCACCGTACCGATGACGCCGTCCTGCGGGTCGACACAGGCCAGCACCAGACGCTCGTTGCGCCCTACGCTTTCAGCGATGCCGCGCCAGAACGAACGAGCCTTATCCAGACTAAAGGGAAGCATAAAGCTGACGGATGCCCCGCCGTTCACACAGTTTTCGAGGATCCCGGCCAGCGCATCAAGATGGGTGAGAATGTCGTCTCGGGTGAGGTTTTTGATTTGCAGTGAGGTATTCATTGTTTTTCCTTACGTTGAATACCGTCACTGTGCATTTAACATCTTCTTAACGCAAACGGATCGGACATACGCTTTTGTTATGTTACCGGGAGCGCTGTCGCTGCTGTTTCATGGCATACATCTTTTCATCGGCCTCTTTTAACCACTGCTGCAGGTCGTTGCCGTTATGATCGAATTCACTGAGCCCCCACGAGAAATGGAGCGACCAGGGATGTAGCTTGCGGGCGTTATAGTTTTCTACCTGCTCGGCAAGATACTGCATGGCAATCCAGGCGCCCTGCTCATCCGTATCCGCGAACAGCACGGCGAACTCGTCCCCGCCAAAACGCACCAGCAGATCCGCTTCGCGGAAAGAGGCGCGCATTAGCTGCGCCATCGCTTTCAGCGCCTTATCCCCCTCTTCATGCCCGAAGCGATCGTTAATTTCCTTAAAGCGATCCAAATCCAGCCAGCCGAGCGTGAGCGGCTCAGCGCGACGCCGGGCAACGGAAAGCGTGAACCGCACGAGCTGATTAAAGCCCCGACGGTTGAATAACCCGGTTAATTCATCCGTGGTCGCCGCGCTGATGGCAGCAAATTCGTCTTCCGCCAGCGCGCCAAGGTCCCCCAGCACGGCGAGGTCGGCGGCAGAAAACTCGCGGGGGGCGTAATCAATCAGGCACAGCGAGCCAACGCTTGCGCCGTCGCGCAGGCGCAGCGGGAAACCCGCGTAAAAACGCACGCGAGGCTCACCGGCCACCAACGGGTTATCCGCAAAGCGATCGTCCTGAAGCATATCCCCCACCACCAGCGGCGCTTCGGTGAGGATCGTATGGCCGCAAAATGAGATATTGCGCGGAACGCTGCCGGGCGCCTGACCGTCGGCCGACTTAACGATCAGCGAATGCTCATCAATGAGATTGACCATCGCCAGCGGCACCTGGAAGAAGCGTTTTGCCAGACGCGTTAAGCGGTCAAACGCCGGGGAACTGTCGATCTCAAGCAGACCTGATTCTCGTAGCGAGTTGAGTCTGTCTGTTTCATTTTCAGGGGTTGCAGGTGCTTTCATAATGTCTCCTGACGTAAAGCGTTACTAAAAGCGTAGCTTAAACAGAGACATTGTCAGTGTTCTGACATCCTGTTAAGCCGCTTACTATTCACGTCAATGCCTTATGACGATTAACGCAGCTATGTTTCACTCCCGGAGGGCGCGGCAATCTGCTCGTCCGCCACCCGGGCGCTGGTACGGTTTCGACCCGCTTTTTTGGAACGATAGAGATGATCGTCCGCTTCGGCCATGAGCTTGTTGAAGACCTCGGTCAGCTGCCAGGACTCAGCCTTTCCGCTGCCGAGGCCAATGCTGACCGTCAGATAGAGCGTCTGGTGACGCCATGTAAAAGGATGACCGGCAACGGTGGATCGGATACGTTCAGCCAGTTCAAAACCGTGCTGCGCGTCGCCTGAATTGACCACCACGGCGAACTCTTCCCCGCCCATGCGCGCCACCATGCCGTCTTCGCCGACGACCTGCTGAACCTGTCGGGCAAACGACGCCAGCACGCGGTCTCCGCACTCGTGGCCGTAGTTATCATTAATGCTTTTAAAATAATCAATATCCAGCAGCATGACGGTCAGAAAACGCGTGTGCCGGTACGTCTCTTCATGCTTTAACGCCTCATAAAGCCCGGAACGCGAATAGACGTGGGTTAAAAAGTCATAATCCGCCCTCAGTGAAACCTGGCGGATCAGGGAATTAATCGCCGCCATGCTGACGGAAACCATCACCGGGCAGATCGCCATCGTGGCGATCCCCAGCCGGGCTGAAAACATCATTGGCGTCGTAAACGGCGTCGCCACGGCGATATTAATAATCGAGTTGGCGACCAGAATGATTTCAGTGGCCCCCGTGATAAACGTCAGCAGACAGGTGGCGGGCAGCGAGTAGCGAACCGCACACCAGATAAGCGCAGGCAGAGGAAACGAGAGGCTCCCCGCTCCGCCAATCACCACCGACGCGATCACCGAGACGATCAGCGCAATTACCGGCAGCAGTTGCTCAAGACGTAGCCTGAGCTCACGCCCGGGCATGCGTAACGTGAGCATACAGGGCACAACAAGCACGCCGGTTGAGAACTGCTCGCTAAACCAGTCGGCAAATAGCGGCCAGAAGGTATGACTGTCAATCCCGACCGACCCTACCGCGCCGAGCAAGGCGCAAAGCAGCGCGGCAATCAGACAGTAGTTAAACAGGCGTAGCGCGTTAAGCGGATCGGGGGTTTTCTTCATCAGCCGCTTGTCGCGCTGAACCAGCACGGCGACGACGACGATAAAGATCATGTTTGACAGGTTGATCACCACGGAGGCCATACCCCAGTTGGTCGTTACCGCGTCGTACAACAGCATCGCGACATAACATACCGCGTAGTAATGCAGGCGATTCAGGTAAACATAGCGGGCGAAGATCCCTGCCATGACGCCATTCAGCGGCCAGAACAGCGACAGGGCCTCAACGAGCCGTAATTCCGCGCCCACAAAATAGAATAAGGTGGTGAGGATGAAGATCGTCGCTGCATTTCGCAGCGGCGTATCAACCTGGAACGGCCTGAAAGCGGTAAGAGCAGAACGCATTAAATATCATTCCATATGAAAGCTTATGGCAATTATTGCGGTCGTCAGCATGATCGGGACTAACTTGGGATGCATCTATAACACAAATACCACGGGAGCATAACTCGTCAAATTTAGGCGTTCATCTGCAGCACCAGCCAGTGGTGGATGACGCTGACGATATAATTTTGTTGCGGCGCCGTGAGCGTTACGCCCTGTGGAATGTTATGCCATTTTGCCAGACAGCCCCGGCAACAGGTGGCGGTGGCATGCTGGGCGATAAACACCGGGTGACCGCGCATGGGCGTCTGCTTACCGTCGTTTGCGGGGTGCGCGGGCGCAAGGCGCTTTTCGACAAAATCCGCGGCATGCCGATCAATGGTTTCGGGGCCTTTGTCCCAGCAGTACTGTCGTTCCTTATCGCCCAGGCGAAAGCGCGAGCGAAATGTCGATCGCGCCAGGCGGGAAAAGAGAGGATCCAGATCGGACATCAGTATACGGAACGTCCCAGGCGCTGGGTAAGTTTCTCCAGAACCGCCACGCCGGCAAGGGAATTTCCCGTTTCATCCAGTTCCGGGCTCCAGACGGCTATCGCCATTTCATGCGGCACAATCGCCACGACCCCGCCGCCGACGCCCGATTTAGCCGGAAGCCCAACGCGCCAGGCAAACTCACCGGCGTTTTGATACATCCCGCTGGTGGCCATCAGCGCGTTAACCTGCCGGGCCTGAAGCGGAGAAACCACCTCCTGATCGAGATGCGGCGCGTGCCCCTGGTGCGCAAGGAACAGGAACGTCTGGGCCAGCTCAACGCAGCTCATTTTCAGGGCGCAGTAATGGAAGTAGTTTTGCAGCACGGTCGCCACGTCGTTGTGGAAATTACCGAAGGATTTCATCAGCCATGCGATAGCCGCGTTACGGGCGGAGTGTTCAAACTCCGAGCGTGCCACCACCGCATCATAGGCAATATCGTCAACGCCCGAGAGCTGGCGAACAATCTCCAGCATTCGCTGGCGCGGTGCGCTGAGGCGACTTTGCAGCATATCGCAGACCACCAGCGCCCCGGCATTGATAAAGGGATTTCGCGGTTTACCCTGTTCAATCTCGAGCTGAAGCAGCGAGTTAAAAGGCTGGCCGGAAGGATCTTTACCGACACGCTGCCAGATCTCGTCTTCTTCATACTGGCGCATCGCCGCAACCAGACTCAGCACTTTCGAAATGGACTGAATGGAAAAACGCTCAGCCGCATCGCCTGCCTGGTATCGCTGTCCGTCAATGGTACAGATAGCAATCCCCAGCTTGTTCCCGCTCACCGAGGCAAGGGCCGGAATATAGTCGGCAACCTTCCCCTTTCCAATTAACGGACGAACCTGCGCCAGAATCTCGTCCAACATCTCATTATGGATGACCGCAGCCACACTTTGCTCCTTGCCCTCAGGCTAAAACGGGCTGCGAGTATAACAGAGGCTTATGTATTGCGTCAGGCGCTAAGACGAAAACGCGAAACGGCCTGCAATAAAAGATCGGATTGCTTTTGCAGCCGCTCAGAGGCATCCGAGGCGTCTGAGACCAGCAGGTCCGTCTGACGGGAGACCTGATTCAGCGCCTGAAGCTGGCGCGTCATCTGGTGTATACTGTCTCCCTGGCTGAGCGTGGCGGTTGAGATCTCATTAAGCAAACTGCTTAAATTGCCCACCAGGCCGGTGACCTGCTGCAGATTCTCTTCCATCAGGGTAACGGCGCGGGAACCGTCTTCAATGCCCTGCAGCGAGCGGTTGATCAGCTCCTGAATGGTCTGCGTCGAGTGGCTGCTTTTTCTGGCCAGAAGCCCGACTTCCCGGGCGACGACGGCAAAGCCGCGCCCCTGGTTTCCGGCATGGGCCGCCTCGATGGCGGCATTCAGCGCCAGGATGTTGGTCTGAAACGCCACGCTGTCGATCATCGCCACGATCCCGCGCATCTCAGAAGATCGGTCGACGATCGCCTGCATGGACGCATTCACGGTAGACATCATCCGGTCGCCCCCCACGGCGGCCTGACGCGCTTCATCGGCCCGCGAGCTGGCGAGCCTGGCATAGCCGGTATTCCCTTCCACATGGCTTTCCAGCGCCGCGATATGCGCCGTTACATCCTCAAGCTCTTTCGCCTGGCGCGCTGACTGCTGATACAGCTTCTGGTTACCCTGCGCAAGGGAGTCAATGTTCTCCACCATCGTCGCGGTGGCATGGCTGACCTGCGTCACCAGCTGCTGCAGACCGTGCTGCATCGTCGCAATACTGTCGCTAAGCTGACCTATCTCCCGGTTGAAGCGCATGACGTTCGGCGGCGTGCCGGAGAGATCCCCTGCCGCCAGCCGGTTAATATGCGCAATCAACCGACGCAGCGGCGTAATCACCCATCTGGACATGCCGAACCAGACGACAACCGCGATGGCAAGCAGCAGCACCGGCGCAAACAGGAACAACGTTTGCAGGCCGGAGAGCTGCGCCATTAAGCTCTGACGCCCCTGCATGGCCTGCTTCTCGCTTGCCTGCTGATAGCGCGCATAGTTGTCGTTAAAATCAGACTGAAACGCCTGAGCCGGTACGGCAAAAAACGCGTCGATGGTGTTGGTCTTAATCAGACCTTCAGCCTGCTCGTTTATCGCGCCGTAAAAAAGCTGATAGCTGTTCACCAGGGCATCGTCTTTCGGCGGATTCAGCGCCAGCCAGGCCTTCCACGCCTGCTGAGAAACCGCCAGCGCCTTTTGCGCATCGTCCATCAGGCTATGCCAGCTCCCGTCGGAGCCGGTCTCTTTATCCTGCATAAACCAGACGCCGGAGCGGTTAAGCAGGTCGCTTGCCGCCAGCAGGGAAACGCGGGCCAGATCCAGCTTGCTCTGCTGCTGCCAGGCCAGCAGGTTTTGCTGCTCGTTGCGCTGGGCGTCGTTCAGGGAGGCGTTAAGCAGAAATGAGGAGGAGAGCTGCAGCGCGGAGAAAAGGCCAATAATGCAAAAGATACCCGTCAGCAGGCCAAAGTGACGAGGGGTGAGACGCTGCGCAATACGGCGAAAAATTTGCGTTAGGTTCATAATTATCTTCATTAACAATGCGTTAGACGCGAGCGAGTCTACGAAATGAAAATGACAGAACCATTGCAGATAAATGACAACGGCCCTCGTGATGAGGGCCGTAATCACAGGCGGGCAATAAATTACACCCGATCCTTCCACACCGTCTGCACGTTGCAGAACTCGTGCAAACCAAAGTGGGAAAGCTCCCGGCCAAAGCCGCTTTTCTTAACGCCGCCGAAGGCCACGCGCGCGTCGCTGGCGCTAAAGCCGTTGATAAACACGCCGCCGCACTCCAGTTCGCGGGAGAATTTATCCGCAAGCGCTGCGTCAGCGGTAAAGACGGTGGCGGACAGGCCAAAGTCGCTGTCGTTGGCAAGCGTCAGGGCGTGCTCCGCGTCTTTTGCGACAGTCACGGCCGCGACCGGACCAAACAGTTCCTGGCGAAACGCCGTCATCGACGAGGTGACGTTGACCAGCACGGTTGGCGCGTAGTAATTGCCCTCTCCGACGATCTTCTCTCCGCCCAGCAGCAGCGTTGCCCCTTCGGCCAGGGTGGCCTGCACCTGCTGATGCAGCTCATCGCGCAGGTCAAAACGCGCCATCGGGCCCAGGTAGTTCTCTTCTTCTTCCGGCGCGCCCATCTTTAACGCGGCGACGGCGTCGACGAAGCGGCGGGTAAAGGTATCTGCAATCCCCTCTTCCACAATGAAGCGTTTGGCCGCCGCGCACACCTGCCCGGTATTCTGGTAGCGACCCGCCACCGCCGCCTTCACGGCGAGATCCAGGTCGGCATCGTTAAGTACGATAAACGGGTCGGAGCCGCCCAGCTCAAGAACGCATTTTTTCAGCGCGGCTCCTGCCTGTGCGCCAATGGCCGCACCGGCACGCACGCTGCCGGTGACGGTCACCGCCGCAATACGGCGATCGTTAATCGCCTGGCTTACGCCGTCATTGGTGGCGTTCACCCAGCCGAATACGCCTTCAGGGAAACCGGCATCCGCAAAGATCTGCGCAATAAGCTCCGCAGAGCCGAGCACGTTTGGCGCATGCTTAAGCAGATAGCTGTTACCTGCCAGCAGAATGGGCACCGCGCCGCGCAGCACCTGCCAGAGCGGGAAGTTCCAGGGCATCACCGCGAGAATCGGCCCCAGAGGACGGTATTCAATAACCGCGCTGTGGTTTTCCACCAGCGTAGGCTCCGCACGCAGCATCGCCGGGCCGTGCCCGGCATACCAGTCGCACAGAGCTGCGGATTTTGCCACTTCCGCCCGCGCCTGCAGGATGGGTTTCCCCATTTCACGGGAGATCGTCTGCGCGATCTCTTCCGCGCGGTTTCGCAACGCGGCGCCGAGCTCCCGGAGCTTCTGCGCCCGGTGGGACACGCTTTCGCGTCGCCACTGGCGATACCCCGCGTCAGACTGAGAAATCGCGCGTTCAACCTCTTCCGCCGTCGCCCAGGGATAAGCAGCGAGAGTTTCCCCCGTTGCCGGGTTAACGGACAGGGCATGTGTAGCAGATGAATATTTCATGATGTTCTCCACGCATTTCGGTTGATTCATTGTGGCTCACTCTGCTATTTCTTAAAAATGAATAATACTAACCACCTTATTCACGAAACGAGAATGCTATGGACCTAACCCAGCTTGAAATGTTTAACGCCGTCGCGCTGACGGGCAGCATCACCCAGGCGGCGCAGAAGGTGCATCGCGTGCCGTCTAACCTGACGACCCGCATCCGCCAGCTGGAAGCCGATCTTGGCGTCGAGCTGTTTATTCGTGAGAACCAGCGTTTGCGCCTATCTCCCGCCGGACATAACTTCCTGCGCTACAGCAGGCAGATCCTCGCCCTGGTGGATGAAGCGCGCATGGTCGTCGCGGGTGATGAGCCGCAGGGGCTATTTGCCCTCGGCGCGCTGGAAAGCACCGCCGCGGTGCGCATTCCCGAAACGCTGGCGCAGTTTAACCAGCGCTATCCGCGCATCCAATTTGCCCTATCTACCGGGCCTTCCGGGACGATGATTGATGGCGTGCTGGAGGGAACCCTCAGCGCCGCCTTTGTCGACGGGCCGCTGTCACACCCTGAGCTGGAGGGGATGCCGGTCTACCGGGAAGAGATGATGCTGGTCACGCCTGCCGGGCACGCGGAGGTCGCCCGCGCCACGCAGGTCAGCGGCAGCGACGTTTACGCCTTTCGCGCGAACTGCTCGTACCGTCGACATCTGGAAAGCTGGTTTCATGCGGACAGAGCCACCCCCGGCCGCATTCATGAGATGGAGTCCTATCACGGCATGCTCGCCTGCGTCATTGCGGGCGCGGGCATCGCGCTGATGCCGCGCTCGATGCTGGAGAGTATGCCGGGACATCATCAGGTTGAAGCCTGGCCGCTGGCGGAAAACTGGCGCTGGCTTACAACCTGGCTGGTGTGGCGGCGCGGAGCGATGACCCGCCAGCTGGAAGCTTTTATAGCGCTGCTAAACGAACGTCTTCAACCAGCGCCTTCTCCATAAACAGGCTGAGCGGATCGTCAGCGTACGGGGCAAACGCCGGACGCAAATCGTACCCGCACTGCTCGTACAGACGAACCGCAGCGCGCTGTTTGATGCCCGTCTCCAGCCTTACCGTGTGGCAATGGCGGCTCAGGGCCTCATCTTCCAGGGCGGCCAGCAGCGTCTCGCCGAGATGCTGCCCGCGATGGGCCGGATCGATATAGACCCGCTTCATCTCCCCCGTTCCGTCGCCGTTGAGCACGATGGCTCCGCAGCCTACGGCGTGCAGCTGCTGGTCACGAATGACCATCAGGATCAGCGAGGCTTCCGGCAGCGCGGACAGGTCGAGCAGATGATTGCTTTCGGCGGGATAGAGTTCGCTCTGGTAGCGGTCAAGCGCCGCGATCAGCGCGAGAATGTCCGGATGACGTGCAGATTCAGAGGTAATGGAATACATGGCAGGCTCCTTGCTGTTTTTATATCAACATAGCTCAGGCCTGCCGGGGTGGTTCATAGTATTAACTTATAGCGCGTCACTCAGCTAGCGCAGGAAGATTCGCCCTTTCAGATACAGCGTAGCCTGGCCGCCAATCAGCACGCGGTCGCCCTTCAGCTCGCAGCGCAGATCCCCGCCACGGTATGACACCTGGCGGGCATTGAGTGACGTTTTGCCCAGCTTTTCGCTCCAGTAAGGGATCAGCATGCTGTGGGCGGATCCGGTGACGGGATCTTCCGGCACCCCTTCGCCAGGGCAGAAGAAGCGGCTGACGAAGTCATATTCTTCTCCCGGCGCCGTCACGCAGACCATTTTATCCAGCGGAAGCATGGCCCCAATATCCGGCGTTAACGCTTCAACCTGCTGCTGGCTCTCCAGCACCACCATGAAATCGCGTCCGACGCGCACCTCTTTTGCCGCCGTGATGCCCAGCGCGCTAAACAGCAGCTCAGGTGGGTTTTCGACGATTTCCGTCGACCACGCGGGGAAGTTCAGCGTCAGCCAGTCGCCGCTGCGCTTGACGGTCAGCTCGCCCACGAAGCGCGTGGTGAAGGTGATTTCGGTATGCGGATAATCAAGGTATTCGAAAATGACGTGCGATGCGGCAAGCGTGGCGTGACCGCACAGGTTAATTTCATCCAGCGTGGTGAACCAGCGCAGCTCAAACCCGCCGTCGGTGCGCACGAAAAAGGCGGTCTCAGACTGGTTATGCTGTTGCGCCATTTTGAGCAGCGTTTCGTCCGGCAGCCATTCTTCCAGAGGACATACCGCTGCGGCGTTGCCGCCAAAGGTTTTATCGCTGAAGGCATCCACCAGATAAAAATCAATTTCCTGCATTGTCTCTTCCTCTCTTGTTATGGGTTTTTAGCGCAGAAAAACTGTGCCTTTCAGATAAAGCGTGGCCTGCCCGCTCATCAGCACGCGCGAACCTTTCAGCTCACAGCGTACATCGCCGCCGCGCGCTGAAACCTGACGGGCAAACATCGTGGTTTTGCCCAGCTTTTCGCTCCAGTATGGGATCAGCATGGTGTGTGCGGAGCCGGTGACCGGGTCTTCCGGGACGGAAACGCCCGGTGAGAAAAAGCGGCTGACAAAATCATATTTCCCCTCACCGCGCGCCGTAACGCTCACCTTATGCTCGCCCGGCGTCATCACCGAGAAGCGCGGCGCAAGCGCTTCAACCTGCTGGCGATTTTCCAGAACGATCAGCCATGCGCGCCCTTTACGGGCTTCAACGTAGCGGCTGATACCCAGCGCCGAGAGCATCTCCGGCGGGGGTGTCTCTTCATGGGTTGGACATGCCGGGAAATCCAGCGTCATCCACTCCCCCTCCCGGCTGACCGTCAGGCGGCCAGAGGCGGTATCAAAGTGGATCCGCGAATCCGGGTAATCCAGCCCGGTAAACAGCACGTGCGCGGCCGCCAGCGTAGCGTGGCCGCAGAGATTGACTTCGGTGAGCGTGGTAAACCAGCGTAGCTCAATGCCCCCTTTACTGCAGACGAAAAAAGCCGTCTCCGACTGATTATGCTGCTGCGCCATTTTCAGCAAGGTCTCATCGGGTAACCATTCCTTGAGCGGGCAAACGGCGGCCGGATTGCCGCCAAATGAGGTATCGCTGAACGCATCTACCAGATAAAAATCAATCTCCTGCATTGTCTTACCGCCTGTTTTTATTGTGTTGTTCTTTTATATTCAATGAAAACGGCGTTCCCGGCTACCGCTTTCATAAGGTAAATATTGAGATCTGCGTCACATAATGGTTGAGTTTTCGCCGTTCGACGTTTTAAGATCGTCTCCTCTTCTTTTCAGCAACGAATCTCCGACATCCCTATGACAACGAACACAGTTTCCCGCAGGGTTGCGTGGCTACGCGTGGTCACGCTGGCCATTGCCGCGTTTATTTTTAACACCACAGAATTTGTTCCGGTTGGGCTGTTGTCTGACATCGCTGAAAGTTTCCAGATGGAAACGGCGCAGGTGGGCATTATGTTGACCATCTACGCCTGGGTTGTGGCGCTGATGTCCTTGCCGTTTATGCTTTTGACCAGCCAGATGGAGCGGCGCAGGCTGCTGATCGGCCTGTTTGTGCTGTTCATCGCCAGCCATGTTCTGTCGTTTATGGCGTGGAATTTTACGGTGCTGGTCATCAGCCGCATCGGCATTGCCTTTGCCCATGCGGTGTTCTGGTCGATCACCGCGTCGCTGGCTATTCGACTCGCGCCAGCGGGTAAACGCGCCCAGGCGCTGAGCCTGATTGCCACCGGTACCGCACTGGCGATGGTGCTGGGTCTGCCGATTGGCCGCATCGTAGGGCAATACTTCGGCTGGCGTACGACGTTCTTCGCCATTGGTATGGGCGCGCTGGTTACACTGGTATGCCTGATTAAGCTGCTGCCCGCGCTGCCGAGCGAGCATTCCGGCTCGCTGAAAAGCCTGCCGCTGCTGATGCGTCGCCCGGCGCTGCTGGGTATCTACCTGCTTACCGTCATTGTGGTGACGGCCCATTACACGGCGTACAGCTACATTGAACCCTTTGTGCAGGTGGTGGCGGGCTTTAGCGCCAACTTTGCCACCATCCTGCTGTTGATCCTCGGCGGAGCGGGCATTATTGGCAGCGTGCTGTTCGGTAAGCTGGGTAACCGGCATGCGTCAACGCTGGTGAGCTGCGCTATCGGTCTGCTGCTGGCCTGCCTGCTGCTGCTGATGCCTGCCGCAGGCAGTGAAAGCCATCTGGCGATCCTCAGCCTGTTCTGGGGCGTGGCGATCATGATTATTGGTCTGGGCATGCAGGCGAAGGTCCTGGCCCTGGCGCCGGATGCAACGGACGTCGCCATGTCGCTTTTCTCAGGGATTTTCAATCTGGGGATTGGCGCGGGCGCGCTGGTGGGAAATCAGGTAATACTGCACGTATCGATGTCGGCGATTGGCTATCTGGGCGCCATTCCGGCCCTGGTGGCGCTGGTCTGGTCAGTGCTCATCTTCCGTAAATGGCCGGTGGCGCTGGAGGAACAGGGTCAGCACGGGTGAGTCTTCTTGCCGGGTGGCGGCTTCGCCTTACCCGGCCTACAAAACCCGCAGGCCCGTGCAAGCGAAGCGCCACCCGGCAATTGCATCAGTGATAGGTCTTAATAATTTCCAGCACGCCGTTAATAATAAACTGCACGCCCATACAGACCAGTAAGAAGCCCATCAGACGGGAAATCGCCTCGATACCGCCCTTGCCTACCCAGCGCATAATGGCCCCAGAACTGCGCAGCGACGCCCACACGATAACCCCGATAATCGCAAAAATCAGCGGTGGCGCAACCGTCAGCACCCAGTCCGGGAAGGTTGCGCTGTCACGCACCGTTGATGCGGAGCTGATGATCATCGCGATCGTACCCGGCCCCGCCGTGCTCGGCATGGCAATCGGCACAAAGGCGATATTCGCACTCGGCTCGTTTTCCAGCTCTTCCGATTTGCTGGCCGCTTCCGGCGACTCATGCGCTTTTTGCGCCGGGAACAGCATGCGGAAACCGATAAAGGCCACAATCAGCCCCCCGGCGATACGCAGGCCGGGGATGGAAATCCCGAAGGTGTTCATCACCACCTGTCCGGCATAGTAAGCCACCATCATGATGGCAAACACATACACCGAGGCCATCATCGACTGATGGTTACGCTCGGCGCTGTTCATATTCCCTGCCAGACCGAGGAACAGCGCCACCGTCGTTAACGGGTTAGCCAACGGCAGCAAGACCACCAGCCCAAGGCTGATTGCTTTTATTAAATCCAACATAGTGCGTTGTCGTCCTTATCCATATTTAACACAGCAATTATAGGGTGAAAGTGTGACATTGAGCCATGGGCGCAACGCAACGATTATTTCCGTCCTGGAAAGATAACTGACAGTTATCTATATGATTTGAAAGACCTCAAAAAAAGTTCATGAAACGTTTTAGCAATTCGTGGCATCGGCTGACTCATTCAGTTGACTTATACTTGCCTGAGCAATAATATCTGCCGTGACTAACTACTTGCCAGGGCAACCATTGTGAAAAGCACCAGTGATATCTTTAACGACGTTGTTCCGCTGGGTCGTCTTATTCATATGGTAAATCAGAAAAAAGATCGCCTGCTCAACGACTATCTGTCACCGCTGGATATCACCGCAACACAGTTCAAAGTGCTGTGTTCCATTCGCTGCGAAGTGTGTATTACACCGGTTGAGCTTAAAAAGGTGCTCTCTGTCGATCTGGGCGCGTTAACCCGCATGCTGGATCGTCTCGTCTGCAAAGGATGGATAGAACGAAGCCCTAACCCGAATGACAAACGCGGCGTACTGGTAAAGCTGACCAGCGATGGCGCGGCCATGTGCGAGCAATGTCATCAATTAGTAGGACAAACACTGCATCAGGAACTAACAAAAAACTTAACGGCAGATGAAGTGGCAACCCTTGAGCTTCTGCTCAAAAAAATACTGCCGTAAACAGAAAAAGAGGTATGACGATGTCCAGACGCAATACTGACGCTATCACCATTCATAGCATTTTGGACTGGATCGAAGATAACCTGGAATCGCCGCTCTCCCTTGAAAAAGTGTCAGAGCGTTCAGGTTACTCCAAATGGCACCTGCAACGGATGTTCAAAAAAGAGACCGGTCATTCATTAGGCCAATACATTCGCAGCCGCAAGCTGACGGAAATTGCCCAGAAACTGAAAGAAAGCAATGAGCCGATCCTTTATCTGGCGGAGCGTTACGGATTTGAATCGCAACAAACCCTGACGCGTACGTTCAAGAACTATTTTGACGTGCCGCCTCATAAGTACCGAATCACCAGCGTGCCGGGCGAATCCCGATACCTGTATCCGTTAAAACACTGTAGTTAATCATCGCCTGTAAAGACGTAACCGAGGAAATCATGAAAGTTACCGCCTCCGCCGCCCTCGCCTTGCTGGTGCTGTTCTCCAGCCAGACCTTCGCGGAGCAAACCCCTCGTGCAACGCAGCAAAATAATCCTGATACGATGATTTTGCCGTCAGCACATGACCAGTCGCCTTATGACTTTAACCATATGGGTGCTGGTAGCGACAAATCCGACGAATTAGGCGTGCCTTATTATAATCAGCACGGCCTCTGATTCGTTTTTGCCCCGCAGACGCGGGGCTTTTTTTATGCCTTTTCGCTTACCCGCGTCGCCCGACGAACCCGCAGACCAAACACGTTAATGTACAGCCCGGCCATGATCAGCACGGCGCCAAACAGCTGCAGCGCGCTCAGCGTTTCATCCAGCAAGAGTGCCGCACTGGCAAGCCCCACTACCGGCACCAGCAGGGATAACGGCGCCACGCGCCAGGTTTCATAACGCCCCAGCAGCGATCCCCAAATCCCGTAGCCCACAATGGTGGCGACAAAGGCCAGATAGACAAGAGAAAGGATTGTGGTCAGATCGATTTCGACCAGACTGTTCAGCATTACATCCGGACCATCCAGAATAAACGACGCCGCCAGAAACGGGATTATCGGGATCAGCGCGCTCCAGACAACCAGGGACATCACCGCCGGGCGGGCCTCGTGCTGCATAATCAGCTTGTTGAAAATATTCCCGCAGGCCCAGCTCAGCCCTGCCGCCAGCGTCAGCATAAAGCCGAGCAGCGCCACATCCTGGCCGTTCAGGCTGGCTTCAATAAGCACCAGCACGCCAAACACCGCCAGCGTAATGCCCGCCAGCTGTTTTCCCTGTAAACGTTCGCCAAACACGAAGGCGCCGAGAATGATGGTAAAGAACGCCTGCGCCTGCAGCACCAGCGAGGCCAGACCGGCCGGCATCCCGAACTTGATGGCGCAGAAGAGAAACGCGAACTGGCCAAAGCTGATGGTCAGGCCATAGCCCAGCAGCAGCTTTAACGGGATCTTCGGACGGGCGACGAAAAAGAGCGCCGGGAACGCGACCAGCAAAAAACGTAAACCGGCCAGCATCAGCGGCGGCATGTTGTGCAACCCCAGCTTGATGACCACAAAATTGAGCCCCCATACTACGACCACCAGCAACGCCAGCAGTCCGTCTTTACGCGTCATACCCTGCCCCTGAATTATTAATTATTTGTTAACAGTTCAAGGTAACAGAAAAAAGCGCGCGGCGAGAAGATCATTAATTATGGCAGTCAGGCGAAGCACTTACGGATAAATTAGGTGCTATACAAGCCCCTTATGTCATGGTAATCCTGTTAACACACGTCTAAAAAAAGCATAAGCAACTGTCGGGCAGGAATATGAAACCATCTCTCAGGCGCTCAACCGCAGCGCTGCTGGCGTCGTCATTGTTATTAACCATCGGTCGGGGAGCAACGCTGCCGTTCATGACCATTTATCTCACGCGCGTCTACAGCATGAGCGTCGAGAATATTGGTTATGCACTGACGATTGCGCTGACTATCGGCGTGGTGTTCAGCCTGGGATTTGGCATTCTGGCCGATAAGTTTGATAAAAAGCGCTACATGCTGATTGCGATCGTGGCCTTTATCGCGGGGTTTGTCGCGATCCCGCTGGTCGATAACGTCACGCTGGTGGTGCTGTTCTTTGCGCTGATCAACTGCGCCTATTCCGTCTTTTCGACGGTGCTGAAGGCCTGGTTCTCCGACGTGCTCACCGCAAGCCAGAAAGCGCGCGTCTTCTCGCTTAACTACAGCTTTCTGAACATTGGCTGGACGATCGGGCCGCCGATTGGCACCCTGCTGGTGATGTACAGCCTGCAGCTACCGTTCTGGCTGGCAGCCTTCTGCGCCGCGCTGCCGCTCGGATTCATCCATTTCTTCGTGCAGAAAAGCGTTGCGCTGGATGCCGCCGAGGAGAAAATGCCCTGGCAGCCGTCGGTACTGCTGAAAGACCGCGCGCTGTTCTGGTATACGCTCTCCGGCCTGCTGGCGTCATACGTCGGCGGATCGTTCGCGACCTGCATTTCGCAATACGTTCTGGCCGCGCATGCAGACAGTAATTTCGCCGAAAAGGTGGTCGCCGTGGTATTGCCCGTCAACGCCGCCGTGGTGGTGACGTTGCAATATGCGCTGGGCCGCAAGATCTCTGCCAGCAATATTCGCCCGCTGATGACCCTCGCCACCCTGTTTTTTATCGTGGGACTGGGTGGCTTTATGCTCTCCGGGGAAAACCTGGTTTACTGGGGCATCGCTGCCGCCATCTTTACCCTGGGTG
The DNA here is from genome assembly GCF_034106085.1 of Enterobacter sp. 302C9. NCBI lineage: Bacteria > Pseudomonadati > Pseudomonadota > Gammaproteobacteria > Enterobacterales > Enterobacteriaceae > Enterobacter > Enterobacter sp. 302C9. Next base: position 205,280 of record NZ_JAWNBW010000006.1, read on the forward strand.
AGATTATCTATGCACCGGGTGAATACATGCTGATCGACAACATTGCCCCGCCGGGGATGAAGGCAAGCTATTTCTCTGCGCAGGCGCTGGGCTGGCTCGGCGCGGCGGCAAACCCGATGATCACCGGTATTATCCTGACCAACCTGCCGCACTGGTCGCTATTTGTCATCATGATGGTCGCCATCGTTATTGCGTGGCTGATGATTTTGCGTGGGATGAGCGTGAAGGCGTGGTGTGAAACGCCCAACGTGGCGTAGCGCTTCCAGGCCGGGTGAGGCGTAGCCGCCACCCGGCAATAAAGCATCAGTGGTGCAGCATTTCCTCTACCACCTGTTCTTTGTACATCTCATTCGGATAATAGGTCGGCCAGTTATCCATCTCTTTCAGCAGCGCCTCGTGGGAGGTGTTGCCCATGAAAATATGGAAGTGCGAAGAGGCCTTCGGGGCGATGGTGTGGTCGCTGAACTGAACAAACTTTGGTGCCTTGCTGCCGGCATCCTTACACTCAAACAGGTAGCGAACGCCTTTTTTTCCCGATGCGTAGGTCAGTATTTTGTAGCCGCTGTAATCATACTGACAGCGGCTGACCGCTTTGCCCTTATGAAATTCCATCACGTTGTTTTCGATGCCGATAGCATCCACGTCCGTCGCATAGCCCTTGCGGTAGTACGCTTTCACCTCGTCAAAGGTTTTGCTTTTGTCTTTCTGCGCTTTCTGTTTAAACACCGGATCCAGCGAACCGTCCAGCAGGAACGGATAGACCGACTGCCAGGTTCCGTCCCAGTCAGACAGCGCTCTGTCCTTCACGTCCTTATCCTCAAACACGCCGTTCGCCGCCCTCTGTTCCGCTTCGGTCATTTGATGGCCGTGCGAGTGAGCAAACAGCTGGCCGCTGACCAGCAGCGCCCCCAGAGTCATGGCAAATTTCCCAAAATGTGCAGCCAACATAACACCCTCATTCCGTTTTATAAGAATGCGGATGTTATATTATAACATTTTAAATCGCAACCAATCCGCGAACGCCCTCCTGCTCCATGTTTTCACCCCGGCCGCGCTGGATAATGGCGCCGCGCGACATCAGCAGATAGCTGTCGGCCAGCTCGGCGGCAAAGTCGTAAAACTGTTCGACCAGCAGGATCGCCATGTCGCCTCGGTTCGCCAGGGTGCGGATCACCTGTCCAATCTCTTTAATCACCGATGGCTGTATGCCTTCGGTCGGCTCGTCCAGAATCAACAGCTGCGGACGGCTCGCCAGCGCGCGACCAATCGCCAGCTGCTGCTGCTGTCCACCGGAGAGATCGCCCCCGCGGCGGTGCTTCATCTCTTTAAGCACCGGAAACAGCTGCCAGATCTCATCCGGAACCTGCTTCGCCTCGCGGGCGGAAAAACGCGACAGCCCGAGCAGAAGATTCTCTTCCACGGTCAGGCGCGGGAAAATCTCGCGGCCCTGCGGGACGTACGCCACGCCAGAGTGCACCCGCTGGTGCGGCCTGCTGTGGGTGATCTTTTTACCCTGCCAGATGACCTCCCCGGTTTTCGCCGGGATCAGCCCCATCAGACACTTCAGCAGCGTGGTTTTCCCGACGCCGTTGCGCCCCAGCAGGCAGGTGACTTCTCCGGTGACGGCCTCAAAACTCACGCCGCGCAGGATATGGCTGCCGCCGTAATACTGATTCAGTTCGTTAACCTGTAACATCATCGCTCCTTAGCGCCCCAGATAGACCTCAATCACCTGCTCGTTAGCCTGCACCTCGCGAAGCGAACCTTCCGCCAGCACGCGGCCCTGATGCAACACCGTGACGTGGTCGGCGATAGTCTCAACAAAGCCCATATCATGCTCCACCACCATCAGGGAGTGCTTACCCGCCAGCGTTTTGAACAGCTCGGCGGTGTATTCGGTTTCCGCGTCGGTCATCCCGGCGGCCGGTTCATCCAGCAGCAGCAGGTGCGGGTCCTGAACCAGCAGCATACCGATCTCCAGAAACTGTTTTTGCCCGTGCGAAAGCAGCCCGGCGCGGCGGTCGCGCTCGCTGCTAAGGCGCAGCAAAACCAGCATCTCATCGATGCGGTCGCGCTGTTCACCGTTGAGTTTTGCCCGCAGGCTCGCCCAGACGGATTTATCGGTTTTCATGGCGATCTCAAGGTTTTCCCACACCGTCAGCGCTTCAAAAACCGTGGGCTTCTGGAATTTACGCCCGATCCCCTGGCGGGCAATGGCCGCAGGCTCCAGCGCGGTCAGGTCGATAGACTGATCGTAAATCGCCCTGCCGCTCTTTGGCCGAGTTTTACCTGTGATAACGTCCATCAGCGTGGTTTTACCGGCGCCGTTAGGGCCAATCACGCAGCGCAGCTCGCCCACGCCGATATTCAGCGACAGATCGGTCAGGGCCTGAAAACCATCAAAATTGACGTTAATGGCCTCAAGCTGCAGCACCGGGTCGGTCTGTTCACGGTAACGATCGCCCGGCAACTGGCGGGTAAATAACCCTTCGGCTGGCTGCATTATTTATCTCCCTTTCGAAACAGACCGTAGACGCCGCGCGGTAAAAACAGCGTGACGGCGATGAAAATCAGCCCCAGGAACAGCTGCCAGTATTCCGGCATCGCGACGGTGAAGAAGCTCTTGGCGCCGTTCACCAGCGCCGCGCCAATCACCGGCCCGACCAGCGTGCCGCGCCCGCCCAGCGCCACCCAGATTGCCGCTTCTATTGAGTTGGTCGGTGACATTTCACCGGGGTTGATAATGCCCACCTGCGGGACGTACAGCGCCCCCGCCAGGCCGCACAGCACGGCGGAGAGCGTCCATACCAGCAGCTTGAACCCGCGCGGATCGTAGCCGCAAAACGTCAGGCGGTTTTCGGCGTCGCGAACGGCGGTCAGGATGCGGCCAAACTTGCTCTTCGCCAGCGCAAATCCGGTGCCTAACGCCAGGAGCAGCAACAGCACGGTCGCCAGAAACAGCGCGATACGGGTGGTCGTTTCCGTTACCGAAAACCCGAGCAGCGTGGTGAAGCCGGTAAAGCCGTTATTGCCGCCAAAACCGGTTTCGTTGCGAAAGAACAGCAGCATCCCGGCATAGGTCAGCGCCTGGGTCATAATCGAGAAGTAGACCCCTTTGATTTTTGAGCGGAAGGCGAACCAGCCGAACACCAGCGCCAGCAGGCCCGGCACCAGCACAATCAAGACCAGCGCCCAGGCAAAATGTTGGGTTCCCCACCAGAACCAGGGCAGCTCGCTCCAGGAGAGAAACGACATAAACGCGGGAAGACCGTCACCCGCGGCCTGGCGCATCAGGTACATGCCCATGGCGTAGCCGCCCAGGGCGAAGAAGATGCCGTGCCCAAGAGAGAGCATCCCGGCGTAGCCCCACACCAGATCCAGCGCCACCGCAACGATGGCATAGCAGAGGATCTTGCCAATCAACGTCAGCATCCAGGTCGACAGCGCCAGCGGATGCGTCGCAGGCAGTAAGGCGAAAAACGGTAATATCAGCAGACACACCACCATCAGGCTACCTGCAAGTTGCGTTGTGCGCGGCGCTTTGCGCGCCAGCGTTAAGGTCAGCGGCTGGCTCATCAGTCAATCACCCTCCCTTTCAGCGCAAACAGCCCCTGAGGGCGTTTTTGAATAAACAGCACGATCGCCACCAGAATCACGATCTTGCCCAGCACCGCCCCCATCTGCGGTTCAAGAATTTTATTGAAAATACCCAGACTAAACGCCGCGGCCACGCTGCCTGCCAGCTGGCCTACGCCACCGAGCACGACCACGAGGAAGGAATCAATAATGTAGCCCTGGCCCAGCTCCGGCCCGACGTTACCGAGCTGCGATAGCGCCACGCCGCCTAACCCCGCAATTCCTGAGCCAAGCCCAAACGCCAGCATATCGACGCGGCCTGTCGGTACCCCGCAGCAGGCGGCCATGCTGCGGTTCTGCGTCACCGCACGCACGTTGAGCCCCAGACGGGTTTTATTCAGAATGAGCCAGGTAAAGAACAGCACCAGCAGCACGAAGCCCAGCACCACAATGCGGTTCCACGGCAGCGTCAGGTTGGCAAAAACCTGCACTCCGCCGGACAGCCATGCCGGGTTGGCCACCTCCAGGTTCTGGGCGCCAAAGGTCATGCGCACCAGCTGGATGAGCATCAGGCTGATCCCCCACGTTGCCAGCAGCGTTTCCAGCGGACGACCGTACAGATGGCGGATCACGGTGCGCTCCAGCACCATCCCGATGCCCGCCGTCAGGCAGAACGCGACCGGAAGCGCGATAACGGGATAGAGCGCCAGCCACTGTGGCGCAAGCCCGGCCATCGCCTGCTGCACCATCCAGGTGGCATACGCCCCCAGCATCAGCATCTCACCGTGCGCCATATTGATGACGCCCAGCAGGCCGTAGGTGATGGCAAGCCCCAGCGCCGCCAGCAGCAGCACCGACCCCAGAGAGAGCCCCATAAACGCCTGGCCCAACAGATCGCCCCACATCAGTCGATGCTGGATCTGGCTCAGGCTCTCCTGCGCGGCGGCGCGCACCCCGGCATCCGGCTCTGTCTGTGCCTGGGTAAACGGGGTAAGCCTGGACTCCACGTCCGGATCGTCTGACTGCCCTAATAACTCGACGGCCTTGCGGCGCACCTCTGCCTGCGGGCTGGCTAGCTGGAGATTCGCCACCGCCAGTAAAAGCGCCTGACGTGCCACCGCGTCCGTTTCATCGTTTACCCGCTTTTCCAGAAAAGCGAGCATTCCGGGCTGGGCATCCCGCTGAAGCTGACGAGCCGCCGCCCGCCTTTCTGTGACACTGTCACTCACCAGCTGATGCGTAGCGATGGCCGTGGCGGCCAGAACCCGCAGCCGGTTGGTCAGACGAACGGCTTTGGCTGCCCCTTCGGTCGACTTAGCGTCACCGAGCGACACCATTTGACCGTTGCGCTGCGCAAAGGCGTGCTTTTGACTGTCGGTATAGAGGTTTTCTTTTTGCAGTGCCTGCAGCAGCGGCAGCCTCGAGGCGTCCGGCGCGGCGGCCCACTGCGTCAGCAACTCTGCCTGCTGGCTGCGGCTGGCGGCAACAAAACGATCGGCATCCGATGCCTGCGCCATCCCTGGCAGCAGTCCGGAAAGCCATACAAGAGCGATGAACATGCGCATGGCGTTCATGACGTTTCTCCCTGGTGATGGCTTAGTTGCTGGCGGTTTTCATCGGCTGGTCGGGCTTTTTATCGTTACCGGCGATGAACGGGCTCCACGGCTGGGCGCGTACCGGCTGTTCTGTCTGCCACACCACGTTGAACTGACCGTTGCCTTCGATTTCGCCGATCATGACCGGCTTATGCAGATGGTGGTTGGTGGCATCCATGGTGAGCGTAAAGCCTGACGGCGCCTTAAAGGACTGACCGGCCATCGCCGCACGCACTTTATCCACGTCGGTTGTGCCCGCTTTTTCCACCGCCTGCGCCCACATATGGATCCCCACGTAAGTCGCTTCCATCGGGTCGTTGGTCACCACGGTATCGGCGTTCGGCAGCTTGTGCGCCTTCGCATAGGCTTTGTAATCCGCCACGAAGGCCTGGTTGGTCGGGTTATCCACGGATTCGAAGTAGTTCCACGCCGCGAGGTTGCCGACCAGCGGTTTGGTGTCGATCCCGCGCAGCTCTTCTTCTCCCACGGAGAACGCCACCACCGGCACGTCGGTCGCCTTCAGCCCCTGGTTAGCCAGCTCTTTGTAGAACGGAACGTTGGAATCGCCGTTGATGGTCGACACCACGGCGGTTTTGCCGCCCGCGGAGAATTTCTTGATGTTGGCGACGATGGTCTGGTAGTCGCTATGACCGAACGGGGTGTAAACCTCCTCGATGTCCTTATCCTCCACCCCTTTCGAATGCAGGAACGCGCGCAGGATCTTGTTGGTGGTGCGCGGGTAAACATAGTCCGTACCCAGCAGGAAGAAGCGCTTCGCCGCGCCGCCGTCTTCGCTCATCAGGTATTCCACCGCGGGGATGGCCTGCTGGTTCGGCGCGGCGCCGGTATAGAAGACGTTTGGCGACATCTCTTCGCCTTCATACTGCACCGGATAAAACAGCAGACCGTTCAGCTCCTCGAAGACCGGCAGCACGGATTTGCGCGATACCGACGTCCAGCAGCCGAATACCACCGCCACTTTATCCTGACTTAACAGCTGGCGCGCCTTCTCGGCAAACAGCGGCCAGTTTGAGGCGGGATCCACCACCACCGGCTCCAGTTTTTTACCCAGTACGCCGCCTTTCGCGTTGATCTCGTCGATGGTCATCAGCGCGACGTCTTTCAGCGGCGTTTCGGAGATGGCCATGGTGCCGGAAAGAGAATGCATGATCCCCACTTTGATGGTATCGGCCGCCTGCACGCCAAAACTCATTCCCATCGTCACGACGGACGCGGATAACGCAAAGGCTTTTAATAAGGTACGACGCTGCATATTTTCACTCCTGAAAAAGAACGCTGTGCGAAAACGTCCGTTACGGCGTGGACGCGGAAAAAAATGTGTCAGCGAAGCAGGAGCAAAAAGGATGCCAGAATGGAGGTAGCGCTATTTCTGGAGGGGGAACGCGGGATGTAAAGAGAACGTCTCAGAATGGCACAGCGCTGCACTTTTATAATGCAGCGCTGTGGATGAGGCTTTACCAGACTTCGCTGGCGATCTGCGTGACCAGACGGACTTTGTCCCACTGCTGGGATTCGCTCAGGCTGTTGCCCTCTTCGGTAGAGGCAAAGCCGCACTGCGGGCTGAGGCAAATTTGCTCTTTTGCCACGTATTTCGCCGCCTCTTCCAGACGAGCTTTAATCCCCTCCGGGTTCTCCAGCTCGCCGTTTTTCGTGGTGATCAGGCCCAGCACCACCTGCTGCTTGCCCGGGCGAATGAAGCGCAATGGCGCGAAATCCCCGCTGCGGTCGTTGTCGTATTCAAGGAAGAACGCGTCAACGTTGACCGTCCCGAACAGCACTTCCGCCACCGGCTCATAGCCGCCTTCGGAAATCCAGGTTGAACGGAAGTTACCGCGGCAGACGTGCAGGCCGATGGTCAGATCGTCCGGCTTGCCTTCCAGCGCCTTGTTCAGGACGCGGGCATAGATGCGTGCCAGCTCATCGGCATCGTCACCGCGCTCGCGGATCTGACGGCGCTGATCGTCCGAACAGAGATAGGCCCAGACGGTGTCGTCCAGCTGCAGGTAACGGCAGCCCGCGTCGTAAAATGCGCGGATGGCGTCGCGCCAGGCGGTCGCCAGATCGTCGAAATAGTCATTCAGATCCGGGTAGACCGTCGCATCGATGTCTTTACGGCCGCCGCGGAAATGGAGCACGCTTGGGCTGGGAATGGTCATCTTCGGCTGAGCATTGCCGCTGATGCTTTTCAGGTAGCGGAAATCTTCGAGCATCGGATGGTCGCCAAAGCCCAGCTTGCCGGTCACGCGCACGCCGTGGGCTTTGGTTTGTACCCCGTTGAACTGAATGCCCTGCTGCGAATCGTAACGCTCAACGCCCTGCAGACCGTCGAAGAAGTCGAAGTGCCACCAGGCACGGCGAAATTCACCGTCGGTGACCACATGCAGGCCGCACGCACACTGCTGCTCAACGACGTGGCGAATGGCATCATCCTCTACCGCGCGAAGCTGTCCGGCGTCAATTTCGCCGCTGGCGAACTTCAGGCGAGCCTCTTTGATGGCATCCGGGCGTAAAAAACTGCCGACTACATCGGCGCGGTACGGGGCGTGCTGTCGTTGCATGGAAATCTCCTCAGTCTGCCGGCGATAATTGCCAGCAGTGATAATTCATCATTTGAAGCTTTAGACTTCTGGATGTCTAAATGTCCAAAAAAAGATGTCATACCTGTCCTGTTCCGGCAAACGAGAAAATTTCACGGGTGTTGAAAAAAATTCATCTTCACAGCGCGACGGCGGTTTCGCTGCTGGCAAAGGCGAACTTTTCATCCTCCCAGCCGGTGATCCCCCCGAGCATGATTTTGACCGGCAGCCCGAGGCGCGCCAGCTTCAGCGCGGCTCTGTCCGCGCCGTTACAGTGCGGCCCTGCGCAGTAAACGACGAACAGCGTGCCTTCAGGCCATTGGGCCATGCGCTCGGCGGTCATCTGGCTCCGCGGCAGGTGCAGTGCGCCAGGCACGTGACGGCGGGCAAACTGCTCCGGGCTGCCCACCACGTGCAGCAACACGAAGTCCTGCTCATTATTTGCGATGGCGTGGCGCACATCCGCACAGTCGGTTTCAACGCTCAGGCGGCGCAGAAAATGGGTAACGGCTTCCTGCGGCTCGGCAGCCGGAAATTCAGTAACATAGCTCATGATCCTTCCTCATCTTTGGCGTTTGTGTTAACACTACTCTATCCACAAATTCAGCCCATGAATGCGTTCGCTTATGCCAGAAAACAGCAAAAAGATGACAAACTTAAGACAAATTGCCCGCCCGCAGGTGGTCGTGCTGGCGTATGACGGTCTGTGTACCTTTGAGTTTGGCGTAGCGGTGGAGATCTTCGGCCTGCCGCGTCCCGAGCTTGGCGATGAATGGTATCGTTTTGCGGTGGCGAGCGTGGACAGCGGTGAACTTCGGGCAACTGGCGGGATCCGCATCGTTACCGATGGTGATTTAAACCTGCTTGCGTCTGCGGACCTGATTGTGGTTCCCGGCTGGCGGGGGCTGGATTCACCGGTTCCGGACGCGCTCTGCGAGGCACTACGCCAGGCCAGCGCGCGAGGATGCCGGCTGCTCTCCATCTGTTCGGGGGTATTTGTGCTGGCCGCTACGGGGCTGCTGAACGGCCGCAAAGCCACAACCCACTGGCGCTACATCGACGCGCTTAAAGCCCGTTATCCAGACATCGACGTGGTTGAGGATGTGCTCTACCAGGACGAAGGCGATATTCTGACGTCCGCGGGCAGCGCGGCGGGAATCGATCTCTGTCTGCACGTTGTGCGGCGGGATTATGGCATGGAAACCGCCAACAGCGTGGCGCGTCGGCTGGTCATTCCCCCTCACCGGGATGGTTCACAGCCACAACAGCTGAGCCGCCCGGTAGCCCAGCTGCGGGAAAGCCAGCGTCTCGGCCAGCTGTTTGACTTTCTGCACACGCATCTTATCGAGGCGCACAGCGTCGACTCCCTGGCGCGTCGGGTCGGAATGAGCCAGCGCACCTTCCTTCGTCGCTTCGAGGCGGCAACGGGGACGACGCCCGCACGCTGGTTAATCAATGAACGCCTGCTGAGAGCAAAAGATTATCTGGAAAGCAGCCGGTTGAGCATCGACAGCATCGCTGAACAGACCGGGTTTGGTCAGGCGTCGACACTGCGTCATCATTTTCGCCAGCAGTTCGCGCTTTCCCCGGCTCAGTATCGCAAACAATTTTCACGTCCGGGTACTGCCCGCTAACGGTTGAGGGTTCCCCACAAAATAATGCCTGCACGGACGCCCCCCTCTCCCTTGAGGGAGAGGGCTGGGGTGAGGGGGAACATACGGCTCTGGTGGTCATTCCGTTCACTTTATGTTCCTTGCTATTCTTTAACGACATAACCTGTGAACGTGCCAGGGTGGCTCAATCGCCACCACCCTGGCGACCCGGGCTCCCGGCGGTAAATCGCCGCTTCGCGGTGCCCTCAGCTTATTCCTTCAGGCTATCGGGTCGGGCATGAGCCTGCATCCCTGCAGGCCACGCCCTCTCGGCGCATCCCTGCGCCTCGCCCCGGCCTTATGGAAACGCTTCGGCGATTTACAGCCGGACCAGGGCATCGCTGTAAGTCTGTCATTATTCTGAAGACAGTCTTATTGCTTCAGAATACACGTTTACAAAGGGGCCCCTCTCCGCTAAGAGGAAGATTCATTTTTTAATTTTCGTAATACGGAGCACCTGATGGTCACCACACACGTTTTTATCGCGGTCAGTCTTGATGGTTACATCGCCCGACAGAATGACGATATCGACTGGCTGCTGCAGCGCGACGATCCCACAGAAGATCATGGCTATGAGGCGTTCATCGCGGACAAAGAGTGGATCGTGATGGGCCGGGGTAGCTATGAAAAGGTACTGACCTTTGACGCATGGCCTTACGATCGGCCCGTGCTGGTACTCTCCCGACAGCTGGCCGGTACGACCGTGCCGGAGGCGCTGAAGGGAAAAGTGCAGTTCTCTTGCCGCACGCCAAAGGAGGTGCTGGACGATCTCGCTGCGCAGAACGTTCATCGGGTCTATCTCGATGGCGGACAGGTGATCCAGTCGTTCCTGCGCGAAGGACTGGTGGCCGATATGGTGATCACGACCGTTCCTGTCATGCTCGGAGCGGGAAAACCGCTGTTCGGAACCCTTCCTCAGGATATTGATTTAACGCTTGTATCAAGCCGCAGTTTCCCTTCGGGTCTGGTGCAGTCACATTATCGGCTGAGGCCATAAAACCATCGCGACGGCCTGCGCAAAAAAAAACCGCCAATAACTGGCGGTAAATGCTTGCATGGATAGATTTGTGTTTTGGTCTCTACGTCCCGACACTCCGTGGCCGGGCTGCGGATCCCTTACAACCTAACACCTGTTGTCTTAACGAACGCTAAACAACCTTATTAACCTGCATGAGTATTGATCTGCAAATAACGCATAAGCCCCTGCTCAGCGCTCTGTTTTGCGTCGTCATTAAGGGCTTCAAGATAAAAGGAACGGGCGACACCATAAGGTGCTTTTTCAGAGGGATACACCGCAAACTGGAATGTTTTTCCTCTTGCCTGATGAGTACAATCTAATTCCCAGCGCCGATCGTTTATTTTTTTGCTGGAGCAGGCAACGCCACCATAATCGCTGGTTAAATAGGAACCCACGCGAATTTCCGCAGAACGAATATATTCTGGTTCGTCATTACCTGCATAACGAATCCCTGCAGCGGCCACAGCAGCAACCGCCAGAAGCGCAAGCGCTATTATTTTTTTCATTTAGAAATGACCTGTTCCTTAGCCAGAGACTTACTATTATATAAGGTTTATCCTTAATGCAAATATCTAATTGAGGTCCAGAAATGATACTTTACAAAGCGTCATGGTTTTTTTAGGAAATATCTTAGCCGTAATTCCGAACCCACATTATTTGACATTTTCTTTTCGCTAATTTTAATTTTTGAATAATAACCCTAAAAAATAATCGACATGATTATCCCGCATTCTTTTTCAGCGGTGAATCCATGATTAAAAAAGGGTTATCTTTCGTCATGCTTATCTGTGCGCTGTTTTCCGGCCAGCTTATGGCCGGGCACAAAGGACACGAATATTTATTGGTCAAGAATGTGGCGCATCAGCTTCGTCATGAAGCCGACAGCGATGAGTTGCGAAGCGCTGCGGAAGAGTCGGCGGAGGGTTTGCGCGAGCACCACCTGTGGCAGAAGTCGCGCAAACCGGACACGCACGTTCGGTAATTAGCTGCCCTTGCGTTTCGGCAGCGTTTTCATCAGATCGTCCGGACTGACGGACGCCACGATGCTGCCGGGCTGCGGCATTTTGAAGATGTGGTTTTTCATCTTACCAATCACATGCATTTCACAAGGACGGCAGTCGAACTTGAGGGTCAGAACCTCATCGCCGTTTACCAGCTGCATGGGGGTGGCCTTCCAGCTCTTAATGTTCCCTTTCGCCTGCTTAGGACACAGGTTAAACGCAAAGCGCAGGCAGTGCTTGGTGATCATCACCGGCACATCGCCCTTCTCTTCATGCGCTTCATAGGCTGCGTCGATCAGCTGCACGCCGTGGCGATGATAGAATTCACGCGCCTTATGGTTATAGACGTTGGCGAGGAAGGATAAATGGGTGTCCGGGTAGACTGGCGCAGGTACGGTTTCCGCTTTACGGCTTCCGCGCGGATACTGCGCCAGGCGCGCGGCATCCAGCATCTCTGCCGTTTCGCGGCGGAACTGGTTAAGCAGGCTGTTCGGCACGAACAGCGCGTCCGGCAGCGCCACGTCGATCGCACGCGCGTAGTAGATCGTCTGGCCCAGCTTCGCCACGCCATCCTTCAGGCTGTTAAGCGCTTTTTCGGCATTGTTTGCCACCTCGAAATGACCATCGAGCGTATGCGTCACGCTGATGCCATCTTCGCAGGTCATGGTCAGAATCAGCTGCTCTTCCCAGCCGCCCAGCTCAATATCCACGGCGATACGGCGTTCGCTGGAGGTTTTAAGCAGCGCCTGCTGCCAGTTATGATCGAGATTACGGTTAAGCGCCGCGTTCGGCCGCGCCTTGTAGAGATCGGCGGGCATTTCATTCGGCCAGACGCGGTAGCGGTTCTCGCCGGTTTTCTCGACCGTATTGGCACGGAAGCCTACGACCTCACGCTTAATCATCACGTTAAGGCCATCTCCGTTCGCCAGCGGTTCCGTCACTTCGACATCAAGGTGATCTTTCGCCACTTTCAGCACTTCGCCCACCGGTAAACCGATAAACTTCGGTGAGTCAAACGCGCCGATATCCCCTTTACGGGCATTCACAAAATAGTCCGTGCTGCCGCGGTGGAACGTTTTGTCCGTCGACGGAATAAAGAAATGTTCGGTGCGACCGGCCGACGCGCGCGCCAGGTCACCGCGATCTTCGATGATGGCGTCCAGCATCTGGCGATAGTGCGCGGTGATGTTCTTCACGTAGCTCATATCTTTGTAGCGCCCTTCAATCTTGAAGGAACGCACGCCCGCGTCGATCAGCGCGCCCAGGTTGGCCGTCTGATCGTTATCCTTCATGGAGAGCAGGTGTTTTTCGAACGCCACGACGCGGCCCTGATCGTCTTTCAGGGTATACGGCAGGCGGCAGGCCTGAGAACAGTCGCCGCGGTTGGCGCTGCGGCCCGTCTGCGCGTGGGAAATATTGCACTGACCTGAGTAAGCCACGCACAGCGCGCCGTGGATAAAGAATTCGATCGTCGCGTCTGTCGCCTGGTGAATATCGCGGATCTGATTCAGGTTCAGCTCGCGCGCCAGAACGATCTGCGAAAAGCCGACGTCGGAGAGAAACCTGGCCTTCTCGACCGTGCGGATATCGCACTGGGTACTGGCATGCAGTTCAATGGGCGGAATATCCAGCTCAAGCACGCCCATATCCTGAACGATCAGGGCATCAATGCCGGCCTGGTAGAGATCGGTAATCAGACGTTGTGCAGGCTCCAGCTCATCATCATGAAGAATGGTGTTCAGGGTCACGAACACTTTCGCCCCGAAACGGTGGGCGAACGGCACCAGTTCTGCAATATCGCTCAGGCTGTTGCTGGCGTTATGGCGGGCACCGAAGCCCGGGCCGCCAATGTAGACGGCATCAGCACCATGAAGGATCGCTTCACGGGCAATGGCGGCGTCGCGGGCCGGGCTTAAAAGTTCAAGATGATGGGATTGCAGGCGCATACTTCGTCGTTATCCGTTATGGTCAAAATGGCGGCTATTGTAGTCAGAAGTATGCGTCAGCGAAACAGTTTTGCGTAGCGTCAGCGGGGATAATGAATCAGGGAGTGAAAATGCACCGTCCGGTCGCTGCTGTTGCGGTAGGCGTGCGGTTTATCGCCGGCGAAACGGACGCCCGAATCGGCAGAAATCGTCTGCCACGTGCCGTCAAGCTTCATCTCCAGCTCGCCGCTGACCACCACCACATGTTCAATCACCCCGGCCTCATGCGGCGTGGATTCACTCAGCGCGCCGGGTGCCAGCGTGATGGAGAAATAATCAAACCCGAGCGCCTCGTCCCACGGAAAAAGCGGTTTGACCACCATCGCCTGCTGCTGCGGGTCAAACACCGCCTGCCGGTCCGCCTCTGGCGTGATGAACGCGGAAAACGGCACGTTCAGCCCGGTGGCTATTTTCCACAGCGTCGACACCGTCGGGCTGGATTCATTGCGCTCGATTTGCCCCAGCATCGCTTTTGACACGCCGGTCTCGTCCGCGAGCTTCGATAAACTCCAGCCGCGCGTCTGGCGCAGCGTTTTCAGCGTTGTTGCAAGGTGTAGTGTGATGTCCATAGTCCCTCCTGATGGCGATCAGCATACCACTTGTACGCTATAGCGCACAGTGTTACCTTATATCGGACGTTATAACGCACAACGGAGTTTTCATGCGCCCTTCCTCTCACCTTGTTCCAGTCGCCCTGGCTGGTTTTGTCGCCGTGCTGGTCGGTTACGCCAGCTCGGCCGCCATCATCTGGCAGGCCGCCGCGGCGGCTGGTGCCAGCGCACAGCAGATCGCAGGCTGGATGACCGCGCTGGGGATTGGGATGGGCGTCAGCACGCTGGCGCTTTCCTGGTGGTACAAAGCGCCGGTGCTGACCGCCTGGTCAACGCCCGGCGCGGCGCTGCTCGCCACCAGCCTGCACGGCGTAACGCTGCCGGAAACGATCGGCGTGTTCATCTTTGCTAACGCGCTCATTTTACTTTGCGGCATCACCGGGCTCTTCGCCCGTCTGATGAGGCTGATCCCCCATTCGCTTGCTGCCGCCATGCTGGCAGGCGTGTTGCTGCAGTTTGGCCTGCACGCGTTTGCGCATCTTGAGGGGCACTTTCTGCTGTGCGGCAGCATGATTGCGGCGTGGCTGATAGCAAAAGCGCTGGCACCGCGCTACGCCATCGTGGTCACGCTGCTGGTCGGCGGTATCGTGGCATGGGCGGGCGGTGACGTTGTCACTGACAAGGTTACCCTATCTCTGGTAATGCCTGAATTTATTGCGCCTACGTTCACCTTCACCAGCCTGGTGAGTATTGGCGTGCCCTTCTTCCTGGTGACTATGGCCTCACAAAACGCGCCGGGGTTCGCCACGATGAAAGCCTCCGGTTATCCGCTGGCGGTCTCGCCGCTTATCATCTTTACGGGAGCGCTGGCGCTGCTGTTATCCCCTTTTGGCGTCTTTTCTATCTGTATCGCGGCCATTACTGCCGCCATTTGTCAAAGCCCGGATGCGCATCCGGATGCCGGTAAACGCTGGCTGGCGGCCATCGCAGCCGGAGGATTTTATCTGCTGGCGGGGATTTTCGGCGGCTCGATTACCGGGCTGATGGCCGCTCTGCCGCTCAGCTGGATCCAGACGCTGGCCGGTCTGGCGCTGCTGGGCACCATCAGCGGGAGTTTATATCAGGCACTGAGCCACGAGGCGGAGCGCGACGCGGCCATCGTCACGTTCCTGATGACCGCGAGCGGCGTCACGATCCTCGGGATCGGTTCGGCATTCTGGGGGCTGGTGCTGGGCGGCGTGTGCTATGCCCTGTTTTCACGCGCTCGCCGCGCGTAGCTGCGAAGGCGTCATGCCCGTCGCGCTGCGAAAGCGGTTGCTGAAGTGGCTGGCGGAGTTAAACCCGCAGGCAAGCGCGATGTCCGTTAGCGGCGTCGCCGTGTTCTGCACAAGGGCCTTCGCTTTTTCCATTCGCCTCTGCATCACGTACTGATGCGGCGCCAGCCCCGTCGACTGGCGAAACATGCGGGCAAAATGGTATTCGCTGAGGGTGGCCTGCGCCGCCAGTTCAGCCAGCGTCAGGGGTTGCCCGAGGTTCTCTTCGATAAAGGCCAGCACGTTGCGCAGTACGAATGGCGATAGCCCGCCGGTGACGACCGGCAGCTTCCACTGAACGTTAGAGTAGTTTTGCAGCAGATGGGTCAGGAGCAGCGTAGAGGCCGTGCTCAGGGTGAGCTGGTTGGCGTGCTGCTGCCAGTCGCAGCCGAGCAAAAACTGGCGATACAGCGCGGTGATTTTCGGATCGCTACCAAAAATGCGCTCGTCGAGCGTCAGCGAAAGCGGGCGCTTGTCCCAGATCTTTTCCCCCACGTCGCGCAGGTGTTCATCGGTGCAGTAGAGGTGCACAAACGACAGGTCATCACGGATATCCCACGTCGATTCGCTCTCTTTTGGCATCAAGCAGAAACGGTCCGGCCCCCCGCCGTTCTTCCAGCCGCCCGGCGTTTTTTGGTAGCTTTCGTAGCCGTCCGCCACGTACAGGCTCAGGGTATGGTGGTTACTTTTTACCGTTATCGTATCGTGCTTGTTGTACCACGCTGCCAGCTGAATGCCCGAATTCAGCGAGACGGTTTCCCGCAGGACCGCATTCTGTTGGCAAAGCGTTTCAAAGGTATCGTAAGCGTGAGACATGACCGTAAGCGCGTGATTGACTGGAATATCAGTCTAAGAAGAGTTGTCTCCCGTTGCCAGCCCCCGGGAAAGAAAAAAGCGCAAGATTTTGCAAGTCGACCGCAAGCCGGTGAAAGCCCCTGACCGATCTCAGCGGCATACTGCGGGCTTCCGTGGTTTGAGAAGAGAAAAATATGAACGCATTATTATACGGACTGGTGGTGGTCATCTGGGGAACCACCTGGATTGCGATTTTCCTGCAGCAAGGTCCCGTAGCGGCGCCCGTCTCTATTTTCTGGCGTTTCGCCGTCGCCAGCCTCACGATGATGGTGGTGTTAATCGCCCTGCGCCGCCTGCGCAAGCTGGCGCTGCGGGATCACCTCTTTTGTATGCTCCAGGGATGCTGCGTTTTCTGCTTTAACTTCTGGTGTTTTTACGCCGCAGCCTCGCACATCAACACCGGGCTGGAATCGGTGATCTTTTCCATGGCCGTACTCTATAACGCCATTAACAGCTTTATCTTCTTCGGGCAGCGCCCGCCCGCGCGTTTCTGGACGGCGGCGGCACTGGGCCTGACTGGGATCGTCACCCTCTTCTGGGACGATCTGCTGGCCAGCGGCTGGAGCGCGTCGCTCCTGACCGGGATTGGTCTCTCCGCGCTCGGCACCTACGGCTTCTCGCTGGGCAATATGATCAGCATGCGTCACCAGCGCAAAGGCCTTGAAACCATGACCACCAACGCCTGGGCGATGCTCTACGGCACCCTGGTAATGGGCTGCATTGCCCTGTTCAGAGGCGACAGCTTCGCGCCAGAGTGGACCATCAGCTACATTGGCGCGCTGCTCTATCTGGCCGTGTTTGGTTCGGTGATTGCCTTTGGCGCCTACTTCACGCTGGTGGGACGTATCGGTCCGGGCAAAGCGGCCTACAGTACGCTGCTCTTCCCGCTGGTGGCGCTGACGATCTCAACGGTGTATGAAGGCTACGTCTGGCATATCAACGGTATCGTGGGGTTATTGCTGATTCTGGGGGGAAATATGGTGATGTTTACCAAACCAGAAACCTGGTTCAGACGCTTACGAATGGCGTAAATAAAAAGGCCTGCATTACGCAGGCCGTTTTATTTTATTTCGCGGTCTTTTTCACATCAAACATGGTGGCGTCCGTCGCCATGTCATCAACTACCTGCTTCAGCGTCGCAAAGGTCATCGGCGTACTTTCGTTGTTCAGATCTTTACCTTCGCCTTTACGCACCACCTTCATGACCGGTTTGTTGGTGGCCGCATCGATCAGTTCGCCTTCAAAGAAGAGATGCGTATCCATGGTGCGATGCCCGGTTGCCATCTGCGTACCTGCTACAACCAGCGCGACCGGCACCACTTCATAGAACTGCAGACCTTCTTTCTGCGAACTCACCCCGGTAATTGCACCGCGGAAAATCAGGCTGTGTTTACCCGGCGTGGTCACGACTGGCTTACGGGTACCAATAGCGGTTTTCATTTTGTTATTGGTGTAATTCAGCAGCTCATCAAGCGTTTTTTGACCAATTTGAGTGGTCGGTTTAGGCGCAGGATAATAAGTAATCGGCGTCCAGAGAATACTGTCGTAATTAGCTTCGTTATAAGAAGGATCAACCCAACGCAGCGTTGGTTTACCCGTCGCAGACGTCGTCTGCTGCAAGCCTGAATAGTCTTTCAAAAAGCCAGAATATTGTTCGGGAGCCGCGACTTTTGAAGAACAGCCCGCCAACGCCAACAGACCAGTAAGCACTGCAACTTTAAAAAAAGTTTGAGTACGCATGATAGTTTTCCATGTTATCTGCAAGTATGCATTTGAAGTTATAGCAAAAGACCGACGGGTTTGTTGTGACAAAAAATGATGCGGAGAGCACAAATTGCGAAAAGACTGCCCGGAAGCGTGCCGGGCAGTGAAAAATTACTGATTTATATCCAGTTGCCAGAACAGATGTTTGCCAAACGGGTCAATTTCATAGCCCGTCACCTCCTTGCGCACCGGTTCGAAAATGGTTGAATGCGCAATCATCACCGCCGGCATTTGATCATGCATCATTTGCTGAGCCTCTTTATACAGCGCCACGCGTTTATCGCGATCGGTGGTTGATTTTGCTTCCGCAATAATGTTATCGAAGGGCTTATAGCACCATTTCGCCGAATTTGAGCCACCGTTTGCCGAGGTACAGGTAAATAGCGGGCCAAAGAAGTTGTCGGGATCGCCCGTTGCGGTCGTCCAGCCCATCAGCGCGGCCTGATGTTCCCCGCCCTTCACGCGCTTAAGGTATTCGCCCCACTCGTAGGTGACGATTTTGGTCTGTACGCCGATTTTCGCCCAGTCGGCCTGAATCATCTCCGCCATGCGTTTCGCATTCGGATTGTACGGACGCTGCACCGGCATCGCCCACAGGTCGACGCTCACGCCGTTGGCAAAACCGGCCTCTTTCAGCAGCGCTTTCGCCTTTTGAGGATCGTAATCGTAATCCTTAAGCTCGCTGTCTGCGCTCCAGACGCCCGGCGGCAGCAGGTTCTTTGCTGCAGTGCCGGTGCCGTGGAAAACCGCATCAATAATAGCCGGCTTATTGATGGCCATCGCCAGCGCCTGACGGACTTTTACGTTATCCAGCGGCGGCTTTTGGGTATTGAACGCCAGAAAGCCGGTATTCAGTCCGGCTTTGCTCATCAGGTTGATGTCTTTGTTCGCCTTCATGCGCGGCAGGTCCGCCGGGTTCGGGAACGGCATCACCTGACACTCGTTCTTCTCAATTTTGGCAAACCGCACGGAGGCATCCGGGGTGATGCTAAACACCAGCCGATCCAGCTTCGATTTCCCCTGCCAGTAGTCGTCGAACGCCGTAAACAGGATCCGCGAATCCTTCTGATACTGCGCCAGCTTAAACGGCCCGGTGCCTATAGGCTCCATATCCACCTTCTCCGGCGTGCCCGCTTTGAGCATCGCGTCGGCATATTCCGCGGACAGGATAGAGGCAAAATACCATGCCAGATCGGCGACAAACGGCGCTTCCGGGTGCGCCAGGGTAAAGCGCACGGTGTGGTCATCAACTTTATCAATGCCGGTAATCAGGCTGCCAAACTCCAGACTTTCGAAGTTGGAATAGCTGCCGTTAGAGACGTTGTGATACGGATGATTCACGTCTTTCTGGCGCATAAACGAGAAAATCACGTCGTCGGCGTTAAAGTCGCGGGTCGGCGTGAAGGATTTATTGCTCTGGAATTTGACGCCCTTACGCAGATGGAAGGTGTAAACCTTGCCGTCGTCGCTCACCTCCCAGCGCTCCGCCAGGCTTGGCACCAGCTCCGTGGTGCCGGGTTTGAAATCAACCAGCCGGTTATAGACCGGCACGGCGCTGGCGTCCACGCTGGTTCCCGAGGTGTATAGCTGAGGATTAAAGTTTTCCGGCGATCCTTCGGAGCAATACACCAGCGTTTTCGCGGCGACGGTGGAACTGACCGTGAGTACAGCAAGCGCCAGCGTTATAGTTGTGAGTTTGCTTTTCATCATTTATTCCTGTCTTTTTAATTCGACGGCTAATTAATTCTTTTGCCATTTCATAAATAACATTAAAGTGATGTGGCAAACACCTGAAAAATAAATAAGGAATAAATCACTATGGGCTCGCCGCTTTCCAGACAATTAACGCACCGTTTTTTCCGCTATCTCGCGATCACCAGCCAGAGCGACCCCAAAGTCAAAACCCTGCCCTCAACGCCGGGCCAGCACGACATGGCGCGGGAGCTGGCGCAGGAGCTGGCACAGCTGGGGTTAGACGATATTGTGATTGATGAATTCGCCACGGTAACGGCGGTCAAAAAAGGCAACGTGCCCGGCGCGCCGCGCATCGGCTTTATTACCCATATAGATACCGTGGACGTGGGATTATCACCGGATATTCATCCACAAATATTAACCTTTACCGGTGAAGATCTCTGCCTGAATAAAGAGAAAGACATCTGGCTGCGGGTTAACGAGCATCCTGAAATTCTGGCGTATCCGAATGAGGAGATTATTTTCAGCGACGGAACCAGCGTATTGGGCGCGGATAATAAATCGGCGGTCACGGTGGTCATGACGGTGCTGGAAAACCTGACGGCGGAACATCAGCACGGGGATATCGTCGTGGCGTTTGTGCCTGACGAAGAGATCGGCCTGAACGGGGCAAAAGCGCTGGACCTTAAGCGCTTTGACGTCGACTTCGCCTGGACCATCGACTGCTGCGAGCTGGGGGAAATTGTCTACGAGAACTTTAATGCGGCAGCCGCTGAAATCCGCTTTACCGGCGTAACGGCGCACCCGATGTCCGCCAAAGGCGTGCTGGTGAATCCCCTGCTGATGGCGACTGACTACATCAACCATTTTGACCGCCAGCAAACGCCGGAGTGCACCGAGGGGCGTGAGGGCTATATCTGGTTTAACGGCATTCAGGCCGGGCAAAGCGAGGCCATTCTTAAGGCCAATATCCGCGACTTTGACAAGGACAACTTTGCCGCCCGCAAGCAGCAGATTGCCGACGTAGCCGCGCTGGTTGCCGCCCAGTATCCAACGGCCAGGGTGGACTATCGCATTGAAGATACCTACAGCAATATCAGCAATGCGATTGGTGAAGACAGGCGCGCCATCGATCTGATGTTCGAGGCGATGGATTCGCTCGGCATCACGCCGAAACCGACGCCCATGCGCGGCGGTACCGACGGCGCGGCGCTCTCGGCAAAAGGGCTGCTCACGCCGAACTTCTTCACCGGCGCGCATAACTTTCACTCGAAGTTTGAATTCCTGCCGCTGTCGTCGTTCGAGGCGTCTTACAACACCGCCCTGCAGATCTGCCTGCTTGCTGCCCGCTAAGCGGGCTTGCGCGCCAGCATTGTGGCAAAGCGCAGCTTGATGCGGTTGCCGTTTTCGTCGGTGCGGTGCAGTTCGCCAACGTCTTCGTTGTATTTGAGCAACTCCCAGCCTTCGTAGTAGTTGCTCAGCTCACCGCTTTTGAACGCAAACGGGAAGCCGACGGTGCACGGGTAATCCGCCGTGTCCATCGCGGCAACAATCAGGTTGTAGCCGCCGGGCCTGGTGCAGCGCTGCATGTTGGCGATAAGTCCCGGGATGGTTTTTGACTCCAGGAACATCAGCACCACGGTGGAGAGAATAAAATCGTACTCGCCGTCAAAACTCAGGCTGTTGAGATCTTTAATTGCCGTGTGGAGGTTATCGATCCCTTCTTCCGCCTTGATGCGCTCGATATTCTCGATGCTCATCGGGTTCTTATCCCACGCGGTCACCTCGTAACCGTTGGCCGCCAGATAAAGGCTGTTGCGGCCGTTGCCGCAGCCCAGATCCAGCGTTTTACCCGGTTTAATCTTTGCCGCACTGAACAGCACCTCTGAATGGGTGCGGGTTAAGCCATATTTCTCTGTGAAGTAATTCTCATCAACGGTCATTATTTTTTCCTGAGCCTGCATAAGTTTAAAGTGCATCCTGAATGCCATTTTAAGGCGTTTACCGTCTGGTTGCCAGCCGCTCGAAAACCGAAAAATTTGCTACGTTTAGTTAAGACGCTTATCAGAGACCTAAAGATGAACAAATATCGCCTTAGCGACGAAACCCGCCTCTGGCAATGGAAAAACGGCGACACTACCCGCTCCGTCACGCTGCGGCAGATTATCGCGACAGTGGATTTTAACGACGTGACGGTCGGTACGAAAGGCGGCTGGGTTGACGATGAGCGCGCCCTCGCGCAGGACGGCGACTGTTGGATCTACGACGAAAACAGCGTGGTGTTCGCCGGTGCCGTCGTGTCCGGCAATGCGCGACTTACCCTGCCGTGCATCGTTAGCCACGATGCGCATATCAGCGGCAGCTGCTGGCTGGACGCGGCAGAGGTCAGCCACGGGGCACAAATAAGTGACAACGTCACCATTCAGCACTCCTGCGTGCGGGGCGAATGCCATCTCTACGGCGATGCCCGCGTTCTGCACAACAGCGTTATCATCGCCGTCAAAGGGCTGACGCCGGACCATGACCAGATCCTGCAAATCTACGATAAGGCCACCGTCAGCCAGTCACGCATTGTGCACCAGGCGCAAATCTACGGCGAGGCGATGGTTAATTTTGCCTTTGTTGAGCACCGCGCCGAAGTATTCGACAACGCCATCCTCGAAGGTAACGACTTAAATAACGTCTGGGTGTGCGACTGCGCAAAGGTCTATGGCAACGCCCGCGTGATTGCCGGTTATGACGACGATGCTATTCCGACGGTGCGCTACAGCTCTCAGATTGCGGAGAATGCCGTGGTGGAAGGAAACTGCGTCATCAAGCACCACGTTCTGATTGGCGGTCAGGCATGGCTGCGCGGCGGGCCGATCATGCTGGACGATAAGGTGGTGATCCAGGGACGCGCGAGGATCAGCGGAGATGTGCTCATTGAGCACCGGGTTGAAATCACCGATGATGCGGTCATCGAAGCGTTTAACGGGGAGAGCATTCACCTGCGCGGCGAAAAGGTGATTAACGGCGACCAGCGCATCACCCGCACCCCGCTGCTGGGAGCGTTATAGGGCGTAGATCTTCCCGTAGATATTCACATCGTCAAAGCGGCCATTCAGGTATTCCGCTTCCCGCAGGCATCCTTCCAGCGTAAAACCGTTACGCACGGCAACGCTGTTGCTGTGCTGATTTGCCACCCGACATTTGATCACAAAACGGCGGATCTCCCCGCGTTCGACGTAGTAGCGCATAAACGCCTGCAGTGACCGGGAAAGAATGCCCTGCCCCTGATGGCTTTCATCCAGCCAGTAGCCGATGTACCCGGCTTTGTTGGCTGGTTCAATCGTATTGAACGACAGCACGCCGACCAGTTCATCACTCTTGAATATCAAAAACATTTTTGCGTAGCCGCGCTGGTGCAGCATCTGGTTACTTTGCACGTTGCGGCGGGTATCGTCCTCGCTGCCCACGTGCTGCGCCCAGTCAAAGGCGGTTTGCAGAAAGGTTTTGTTTTTGACGACGAGATTGTGCAGTTCAGCGGCGTAGCGCTCTTCGACGGCGCGAAGCTCGAGAGCGTCAGATACCGGGATAATTTCGGATTTTGCTGCGGTCATTGCCCCTCACCCTAACCCTCTCCCGAAGGGAGAGGGAATCGATCGTTAACGCATTATCCGGTCGTCAACGTAGTTACGTTTATCCGGCGCTGGCGGGAAATACTGGTACAGCCAGGTTTCACTGATGGCATCGCCCTGGCAGCGCAGGAACAGGCGCATATCCACCGGCTCCGTCGAATCCGAGGTTGGGTACCAGTCAAACAGGATGCGATAGCCGTCAAACGGCTCAACGTAGAGGATCTCAACCTGCTTCGCTTCACCGCTGGAGAGCGTAATCACCGGCTCGATGCCTTTTGGCGCAGCGGCCTTGAGGTCGCCACCGACGAAGTCGATAGCAAAGCGACGGGCCCACACTTTCGGGTAATTTTCGCCCGGTGCCCAGCCTTCCGGGAAGCCGCCCATGCCGGTACGGGTGGCGAAGACGTTGGCCAACGGAGAACGCACCGGCGGCATAGCGCTCCAGTACAGACGATATTTAAAGTCCAGCTCGTCGCCCGCCTTCACCGCTTTTTCCGGCTGCCAGAAGCAGACCACGTTATCCAGCGTTTCGCCGGTGGTCGGGATCTCCATCAGGCCAACCGCGCCTTTACCCCAGTCGTTACGCGGTTCAACCCACAGGCTCGGGCGTTTGTTATACCAGCCCATCACGTCCTGATAGTGCGAGAAATCGCGGTCGAGCTGCAGCAGGCCGAACCCTTTCGGGTTTTTGTCCATATAGGCGTTAAACTGCAGCTTCTGCGGGTTGTTCAGCGGACGACAGATCCACTCCCCGTTGCCGCGCCACATTGCCAGGCGGTCGGAGTCATGAATTTGCGGGTGAATGGTGTCACACATGCGGCGTTCGTTATTGCCGCAGCTGAACATGCTGGTCATCGGCGCGATGCCGAGCTGCTTGATGTCCTTCCGCGCATAGAGATGGTTTTCCACCTCCATAATCACCTGGCTCTTCTCGCAGTGGATCACGAATTTATAGGCACCGGTGATGCTCGGGCTGTCCAGCAGCGTGTAGACGGTAAAAGTCGTGTCGCCGGGCTTGACGGTTTCAAACCAGAAGGCGGTAAAGTCCGGGAACTCTTCCGGCGTGTCGGTAAAGGTGTCTACCGCCAGACCGCGCGCGGAAAGGCCGTACTGGTAGGTGTCATCTACCGCGCGGAAATAGCTCGCGCCCAGGAAAGAGACAATATCGCGACGCGCCAGCTCAGGCGCCTTAAAGGCGCGGAATCCCGCAAAGCCGAGATCGCTTTGCCCTTCAAGCTGCTTGGTATCCACACCCGTTTCGCCGTAGCTGAACAGCTCCGGACGGAAGTGGATCTCGCGCGCCATAGAGGTCGACTGGTCCAGCGAGAACATCCGCACGCGGCGGCGGAACCCCATCCCCATATGGAAGAACTGCACGTCCAGCTGACGCCCTTCAATGTTGTTCCACAGTGACTGTTTTTCATCGTAGCGGATGGCGTTGTACGCCTGCGGCGTCATGGTTGCCAGCGTGTCCGGCAGCGGACGCGGCGCGCCACCCCACGGGGTTTTCGCCAGGTCATGCGCCATGGATTGCAGTACGGAGAAGTCGAAACGACGGCTCTGGCCGTCAGCAATGTCAGAGTCGGCAGCGTATGCCGCTTTGGAAAACAGGGAAGCAAGGCCAGATGTGCCGCTCAGGGCTGCCACTGCCAGCGAGCCTTTTAGAAAACGTCTGCGATTCATGCCTGGAAAAACGTCCTTATGGTCGTGTGAATGTGTTTCGCGCTCGGCGAAATGACGGCAAGAAAGAACGCACAGCCTAAACAAAAATGGTTAAGAATCCAATTGTTGGCCGGTGATTATATGAACAAAGTGAGAAATATTTTCTGTCGACCAGAACGGCCCGAAAGTGGTGTAAAAAACAGTAAATACACAAAATCATTCATGCTGGATCAAGGCGGCAAGTCTGAGAATCACCAGGAGCTTACTTAAGTAAGTGACTGGGGTGAACAGACGTAGCCAACGCAGAGGCAGCTTGAAGGATGAAGTGTATTAAAAATGCCCCGGCGCGACATCGTTCGCCGGGGCTAATGAGGCGGTTATTTTACGCTGACATCGATACCCGGGAAGTACTTATCAGCGAGTTTAGCGATCGTGCCGTCGGCACGTACTTTATCAATCGCGGCATCAAGCTGCTTTTTGGTGGCCTCGTCGCCCTTACGCAACCCAAAGCCGATCCCACTGCCGAGGATAGTGTCGTCAGACACCGGTTTGCCGATGAAGCCAAACCCTTTCCCCTGCGGCTTGCTGAGGAAACCTGCCTGCCCGGCCGCGGACATGACCAGCGAGGCGTCGATACGGCCATTCAGCAGATCGCCCCAGGCCATATTCTGATCTTTATAAGACACCACGGTGACACCCTGCTTTTCCCAGTGCTCTTTGGCATAGGTTTCCTGGATGGATCCCTGCAGCACGCCGATGGTTTTCCCCTTCAGCCCTTCTGGGGTTGCCTCAACCGCCGTACCTGCCTTGCCGACCAGCTGCGACGGAATACGGTAGATCGGTTGGGTAAAATCAATGCTCTTGCGGCGCTGCTCGGTGATGTTCATCGCCGAGTTGATGGCGTCAAATTTCTTCGCCACCAGGCCCGGGATCAGCGCATCAAAGGAGGTTTCAACCCAGCTGCACTTCAGCGCTGCCGCTTTGCAGATGGCATTCCCCAGCTCAACGTCAAACCCTTCCAGTTCGCCCGCCGCATTGCGGCTCTCAAACGGCGGATATTCCGCTTCCAGACCGTAACGCAGCTCGGTGGCCGCGAAGGAAGAAAAAGTACACAGCAATCCCATGCCGACAACTAACGCGCGTAATTTCATCTCATACTCCTCAGCGTGGTTTAACCCGACACAGGGCCTGGGCACCTGCCCGTAACGTCGCCTCATCTTTCGCAAAAGAGAGACGAATCAATTTATTATCCGTGCCGTCCGCATAAAACGCCGACAGCGGAATGGTGGCAACGCCGTACTCAACGATCAGCCGTTTCACCAGCTCGCTGTCGCGCTCGTCGCTGAACTGGCTGTAGTCCGCCAGCATGAAGAACGATCCGGCGCTCGGCAGCAGCGTAAACGGCGAATCGGCCAGCAGGCTGTGCAGGAGATCGCGCTTGCGCTGGTAAAACGCCGACAGCGACAGCCAGGTTTGCGGGTCGACCATATGCTCAGCAAACGCGTGCTGCATTGGCGTATCGGCAGAAAACATTAAAAATTGATGCACTTTACAAATCTCGTCCATCAGTACCGCCGGTGCAACACAGTAACCCACGCGCCACCCGGTGACGTGATAGGTTTTTCCGAAAGAGGAAATAATCACGCTGCGCTCCGCCAGCTGCGGGTGCGTGGCCATCCCGTGATGCGGCTCGCCGTCAAAAACGACGTGTTCGTACACTTCGTCAGACAAAATAATGATGTCGGTATTGCGCGTCAGCGCCGCCAGCTGCTGCAGGTCACTGGCGGAGAAGACCTGACCGCTCGGGTTGTGCGGCGTGTTGATGATGATCATGCGCGTGCGCGGGGTGATGGCCGCACGAACCTCATCCCAGTTGACGGCAAAATCCGGCACGGTGAGCTTGATGGCAATCGGGGTTGCCCCCTGAAGACGGACAATCGGCGCATAGCTGTCAAAGGACGGCTCAAAGTAGATCACCTCATCGCCCGGATGCACCAGCCCGCTAATCGCCGAATAGAGCCCTTCGCTGGCGCTGGCGGTCACCAGCACCTCGCTGGCAGGGTCGTACTGCGTGCCGTAGAGCGTGGCAATTTTATCGGCAATACGTTCTCTGAGCGGCTGCAGACCGGTCATCGATGCGTACTGGTTATGCCCCGCCTCCATTGCGCGGGTGACGCCCGCAATCAGCTTCGGGTCGCAGGAAAAATTCGGTGCGCCCTGAGAAAGGTTAATCGCGTTATGCTGCGCCGAGAGCTGGCCGATAACGGTAAAAATAGTGGTTCCCACATCCGGCAGTTTGGAGCGCGTTTGCACAGGCGTTCGTAAAGTCATCCTCTTTCCCTTCTCATGGATATTGCATAACTATTCAAACAACATCTGTGCTGTCGGGACAATCGAATTGTTGTCATAATAGCCATGAGAAAAATGCATAGCTGAGGTGTTTTCTATGTCACGCCGTTCGCTCCCCCTTAATGCCATCGACGCTTTTTTAGTCACCGCGCGTCACCTCAATCTTACCCATGCCGCGGCGGAACTGTGTCTGACGCAGGGGGCCGTGAGCCGTAAGATTGCCTCCCTTGAGGCGTGGTTTGGCTTTCCGCTTTTTGAACGCCACGCGCGCGGGCTGCGCCTCTCACCGCAGGGCAGCGCCCTGCTTCCGGAGCTGCAGTCCGCTTTCGAGCAGCTGCTGTCCGTGGCCGACCAGGCCCGCAGCCAGCACACGGTGATCCGGCTAAAGGCCCCCACCTGCGCCATGCGCTGGCTGGTGCCGCGCCTGCTGGAGGTGGAGCGCGAGCATCCGGATCTGCAGATCGCGCTGACCACCACCACCGATCACAACGTCAATTTCAAAACTGAGTCTTACGACGCGGCCATCGTGTTCGGCACGCACATGAGCGCAGGCGATCTGCTGTTCGAAGAGGCGCTCACCCCGGTGATAAGCCCGGTGCGGGCGGGTGCTGCGCTGGGTTCGCTGACGTTTCTGCACCCGACAAGGGACAAGACAGACTGGTCGCTGTGGCTGACGAAACAGGAAGGTCCGGGCTTTGCCATGCATAAAAATCAACACTTCGATACGATGGATCTCGCCATTACGGCCGCCATTCAGGGGCTCGGCGTCGCCATCGCCGACGAAACGCTGGTGGCAGAAGATATTCACGCGGGAAGGCTGGTACGGCCCTATGAGACAAGCATAAAAACCGGCGCAAGCTACCGGCTGGTGCTGCGCGAAACGCCAGGCGAGGAAAATGGACTGGCGGCGTTTCGCGCCTGTTTGCTTAATCGAGGCTGACGTGGTGCTTCATCACCCGTTTGAAGAGGCTCATGCGGGCGCGCATAAAGCGGTTTTCAAGCCTGAAAGCTGCATGTTTATTCACGCCAATGCGTAACAGAACGTCCCGCCCTTTACGGCACGCGGGCCAGTGCGTCGGCCCGGGCAGGATCTCGCGACGACCCGCGTCACGCGCAAAACTCACCCAGTAATCCGCCACCTGGGCAGCAAACTGCAGATCTCGCTCATTGACGTACTGACGTGAAGGGTCTACCTGACCGAGCGTATCGAAGACGTAGGGAACTTCGTTGCCGTGCCAGGCGCCGTTGATGTACGTGCCATGTTCCGCCTCTGCGACATAGTCAAACCAGTAACGCCAGCACAATCCGCCGACGCGCTGCTGGGCCTGCATCACCACGTAGCCCATCGTGGTAAACGCCATGTCGCGACACACCTGCCTGCCCAGCTCTTCATCGCCCTTCACGCCCGGGTAGAGCAGCTTAATCAGCCCCAGCCCGAAGCGGCGCTCCCGGCGAAGCTTCTGGATTTGTCCGGCGAGATCGATGCCAAACACCGCCATCACGCTGGCTTCATCGCTGTTGGAGCCAATCATCACCGGCACCGGATGCTGACGCGCGGCGAAAAAGACGTCAAGCATGGCTTCCGGCAGAACACAGTCTCCTGCGATAGGCGCCGGAGCGACGTTCAGCGGCGCGGTGAGCGGCCAGAACGCCTCGGGCGGAATGGCGCGCAGCTGCCCGGCGGTCGCATTTTCCAGCCCGAAATGGGCGGCCAGCGCTTCCCCTTTTTGCAGGGCCTGCTCGCGCGGCGTGTCAGGCAAGGTGTATCCGCTTTGCACAATCGCCTTATGGAACAATCCTTCGGCCAGCGGAGAAGCCAGCAGAGAGAGCACGCTGCGCGCGCCGGCGGATTCGCCAAACAGGGTCACATTGGCGGGATCGCCGCCAAACCCGGCGATGTTATCCCGCACCCATTCGAGCGCGGCGATCTGATCCAGCAGGGCAAAATTATGCACCACGCGCCCTTCCTCGCCTTCCAGCGCGGGATGGGCGAAAAAGCCAAGATGGCCGAGACGGTAGTTGATCGTGACCACAACCACGCCACGCATGGCCAGCGCTTTGCCGTTATACGGCGGCAGGCCTCCGGCACCAATCGTAAACCCGCCTCCGTGCAGCCAGACCATAACCGGAAGCGGCTCGGCCCGCTCTGCGGGAGACCAGACGTTAAGGTAGAGGCAATCTTCGGAAAACTGGCCCGGATCGCCGCCGCCGAGCTCCTGACAATACTCGCTGCTTTGCCAGCTTGAGGGCGAAAATGCCGTGGCCTCGCGCAGCCCATCCCAGCGTTCAGGCGGCCGGGGCGAGCGCCAGCGCCACTCCCCCACGGGCGGCGCGGCGTAGGGAATACCGCACCAGACGTGGACGTTTTCATCGGTTAAACCAGACAGTGCGCCCTGGCGCGTTTCAACCACAGGGGCGGAAGGATTTTGCATAACGACCTTAATTTTTCCATCACACCCCAGCAGAGTAACGATTTCAGAGCAAACCGCAACGCTGTTTACTGCGCGTTTCAGCCTCCTGGTAGAGCGTAAACTCGTCATACACCGGGCATCCCAGCGCGTCTTCAAACGCATCGCGGCTGGCGTTACCGTGGCTGCGGGCCTGGGTTTCGTTCCCGAGGTTGGACTGGAAAATCCCCGCGGCGCTGACCGGGAGGAAATCTTCGTAGGTGATCGGCTGGGCAACCACCCATCCGCGCTCGATCAGCGGCTGCGGATCGTCGCCCGGACGAAACGCATGCCGATGCGCTTCCCCGGCTGGCGTCAGGCGGTAGCGGAAATAAGCCAGCTCCTGACGGCGCATGAGCATTTCGCTGTCCGGGAAGGCGCTAAAGATCTCCCGCAGATGCAGCTGATGGGTCAGGTTATCTTTACCGGTACCGGCCTGGGCGAGAAGGCTATCGTACAGTTCACGGCCTTTCGGGGTCAGCGCCACGCCGCGCTGTTCAATCTCACCGAAGCGCGCGGTGTGGGTGCCTTTATGTTCACCGGCAAACAGCACCGGCTCTTCCAGCGCCTTGAAGCTGGTTTGACGCAATAAGACGGGCACCTCGCGACGCGGCGGCCCTTCGATCAGAATTTTTGGTTCGATGCCGTACTTCGGCATCAGCTCCTGCACCCGGTCAATGTCCAGCGTGCGCGGCGTGAGGTGGTTAATGTGGCAGCCCGGGAAGCAGACCACGTCGGCAATCAGACGGTGCTCGTTGTGCAGCGCCAGATAGGTTTCCTGATCGACCGTTGCATGGCGGTGCCAGCGGAAGGTTTCTAACGCTTCCTGCACAAACTCATGGGCCTGTGCGTCAGTAAACTGCCCTTCCGACTCGTGGAGGTCTATCAGTTCCAGGCAGCGCGGGGTGAAGATGTTGCGGTGAGACAGGATCTCCGCGGCCCGCTCGCGCAGCGTGACGTTTTCAATCAGCTCAAGACGCAGCAGCGAGGTAAAGATACGAAACGGATTCCGGCACAGCGCCGCATCCTCTATCGGACGAAACGCCGTTGAGTGGACGGGCACCCCCGCCTGAGAGAGATCGTAATAGCTGACCGGGTACATACCCATAATGGCAAACATACGGCGCAGGGTTGAAAGTTCCTGTGCCGTGCCGACGCGGATCGCCCCGTGACGCTCCACGTTCAGGCGTGCAAGCTCATCGGCGTTAGCCAGTTGTTCATGTAATAGTGGATTATTTTCCAGAACCGCCAGGTTTACGTCCGCAACCAGTTCAAGCAAGGTGCCGTACTGCGGAACTTCCTGCTGGTACATCGCCGACATAGCCTGCGAAAAGTGTTCCCGAATGTCATCAGCCGTGATGGTGTTCGCCATGATGTCATGCCTCCAGTGAATATTACCTGGAGTGTAGAGAAACCCGTTCCTTCCGGGGGGAAGAATTTCTGAATTGTGATCTTAAGACGACAGTGGTCAAACCGTGTGCTATCAGGCCCCTGAACAGCGCCGAACGGAACCGCCCTTTCAGCCTGAACGCTTTTATCCAGGATTTTCCTTATAATTATTTAGGGTTCCGCTTTCTATCTATAAAGGAGTATTTTTGGGCTCTCTTCTGAATGCAAATTAACCAATTCGAGTACGCCATTATTTTTATCCTCACCTTTCAAATTTTTAGCTCGAAGTTAGGATTAATCTGAATGGTTGTTTACAAGTCCTTCCTGTCTATCCATATTTCCTTTTTAAGCGAAGCGCAAATTTACAAATATTTAAAAATAACGCAACCGCAAATAGCAAAACGCATTTGACGGATGACGCACAGCGACTAGAGTTATTACTCGAACGACGAGTGATACGGAATATTTTCGTATCGTACTGACATAACCAATATATGACTATGAGGTTTAATATGGCAGAGCATCGTGGTGGTTCCGGTAATTTCGCTGAAGACCGTGAAAAAGCATCAGAAGCTGGACGTAAAGGTGGCCAGCATAGCGGTGGGAACTTTAAAAACGATCCGCAACGCGCTTCTGAAGCGGGTAAGAAAGGAGGACAGAACAGTCACGGCGGAGGCCGTAAATCTGATAACTCCTGATCTTATTTAATACTCTTTTAATAAAACCAGAGAGCATGCTGCGGGCTGAAAAGCTCGCAGTACCCTTTCCTTATTTTACCGGAGCGTAATTATTATGAATATGAAAAGCGTCGAGGATGTCTTTATTCATCTTCTCTCGGATACCTACAGCGCAGAAAAGCAGCTTACCCGTGCGTTAAGCAAACTTGCCCGCGCCGCCTCCAGCGAGAAGCTGAGCGCCGCTTTTACCGCACACCTTGAGGAGACGCAGGGTCAGATCGAACGTATCGACCAGATCGTCGAGCAGGAAGACGGTATCAAGCTTAAGCGCATGAAGTGCGTGGCGATGGAAGGCTTAATTGAAGAAGCCAACGAAGTCATCGAAAGCACGGAAAAAAATGAAGTACGTGATGCCGCACTTATTGCCGCCGCGCAAAAAGTCGAACATTACGAAATTGCCAGCTACGGTACCCTTGCAACACTAGCTGAACAACTGGGCTATAAAAAAGCCGTTAAGCTTCTTGCCGAAACGCTGGAAGAAGAAAAAGAGACCGACCTTAAACTCACCGACCTGGCCGTAGGAAATATTAACCAAAAAGCGCAGAAATGACGCAATAATACAGATTAAATAAAATGAGCATCAGTCCCAGGACAATTAAACGGTGCCATTTAGCGGCAGCCATAATATGGTTCATTCTCGCCATCCCTTCCGTAATATGGTGGAAGAACAGCGTGCTATGGGTCATTATCATCAGCATTTACGCCAATATTGTCGGCCATTTATCTGGCTACAGTGCCGCGCGTGCCGATCAGGCTGCTGAAAGTGAGACCAAATAAGCGAACCCCTAATGAGGATACAATGATGAATCACGTAGAACACTACCATGACTGGCTACGCGATGCCCATGCGATGGAAAAGCAAGCCGAATCTATGCTGGAATCCATGGCCAGCCGTATCGATAATTATCCTGATGTTCGCGCCCGAATTGAGCAGCATATTAATGAGACAAAACGGCAAATTACATTGCTGGAAGAAATCCTCGACCGTAATGATATTTCTCGTTCGGTTTTAAAAGATTCGATGAGCAAAATGGCGGCGCTCGGCCAGTCCATCGGCGGCATGTTCCCGTCTGATGAGATCGTGAAGGGTTCAATCAGCGGCTATGTTTTCGAACAGTTTGAAATAGCCTGTTATACCTCCCTGCTCGCTGCGGCGAAGAAAGCAGGCGACACGGCCTCGGTACCTGCCATCGAGACGATTCTGGCGGAAGAACGCGAAATGGCCGACTGGCTGATTCGCCATATTCCGCAGACCACGGAACAGTTCCTGCTGCGTTCAGACGCATCGGGCGTCGAAGCAAAAAAATAATCAGGGAGAATCGCCATGTTCCGACACGTCAAACAGCTGCAATACACGGTTCGCGTTGCCGAACCGAACCCAGGCCTCGCCAACCTTTTACTGGAACAGTTCGGTGGGCCTCAGGGCGAACTGGCTGCCGCCTGCCGGTACTTTACGCAAGGATTGAGCGATGACGATCCGGGCCGTAAAGATATGCTGATGGATATCGCGACCGAGGAGCTAAGCCACCTCGAAATCATCGGTACCCTGGTCGGCATGCTGAATAAAGGCGCCAAAGGCGCGCTGGCGGAAGGGGTGGAAAACGAGGCCGAGCTGTATCGCTCCATGACCGAAAACGGCAATGACAGCCACATCACCTCCCTGCTGTACGGTGGCGGCACTCCGCTGACTAACTCGGCGGGCGTGCCATGGACCGCAGCATACGTCGACACCATCGGCGAACCGACGGCGGACCTGCGCTCAAACGTGGCAGCAGAGGCCAGAGCGAAAATCATCTATGAACGGCTGATCAACGTGACCGACGATCCCGGCGTAAAGGATGCCCTGGCGTTTCTGATGACGCGCGAGGCGGCGCACCAGCTCTCCTTTGAGAAGGCGCTGCAGTCCATCCGTAATAATTTCCCACCGGGAAAATTGCCGCCAATCGAGGAATTCACCAACAAGTACTACAATATGTCTGAAGGTGGAGAGGTTCGCGGAAGCTGGAACAGCGATAAACATTTCGATTACGTTGAGTCCCCCCAGCCTGCGGTTGACGGCGGCGATGGCAGCGCAAGCGTCACGCTCACGACCGAACAGGCAACCCTGGTCAAGGCGATGTCTGCCCGCACGAAGTCCGATCCACATTCTGACCCGTTGACCGGTGCCGAGCTGGGTGCCGGTAAGACTAAACCGTAATCGGTTTTGCCGGGCAGCCATAAACTGCCCGGCAATTCTCGTGCCCCATCGTTTCAGAGGTACGGACCATGTTCGAACTCGACGCGTTCCATCTGGCCAGAATTCAGTTCGCTTTTACCGTCTCGTTTCATATCCTTTTTCCTGCGATCACCATCGGCCTCGCCAGCTATCTGGTGGTGCTGGAGGGCATGTGGCTGCGTACAAAAAACGACGTCTGGCGATCGTTGTACCATTTCTGGCTCAAGATATTTGCCGTTAACTTCGGGATGGGTGTCGTTTCCGGCCTGGTCATGGCGTACCAGTTTGGCACCAACTGGAGCGGGTTCTCACAGTTCGCGGGCAGTATTACCGGCCCTCTTCTGACCTATGAAGTCTTAACCGCCTTCTTCCTTGAAGCCGGTTTCCTTGGCGTCATGATGTTCGGCTGGAATAAGGTCGGCCCGGGCCTGCACTTCTTTTCTACCTGCATGGTGGCGCTCGGCACGCTGATGTCGACCTTCTGGATCCTCGCCTCCAACAGCTGGATGCATACGCCGCAGGGCTTCACTATCGAGAACGGACAGGTTATCCCGCAGGACTGGCTGGCGATCGTCTTTAATCCCTCCTTCCCCTACCGCCTTATTCATATGGCTATCGCCGCGTTTCTGAGCAGCGCGCTGTTTGTTGGCGCGTCGGGCGCATGGCACCTGCTGCGCGGTAACGATACCCCCGCCGTCCGCACCATGTTTTCCATGGCGATGTGGATGGCGCTGCTGGTCGCCCCTATCCAGGCGGTCGTGGGCGATATGCACGGCCTGAACACGCTTGAGCATCAGCCGGCCAAAATTGCCGCCATTGAGGGACACTGGGAAAATCCGCCGGGCGAGGCCACCCCGCTGCTGCTGTTTGGCCTGCCGGATATGGAGGAGGAGCGCACCAAATACGGTCTGGAGATCCCCGCGCTTGGCAGCCTTATCCTGACCCACAGTCTGGATAAGCAGGTCCCGGCGCTGAAGGATTTTCCGAAAGAAGATCGCCCTAATTCGACCATCGTCTTCTGGTCGTTCCGCGTCATGGTCGGGATGGGGCTGCTGATGATTACCCTCGGGCTGATTAGCGTCTGGCTGCGCTATCGTCATCGACTTTTCCACTCTCGCCCGTTCCACTGGTTTGCCCTCTGCATGGGGCCTGCCGGGCTGCTGGCGCTGCTCGCCGGCTGGGTCACCACCGAGGTGGGCCGTCAGCCGTGGGTGGTCTACGGCTATCTGCGCACCATCGACGCGGTATCGCTGCACAGCACCCTGCAGATGAGCATCAGCCTGCTGGCGTTCTTCGTCGTCTACTCGTCGGTGTTTGGGGTGGGCTATGTTTACCTCATCCGGCTGATTAAGAAAGGACCGCAGCCTGTCGATACGCTGACGTCAAACACCTCGGGCACTCCCGCCCGTCCGCTGTCTGCCGCTGAGTCTGTTCCTGAACAGGAGAGAAACTGATGGGCGTCGATATCTCAGTTATCTGGTTTGCCATCATCGTCTTTGCCACGCTGATGTACATCATCATGGATGGCTTTGATTTGGGCATCGGCCTGCTGTTTAACTTCGTGGGCGATGCGAAGGAGCGCGATGTGATGGTCAACAGCGTGGCGCCGGTCTGGGACGGCAACGAGACCTGGCTGGTGCTCGGCGGCGCGGGCCTGTTCGGCGCGTTTCCGCTGGCCTATGCGGTGATTATTGATGCGCTCACCATTCCTCTCACCGCGATGCTGATCGGCCTCATCTTCCGCGGCGTCGCCTTTGAGTTCCGCTTCAAAGCCACGCCGTCGCACCGCAAATTCTGGGATTACTCCTTTGCCGGCGGCTCTCTGCTCGCCACCTTCAGCCAGGGCGTGGTGGTGGGCGCCGTGATTAACGGCTTCGACGTTGAGGGGCGGCGTTTCGTCGGCTCCGCGCTTGACTGGCTCACCCCCTTTAACCTCTTCTGCGGTATCGGGCTGGTTGTGGCCTACACGCTGCTGGGCACTACCTGGCTCATCATGAAAAGTGAAGGCGCGCTGCAGGCCCGCATGCGCGAGCTGACCCGCCACGTGCTGCTGGCGCTGGTCGTGGTGATTGCGGTAGTGAGCATCTGGACGCCGCTCGGCTGGCAGTACGTGGCCGACCGCTGGTTTACCCTGCCCAACTTTTTCTGGTTCCTGCCGGTGCCTCTGCTGGTCGGGCTTTTCAGCGTGCTGATCTGGCGCCTTACCCGCAACCCGGCCAGCCACTCCCGCCCCTTCCTGCTGACGCTGGGGCTTATTTTCCTCGGGTTTAGCGGGCTCGGCATCAGCCTCTGGCCGAACATTATTCCGCCGCGCATCACCCTGTGGGAAGCCGCGGCCCCGCCTGCCAGCCAGCTGTTTATGCTGGTAGGCACGTTGCTGATTATTCCGGTGATCCTGGTGTACACCGCCTGGAGCTACTACGTCTTCCGGGGCAAAGTGTCGGATACTGAAGGCTATCACTGAGGAACGCTATGACCGACTGGCATACACGAGCCATTATTTATCAGATTGATACCGCGCTATTTTATGATTTGAACGGCGATGGCTGCGGGGACATCGCCGGGATCGCGGCCAAGCTGCGCTATATACGCCGCATGGGGGCGACGGTCATCTGGATCACCCCGTTTTACCTCACGCCCTTTCTCGATGAAGGCTACGACGTCAGCGACCACCTCCAGGTGGATCCCCGCTTCGGAAAGCTGGCCGATATCATCGCCTTTATCGAGCAGGCCCGCGAGCTGGGCATGCAGGTCATTATCGAGCTGCTGATCCAGCACACGTCGGACGCGCATCCCTGGTTCCAGCAGGCCCGCCGCAACCCGGCGTCACCCTATCGTGATTACTACCTCTGGTCGGATAACGACGAGGACGATACGCCCCCCATGTTTCCCGGCGTGGAAAAGAGCATCTGGACCTGGGACGACGAGGCGGGACAATACTACCGGCACATGTTCTATCGCCACGAGCCGGATCTGAACCTCACCTCGCCCGCGGTGCTTAAAGAGATTGAAAACATCATCCTCTTCTGGCTCAAGCTGGGCGTGTCGGGATTTCGCCTCGATGCCGCGTCCCACCTCACCACCCAGGCGGGAAACGGTGATGAAAAAAAAGGGCTGTGGATCCTCGAGCATATGCGGCGTCTTATCGAAGAGCGCAATCCGGACGCGATCCTGCTGGGTGAAGTGGACGTAGACGTAGAGGCCTATAAAGATTACTTCGGCAATAACGACCGCCTGAATCTGGTGCTCAATTTCTGGCTCAACAAGTATTTTTACGTCAGCCTGGCCCGCAAAAGCGCCCGCCCGCTGCGCAATGCGGTGAAGAAGATGATCGTCCCGCCTGACTCCTGCTGTTTTGCCAACTGGCTGCGCAACCACGACGAGCTGGATCTGGAAGGCATCAGTCAGAAAGACAAACAGTTTGTCCTCGACACGTTCGCCCCTGATGAGGAGATGAACGTCTATCAGCGCGGGATCCGCCGCCGCCTGGCCCCGATGCTCAACGGCGATCGGAAGCGGCTGGCGTTCTGCCACGCGGTGCTGTTTTCCCTGCCGGGTGTCCCGGTGATGCGCTACGGCGACGAGATAGGCATGGGCGACGACCTGGATCTGGAGGAGCGCTACGCCGTCCGCACCCCGATGCAGTGGGCAGGATCGCAAGGAGGTGGTTTCTCTGCAGCCGACCCGGAAAAATTTATCGCGCCGATTATCGACCATGGCCCTTACCGCTATCAGAAAGTCAACGTCGCCGATTCGCTGCTTCACCACAACTCGCTCCTGCACCGGATCATCGATATTGCCACTACCCGCTCGGAGTTCCCCGAAATAGCCGTTGCGCCCTTTCGCCTGATCGCAATCGATAATGACGCGGTACTGGGGCTTTATTACGAGACCGACGAGCGCAGCATCCTGACCTTCGTTAACTTCAGCGACCAGCCGGT
This sequence comes from Enterobacter sp. 302C9, assembly GCF_034106085.1. Lineage (NCBI taxonomy): Bacteria > Pseudomonadati > Pseudomonadota > Gammaproteobacteria > Enterobacterales > Enterobacteriaceae > Enterobacter > Enterobacter sp. 302C9. The sequence goes on from NZ_JAWNBW010000006.1 coordinate 243,242, forward strand.
ACAGTTCACCGCCAAAGGGATCCGCAACGCCACCTGGACCGCCTGTCTCGAGGACAAGCGCTACGATGACGCGCTGATTTGCGGTAAAACCGTTCAGCTCAGCCTTGGCGGCTACGGCTATCGCTGGTTCTGGACGCACCGTAGCGCGCTGCGCTGACTACGGTTTCCGGCGAGTTATCAGACGCGTCAGCACTATTCCCGCCACCGCGAGGGCGCCAAGGGCCACTTTCCCCGGCATGCCGGAGGTGACGGACGGCGCGCGGGTTTTCGCCTCGTCAGTAAAGCGGCCATGGATTTTATGCAGATCGTTAACCGGCTGGTCGAGATAGTCCCGACGATCCGGCGCGTTGAGATCGTCGGTCATCTGGCCTTCCCACGCCTTTTTCACCATCAGCCGGTCAAGAAAACCGGGGAAGAAAAATTGCCCGACGATGGACTGGATGGTGCTGCTGCCTACCCACAGCTCGCGTACCGGCTTTTGCGCCACCCTGAAGATGGCGCTGGCGGCCACCTCAGGCTCAAAGACCGGCGGCACCGGGCGCATCGCCCAGGCGAACTTATTCCTCGCCCATTCGAACTGCGGGGTATTGAGCCCCGGCATCTGGACCATCGAAAGCTGAACCCGGCTGTTCTCATGCATCAGCTCGGTACGCACCGCATCGGTGAACCCACGGATCGCCGCTTTTGCCCCGCAGTAGGCTGACTGCAGCGGAATGGAACGGTAGGCCAGCGCGGAACCTACCTGGATAATCACCCCCCTGTCGCGCGGAACCATAAGTTCGAGCGCGGCGCGAGTGCCGTTCACGTAGCCGAGGTACGTCACCTCAGTCACGCGCCGAAACTCGTCCGGCGTGAGGGTACGAAACGGCGCCAGAATGGCCCCCATCGCGTTGTTCACCCAGACATCAATCGCGCCGAGGCGATACTCAATTTCGTTAGCGGCATCCACCACCGCCTGGCTGTCGGCGACGTCCGCCTGCACGGCGTGGGCATTAACGCCAAAGCGCCGTAGCTCCTCCTGGGTAGAGTGCAGGCTGGCCTCATCGCGGGCGATGAGCCCCACGTCGTAACCCGCCTTTGCAAAGTGCAGCGCCGTGGCTTTTCCCACGCCCGCCGTCCCGCCGGTAATCACTATGACAGCCATAGAACCTCCACGTGAGTTTATCCGTTATTCCCGTCTGACAAGGTTGTCACCAGTTCAGCCAGCGAGTAATGCACCGCTTTTTCGACCACGTCCTGACAGTCACCGGAGAAAAGCACGGTGCGGGTCTTCGTCTCGCCGCGTATGTTCCACGCGAAGCAGACCGTCCCCGCCGCCGTGCCGTCGTCGCCCCCTTCCGGGCCCGCGTAGCCGCTGATGGCGATGCTGATATCGGCCTGGGCGATGTCGCGGATACTGGCGGCCATTTCGGTTACCGTCTGCTCGCTCACGGCCGTAAACCGCTCCAGCGTCTCGGGACGCACGCCGAGGATCCGCGCTTTAGCTTCATCGCTGAACACGACCAGCCCAACATCATAAAATTCGGCGGTGTTTTCCTCTGCGCAAAGCGCCACCGAGAGCTTTCCGCCCGTGCAGGATTCCGCGGTGGTTAAGCGAAGCCCGAGATCGGTTAATTTGCTCGCCAGCTTTTTCGTCAGTTCACCCACGGTATTATTGCTGTCGTGAAAAAGATTGCTCATCTTGCCGCCTCTTATTTCTCGAAAGGAATGATTGAAATATGCCCATTGCGCTCAAGTATGGCATATTTAATGTCGCTTATTTCCGTAATGCCATTATTTTGGCGCGCTGACACCAGAATATCATCACAGGACACGTCAACTTTTTTCAGTTTATCTGCTAACGGCACGCCGTTCTCCACCAGAATAACAGGCGTGCCATCCAGAATATTCTCCACCGGCGAAAAATACTTCTTCATTAGTCCGAAAATAATATCTACTACCACCAGCGTGGTAATGGTAATCATCGCGCCGGTGACGGAAAAATCCTGTCCGAGAAGCGCCTGCTGCGTGGCTTCACTAATTATCAGAAGCAGAATGAGATCGAAGCTGGTCATCTGCAGCAGCGCGCGACGCCCGGCCACTTTAAATACCACCACCAGAAACAGATAAATAGCCAGCGCGCGAAAGACCATATCCATATCAGCCTCCTAGGGGTAAATAAATTGCCAGATGTTAATTTCCGGCTCGCTGTTGACGCGGATGACGGTGTTCCATTTACCGGCTCTGGAAGGTGTCGTGAAGAGTAACACGGAGAAGCTGTCTGTTTTTTTCAGGTTGTTATAGACAAAATAGAGAGTCTTCCCGCGGCTGAACATAGCGTCCGGCTGCGGCCAGACGCTGCCGGGCTCATACGCATCGCTGCTCTCGCTGGTCATGCTGAGGACATACTTCCCCTCGCTCTGCACCGGAAACGCGAGCGCCATCCGGGTCTCTGTCTCCCGTCGTCCAAAGCGTTCATAGTCTATGGTCAATGATTTAGAGGAATTCGTTTTGACCGTGTCGCTGACCATTCCGCTGGAAAACAGACCGGCAATCGCCGCGACGATAATACCCAGCAGAACAATAAAACCCACCTGACGAAACGCGTATTCAAACGTCAGCAAACGGTAACTCTCATCTATCCCGGGTAACTTTTCATTTTCACGCTTCATGGTCATCGTCACCGTTTCGCTTATTATCCGATAATTTTGATTTCTAACGCGAATGTTTTTAGGACTTATCACATTTGCCACATAAAGGAATAGCAACAATACTTAATAAGTCAAGACACGCAAAATGAAGGATATCGGATGAAATTATCACTTATTTCCGCTTTATTGTTATTTCTGGCTCCGGCCGCATGGGCAGATAATAACGGGGGTTTACAAAAAGGCGAAGCGCCACCGCCTCCCCACGCGCTTGATAGCGGATATCGCGGAACCGACGACGCGCGTATTATGACCATCAGGCAGGCAAAAGAATTGCACGATGGTGCGACAATTTCATTACGCGGTAATCTTATTGACGGTAGCGGCGATAAGTTTGTATTTCAGGATAAAACCGGAAAAATCGACGTTATTATTCCCCAGGCAGTCTTCGACGGCAGAACGGTAAAACCCGACCAGATGATCAGTATCAACGGTTCGCTTGATAAAAAATCATCTCCTGCCGTCGTCCGTGTAGATCGTTTGCAGAAATAATTCAGCGAAGCGTTAACGCTGCAGTTATCCATCAAATCTCACCCCTTGGCTTAAGGAGTCAGCTATGAGTGATACTAAACAACGTACGAACGCTTACCCGCAGCCCCCGTTCCCGGAACAGCCGCAAACGCCGCCGGGACTGGCATCCGAAATGCAGCCCGTACCCGACCACGGGGAACAAAGCTATAAAGGGCATGGCCGCCTTGCCGGCAAAAAAGCGCTGATTACCGGCGGTGACTCCGGCATTGGTCGCGCGGTCGCTATCGCCTATGCGCGTGAAGGCGCTGACGTTGCCATTAACTACCTGCCCGAAGAGGAAAAAGACGCCGCTGAGGTCATCGAGCTGATCGAAGCGGAAGGCCGCAAGGCCGTCGCGTTGCCGGGTGACGTCCGGGACGAAACCTTCTGTCAGAATCTGGTCGAAGAAGCCGTGTCGAAACTGGGCGGGCTGGACATTCTGGTCAACAACGCCGGCCGTCAGCAGTTCCGTGAATCGCTTGAGGAACTGACCACGGAAGATTTTGACGCAACGTTTAAAACCAACGTTTACGCTCCGTTCTGGATCACCAAGGCGGCCCTGCGCCACCTGAAAGCGTCGTCCGTTATCATTAATACCTCCTCCGTTCAGGCGGTGAAGCCCAGCCCCGTGCTGCTGGACTATGCCCAGACGAAAGCCTGTCTGGCGGTGTTTACCAAATCCTTAGCCAAGCAGCTGGGTCCGAAAGGCATTCGCGTCAACGCGGTTGCTCCTGGCCCTTACTGGACGGTTCTGCAGTCCAGCGGCGGGCAGCCGATGGAAAAAGTGAAGGAGTTCGGTGGCGACACCCCGCTGGGACGTCCGGGCCAGCCCGTCGAGATTGCCCCGCTGTACGTCACGCTGGCCTCGGATGAATGTTCATTTACGTCCGGCCAGGTGTGGTGCTCCGATGGCGGCGACGGCGTGATCTAAACCGGTAGACAATACCCCTCCGCAGTGAGCAATAAACGAACAAGGATGTTCGCTTTTATTCCCCCGCCAAAAAACATGTTGTAACTCAAACAGATCAAATGTTAAAAATATTTTGCTATCAGGTTATCAAAATTAAACAACTTAACTTGTCACCCGCATCGCTCTGTTTTTAACATCGTCTATGGAAAAAAATGGTCTGTTCAGTCAGCGCATACGCTTGCGCCATTTGCATACATTTGTGGCCGTCGCTCAACAGGGAACGCTGGGGCGTGCGGCTGAAACTCTCAACCTGAGCCAGCCTGCGCTCTCAAAAACCCTCAACGAGCTGGAACAGCTGACCGGTGCCCGTCTTTTTGACCGCGGCCGGCTGGGGGCGCAGCTTACCATCGTGGGCGAACAGTTCCTCACGCACGCCGTTAAAGTGCTGGATGCGCTCAATACCGCTGGCCAGTCCCTGCACCGAAAAGAAGAGCAATCCAGTGAGGTGGTGCGCGTGGGCGCTCTGCCTACCGCGGCGCTGGGCATTCTTCCGCCCGTTATCGGCCAGTTCCACAAGCAGCAGCGGCATACCACGATTCAGGTCGCCACCATGAATAACACCATGCTGCTCGCGGGGCTGAAATCCGGCGAACTGGATCTCGGAATCGGTCGCATGTCCGACCCTGAGCTGATGGGCGGCCTCAACTATGAACTGCTGTTCCTGGAGTCTCTGAAGCTGGTGGTTCGTCCCGATCACCCCCTGCTGCAGGACACGGTCACGTTAAGCCGCGTGATGGAGTGGCCGGTAGTGGTCTGCCCAAAAGGAACCGTTCCCCGCCAGACCGCCGAAACCTTGCTGCAAATGCAGGGGTGTACGCTGCCCTCAGGATGTATCGAAACGCTGTCGGCTTCGCTTTCGCGGCAGCTTACGCTGGATTATGACTACGTCTGGTTCGTCCCCTCCGGCGCGGTGAAAGACGATTTGCGCCAGGGAACGCTGATCGCCCTGCCGATTACCTCCCCCGGCCCCGGTGAACCTATCGGCATTTTGACCCGCGTAGACACGCCGCTTTCAACGGGCGCGCAGACGCTGCTGAGCGCTATCCGTAAATCAATGCCGGTCTGACAACTTTCGCCCTCCTCATCCTAACCCTCTCCCCAACGGGGCGAGGGTTCACCAGCCATTTTTCCACCCGAAGCGATAAATATTGCCTCAGGAAAATGAAGAACTTACAGCGACGCTCTGGTCCGGCTGTAAATCGCCGAAGCGTTTCCGCAAGGCCGGGGCGAGGCGCAGGGATGCGCCGAGAGGGCGTGGCCTGCAGGGATGCAGGCTCATGCCCGACCCGATAGCCTGAAGGAATAAGCTGAGGGCACCGCGAAGCGGC